>CAZDKO010000008.1:0-52250 GCA_964506075.1 uncultured bacterium
ATCTTTCCCGTCCATAGCCGTAACTACTTCATACCCGGCTTTTTCTAATCTGAACTTCAGCACTTCCCGAATATCCGGTTCATCGTCAACTATTAAAATTTTCTCACTCATATCACCCTCTCTTTTCCTTTATCGGGAGTAAAAAATAAAAAGTTGTTCCTTCTCCGAACTTTGACTCCGCCCAGATTTTCCCTTTATGCGCTCCAATAATTCTTTTAGAAATTGCCAACCCCAGTCCGGTTCCGCCGGTCTTTCTGTATTTCACACTGGATAATTGTTCAAATTTATGAAATAGTCTCGGCATATCTTCTTTTCTAATCCCGCAGCCGGTATCCTTAACCGAAACGCAAATCGTATTCCCTTTTTTAACCGTAGTAACGCTGATACCCCCTTCTGATGTAAATTTAATGGCGTTATCAATCACGTTAGTTAACACCTGAATAATTTTGTCTTTGTCAAATTTTATCGCGGGTAACTTCCCTTCAAGATGAAGACTGAAAGTTAACTTTTTACCCGCGGCTAAAGTCTTCATCGCTTTATACACTTCTTTAACCGTTTCATTGACGCTGTTTTTCTGTATGTTAAATTCCATTTTACCGGCTTCTAATTTTTGGAAATTCAAAACATCATTTATTAAACGGCTAAGTCTGTCTACGTTTCTTTTGGCTATATCTAAATATTTTTTTTGGTGTCTATTAACTTTACCGCATCCTTCCTCAAGAACTATGTTTATCCCTTCTTGAATGGAGGTTATGGGCGTTCGCAGTTCATGAGAAACCATAGAAATAAATTCTGATTTTATGACCATAGCTTTCTCAACTTCTGCCTGCGCTTTTTTCCGTTCGTTAATATCCCTGACCACCCCCAGCACACACTCTTTCTCTCCTATTAATACCTTCTTAAGATGCACCTCTACCCAGAATAACCTCCCGGATTTATTTTTAACCTGCCATTCAAATAGCTGCGGCCCGGCCATAATTGACTTTTTCTGCCAGGATAATGCTTCTTCCTGGGTATAAGGCGGTCTACCTGAACCGAGCAAAGCCAGGTTAAGGCGTTTAAAATCTTCCCGGCTATAACCGAAAAGCTGGCTTAACCTCCGGTTAACAGCAATTGTTTTACCGGTTTCAATATTATAAACAAAAATACCGTCGTTCACAGAATCAAAAATTGTGTGGTAATCTGCCTCAGACCTTCTTAATTCTTCCTCTGCTTTTTTGCGGTCGGTAATATCCCAGAAAATGCCGAAGATACCGATGATATTGCCTTTTTCATCCCTGACGGGTGCTTTTATGGTATTAACAATAATTTCTTCTCCGCGTCTGATGTATTTTTCTTCAACTTCTTCTTTTTCCCCGGTCTGGATAATTCTTTTATCATCAGCAATATATTTTTCCGCCAGTTTTCGATTATAAAAATTATAATCGGTTTTCCCTCTGATTTCGTCCGGATAAATATTTAAATCATCGGCATAACTTTCATTACATAAAAGATATACGGAGTTTAAATCTTTGTAGAATATTCTTTGCGGAATATTTTTAAGGAGGGTTCTATATTTACTTTCACTGTCTGAAAGAGCTTTTTCCAGCTGCTTATGTTTAGCCAGGATACTGGCAAATAACCGGCTTTCATCAGTTTTGGTAATTGCCTTTAACTTCACCCCCGTATCAACCATAACTTTATCCGGGGCGCTATGCTCAAGGCGGCTCCACATAACTTCGCCTTCCAATTGTAAAGGCTTTTTCTCTGTAGAAAGAAATATTTCTAATTTAATTTTGGTGCCGGGTTTTAACTTTGAGTCCGAGGTAAAACAAATTCCTTCTATACAGAAGTTTTTACTCTGGCCCGTAATTTTCCTTAAAGAAGCTTTACTGTCTTTTCTCTTTTTAACGTGAATTTTAACTTTTGTTTCCAGGTCAAACCTGAGATATTTCCTTCTCTCTACCGGCCCCTTTCGCTCCATTTAAATGCTCCTTTTCCCCCTTGCTAAACAATACGCCTTACCCGGAGATTAAAACCTGACTTTATTTAGGTTCTACTTGTTCACGAATTACTTTTATTAACTCATCAGGTTTGTACGGTTTAGCGAGAAAATATCTTCCGGATATGATTCTCCGGCCTTTTTCTTCTTCTTTAGTAAGCAGGCAGGTCAAAAACATTACCGGGATGTTTTTAGTGGCCGGGTCTTTTTGCAAGATATCGGCCACTTCACCTCCATCCAGGTCAGGCATCATAACATCAAGAATGATAAGGTCCGGCTGGTGGCTCCTGGCCATCTCCAGGGCTTTCTCTCCGGCCAAAGCTTTAATTACCGCGTATCCTTTTTCTGAGAGCCTTTTTTCCAGCACTTCCAACACATCCTCTTCATCATCCACAATTAAAATCTTCTTCTTCATAACTTCACCCCCCATTATAATTTTACCTGACCCATATCCCTAAACGCAAGAACAAAAATATCAAGCTTATTTTACCCATCTATTATTTATAATATATCTTTAAAAAATAGGTTTTCTCCCTCTTTTCTACCTTTTTTATACCTTTCTCCCTTTACTTTCTGTTTGGCATTATTTTTTAATTTCTTTCCTTCCAACCGTAACCTATTACCACTTTCTCCTTGATTTTTTCCGACTGACCAAAGCCGGTGAACTGCCGGTAGAGAAGAGGAAAGCAATTGAAGTAAACGGTTCGGTTCGACTCCCCCTCCTCCGGATTCCAGTCAGCAATCATCACCGGTCTCCTTTGTCCTTTACCTTCAGCAATTTCTCTCACCCAATGCCACATCTGGCCACCTTCAATATAATCGAGAACAATGCTAATCGTGCGGTCTTTCTCATTTATTTCTATCGGTGCATAAGCAATAAGGACACCTTCTATCTCAACTAATTTATCTGTAGCCGGATTAAAAGATTTATCATCTTTAAATGCATCAGGATTTCTTTCAATTCCTACCGAGTTATTTGGTTTACGAATATGTTTGTATACATACTGTTTGCGTCCTTCTTGTCCCTTTTCAATTTTATCCAGACCAAAATCAAATAAATTCCAGCGGAATTCTTCCTCTCCCCCTAGATTTCTAACTATGACGGATATAGGACGGATTCCTCCAGCCTCTCCTTTTTGAAATTGCTTACGAGTCTCCTCCAGGTTTTTCTCAGCCGGTCCTTTATATTCAAAAATAAAAGGCAATTCCATAGATACGCCGGGGGTTTCATCGGGCCTACCGTGGGTATCGAATCCTGGAACCCGTTCTATTACCAGGCCGGGACCGGCAATAACGACCCCTTCACTTAACATCACCCCATCAATCTCTAACCCGGCGGTATTATTAATTTCATCTGGCGTAAGCACGGCCCAATCCTGGGCCAACAGCAACCAACCAGATTTTTGAGCTTCGGGTTTTACCTGATTATTTAAATCTTCTTCAGCCTTTTCTTTTTCATCTTTTTCACTAATATTTACATCCTCTACTTGAGCATCCATTTCAATAAGTTGAATTTGCCCCTGGTTACCCGTCAAACGAAGTTTAAACCGGTCAGATAAATTAATCGGCCTTTCGAATCGGTATGAAGAGCTTTTTAATAACCCTCTCTCTAATGAAGTATGAAAAACTACCTTATCATTAACCAGCCAATCTATTCCCAGCCGGGAACGAAGCATATTATAACGGATAGTTACCTCAATAAGCTTCCCGCCAACATAATTTGACAAATCAAGCTCATGGTTTAAATCTATGGATTCTCCGTGGCTGAAAAACCTTTTAAATCTTTTGTATTCCTTAGTAATGTTTTTAGCCTCAAGGCGCCAACTACAAATAAAAAATAATATTATAGAAAAAACACCAACCCGAAAAATATTCTTCCTGGACATTTCTCCTCCTTATCTCTTACGAGAATACTTAAAGTGCCTTTTTATATTATCTAACGCCTCACTCTATCGGTCAACAGGTATAATAATACCACAACAAGATGCTGTAGAACATCAAAAATTCCAATTACCCATTTTGTATATAATAAGATAAAATTATTGACACATTAAATCCTATTATGTAATATAACCAGTATATATTAGATTGATCCTATTTTAATCACTGAAAGGAGGGGGGGATGTCTAAAAAATTTTTAATGGTGGTTTTAAGTTTCATCATATTATTTACTCCCGGGTTTTCTCAAAACATTCAAGCCGCCGAAAAAGGAACTTATGTAGACTTTTCTTACGCCTGCGATTATTGTTACACTCCGGAAAACAGTTATAAAGTCCTGAACGATAAGGTCGCGGTGGGTATTGAAGCTTTAACTTTAGCCACCTGGCTGGATAACTATCGCGGTTCCCGGGCTGACGATAAAGCCGTAATGACCAGATTTATGCCCTATGTGGATACGCAGCTAACGGATATGGTCTCATTTAAAGTTATGCCCGGTATCTGGGGAATCTGGAGAGATTATGACATTAAATATACCGCTTTAGACTTTGATTATGCTCCGGAAAACGGCGACGTTAAATTGCTCAACGGTTACGTAAAACTGCGGGATATCTGGGGGGGCTTAAGCTTTATTTTGGGAAGGCAATTCTGGGGAGAAGAAGAAGACGCCTTATTTTATTTTGGCCCGCATAAAGGACGTTTCCTGGAGGTCAGTGCTTTTGATGCCGTCAGGGTAGAAAAAGCTTTCGATAAATTTTATGCAAATGCTTTCTGGGGCCGCCGGGCAAAATTAAAAGTTGCTCTGGGGAATGAAGACAGCTATGATTCTGACCTGGCCGGGGCGGAAATTTTCAGCACCCCAAATTTTCTGGAAAATCATTTTCTGAGAATGGGGGCTTATTACCGGGGAAAAGAAGACGAAAGCACGGCTACGGTGGAAGGAAAAAGAAATAATCTGTATTTATTGACGTTTAAAGCCAACGGTTTAACCCCGATTCCAAGATTGGAATATGGATTTTTGGCCGGTCTGGATTTCGGTAAAAACGACACTTTAGACCAGGATTATCTGGGCTACATAGTAAGAATTCAGGGAAAACAATATTTAGATCTATCGGATTTAGCCAAGGCTAAACTTACCGGCGGCTGGGTTTACGTCAGCGGTGATGACCCGGATACAAGTAAAGATGAAAATTTCCACCGGATAAGCAGAGACTGTTTTTTCTCTATGGCCCTTCTTACTTATGAAATACTCAATGATACCCATCCTGAAAACGTCAGCAACGTCGTCATTCCTTATTGCGGCGCGGAAATATCGCCAAATATATTGGACAATAATTTAACCTTAGGCGTCAGAGGGGCCTGGTTGGATACCGCCGAAGCCATTAAAGGGCATAAGGGAAAAGGGACTGAATATAACGTCTATGCGGAGTATAAATTCAACGAGCACCTTGGCTTTGATTTAATTTACGCCCGATTTAAGCCCAAAGGCATCCTGGAAGCGTCCTGGACGGACAAATGGATTGACCAGGTTTCTCTTTATGCCAACATTACCTTTTAATTTTTTATAGATGCCGAAGGGAATAATTTAAAGAGCGCATATTTACCTATTATTTTAATATTGGCATAACGCCTCTATCGTAAAAAGAGTGAAATGAAAAATAAATTTTCAAAAATTATTCTACCGATACTAATTGCTTTCTTCCCTGTTTCTTCTGTCTATGGAGACAGCATAAAAAAACCGGTAGTGATAGGAATTATACGAACAATACCCCCATACGCTGTTGCCCAGGAAGAAGGATTAAAAAAATCTTTAAAAGAACTGGGTTATGTGGAAGGGAAAGATGTGGTTTATTTACCCACCCGGGTGGTGTATTCCAGAACAGAAGATGTGCCTAAAAATGAAAAAATAGCCAGGGAATTGCTGGATAAAAAACCGGATATTATAGCGACTATCGGCACCCAGTCCAGTGTTTCGGTTTGGCCGGTAGCGAGAAAAACAAATATCCCTATGGTTTTTGCCGGCGTCACCTATCCGATAGAAGAACATTTAATCCAGGCTTTCGGGAAACCAACCGGAGAAAATATAACCGGCCTGAGTTACGGTCTCCCGACAGTGACCCGCCTTGGACTTCTACGCCGGATGTTTCCTGATACCGAAAAGTTTAATACCTTAGCGTTTGTATATAACGGTAATATCCCGCAGGAAATTACCTACGTTTCCAATCTTAAATCTTTAGTCTATTCCCAGAGATGGAATTTAAGCTATATAGATTTTTTTGATTATAAAACCAAAGAGCCGAGTTACGAGCTGTTGATTAACAAAATAAAAGAGACCGACCCGGACGTTATCTTCGGCTGGTTCAGTCTGGATGAATTAAGTTCCAACCTGAATAAATTTAAAAAGCTGCTGAATCAAATTAAAAAACCCTTCGTAGGCATATCCAGTAAATTCATAGAAGAAGGCGGGATAGGCGGTATAATAACGGACCACTATATTCTGGGGAAAGAACAGGCAAAAATGATTGACAGAATAATTCAGGGGGAAAAAGCCGGCGATATCCCACCGATGGAACCCACAAAATATCTTATGGAACTCAATCTAAAAAAAGCAAATGAGTTAGGGATAGAATTTGATTTAGACATAATTGCCGCCGCTGACAAAATATTAAAATAAGATGAGATTTAACTTAATCCCTAAAATCATATTAGGCGTAACTTTAATTATCCTCATAGGCAGCGTTATTATAATCTTCAACCTGTTAAGTATAGTTAACAAAGCCTTTTTTTTAGATAGATTGGTCGCCGAAGGTAACCGTTCATTAAAAAACTCACTTTTTGTCCTGGATAATAAACTGCACGAATTAAGAATGGTCGCTTACAGTATATCTAAAGACGATTATGTTTTAGCCGCACTCTCTCTTGGCGATATGCAGAAAAAATTAGCTAACCGTCTCAGTGAAGAATTAATAGATAGAGATCTTGATTTTGTTGTTGTAACCGACCGCGCCGGTAAAATTTATACCGAAGTAAACGATTCCATTCAATTTGATGATTTGCTGGTTGAATATGATTTCGTCCGGAAAGCACTGAGCGGCTTACCGAGCTGGGGGATAGCAATATCAGAAAAAAAGGGAAATAATAAAAATCAAACAGTATATCTAAAAGCAACAGAACCTCTTTATGATAAGATGCAGTATCACATCTTAGGGACAATAACCCTGGGTATAATAATAAACGATAACCGCTCTTTAATTTCAGAGATAAAAAACATATCCGGCAGTGAAATCATAATAACTCTTAAGGACGGTAATCTTATCGCTTCTTCAATAGAAAATATACCTCCGCAACTTCTCAAGTCAATCAGCAGTGCTGGAGAAACAGACCTTCCCAGAACCATTAACATCAACCAGGCTAAATATTTCCCGCTTAAATTTTCTTTAAAAAAAGAAGGAGACACAGGACCGGGAAAAATATTTTTATTCAACCTTCTTTCCCAAAAATCTTTTATCAGGGCCCGGGACAGCCTTCTAATGGAACTCTTACTCGGTTTCATTAACTTTGCGGTAACCATCATATTCTTATTAATTCTTTTCATCCGAAGAATTACCCACCCCATCCAGAAGCTCAGAAGCGACATGGCGCAATTAGAAAAAGGAAACCTCGGTATTAGAACGCAAGTTAAAAGCCGTGATGAAATTGGTCTTTTAGCGGAATCTTTTAATAAAATGACCGAGCAGCTTCAAAAAACAACGGTTTCCCGCAATGAACTTATCAAGGAGATTGAAGCACGGAAAAAAACGGAGGAAGACTTACAACAAGCATATTGCCAGTTAAGAGAAACACAGGAACAACTCATGCAGGCTGAAAAACTCAGCGCGGTAGGACAGTTAGCCACCGGTGTATCCCATGAAGTTAAAAACCCTCTGGCTATTATAACCCAATGCGCGGAATTTTTACGTTCTGAGATAGGTCCGGACCAAAAGACACAATTTGAAGCGATAGAAGCAATTAACAATGCGGTAAACCGGGCCGATAAAATCATCCATGACCTGCTTGATTTTTCCAGAATACCCGGTTTGCAATTCAACCCGATAGATATAAACAATACAATTGATAGTTCCATTGAATTAGCGCAACACCAATTAAAATTCGCTAAGATACAAATAGTCAAGGAATATGACAATAACTTACCTTTTGCTCCCGGAGATGAAAATCAGATTAAGCAGGTTTTTATAAACATTATTTTAAATGCTGCCCAGGCTATGTCTGAAGGAGGGCAAATCACTATCAAAACATACTCTAAGGTATTAACACAGGTAGGAGAAGGGATAGGCAGACGAACAACAGACATTTTTAAAATAGGTACCCGGGTTGTAGTGGCTGAGGTAGTTGACACAGGAACCGGTATACCGCAAGATAAATTAAAGAGAGTCTTTGAACCTTTCTTTACCACCAAGAAAACCGGCCAGGGTGTCGGTTTGGGAATGAGCATTACCAAATCCATCATTGACAGCCACCGGGGATTAATAGGGATTGAGAGTGAAGTAGGAAAAGGAACAAAAATTACTATTATTTTGCCTGTATACGAGGAGGAAGAAACATGAATAAAAAAAAGATATTGTTGATTGATGATGAAGTTGATTTAACCAAATTCTTAAAACTTAATTTAGAAAAGTCGGGGGCGGTTGAAGTTTACACCGCTAACAGCGGACCCGAAGGAATAGAAATAGCCCAAAAGATGCTTCCGGATCTAATTTTCATAGATATACTGATGCCGGAAATGGATGGAGGAGCCGTTGCCGAAATCCTGAGCAGTAAATCGTTGACCAAAACCATCCCCATTGTATTTCTTACCGCTATCGCCAGAAAAGAAGAGGTCGCCGCTAAAGGAGGACATATAGGCGGGCATCGATTTATCGCTAAACCGGTAACCGCTGAGGACCTTTTAAAATTCATTGAAGTTTTTTTTAAAGATGAAATTTAAAATATAAAAATTACATCTTTGTGGTTTTATTTTTTACTTACTTTAACTTCAATTTTTTCCAGGTGTGGAGTTAATGCCGTAAGACTAAAAACATATCGACCGGCGGTATCGGCGCGAAAAAGAAATTTTTCTTCATAATTAGAACGCCCTTTGGCGTAGATAAATCCCCCCTTGGATTCACCAAAAATAAAATTCTTGTCAATTTTAATAAGAATCTTATTATCCGGGCTTATCAGCGCCGCTCTGATAAAAACATCCGGAGCTCCCCACCCGCTTTCCACAAAAGGAGCGATGGATAAAATATAGGTATTATCGGGCCTGTCTATATTAAATCTTACGGCATAAGATTCTCCGGCCCCCCCTTTTAAAACCTCTTTATAAATTATTCCCCGGTTTAAAAAACCAGGCAGTATAAAAAAAACAAGCAGAATAATTATAGTTCCCAGAAAAAGGACGGTTTTCAAAAATTTATACATATTTCCCTCCTTTTTTAATATCTTGGGACTTCACAAAAATCAATTTATGGTTAGACAGATTAAAAACCAAACAACTCCAGATACATTTTGTGAAGAGTTATAATATCTGTTTTCAAAATAAAAGGAAGGATAACGTCGGGAGGGCTTTGAAAAATTAACCCCTTTATGTCGCATCGCTGTAGGCAGAATTAAGGAAATATATATCAAGGTAAAAAGAAAAAACAATCACTTTCCCCATACCTCTCCCTTATAACCCTTCGCCCTGCATTTATTAAGTTTCTATAAATATATTATACACTAAAATCCGGGATTAAAATTAAAAATCTTAGGGGTTTAAATCAATCACGACACGCTTAAAAATCCCATGTTCTTGCCATTACAGGGTTAACCTTTCCGGCGCCGTCTTTCATAAAATTCATTTCCAGATGTTCCAGCAGGGTATTGATAGGGTCTATTAACCAATGTTTCTTCTTTTGACTGGCCTTTTTAAATTCGTACCTCACTTCTCCCAGCATCCAGCCGATACCGGTAGTAACAATTAAATCATTTGAACTGGGGCGTTCGGACCAGGATTCAATCAAAAACTCCCAGGTTAAAGAAGCACACAAGGAAAAACCGATACTCCCCAGCATGCCAAAATTACATTCCCTGGCTCTCAAATACGTTTCCGACCCCCACAAAGGATGAAGAATAAAATTATAATAAACAGGGCTATTGTCAAAAGCCGGGCCATCTTTGAATGCCTCTTTAAAATTATTAATACCCGGCTTATCCACTTCTCCGGTGGAAACTAAAATTCCGTATCCGATAAGCATTAAACTACCGCTGTATAATATCGGCTTTTTAAAATCTACCGAAGCCGCATCTTCTTCCCCTGCCCGGGCGAACATCGTTACCATTAGCGAGTATATCAATATTACCAGGATGCTTTTTTTCATTTAATCTAAAATTATAGCCCTTTCAGTCAATTTAGAATTTTCATCCCCCAAAACATTCTTTTTGCCACTTACAGATAACTGCCGGTTTTTAAATAGTCTATATAATCTTTCACCGAGTCTTCCAGAGTCTTAAATTGATAGGCACACCCGGCTTTTCTTAATTTATCCATCCTAGCCTGGGTGAGATATTGATATTTTGATTTTAAATATTCCGGCATTTCTATATAATCAATATGGGGTTCTTTATCCAGAGCGGCAAACATCGCCCTGGCTAAATCATTCCAGCTGCGGCTGACACCGGTACCCAGATTGAAAATGCCGGTTTTATCCGGGTTCTTAAAAAAGAAATACATCACTTCTATGGCATCCTTAATATAAATGAAATCTCTCCTTTGTTCTCCGTCTTTGTAATCCTTATGATATGATTTAAATAACTTTATGCGCCCCTTGTCCCTTAGCTGGGGGAAGCTCTTGCATATAACGCTTCTCATCTCTCCTTTATGATATTCATTGGGGCCGAAAACATTAAAAAACTTAAGCCCGGTCACTCTGCTGTCATAGCCATTTTCCAACACCCAGAAATCAAAAAGGTGTTTGGATTTACCGTACATATTTAAAGGTTTGAGTTTACAGGTAACGCTATTGCTGTCATCATAGCCTAATCGGCCGTCTCCGTAGGTGGCGGCGGAGGAAGCGTATAAAAAAGGCACTCCCTGGTTGATACTCCATTGGGCCAGTTTCCTGGAATATTCAAAATTGTTTTTAAAATAATAACCCCAATCAGTAAGTATGGTAGAACTGCAAGCCCCCATATGAATGATAAATTCAGGTTTGGGAAAATCATTATTTTCTATGCGCCGGATAAAATTATCTTTAGGAATATAATCCCGGTAACGTTTCCTCTGAAGATTCTTTTTTTTATCCGACCCGTCATCAAGATTGTCTACCACTATCACCTCATCTATGCCTTCTTGATTGAGCTTCCATAGGAAACAACTGCCTATAAATCCGGCTCCACCGGTTAATATAATCATCCGTAATCTTTCTCCTTTTTAGCTTATTTATATATAATTATAACTCGTAAGAGAAAAACTCCCAAGAAATATATTGCAGTTTTTTATTGACTATATCTAAAAAATATCATAAATTCTAATAATTAACCCCTGGTATCAGCTGTTTTCCGAAATTAAAAGAAGGAGGTATTTATGGAAATTATCATCACCCGCGATTATGAGGAAATGAGTAAAATTTCTTCCCAGGTTATCGCCCGCGAAATAAGGAAAAAACATGACCTGGTTCTGGGCTTAGCTACCGGAGATACACCGGTTGGAACTTATAAAGAACTGGCCCAATTACATAAAACCGAAGGCCTGGATTTTTCTAAAATATCCTCATTCAATCTCGACGAATATGTAGGACTTGCCCCCCTTCATAAAAATAGTTACAATTATTTTATGAAAGAAAATCTATTTAAACACATAAACATTAACTACGCCAACGTTTACGTTCCCCAGGGGAATATTGATGACCCGGAAGAATTCAGTCTCTGGTACGAGGAAAAAATAAAAGAGACCGGCGGAATTGATTTACAGGTGCTCGGTATAGGCACTGACGGACATATCGGATTTAATGAACCGGGGTCCTCTTTTGCCAGCCGGACCAGGGTTAAAGCTCTTTATAAACAAACCATTGAAGATAATGCCCGCTTTTTTGAAAGGAAAGAAGATGTTCCCCGGTTTGCCATTACTATGGGCATTGGAACAATTTTAGAAGCCAGAAAACTTCTTCTCATTGCCAATGGTAAAAATAAAGCCGCCGTCTGCGCTCAATTTATTGAAGGCCCGGTTACCTGCCAGATAACCGCTACAGCCCTTCAGCTCCACGGTTACACCACTGTAGTTTTAGATGAAGAAGCCGCCTCTAAACTTCAGAGGAAAGAATACTACAACTGGGTTCGAGATAATAAACAGCTGGTGCAGAAAAAAATAGGGCGGTAACCAGTTTAAAAAAGATAAATATCACCTTTTAAACGAAAAAATCCCGCGTATTTTTACCTGGAATTCTATATAAATGTCCCTTACATTAACCAAAAATCAGCGGCAACACATAAAACACTGGATAATTCTGGTGCTCTCTGCCGAAGCCGGGATGCTTCTATTTAACCAGTTCCTCCCGCTAATTTATCTACTGATTATCTTTTTATTCCTGGGAGGACTCCTTCTTAGAATATTAAAACTCTACCCCGGGAAAAAAGAACCGCTGATTTTAGATTTTTCAGCGGTTATAATATGTTTAATTTTCACCTTTCTGGCTGTCAAACTAAAGACCTCAAACGTTAAGTTTATTTTGATATTGATTTCTTCTATTATCATCCTTCCTCATCTTTTATATATACTGTCAAAAAAAGATATTTAATTAGAAATAAGAAAGGAGGGACTTTATGCCCAAGAAAGCTTTAGCGATACTGGCTCAAGGATTTGAAGAAACAGAAGCGGTAACTGCCATTGATGTATTAAGAAGGGCCGGTATAGATGTAACCATTGCCGGCTTGAACGATTTGAAAGTAAAAGGTTCGCATGGAATATCTATAATAGCTGATAAAAAGCTTGAGGAAGAAGATATTGATTTTGATGCCTGTATTTTACCCGGAGGTATGCCGGGAGCGGCCAACCTCGCTTCATCAAAAAAAGTGCAGTCCATCCTGAAAATATTAAATCAGAAAGGCAAAATAATCGCTGCCATTTGTGCCGCCCCGGCTATTGTCCTTGCTCCTCTGGAACTCTTAAAAAACAAATCCGCTACCTGTTTCCCGGACCTGCGAAAATATTTTGACAAAAACGTTACTTATAAAGAAGAGAAAGTCGTTGTAGACGGTAATATTATTACCAGCCAGGGACTGGCTACGGCTCTATTGTTTTCGCTGGCAATAGTGGAAAAACTGGCCGGTATAAAAATAAGGGATAAGGTGAAAAAAGCGAGTTTGGCAGATTAAAAGAGCTTACGAATATAAATTCTGACTCATAACCTCTTTTTTAATTTCCTCTCTTTTTTACATAATTTCAGGACATTTGATTGAATTATATATTATTAGTAACCACAGCGACATTTAATAAGCCCCAGTATAAACCTACCTCTTTAACCACTTCCACGAATTTATCAAACTCAACCGGTTTTTGTATAAAGCTATTACACCCCAGGTCATATCCTTTTATTAAATCCTCGTCTCTTTTAGATACTGTAAGCACTACCACTGGAATTCTTTTCAAAGTGGGGTTTTCCTTTATTTTTTCTAAAATTTCTAAGCCGTTGACTTTAGGTAAATTAAGGTCTAATAATATTAATCCCGGGGTAGGACTGGTAGAAGGATCCTGATATTCTCCTTGGTGAAAAAGAAAATCCAGCGCTTCCTGTCCGTCTTTGACGACATAGAGTTCATTAATTACCTTTGCTTCCTTCAATGCCCGCTGGGAAATGACGATATCATCCGGATTATCTTCAACCAATAATATCTTGATTATTTTATTTAGCTCTGTCATTTTATCACCTCCAGATTTTTAAAATTCCTATTTCTTTGAAAATTGTAAAATAAAAGGTTGTTCCTTCCCCTACTTTTGATTCAACCCATATATCGCCTTTATGCATCTGAATTATCTTTTTTACAATCGTCAGCCCCGCACCGGTTCCATCCCGCTCTTCTCTTTTACCCAATCTTTGAAAAATCTGGAATATTTTATCAAAATATTTTTCTTCTATGCCCGGTCCGTTATCCTTAACGAAAAATTCATAGAAGCTTTCCCTCTCTTTACAACCAACCTCTATAATCGGCTGCGGTTTATCATTAAACTTAATGGCATTGGAAAGCAAATTAACAAATACTTCCGTAAAACGCAGCCGGTCACAAAAAACAGTCGGCAGCTTATCCTGAATAATGATTTTGACGTTTTTCTCCTTCATAGCATAATCAAGCCTTAGTTCTACTTCTTTCAAAACACTCTCCACCTGAACTTCTTCAAAAGGAATTTTTTTCCTGGCAATCCGGGAAATATTAAGCAGGTCTTCAATAAGATTTTGCATTCTGACAGCGTTAGCTCTGATGCGTTTAAGATACCCCTTGCCTTCCTCGTCGAATTTGTCGAAATAATCATCCCAGACAAACTTGCTGAAAGCATCAATAGCCCTCAGAGGTTCTTTTAAATCATGTGAAACAATATAAGTAAAATCGTCAAGCTGTTTATTTATCTGCGATAAACTTCCAATGAGTTCTTTTTGTTTCTCTTCCGCCTTTTGACGCTCGGTAATATCACGGCTAACCCCCCGGTATCCAAGAAAGGTTCCGTTTTTATCTACCACTGGAACCCCGGTAGTTTCCAGGATAACCAGCTGTCCGTTTTTTCTTATATTTTTATTTAGAAAATTTTTAAATTCTCCTCCCGGGGGGAAATCTTCAGATAATATTTTTTTCAATTTTTCCTGTTCATCACCGTAGGAAAAATCATAAAAATGCTTACCTAAAACCTCCTCTGGTTTATATCTCAGGATATCCTCTACCGCGGCATTTGAATAAGTATATCGCCCCTCCCTGTCTACCTCCCAGACCCAATCTCCAATACTCTTGGTCACATCCTGAAAACGCCTCTGTGACTTTTCCAGTTCCTCAATGGAAACCATAGATTTATTCAAACTATCAACCATGGTATTAAATGAGTCAATCAGTTCATCAAATTCTTTGCCCTGGCTCTTTAACTTTATTTTTTTAGTGAAATTCCCTTTTTCAAAATCATGAATCCCGGTAATTAAATTCTGCATCGGGACTAAAATAATACGCCGGTACATATACATAATTAATAATATAAATAATAAAACGGAAAATGCAGCGGTTAGAGAACTAATGTAACTAATTCTGTGGCTTGGGGCCATTAATTCTTCCTTTGAAATACAGGCATTAAGGGTCCATTTGTAATAACTATCCTTCTGAGAAAATATGATTCTACCCTCCCGGGAACTTTCTTCAGCCCGCCCCTGTTTCCCCCCGGGCGGTATCTGACTAAAGATAGAGGCATTCGATTTCAAATCCTTTAATTTATCCGGAGGAGCGATAACATATCCATCTTCCATAGTCAAATAGACATAACCGGTCTTGCCTATTTTTAAAGGGGCAATGAATAAATTATTAAAAGCCTTTAAATCAATTTCTCCGTATAAAACCCCGACTACCATATCCTTAAAAACTACGGGCACAGAAATTATAAAAACATCCTGATTCAAATCTTCGCTTTTGGTTACTTCTGAAATATAATAATTGCCTCCGAGAGATTCTCTAAAAAACTGCCTGTCAAAGACACTGTAATAGATAATGTTATCTTCAGATGAAGAAATTACGTTTCCTTTCATATCCGCCAGATTGAGACTGATATAATAGCCATAATGATCTTTCATCTGTTTTAAATTAAAACTGGCTGCTTCCCGGGCGGCTCTGCCTAAATATGAATCTTCCAGAGCTAACTGATAACGCGTCTGGTGGCTCCACTCAATAAGGTCTAATTTTATATTTTCCATCCAGCGGCTGAGATTCTTTAACGTCAAAAAAACAGTTTGTTCCATCTCCTGCATCACTGTTTTATAAATAATGTCTCTGACGGTAAAATAAGATATAATATTGGCGGAACCAAGTATTATAAAAATTATTAGAAGGGAAGGGATTAAAAACTGTGTTCTTAAACTTAATTTCATAATGATGATATCCTTATTGAAAAATCTATCCGGATTTAGACTTCAAAATTAAAGATAAAAAATATGTATTTTATTAGCGATAGATTGTATCGGCTGTTTTTAAAACCTTTAAAGGAAAATTGACCCCGATTTTATTAGCTGTAGAAAGATTAATTGTGAAACTGTAATTTCTGTCCGTAGCTACAGGAATATTTTTAGGAAGAACCTTATCTTTTAAAATTTTTATCGCCTGGGTGGCGGCAACAGTTCCCTGGTTTTTAAAGTTTATCCCCAAAGAGAATAATGCCCCTTCCGGGACAAGCTGAGTAAGTGAAGCATATACGGGAATTCTATACTCTACTGCCAGTTTAAACATATCTTTATTATAGCGTGCAACTGAAGTATCCTGAAGGGTAACCAGCAGGTCTACCTGCCCAATTAATTTTCTGGCCGCCTCGGCTACTTCCCCTTCTGTTTTACAATTATAGGGTATAGTCGAAGTTAAAACTTTAAAACCCATTTTTTCTGCTTCTTCTTTAAAATTTTTCATTTGAATCTCGGCATTCATTTCTCCCTGGGTATAAATAATCCCTAAAACCTTTACATAAGGAAGGGCCTCAATTATCGTGGCAATCTGTGCGGAAGCCGGAATATCGCACGTAATCCCGGTAACATTACGGCCGGGATTTTCCAGACTTTCGACCAGACCGCTTTCCACCGGTGCCGCTACCGAGCTAAAAACAATGGGGATATCTTGGGTTGTCTCTACCGCCGGCTGAGTGCTTCTCGTTCCGGCTGTAAAAATAAGGTCTACTTTATCCTCTTGGATGAATTTTTCCAGACCTCTTACATACACATTGGGGTCTCCGTTCGCATCCAATGTTTTAAACCTGAATTTTATATCTTTTTGCTCTTCAAGAACACTTACAAAACTGGTTCTGGCATTGTAATAATCCGGGTTATCTCTGAAAACAGCCAAACCAATTGTAAAAACCCGGCTGTTTTCTTGAGCTTTTAAACTGTCACCGGCCATAAAGCAGTTTAAAATGGTCAAAATCACCCAAAAGACAAGATAGAAACATCTTGCTTTATCTATACTTTTTTTCTTCATATATCCCCCCTGGTTCAGGTAAATTCTCCACTCTCCATATAATTTGCTGATGACTTTAATTTTACCGGTAAATCTAAGTTCGGTTTTCTTAAAATTTTAAAGATACCTCGGACCTTAAAAATAAAGCTTCGTCTCTGGTCTCATAGAAATCTCCCGGAATAAAATACTCAGCTAAAAAATAAGTGCTGACATTTTCGTTAAAATTATATTCTACTTTAAGCTGCGGAAGATGTCCCCTTTCTTTTCCGGTCCCGGAAAGTATAGAAGTCGCTCTGGTTTCTTCATTAGCCATAAGAAAATTATAGGTCACAATAAGCTTGGTTTTTTTAATCGGTTCAAAAATAAGCTGGCCTCTTAAAACCCCCAGATTCGTCCAGTAACCGCAGATACCCGTCTCCGCCGTCATACTCAGCAGATATAACTCCGATATCCATGGCCAACGGGAGAATAAAGGGTCCCAGGATTCATTTTTTTCAGTTTCTTGATTATCCCCGGATAGATAAATATAACCCAGGTTAAATTTAGGCTTCCAGTTAAAATTTTCAATTTCCCTGTCTAAAAATAAATAACCTCCTGTGCCCTGCCGGTCGTATTGGCCATAATCACCGAATTGATAAGTAATCTGCCCTCTTAATATCCAGGGAGAAAAATCATATCTGGCAAAAATCCCTAAAGCATTAATTTGACCTTCTTCCGACTGGAAACCCGCTCCGCCTTTTCCTTCCTTCTTATAAATATAATACCCGTCGAATAAAAAATCCTGAAGGGTTTTGTTTTTCCAATACAGGACACAACCTTCTTCGTCACTGGCGTTTAACGCCTGGGGGAGTTTATCCAGAGGCGGGTTTTTTATCTGGGTAGTTTCTACTTCGTTAATGACCGGCAAAAATTTTTCATATCGAGGGTCATTTATATAAACAAAATCAAGATTATTAGTTTCATTTATCCGCCAGGAGGCTTTGGCGGCGTTAAAATAATAGGTTCTTGAACCGTCTTCCGGGGTCCCATCCATAATTAAAAAACCTTCACCGTATGTTCCCGGGAAATCCTGTCTCCCCAGACGTAAACCCAAAGGTAAATTCAAGAAGTTTTTTATATCCAGATAGAAATTATCAAATACTATTTCATTGATATCAAAATGATACCCTTTCTTCTCGGCCGATTTATCGGGATACGCCCCGGAACTTCCTCCGAAATAAGTAAAGGCTTTACATTCATCGGTAAGCTTGGTCAATAAACTTAAATCTTCATTTAATTTTAACTCTCCCCACAGAGAAGTTTTAATTCTAAAAAAATTACGGTTTTCATCCGAATCTTTATTCATATCCAGCCAGTTCTTCCAATATTCGTGTCTGAGACGCATATTTATGCCGCTCTCAAAATTAACCTCGGCCAAAGCAGAAAAAGGAGTAAGCAGTAAAATAAACAATATCAAAAATAAGATTTCATACTTATATTTCTTATTTTTCATTGCCAGTACTCTCTTTTACCACGGATTTAAAACGCGAGACAGTAAGAAACTTTCTTATAAGCGTATTCATTTAATTCCCCGGTCAAATTATGCCGTGTAGACGCAAAATATTTTCCGATTTTTCTCATCTATCACCATAATCCTTTCGCCTTTTTAAAACTCTCCGTTAAGCGGATACACACCATGATGTAATAATTAACAATGTTATGTTTATACCCTGCTTCATCAACATAAATATATTTTATATAAACTACCTGTGATAAGCAAGATATTTTTGAAAAACCGGATATAGTCGGTTTAATTTAAGTTTTCTTTTGTTACCCGGCGTTCAGGGTTAATTTTGTCTTGTAAAAATCCCAGTCTCCATTTACAATTGATTTTTAGAGACCATCTTATATAGACAATTTATAACTCCGCCGCTTAATTATATCTCCAAGGAGGGCAAATGAAAAAATTTGAAGAAAAAAGATATGAGCACCTGAGTCCTTTTGAGATAAAGAACAAGTTAATTCAGATAGCGGAAACATACGGTGAAAAAATGATGTTAAACGCCGGCCGCGGTAATCCCAACTGGGCAGCCATTACTCCCCGAAAAGGTTTTTTTCAATTGGGGCTGTTTGCCCTGGAAGAGTCGGAAAAAATATCCCATCGCCCGGACCTCGGCGGGACCCCGGATAAAAAAGGCATCACCGCAAGATTTGAAAATTTCGCCCGGAGAAATAAAAAAGATCCGGGTGTATCCTTTCTCAGTGAAGTCTTCAGTTATGCCCGTCGGCAATTTAAAATCAACCCTGACGATTTAATCGGAGAAATGGTCAACGGAATTTTAGGCGATCATTACCCCACCCCCGACCGGATGCTTAAATACCCGGAGATAATCGTCCATGAATATCTGCGCCAGGAAATCTGCAGCGGTGACGTAAAATCCGGCCGGCTCGATTTATTCGCCACGGAGGGCGGTACAGCGGCAATGGACTATATTTTCACGACTCTCATGGAAAATAAATTACTCCATAAAAAAGACAAAATAGCTCTCGGCACGCCAATCTTTACGCCGTATCTTGAAATTCCGCGTCTGAACGACTACGAGTTTATCGAACTTGAAGTAGCCCAGAACGAAAACGCAGACTGGCAGTATTCTGACTCTGAAATCGAAAAACTCGCTGACCCTAAAGTTAAGGCTTTCTTTCTGGTCAACCCGTCCAACCCCACCTCAGTCAGCATAAAACCGGAAACGCTGGACAAAATCGGCCAACTCGTCAGAACGCGACGAAAGGACCTTATAATCCTCACCGACGACGTCTACGGCACCTTCGTTAACGGTTTTAAGTCTATTATGGCCGTGGCGCCCCTGAACACAATTCTTGTCTATTCCTATTCAAAATATTTCGGCGCCACCGGATGGAGACTGGGCGTTATTGCCGTGCATGAAAATAACGTTTTCGACCGGATCATTGCTTCCCTGCCCCCGAAAGACAAAAAACAGCTTCATGACCGTTACAGTTCCGTGACCCTTAATCCGGATAAAATGAAACTTATCGACCGGATGGTAGCGGACAGCCGTTCAGTAGCTTTGAACCATACCGCCGGTCTTTCCACTCCCCAACAGGTTCTGATGACTCTTTTTTCTTTATTCTGCCTGATCGATAAAAAAGGTACTTATAAATGCCTGGCCCAGGACATCGTCCACCACCGCTTTAAAACCCTTTATAAGTCCGTAGGTATTCCTCATCCGGAAAATCCCTATGACGCTCACTATTATGCCACGATTGACATACCTGAATTAGCCGAACAAAGATACGGCGGAAATTTCGCTAAGTATCTGGTGAAAAATTTTGAACCTATTGATTTCGTCGTCCGCTTAGCCGAAGAAAAATCAATCGTCCTTCTTGACGGCGGCGGCTTTGATGCTCCCAATATGTCCGTCAGGGTTTCCTTAGCTAATCTGCCCGACAGGAGCTACGAAGTTATCGGCCGGGGAATAAGCGATTTACTGGCAGAATACTACCGACACTGGGAATCATCCCGTAAAAAATAATTGCCTATGGTGGAATTAAAACAGAAGGAGAATCCATGTTTAATCCTGTACTTGATGTTTGTCGGCAATACCCGCAAATTCTGGTTTTTCTGACTCTGGCTTTCGGTTACGTTCTGGGTAAAATTAAGTTTTTCGGCTTTAGCTTCGGCGCAACTACCTGTGTGCTTCTGGTCGCTATCGTCCTGGGACAAATAGGAATTGACGTACCAGAACTGCTGAAAAACATCAGCTTCGCTTTATTCACTTTTTGTATCGGGTATAAAGTCGGCCCCCAGTTTTTCGGCGCGTTAAAAAAGGAAGGGGTAAAATATATCTGGGTTTCGCTGGTGGTCGCTTTCGTCGCACTGGGGGTAACGATCCTCCTCGGGAAACTCTACGGCTTTGACCCGGGAACTACAGCCGGAATGTTTGCCGGCTCGGTAACCGAATCGGCGGCCATCGGTACCGCTGAGGGAGCGATTAAACATCTGGTCATAACGGAAGCGCAAAAAGCCACTTTGAATACCAACGTAGCCGTCTCCTACGCTATAACTTACGTTTTCGGTACGGCCGGCATGCTTATTTTTCTTAAGTTAGTCCCCTTTCTTTTCAAGGTTAACCTTAAAGAAGAAGCCCGGAAATTAGAGCTCAGTATGACCGGTGTTGACGAAGAGGACGAAAAACCGGAATTGTTCTTCTGGAAAAGATTTCTGGAACTCCGGGTTTACCGCGTAACCAATCAAAATATCATCGGGAAAAAAATAAACGAAACAGAAGTTCTTTTTCCCGGACGCGTAGCGATAGATAAACTAAAAAGAGGCCAGGAAATAATCAAGCCGGAAGCCGGCATGACAATACAGGACAGAGACATCCTGGCGGTAGTCGGAAGAAATCCGAATCTTATTAAAGGCGCGGAAATAATCGGCCCTGAAGTTGAAGAAGCTGAAATTACTGGTTTAGTCGGTGAGGTTTTAGACATCTGCATTCTTAATAAAAAGGTAGTCGGGAAAACCTTGGGTGAAATCAGCAAAAGCACCGAGACCCACGGCCTTTTCTTAAGAAAAATTACCCGCCAGGGACATGAATTACCTTTAACACGGAATACGGTAATCAATAAATGCGACATTTTTCAGATTATGGGAACCAAAGAAGACGTAGAAAGAATAGTTAAACAGTTGGGTTATGCCGAAAGACCTACGGCTATCACTGATTTAATCACGGTTGGTTTTGGCTGTGTCCTGGGGACCCTGATTGGTTTAATAGCCATCCCAGTCGCCGGTATTCCCATAACTTTAGGAATAGGTGGAGGGGTGTTGGTTTCCGGCCTTATTTTTGGCTGGTTAAGGTCGCTTCATCCCACCTTCGGACAGATTCCTGAAGGTTCTCAATGGGTCCTGATGAATCTGGGATTAAACCTTTTTGTCGCCTGCGTCGGACTGGCCGCCGGACCCAAAGCCCTGGAAGCCCTGCAAACTACCGGTTTATCGATATTCTTTGCCGGCTGTATTCTGGCTCTGGCTCCGGTAATTGCGGGTTTGTTGTTCGGTAAATATGTTCTTAAGATGAATATCGTTTTACTTTTAGGTGCCTTAGCCGGTGCCCGAGTTATAACGGCGGCTCTTAACATGCTTCAGGAAGACGCCGATAGCTCCATTCCTATACTGGGTTACGCTGCCCCCTATGCTTTCGGCAATGTCCTTTTAACTATCTGGGGAACCGTAATTGTAAATATAATGTAGATAAAACCGGATATATGCCGGTTTAAAATTAAGGAGAAAAAATGAAAAAAATATTTTGCGTTTTATTCATTCTGCTTGTTTCTTTTCAATCTGGACCAGCCTCCTTGAGCAAAGAACCTATTGAGCTAAAAATATCGCATCACGGACCATCTTACTGGATTCAACAAACCGACGTTTTAGAGCCCTGGGCAAAAAAAATTGAACTTCTCACCGAGGGAAAAGTCAAATTTAAATTCTTTCCTGAAGAAACACTGGGTAAGGCCGCCGAGCATTACGACCTGACCATCAAAGGAACAACAGACATTGCCCTGGGATTACCTGATTATACCCCCGGTCGTTTCCCTCTGATTTCGGGTATAAAATTACCCTTTTTAGGTATCCAGAACGGTGAAAAAGCCTCGTTGGTTTTATGGCACCTATATCAAAACTATCTCCAGGATGAATTTAAAGATGTCAAAGTCTTATGGATGTTTTGCAATGGACCTTTCCAGCTTCACACTATAAATAAAGAAGTCAAGACGATTGAAGATTTAAAAGGATTAAGACTTAGAATAAGTGACTCTGATTCAGCAAAAGTTCTTGAAATGTTGGGCGCTATTACGGTCAGTTGTACTGCCCCCGACGGATACAAGCTCATGGCCGAAGGTAAACTGGACGGGACCGTTATCCCCTGGGAGGGGGCCTTAAATTTTAAATATCTTGACCTGTGTAAATATCACACCATAATTAACATGTACACTATGCCGTTTTTCGTGGTAATGAATAAAAAGAAATACGAATCGCTTCCTGAAGACATCAAAAAAGTTATAAACGAAAACAGCGGCGAAAAAATGGCCCTTCTGGCCGGGATAGCCATGGATAACGGCGATATTAAAGGTAAAAAAATAGCTGAAGAAAGAGGCGACGTTATCTATTACCTGCCGCCATCAAAACTTGAAAGATGGAGACAAATGACCATGTCAATTGGAGACCGCTGGATTGAAGAAATGGAAGCAAAAGGACTGCCCGGGCAGGAAGTTTTAACTTACGTCGTCAATACTTTTGTTCAACTCCAGGAATAGCTTTTTATCCCGGGGCGGTCTACCGTAAGGGTTCAATATGCAGTGAGATAAAAGTTTTCTTGCCAAACACATCTTTTAGTTTTTTTTCAACCTCTACGGAGATATTGTGCGCCTGAGCGACATTCAAAGATTTATCCAGTTCAATATGAATATCTATGGCTATATTATCACCAATTTTCCTCGTGCGCATATTATGCGGATTCTTAACCCCCGATACCGACAGAACCGTTTCTAAAATTTTATCTTCCATCTCATCACTTAAAGAGGCATCAAGCAATTCGTTTAAACTTGGCCAGGAAATAGAAAAAGCTATTTTAGCGATGAATGCGCTTATTGTCACCGCCGCCAGAGGGTCAAGTATACGCCATTTCTGTCCCAATAATATCGCTCCGCCGACACCTATGACAGTGCCAATTGAAGAGAAAGCATCAGAACGGTGATGCCAGGCATTAGCGATTACCGCCTGACTATTAATCTTTTTACCTGCTTTAACCGTGTAGCGGTAAAGCCATTCTTTAACCGCGATGGAAATAACGGCCGCATAAAAAGCAACCCAGCCGGGTCTGGCAATAATCTGTCCCTGAAAAGAATTAATGATTAGCTTAGCCCCGGTCCAAAAAATTTCTACGGCGATAATAAATAAAATGAATCCGATGATTACTGTCGCTAAGGTTTCAACCTTACCGTGTCCATAATCATGCCCTTTATCCTTGGGTTTACTGGCTATTTTCAACCCAAGCAAAACGACGATATCCGTAGATATATCGGAAAAAGAATGAACGGCATCGGCTATAAGAGCGGCACTTTTTCCGGTTATGCCGGATATAAATTTAAAAATGGTTAAAGCTACATTGACTAAAAGACCTGTTAACGTTACGCGGTTAGCTGTTTTAATTCGCCCGTCCATTTTTTTCCTCAATTAATGGATTAACTACTTTATGCTTTATTATGGATATTATAACTTCTAAAATAATAAACCCCAAGCAAAATTATGCCTGAGGATTATAAAGTCTACGGTTTAAAAGCTCTTCTATGAATGGATAAATACTTTCCAGAGAGTAAGAAAACCCAGGATTAATATTACGATTGCTATGGCAACCTTTATTTTTCTTTCCGAGATTTTTCTTACCGCATGCGCGGCAAAAGGCACGGAAAGCAGGGCTCCGACCGTAAGGGAGGGAGCTAAAACCCAGTCAACCTTTGACTGCAGCAAAAAATATAAAATTATCCCCGTAAAACAAGTTACCCCCTCGGAAACTGAGGTAATCCCTATGGCGTTTTTAGCGCCGATTCCGGAAATTATCTGTCCCCCCATTACCAACGGACCATAGCCTCCCCCACTTATCCCCTTATTAAAAGAGGCCACTGTACCTAAAAAAATAATCTTTCTCCAGGTAAAGCGCGGTTTACGGTTAAATGTAGCTAAAATAAAAACACCCATAAAGACCACTATTGCTCCAATCCATATTTTAAGGATATGGGCGGGAAGTTTTACGGCTGAATATACGGCGGCTACCGTCCCTATAACGGCAAAAATTGAAAGGATTAAAGCCACTTTAGAATCCTTGGAATAAAAATTAAAGTCCACATTTTTCAACTTGTGATGGAAAATACCAGCGGTAATGCCGGTAATAAATTCCGAAAAAAGAACAGCCGGAACAACCTGAAAAGGTTCAAACCCCGCCAGCAACAAAAGCGGGGTAAGAATAGTGCCGTATCCCATTCCCAGGCTTGAGTCAATAAATTCACAGATAAAAGCCAACGGGACAATAAGATATACCCGGTAATCCATAAAAATTTTTCCTCTGCTTCAAGTTATGATAAATCCGAAAGTTTTAAATTTTCTAATCTATCGGCAATATAATCTCTTATTTCTTTCAGAACCTTTATGATTTTCTTTTCCTTTTCCAGAGGCGTATGCGAGAAAAAGTATTTACTTACAGACTCACTTGGGGCTAAAGCGCCATCCATTAATCTTATGATTTGGGCCAGATTTATTTTATCCGGCGGTAACGCCAATCTGTAGCCGCCGCTCTCCCCCCTTTTAGTTTTCACATATCGATTCTGTTTCAATATCAAAAATAACTGCTCTAAATATTTCTTAGGCACATCGTATTTTGAACATATCTCCCCTATTTTTATAAAACCCCTTTTTTCGTGACGGGCTATATAAATAAGGGCCAGGAGCGAATATTCACTTTTAGTAGTCAGCTTCATATTATCATTGGTTTATATACTTTGTCTATAGAAATTATAGACAAATGATTAATTTATGTCAAGGGATATGTTAAAGCCGGAGATAAATTTATTTATCGCTTTTATTTAAAAATCTATCTTCTGCTTTATAACCCAGCTCCGCCGCTTTTTTAAAATATTGTCCGGCCAATTCATAATTCCCTTCATAATAATAAATCCTGGCCAGATTATTATAAGCTATGGCGTAGTCCGGATTAATTTCTATCGCTTTCTTATATAAATCAACGGCTTCTTCCTTTTTCCCCTCATTGTAATATAAATTAGCCAGATTGTTATAGGCGTATACCGTCTCGGGAGCAATCTCTATTGCCTTTTTGAAATAATCCATAGCCTGCCGGTTATCCCCTCTCTCGGCGTAAATACTGCCAAGATTATAATAAACCTGAACATAACCGGGCGCTATTTGAAGGACTTTCTTAAATACCTCGATACTTTTTTCCTTATCCCCGGCTTCATAATAAGCGTAGCCCAGGTTATTGTATATCCGGGGATCTAAAGGAGAATACTCCAGGGTCTTTTTATAAAAAGTTATGGGCTCTCGCCAGTATCTATTCTGTCTGATAGTTAAACAGGAATAAAAACTTAATAAACCGGGTATAAAAATTAAGGTGAAAACCTTAAATTTCTTATTCCGGTAAAGGGAACACAGAATCTTAGCGGCAATGAGAAAAAAACCGATGGAGGCCACATACAGCCAGTGCTCAGCCATGTAAAAAGGAAGAGGGCATAAACCCGAAAAAGGAATCAGAGCTATAAAAAACCACATAATAGAAAAAGAAACTAAGTTATTACTGCTTTTTACCTTCAGGGCATAGATGAATAATGACAGAAATAATAAAATCCCCGAAATTACCTTCGGATTTGAAAATTTAAAGAAGATATCTCCGTAATCAAAATGAAGGCGGAAAGGCAAAAATAAAATTCTTATGTAATTAATGAACGCCGCAAAAAATCCCGGTATCCTGTTGAACAAACCGGTAGATAAAGCCGAGCTAATCAGCGAAGACCCCAAAACAGCTTCTCTCCACAGAAAATAAAGCAAGGAAATCATTATTAAAGGCAGAAAAATTATGCCGTCTATTTTTCTCCCAAGCACATAGTGATATAAAATTAATAAAAGAGGCAGGATTAAAGTGCTTTCCTTGGATAAGAGAGCCAGTATATAGCTTAATATCGTAAAGATATAACTCCTGGCGTTCTTTAAATAAAGATATCGCACGTAAAAAGTAAAACAGAGCAGCATAAAAATAAGCGCAAGGGATTCGTTCCTTCCCGATATATAAGCAACCGCTTCCGTATGAACCGGATGGACGAGGAAAAAGAGACCGGTTAACCAGGCAAGCAGATTATCCCCATAGAGGGTATATATAAAATAATAAACACTCAATCCGGCGAGGATATGAAGTAATATATTAATAAGATGATAACCGGAGACGTTAAAACGCCATAAAGAGTAGTCCGCCATATGGGTAAGGAGCTGCAAAGGACGGTAATAATTGAAATTTTGACCGGCAATAGTTCCTGTGTCTTTAAGGAAAAGCTTGGGTAAATTCTGCCAGTTTTTTATATAAACATTATCTTTTATTAAGAAAACATCATCCCAGATAAATTGACCCGGTAAAGAATTAGCGTATATAATAAACCCCAGAATTATTATCAGGGCAGTCTGTATAAAGACAGTCCTTTTACTGCTCGTTTCCATGGCTAATTTTATGTTCTTGACCAGTCCTTTCTCCATCACCATAAAATTATATCCCCTAAAACACAAAAAACAAAGCAATTTTACCCCGAATAAAAAAAGCCGGCCGTTTAAATCGGTCAGCTTTTTAGAATAAGTTAAATTGAGCGTCTATTACTACCTGCCGGGTAATGCTTTAAGATGATGCCGGGCTTTCTGTAATTTTTGTAAAAAATTATCCTTTTTAAATTCCGAATCCCATTTTTTAATAGTAACCCACCCGCCAAAACGAAGCAGGTGATTACGCCAGGGACGGTACCATCTTCTCCATCCCGCTTTAATATTATTTAAGAAGAAGATTAAAGAAGGAAAGGAAAAGATGTTTAACCCTATCATAAAAATATATTTAAACTGGTAAAACTTACTCATAATTTTCTTAATAGCAGCTTGTATTTCTTCGGCGCTCATCGGTTCATCAGGCTCAAAAAGAGGGAAATTGCCGTCATAGTATTCCCAGCCTAAGTCCTGTGCCGGATAAATTCGGCCTTGTTGCTCAAGCCGGCTTCGTAACTCTGTGCCGGGTAGAGGAACCGGTAATAAAACCTGGATAGTATCAATTTTCGCTCTTTTGATAAAATCCTTAAAACGTCTTATCCTCTCTCTGGCTCCCATTTTAAAACTTACTTCTTCTTTTAAAGGATAGCCGAAAATAAACATCCCGTGTACCAAAAATCCGAATTTATGAAAAATCCTCGTAAGGGCTATCATTTCTTCCGTCCGGATATGTTTATTCATCGCCTCTAATTCTTCTTCAATAGGCGACTCAAAACCAATCGCCACCGTATTAATACCCGCCTGGCGCATCGCCGATAACAATTCGGTATCTTTGGCTTTATCCAGTCTTATCTGAACGGTTATATCCAGCCGCCTGCCTGTATTTTTCTGATAATCCCTTAACATATGACAGAATCTTATGGTCTCTTCCCGGCGTTGTCCAAAAAGGTCATCCACCACAAAAAAATGCCTGGCGTCTTTTGTTTCCAGAAGCAAACTGATACTTTCCAGTAATCTCTCGGGAGAAGCGTGCCGGGGTTTGCCCTTGACCGTACAAAATTCACAATCCATCCCGCAGCCCCTGATCCGACCGACCGGATACAGCTTAATCCTGGCGTAACGCACCAGGGAAAAATCCGGTATTGGTAATTTATCAAAATCAACCAGAGGCTCCCTTTTAGACGTATAAATAACTTTCCCGTCCTGTGAATAAGCAATACCTTTGACCGTATTTATGTCTCTTTTATCTTTTATAACCGTAAGAAGCTCTTTAATGGTCTCTTCCCCTTCGCCGATAACCACGTAATCAAGACCGGATAATAGTGCTTCAGACACGTTTTCTTCAATAAAATGCTGTCCTCCGGCTATAGTCGTTACCCCTCTATCTTTATAAAAACGAGCGAGCTTATAAAGCCTGGGGATGGTGCTGGTTAACCCGCCGTAAAACCCAACTATATCAGCCGGCCGCTGGCGCTCTAAAAAATCATGGTCGGCTCCCCCTGAATCACTTCTGGGGCCGTATCGGCGCAGGTTATTTTCATCAATAATTTCCACGTCCCAACCATTCATTTCTTTAACGGCGGTGGCCACACACACCGGCCCTAAAGCCGTAGTTTTATTAGCCATGTAAGAATAGATATTAAACGCGGGGTAGGCTGGGATTATAATTCTAAATCTATGTCTTTTTTTAAAGGAATCATTCATAATTGCC
Source organism: uncultured bacterium (assembly GCA_964506075.1). Lineage (GTDB taxonomy): Bacteria > CAZDME01 > JAYEMH01 > JAYEMH01 > JAYEMH01 > CAZDKO01. The sequence continues at coordinate 29,125 of CAZDKO010000008.1, forward strand.
AATCACTTCCCAAATAAAATTATACTCCTTCATTATAGAAAAATCATAGATAATTCTCAAGGGAATTGTAAAAAAAGGTAAGTTTTTTCTATTTATAAGATGGGTTTTATTAATACCTTTAATTCTATTTTGAAACGCTTATGTTGATGGCGCGAGGACCCTTGGGAGATTTTTCAACCTCAAATTCTACATCTTCATTCCCACTCAAATCTTCAAAGGTAATACCCACCAGACTATTTTTGTGAAAGAATATTTCCCGTCCATCCTCCGCGCTGATAAAGCCGAAATTCCTATCACGAACAAGCTTTTTTATTTTCCCTTTATGCATTTATTCCTCCTTAGAAAACAGAACCTGACGTCACATAATACAAGTCTATTGTTTTTTGGGGTTATATTTTCACTACTTTTACGGCTTGTTCGCCTTTAGGGCCTTGCTGGACTTCAAACTCAACTTTCTGACCTTCTTCTAAAGACTTATATCCCTCGCCTTGAATTGCACTGTGATGCACAAATACATCCTTGCCCGATTCAGAAGTAATAAACCCGAACCCTTTTTGGTTACTAAACCACTTAACTGTTCCTTTCATTAATACTCCACCCCCTTCCCTCATGAATTACGTAAGTTTAAAACTCGCTTTGGCCTGATAGTTTACCGATTTTTCCGTCGGAGCTTCAAACAGTAAATAACGATTTAAATAAAAAAAACCACAAGGGAGAACCTTTTTCCCCTGCGGTTAAAGATTTCTAACCCCTTATTTATTTTTATTTTATATCTAATGTATATATTTGTCAACTAAATTATAATAATAAATACCGGCGGGTAAATCCTCCGGCAATCTTATAATTTCAATACTAACAACCTGTCTTCCGGTAACATTTTTATATTGAACTAACCCGGAGGATATGATAATTATCCTTAAGGGAATCAGATAGTTCCTCTTTGAAAACATTTTAATTCGGCCATGAGAAAAGGAAAATGAAAGATGAAAGAAAAAATCAGATTTGAAATAGACCCCTTTAACCGGCTTATTTACAAAGAAACAGGGAAAAAATCGAAACTACCCGGCGGTAGAACCGTTCTTGAAGGAAGCTTTAAAATTGATAAAAACAACAATCTTATTTATGAGGTTAAAAAATCGCTCCTTTCCGCCATACCGGAAAACGTCAAGTTTAAAGGGAACTGGTCCTTAGATACAAACCACAATCTGATTCTTACCTTAAACAAATGGGGCAATCAGATTTATGGAAATAAACTGGTTATAAAAACTGACCTGAGAGAGGCCGAAGCCAACAGGTTAACCTTTGAAGCAGCAACCAAAGATTTTTCAGGAAAAACCAGGCTCTATCTTTTAAATTTCAGCGGCCGCTGGCAGGCGGATAAATTTAACAGACTGAATTTTAACGTCAAAAGGGAAAAAGGCGAAATTAACACTTTGACTCTTGAAGGTGGATGGGAAGTAAACAGGAAAAATGAAATTATTTATACATATATGAAATCGCACTTGAAACGAAAAACAACAATAAAGAGAACCTTAACCTTTACCGGTTACTGGGATATAACAGAAAAACACAGAATCAATTATATCCTTAATAAAGAAATACACTCTGAGTTTAACTTTGAGGTCAGCGTGGGCAAACCGGTAAAAAGAGGGATGGAGTATAAAATCGGCTTCGGCGCTTTCCCCGCCAGGGGAAAAATTACTCTTTTCGGTCAATGGAAGGTAAATAAAAACCTGGGGTTAATATTTGAAATGCCCCGGGAAAAAGGGAAAAGCCGGGGAATTATTTTCGGCGCTTCCTGTAAACTGGGAAAACATAACAATCTGGAGTTCAGGTTAAAAAATAAAAAAGGCGAAGACCTGGGAATTGATGTTAAAATCTCCAGAAAACTTATTAAAGAAGCCGGTGAGCTTTTTGTCAGGGCGGTAAAATCAGGAAAAGAATTTTCAATTCTGGCTGGAGTCGGGTTTAGATGGTAAAAAAACAACCGGGTAAAGGTTTAAAAATACAATCGGCTTAAACCGAACTCATCGCTAAAGAGCCGGTGAAGACATTATTTTTACCTTCTTAAATCAACATAAAACTCTGTTTATCTCTTTGTTATTTCTATTATTCTCCACGAAAGTAAATCAAAAGGCACTTCCCCTGAATAAGTCCGCGTGCTGGTTAAAACGCGCTGAGGGTCGCCCAGAGTCGCCAGAGGAATACGAATAGTAATTTTTTCCTTATCTCTTATAACTTTAACGGTATCTTTGGGCAATTTATCTCTCCCATTAAAAATGCTATATCTATACGCGTCTAACTTTACACATATTTTGGGCATTTCGGCAAACGGATAACCCTCTCTATATCCAAACACATGTGTCGAAAGAATAACTCTTTTTTTTAATGACTGTGACAGGGATATTGAAATAACCAGTTCGTTATCTACCAGGTCAATGGTGCGGCTTTGCAAACCAACGAAAGACGCCTCTTCTTCGTCGGTTAATTCCTCCGGCATTTCATCCGCCAATTCCGCTATTTCCTGAGAAAGCAAGAGCGGCGGTTCTTCCTGAATTAACCGAACCACCGGAAAATCGCTGAATAATTCGTTTAACCGAATGAACGAAAGAAGATACTTTGAGCTTGACTGGTATTGTGATTTATGTTTTTTTAAGGCGGCTTCTTTACGTTTAACCTCTTCACCGGTTAAATCAATGGAAGACCAGGACAAGGGGTCTTTTAGAGATACGGGTGGTTCTAAAATTTTATCGGGATAAAAACCTGCGGGTTGAGGCCATCCTTTGTAATGGACTAAATAAGGGAAAATCTCCGCTTTTAATTCTTCTTTTAAATCCCAGAGAGCCACCCGGCAAAAAAGATATAAGGAACGATGGTCGGGGTTATGGTCTCCGGGATGAGACAGGAAAATTTTCGTGGGTTTAAATTCCCGCAAAATAGACTTTAAATCTTTCAAAATTGACTCTCCTTTATATGGCGCCCCCGGACTTAAAGCATTTTTGTACGGGACTTTTCTGACGCTGCTAAACATACTTCTGGCCGGAGGCGCATTATCCCCCCAATGCGAACACCAGATATTTAAGGTGCAAAAATCCGGATAGCCTAAGAATATAACCTTATCTTCTGAAGCCCCCATTTCTTTGACCGCCGCCAGCGCTTCTTTGGAACGAATTCCCCCCATTTTACGCACCCCTTTAGGAAATAAAACCGGGTGCTTTCTATAGACCATAAATGACCATTGGTTGTTATCGCCGTTGGTAAGAAAAACAATTCGCAAAGGGATGTTCATTTCTACCGTTTTCTGAATAATACCGCTGCAGGCGATCGTTTCGTCATCCGGATGAGGAGCGAGAATCAAAATGCGGTCGGAAGCATCAATAGATAATTGTTTAAATTTTAAAGGCTGGCTTGAAATGTCTCCGGGTGACAGACTAAAGTAAACCAGAAAGGAAAAAATACAAAAAACAATAAATAATAAAGTACTCTTTCGTATTTCCGTAAAATACTTCATTTCTCCCCCCAACTTTCTCAAGTAAGTACATCAAAATATCTGGCCCAAAAATAAATAAGCTTTTCCGTCGGGACTGTCTTCCGACTGACCGAAACCCAGATATAACGGCCCAATTTTAGTGTCTATGCCAATCAGCACCGTTCCTCCGAAAAGTAAATCGTCCAGTTTAATGTCGCGGCGGTTATTCCAGACGTTCCCGGCCTCAAACGAACCTCCGATATATACATTGGTAACAAAACCGTTCGTCTTGGCGATATTGTAAAAATAAACCAGGTCGAACAATCCCATATGTTGACCCCTTAATTGTTTTTCGCCGTATCCGGAAAGACCTAAAAACCCTCCCAGAGTAAATTCATCATAAAAAGGGGTTTCTTCATCAAGGCTTATCCCGGAATTAAACAATAATATCACCGTGTGTTTATTTCCAAAGGTCGTGGCCTTTACCAGACTGCATTCTAATTTCTGATAAGAAAAGTCAGAACCTAAATTTCTGTTTGAAGAAAAAAAGTCAACACCGGCGAAAATACCCTGTTTGGGAAATTTATGGTTGTCTAACTGGTCGTATTCAAGCTGAGCGACTATAGCTCCTTCCTGGATATCAGAAAATGACGGCAGGTTTGACCCGCCGACTTCCGGCTCGGCCTGGACAACGCCTCTTCTTAGACCCAAACGCCCTTCAGCAAAAGACCCCAGGTTTACGCCCATATCCACACCGCCCCAGATATAATCCACCCGGTATTCGGCGATAAGACTTCCTTCTTCATAAATATCTTCCAGGAACCGGGCGGCGCTTATCTGAGGAGAGACGAAAAAATAACTCTGAATGTCTAACGGCTGATAAAATTCAGAAAAAATTCCCGTTGTTCTCCCAATATTAAGAACATTTTTCCATTCACCTCCAAGCGAATTAATCTGCGTCATCCGGTAATCGTTAAGCAGGGTAAATTCACTATTGCCGTCGGAATCAGCCAATAAGTTAAGCCCGAAACGCAAATAATTCGGTCCCCATTCTTTTTCCTGTGTATCAATTAGAAGACCTTCTTCACTCTCTTTTTCAATAATTTTAAAATCAACTGTTTCAAAATCTCCCATAGCGTATATCCTCGTTAAATCCTGCTCCAGCTTTTTAAGGTCAAGTATTTCGCCCGCTCTGGTTTTAATTCTCCCTTTAATTGCTTTTGGACTTACTCTCGAGGGGGATTTAACTTCAATAAAATCAATTTTTATCGGCGGTGCCTCACCGGAGCGCTGTCTGGCGAGGTAACTTTTATAAACTTCCGGTGACACTGAATACTGTTTAATTCTGTCGGCCATTTTTCTGGCGGCCTCTTCCCCGTTTCTTATCGCTTCAGGTGAACGGGAAAAAGAACTAACGCCGATATTTCCTAAGTCTGGTCTGATTAAAATGTCCTCTTCAGTCAGTAAAGAAACCGAATCATTAACGTTTTTCATCGTCATAATGTTAAGCACCTGCATAGTAATGTCAACCAGGGAATTAAGTTTTTCCGCCTCTTTTAAAGGTTTTCCTACATCCACCGCTATAATAATGTCGGCTCCCATTCCTTTAACTACTTCTATAGGTAAATTGTTAACAATGCCCCCGTCCACTAAAACCCGACCGTCTATTTTGACGGGAGAAAAGGCACCGGGAATGGACATGCTGGCCCGAATGGCCTCGGAAAGATTTCCCCGGCTATGAATAATCATCTCACCGGTAGAGAGGTCGGCGGAAATGGCGCGGAAAGGAATCGGCAGGTTGTCAAAATTATCAATATCCGCCACAGGCAGGGTTAATTTCTTAAGTTCAAAATCAAGTTTCTGTCCCGATATAACTCCCCTGGGTAAAACCAGGCGGCCTTTTTTTACCCCCATTTCAAAATCCATCAGTTGTTTCTGGTCCTGTTTATGCCGAAAAGACAAGTATTTTTCAGACGGACGGTCTGAAAATATATCCTGCCAGTCAGTGGCGTTAAATAATTCTTCTATACTTTCCGGAGACATCCCGGAAGCATATAACCCTCCGACGATTGCTCCCATACTGGTGCCGGCAATATAATCAACCGGGACGTTATTCTCTTCAAGGACTTTAAGGATTCCGACGTGGGCTGCCCCCCGCGCGCCGCCGCCGCCTAAAACCAACCCTATTTTAAGACGTTTTTTCTCCTGTGCCCGGGCCAGCGGAAAAAAACCGGCACTAATAAACGTAAGGAAACAGGATAAAGTAATAGCCGCTATAATTTTATGCCTGAACTTTAACACCATAACTCTCAGAAGTTTTTTTATTCCGGGGAATCAAAATAATCTTTTCTTGAATGATTGCTTTTATCCCAGATTATAACATAAAAATCAAAGCTATCCCACGAAAAAGACTTTAATCTAACGGTAAACACTTCTTAAAAACAATATGCGTCAGGACCGAATATCCCTGTCGGTGTCTTTATGCCGATAACGCTAAAAAAGAGGTCGTTATGGTTAATGTACTCAACCGATATTACAATCCCGGAAATAAAAACCCCAGGTAAATTTCGCCTGGGTTTTTCGTGAAAATAATATTCGCTTTACTAAGCCGTCGCCTTTTTTATTTATTAACTCCTCATAATAAAATAAACCTGTTTACCGGCGGTCTATTGTATGTTTTTCTCCTCTAAACATAATAGCGCGATTAAACCCGAAAACACAAAAAAATTCTTATATTAGTGATAAATCTGAAAATACCTGCTGGTAATAATTGTATATATTCTTAACGGATTTCACCATAACTACGGTCAAACAATAACTTAGAATCACTATAATGACGGTTATAATTATTTTTTTTCTTCGCGTAAAAGACGGGTTAAGCCAGAGTAAAGGTAAAGCCAACGGCCCGATGCAGATAAAAGCAATCACCAGCCAATAAGTTTTAAAATACCACTTTACCTCTTTGGGCTTGTCTAAAAACTCCCCGCAATACCGGCATTTGAGGGCTTCATCCTGTATTTCTTCGGCACAATAAGGGCATTTTTTCATAATAAGATTAAATCTCCGGCCAGGTTTATATTAAAACTGCTCTACTTAAAAATTAAGGCCCGACGTTAATAAATAACAACCGGGCCTCAACTATCTCGCGGTGATTACACCTTGGTTACATTTGCGGCTTGTTCACCTTTAGGGCCTTGCTTAATCTCAAATTCGACCTGCTGTCCTTCATCTAAAGACTTGTAGCCGTCTCCTTGAATGGCGCTGTGATGGACAAATACATCCTGCCCTGACTCACAGGAAATGAATCCATAGCCTTTACGGTTATTAAACCACTTTACTGTTCCTTTTGCCATTATTTACTATTACACCTCCTTCTTACTAAATTATAGTAAATAATAGCTGAAATAAAAAAAAACACAAGGAGGATATTCTTCCCTTGTGGTCAAAATCACACTCCCTTATTTACTATCAAGATAAGTATACATCAAATTTCATCTTCTGTCAACTAAAAATAGAGAGAATTTATCATTTTTAACCCGCCGCATACTCCCGGGCACCGGGGTTAAATAAAAAAAGAGGCGTTATCTTTAGAAAAAATTCCTTTAGCGGCTTTATATCCTTCTAATATCGCTTCTTTCCCCCGGTAAAACTCCAAGACGTCAATGCAACCCGTTTTGGGAGAGATGATTATGTTTGCTTCTTTCTCTTTTAAGCTGGCTATTTCATATTCCATCGTATAAAGCGCCTGAAGAATGGCATCAAAGATATTGGGCGTATCGGGGTCTATCCTCGGGGTTCCCTTTAAAAACTTGGCGGTGAAAGCATCAATTAACCTTTGAAAATTTTCAACCCTATCTTTATTTTCCTGGATAAGTTTGTTAATCTTATCGTTTAGCGCCTCCATGGTGACGCTCCCGGGGAGAGAAACAGAAGAAGGTTTCTTTTTTGGGGCGGGGGCCGGCGGTTTTTTTCTCTGATATTTATTGATAACGTTACAGGCAATAACGAAATTTGCCCCCATATCTTTAACTATTTTTACCGGCAGGGGATTTACTATTCCGCCATCCATCAAGAATCTATTTTTAAATTTCACCGCCATAAATATGCCGGGAATAGCAATACTGGCTCCCACGGCCTCTATCACTGACCCCTCTCTTATTATTACTTCTTCACCCGTATTAACATCGGTGGCGACCACGGCCAGCGGCATTAACAAATCTTTAAATTCTACGTCTCCGATTAAAGTCTTAAGAAGCTCTTTAACCTTTTTACCGTAAATAACCCCCTTAAAAAGCAAAGCCACATTGGGGTCGGCCAAACGGGCTAATTGTTTCCAGTCTGTCTTAAGGACAATTTCTTCCAGGCTCCCTATTTCTCCCCACCTGGCATAACAGGCGCCCACTAGCGCCCCCATGCTGGAACCGGCTATAACTTCAACCGGGACATCTTTTTCCTTGAGTGCCTTTAAGACACCGATATGAGCTAAACCTCTGGCGGCGCCGCTGCCTAAAGCTAAACCGATTTTCTTTTTCTCTTTATTGCCGGAAATCATATTTCCCTCCCGAAAAAACCGGTCTGTTCAAAATATATTTTTCAGGACCGGACCCATAAAATTCTACATTTTTTATCTGTCTTTGGCAAGGGAAAATAAGATAATTTTGCCGGTTACCTTACGCCTCCCTTTATTCCACGGACCGGAAATCACGTTTACCGGATTATTCTCCATCTTTAATAAACCCGTAGAACCGATTAAACAGGATGCGGTCAGAATCCTCGCGTAAACTGACGCTCAATACGTCGTAAAGCTTCTGTAATTGCTTGATTATCTGTTTGAGGCGGCCGTTTCTTTTAACCAGAATATACATCCGGCTTTTAGTTGCACCTATGGGGCCGCATAAAATTGCTTCCATATTAAAACTCCGCCGGGAAAATAATCCCGTAATGTGCGCCATCACCCCGGGATGGTTTCTAACGGTCAGTTCAATAATGGTACCGGTTGTTTTATTCATCACTATCACCCCCTATCATCTCATAATTTCCCGCCCCGGGCGGAACTATAGGCATAACCTTTTCCGCGTAGTGGATGGGCACATTAATCAGACCTGGCCCGTCTTCGGCTAAAGCTCTGGATAAAATTCTCATCGGCTCTCCGGTCTTAGCCAGGTCATAGCCTTGAATACCAAAATCCCGGGCGATTCCCGTAAAATCAGGATTGGTTTTGAATTTAGACCCGATGTATCGGCCGCCGTAAAATAACTCCTGTTGCTGCCGCACCAGCCCCAGATGCCCGTTATTAATGATGATAATGGTCACCTTTAAATTCAAATCGGCTAAGGTGGCCAATTCCTGAATGTTCATCAAAAACGAACCGTCTCCGCTGATACATATTATGCGTTTATCAGGGCACTCTAAAGCCGCGCCGATAGCCGCCGGAAGACCAAAGCCCATCGTACCCAATCCCCCGGAAGTCAGCCAGGTCCGCGGTTTTTTAAACGGATAAACCTGCGCCGCCCACATCTGATGTTGCCCCACGTCGGTAACGATAATCGTCTCGGGTGTAACCATTCCACTCATATTACGGATAAGATTGACCGGGTGCAAAGGATTTTGACTTTTCGTCATAATAAAAGGATACCTCTTTTTTATTTCCTTAATACGCACCAGCCATCTCCGGCGGCGGTCAGAATTAATATAAGGAATTAATCCTTTTAAAGCCGCACCGATATCAGCCGTTATGGAGAAATGAGCTTTTTTTATTTTATCAATTTCCGCCCGGTCTATATCAATATGAATTATTTTCGCCCGGGGACAGAATTTTTTGATGTTCCCGGTGGCCCGGTCGTCAAAACGCACGCCCAGAGCCAGAAGTAAATCCGCTTCGTTGATAACCAGGTTAGTGAAACGGGCTCCGTGCATACCCAGCATACCCAGATATAAAGGGTCATCCGACGGAAAAGAACCCAGTCCCATTAACGTTGAAGCAACCGGAATGGAATTTTTTTTAGCCAACTCATAAAGTTCCCTGCAGGCGTTTGAATGAATGATTCCGCCGCCGATATAAAGAAGAGGCTTTTCTGATTCATTAATCATTCCGGCTGCCCGTCTTATCCGGCCATTATCAAGACTATGGAATTTTTCTTTTTTCACCGCTTTGGGCCACTCGTTAATCTCAACTTCTTCTAACTGAACATCTTTAGGAATATCAATAGCCACCGGCCCGGGCCTCCCTGATTCAGCGATTTTAAAAGCCTCAGGGATAACCTTTATTAATTCCTTCGCGGAACGGACCAGGAAATTATGCTTGGTAATGGGTAAAGTCAGACCATAGGTGTCAACTTCCTGGAAAGCATCAGTCCCTAAAAGGGAGGTGGAAACCTGTCCGGTAAGGACAATAATCGGAATAGAATCTAATCTGGCGTCGGCAATAGCGGTTATTAAATTGGTTGCTCCCGGTCCGCTGGTCGCCAGACAAACAGCCGCTTTCCCCGTTACCCTGGCCATACCCTGGGCGATAAAACCGGCTCCCTGTTCATGCCGCGCCAGGACGTGCTCTATCCGGCTTTTATAAAGCGCATCGTAAATGGGTAAATTCGCTCCGCCGGGAATGCCGGCAATTTTGGTAATTCCCTCTCTTTCCAGCAATTTGACTATAATTTCTGCGCCGTTATATTTCATAAATTTTTCTCCTTTTCCAGTTCGGTAAAAATAAAAAAACCCCTGCCGGTGCCGCCACCAGCAGGGGCCTGATAATTAAATAGATACACCCCTACGGTGGAGGCTTTCTTACAAGACCTACCGATAACCACAGTGTATTAATAGAAATAATCAGGTTGATTTTTTGCTCTTTTAAAAGAGGTCTCATTTTAGTTTTTATTATCCCTGTAATTTTACGGCCTTAAATAAACGTTTATCTAAATAGACAAAAAAAAGCCCCCGTCAGTTTTTCACCAACAGGGGCTTTTTTACTTTAACTATTAACCTGTCACTTTATCCCTCCGGTGAAAAAGCTATCCACCGCTACTACTACGGTAGCAACGAGTAAATTTCCGTCTAACAAGAGTTTTTTCTGTAACATAGCTTTCACCGTGAAGTTTTATTTAAGATTTCGGTAGTTAAAATATACCACAAACAATCCGTATCTGTCAAGTTTTTCCAGTATCCCTGGATGTTTTATTTTTAATTAGCCCTGTCTTTACGACTCAGTCGTTTCCGGTCTACTTCTTTTAAATACATTTTCCTGATGCGGACATTCTGAGGGGTAACTTCAACTAATTCATCGTCTTCAATAAATTCAAGAGCCAGTTCAAGAGTCATTTGCCGGGGAGGTATGAGCTGGATGGCATCGTCAGAACCGGCTGCCCGCATATTAGTTAATTTTTTCCCTTTGATTACGTTTACGACCAGGTCAGGTCCTTTGTTATTTACCCCTATAATCATTCCTTCGTACACCCGGCATCCGGGACTAACAAAAATATCTCCCCGCGGCTGTAAATTATAGAGCGCGTAAGCCGTTGCTTCCCCGTCAGCGTGGGCGATAAGAACACCTTCTTGCCGACCGGGCATTTCTCCTTTATAGGTCTGATATTCAAGAAAATTCTGGTATATAACGCCGCTGCCGCGGGTCATCAGCAGAAAATCGCTGCGGAATCCGATTAAGGCTCTGGAGGCAATAATAAATTCCATCCGAATAGTGCCTGACGACGTTGTTTTCAGGCTTCGCGTTTCTGCCTTCCTGGCTCCCAGCGCCTGCATAACGGCACCCTGATACTCAGCATCGGCTTCAATAGTCACCTCTTCAACCGGCTCCAGTATCTGCCCACCCATTTTCTTTAAAATAACCTTGGGCTGGGAAACTTCTAATTCATATCCTTCACGGCGCATTGTTTCTATTAAAATAGCCAGATGCAGTTCTCCGCGTCCGGAAACCTTAAACCGTTCTCCCCCATCAACCTCTTCAACCTTTAGTCCCACATTAATCATTGCTTCGTGCTGAAGTCTTTCCCTTATATGCCGCGAAGTCAAAAATTTTCCTCCGTCTTTGCCGGAGAGGGGACTGGTATTATGAGAAAAATTCATAGAAATCGTCGGCTCATCAATTTTAATCACCGGTAAACCCCTGGGTTCATTAACGCTGGCGAGTGTCTCCCCGACCTCTACCTCTTCAACACCGGCAATGGAAACGATATCCCCGGCGACTGCTTCTTCAACCTCAATCCGGTTTAAACCCCGGTACTTCATAATTCTGGTGACCTTGCCTTTAGAAATAGTCCCGTTTCGTTTCACTAAAGCCACCGGCTCTCCAATGCGAATACAACCGTGAAAAATACGCCCGATAGCAATCCGTCCGACGTACGAATCATAGTCCAGCATGGTTATCTGCATCTGAAAAGGTAAATCCGGGTCAGCCACCGGAGGTAATACCCGGTGGAGAATAGTCTCTAAAAGCGGTTTCATCGACTCCTTCGGCTCATCAAGGTCAAGTATCGCGTAGCCCTCTTTCCCCGAGGCATAACAAATCGGAAAATCCAGTTGTTCATCCGAGGCATTCAATTCACAGAAAAGGTCAAAGGTCATATCAGCCACTTCATCCGGCCGGGCGTTGGGGCGGTCAATTTTATTGATAACCAGAATCGGCTTTAAATGGAGCTCCAGCGATTTCTTTAATACAAATTTTGTCTGCGGCATCGGTCCTTCAACTGCATCAACTAAAAGAAGCACCCCTTCAACCATCTTCAGGATACGTTCCACTTCACTGCCGAAATCGGCATGGCCCGGCGTATCAACAATATTACAATGTATCCCCTTATACTCAAAAGACGCATTTTTGGAAAGGATAGTAATCCCTCTTTCCTTTTCCAGAGGGTTTGAATCCATAATAGTCACTTCCCCTTCCTTAAAAGTATGAGCGCCCGTATATTTGAGTAAAGCGTCAATAAGGGTTGTTTTTCCATGGTCAACGTGCGCGATAATTGCCACGTTCCGCACGTCTTTTCTTCTTTTTTGAGTTATCATAATTTTCCGGGTCCCCTTAATTAAAAAAACCACCCGAAGGTGGATTGTCTAAATTTAATTCCAGATTTAAAGCCAGATTAAATTATGGGTGTAATTATATCACATATTGCTTACTATGGCAAGAAGAAAGATTTATGGATACCCGGCCTGATTATTTGTATAGAATTATTCCATTGATAAATATATAATAATATAAGGGTTGAAATCTTGTTTAAAAAGGAGTGGTCACCATGTCAATTAAAATTGGCGTAGGCGTAGGTAAAGGAACTTCCTCCTTTCAGGCCGGGAAAAATGCCGCTGAAGAAGCCCTCCATAAATTAAATGAAAATAGATGCGACTTTGTCCTGGTCTTTTCCTCGTCAAAATTCAATTTGCCAGAGTTAATACGCGGATAATAAACTGGAGGGGTGTTTAAATGGATATAACTAAAAAAATTAAAACCAGAGGGCGGCAAATGCTGATTTTAACTGTTTTAGTTATGGCTTGTGTGTGCTTAAACGGCTGCGGAGGAGAAAAACAAAAGGTGTATCGGGTCGGTATCCTCTCCGGATTGGAATACATTGCCGATACGGGAGAGGGATTTAAAGCCGGAATGACTGAGCTGGGTTATATGGAGGGTAAAAATATTGTTTACGATGTCCGGCAAGCTGATTTTCCTATCGGGAACGAGCCCATAATACAAAAATTCATAGAAGAAGGGGTGGACTTGATTTTTGTTTTTCCAACCGAAGCATCCATGGAAGCCAAGAAAGTTACCTCGGGGACAAACGTTCCGGTAGTTTTTGCCATTGCCAATACAGAAGGTACGGGGCTGGCGGATAATATCCGCGAACCCGGCGGAAATATCACCGGCATCCGTTATCCCGGGCCGGATATTGCGCTTAAGCGCCTTGAAATTATGCTTGAGCTGGTCCCTCAAGCCAAACGAATATGGATACCCTATCAACGGGGTTATCCCATTGTCTCCAGCCAGTTGGAAGTATTACATCCGGCCGCTTCTTCCCTCGGGATAACGCTTTTGGAATGTCCCGCTTCTGATGCAGCCGAAATTCAGACCGCTTTAGACGCCATAGAGGATTCCGGCGAGCTTATGGACGCTATATTATTCGTAGCTGAACCTCTGACCGTAACGCCTGATGTCTTTGCGGTAATGGGTAAGTTTGCCCTTAAGCACAATATCCCTATCGGCGGCGCTTTGATGTCGGTGGGAGGATACGAATCTATTTTTGGTGTCCATGTGGATAACTTCGCCGTAGGTAAACAGGCGGCCCTTCCGGCGGATAAAATCTTAAGAGGGATACCGGCCGGGAAAATTCCTGTTGTTTCCGCCGAGAGTTATTTTGAGATAAATTACAGGGCGATTAAACAATTCGGGTTAAATGTAAGTGAAGGCTTGCTGAGCCGGGCCAACAAAATAATTCGTTAAATCCCAACCCGGATAATCTTGAAAAAATTATGGGGATTTTAACCGGGAATTTATAAATCGTAAAAATGTCTATACAGAAAAAGATAAAAAAAATAAAAAATTTTCGTAGTTTAACGGTTAATCTCGCTATTGCGTTTTTAATTTTAGCTCTGGTAATTATCATCGTTACCAGCACTACAATTATATATTTCAATTTCCAAAACCAAAAAAAATCGTTAGCCCTTCAAATGCAGTTACTCGCTCAGGAAGCAGCCAACACGGTCAAAGGTTTTACTCAAGAAAAACTCAGTATTTTGAAAGCGGCCGTCAGTATCGGCAACATAGCTAATATCCCCCGCGAAAACCAGCAGCTGGCTCTGGAGAAACTGTTAGGTCTTGAACTGTCTTTTCGTCAATTAACCCTCTTCAATACCCAGGGGCAAGAGTTAATAAGAACCTCCCGTTTATCAAGATTAATGTCAAACCAACTCAGCAAACAAATAGCCGATAAAAATCTTTATCAAATGGCACTTGAGAGAGAATATGTCAGTCCGGTGTATATGGACGATATAACCAGCGAACCAATGATATTAATGGCTGTTCCGGTTACCGATATCTTTGGCAATTTTAAAGGTGAATTGATAGCCGAAGTCAACTTAAAATTTATGTGGAATCTGGTGGATAAGATAAAAATCGGAAAGAAAGGCCTGGCGTATGTAGTTGACCTGCAGGGAAATCTTATCGCCTTTGGTGATATCGGCCGCGTTTTAAAGAGAGAAAATTTAGCCAATCTGAAAGAGGTAAATGAATTCTTGCTGGGTAATGAACTGGTTCATAAAACCGAAATCGAAATCGCCCGGGGAATCCAGAACAGTTATGTTATCACGACGCATGTTCATCTTGGTACGCCTGACTGGGCGGTGGTGGTTGAAATGCCGGTGATGGAGGCATATGAAACTGTAATTCACGGGATAAAATTATCAGTATTGGTCATGCTTCTAAGTTTTATCCTGGCTATTATGCTAAGCATCTATCTCTCAAAAAAAATTACCAGGCCAATAATATATTTAAGAGATGCCACAAGAAAAATCGGTAAAGGCAACCTGGATATAAAAATAGAAGTTAAATCAAAAGATGAAATCGGTGAACTGGCGGAAAGCTTCAATCAGATGGCCGAAGATTTAAATAAAACAACCACCTCAATAGATAATCTCCACCGGGAAATCACCGAGCGTCAGAGAATGGAAGGCGCCCTGAAGGAAAGCCAGGAACAGTATCGGGCGCTTGTAGAAAATACTGTTTTGGGCATTACAATAATGGATACTGATTACAATATAATTCACACCAACACCACTTTTGCTGATTTATTTAAAAAGTCAGCCAGCGAATTTGTCGGTAAAAAGTGCTTCAGGGAATATGAAAAACGTCAGGCAGTCTGTCCGCATTGTCCCGGGACAAAGGCGATGGCTTCTGGAACCACTGCGGAGGTTGAAACTTACGCCGTGTTAGATGATGGCACCCGGATTCAGGTCCGGAACCGTGCCGTTCCATTTTTTGGGCCGAACGGGGTAATCAGAGGCTTTATTGAGATAGTTGAAAACATCGATAAAGCTAAGAAAATGGAAGAAGCTTTGCGCGAAGCGGAAGAAAAATACAGGCTGCAATTTGAAGGGTCGCTGGATGCCATCTTCGTATCGGAAACTGAATCAGGGATAGTGGTTGACTGTAACCCCGCCGCCGCAGAATTGGTCGGGCGGGAAAAAACAGAAATTATCGGCCAGCACCAGCGGATTCTTTATCCGCCGGAAATTACCGAAGATAAGTTTACTAAAACCTATATGGATCACCTCTCGGGGAAAAAAGGTGAAATTCTGGAAACAGAGATTATTACCAAAAATGGAGAAAGACGGTATGTTGCCATAAAAGCTTCTCTAATTGAATTCAGAGGTAAAAAACTGATGCAGGGCATTTTCCGCGATATCACCGAGCAAAAGAAAGCCGCCAATCAACTGCAGGAGGCATACACCCAGCTAAAACAAGCTCAGGAACAGCTTATTCAGGCCGAAAAATTAAACGCCGTCGGTCAACTGGCCTCTGGCGTCGCCCATGAAATAAGGAACCCGCTGGCAATAATATTGCAAGGGGTTGAATATATGGGAAAAATATCCGAGACACAAAATGATGACGACACGCGGGATATCATTGATATAATAAAGCATAATATAGAAAGAGCCGATAAAATTATCCATTCTCTTATCGATTTTTCCAGAGCTACAGAATTAAATTTAGAACTCAGAAACATAAATTCTATCATAGAAGATTCTTTAATTTTGGTTGAACATAAAACAAAATTAGAAGACTTTAAGATTATTACAGAATTTAAAGACAATCCTCTGAATGTTTTAATAGACCTGACAAAAATAGAACAGGTACTGGTTAATCTTTTTTTAAATGCCATGGACGCTATGTCCCGGGGGGGAACAATTTTTATCCGCACTTATTTAATACAGTTTAATCAATCCATAAAAGAGCCGGGCGAAAGGGGCGAGTTTCTCTTTAAACCGGGAGATAAAGCCGCCGTGATAGAAGTTGAAGATAACGGCAGAGGCATTTCTAAAAAGTATCTTCAGAATATTTTTGACCCGTTCTTTACGACTAAAGGGCCCCGCGGCGGAACCGGACTCGGCCTGTCGGTAACCAAAAACATTATTGATATGCACAAAGGTCTTATTGAAGTAGAAACTGAAGAAGGCAAAGGAACTAAATTCAGGATAACGTTAAAAATAGCAGAAAATAACTTATAGGAAAAATTGACTTTCCTCTCCAGGCATTTTAAAAATAGACATCAAACCTTGACCATAGATAAAAAAGACATTAAAAATTTTACCCTGCCGGAACTTGAGAAAATATTTATTCCTCTTGAGGAACCGTCTTACCGGGCGAAACAGGTATTCTCCTGGTTATATGAAAAAGGCGTTGATAGTTTTAGCGGAATGAAAAATCTTCCCGGAAAGCTTATAGATAAACTTGATAAACTCTATTATATCGGCGGTCTTAATTTAAATAAACGTCTCAGAGCCAAAGACGGAACGGAAAAATTCCTCTTTAAATTAAAAGACGGTAATTTTATAGAATCCGTCTTTATTCCCGCCTCCCGTCGGAATACCCTTTGCCTTTCCACCCAGGTCGGCTGTAAATTCGGCTGTGCTTTCTGCGCCAGCGGTCTTACGGGTTTTATAAGAGACCTTACCGCTTCAGAGATTATTAGCCAGGTGCTTTTTTTAGAGCACCATTTAAAATATAAAATAACCAATTACGTCTTTATGGGAATGGGTGAACCCCTGGATAATTATATAAACACCTTCAAGGCGATAAGTATAATGAACACTTCCGAAGGATTAAATATCGGCTCCAGAAGAATAACCATTTCTACCTGCGGTCTCGTTCCGGCCATGGATAAACTGAAAGACTTAGCGCTTCAGGTAAATTTATCCCTCTCGCTCCACGCCGCCGATGATAAACTTAGAGATGAGCTGGTGCCGGTAAATAGAAAGTATCCGCTTGGAAGTCTCTTAAAAGCCGGCGAAAAATATATGGAAGAATCCGGACGGATGATTACCCTGGAATATGTGTTAATAAAAGGTAAAAATGATACTTTCAAAGATGCGGATAATCTGGCCGCTATCGCCCAAAGATTAAAAGCCAAGGTGAATCTAATTGCTTATAATAAAGTTTCCGCCTTTAAACTGGAACCGCCCACCCTAAAAGACTTAACGATTTTTATGAATCGGCTCAGGGATAAAAAAGTAAACGTAACCTTGAGAAAATCAAAGGGTGCTGATATACAAGCTGCCTGCGGGCAACTCGCCGGGGGAAGAAATGTCAAAATATAAAGTTATTATATTTGATATTGACGGAACTATAGTTGACCACGTCAGTTCCTGGAGATACATCCATGAAAAACTCAGACTGTGGGATGATCTGGCCTGCCGCTATCAGGAAAAATTCCTGGCCGGGAAAATAAGTTACAAAAAATTCTGTGAACTGGATGCGGCTCACTGGAAAGGAATGCCGGAAAGAAAAATAAAAAGGATATTTAAAAAATATCCTTACATTAAAAACGCCGCCGGTTCCATAAGAAAGCTCAAAAAACTGGGCTTTAAGCTGGTGGCTATTTCTACCGGATTGCAATATACGGCTGAACGCCTGAAAAAAGAACTGGGATTCGATTACGTTTCATGTAACAAACTTATAGCGAGGCGGGGAATATTGACGGGTAAGGTTAAAATCAACATAACTCATGGAGCCAAAGGCCGGATTTTAAAAAAGATACTTAGAGAAATAGGTGTCAAACCGCATGAAGTGATAAGCATCGGGGATAGCGCCGGAGACATCCCTCTGGCAAAACTATCGGGTTTCTCCATCGCTTTTAATTCTTCGGATAAAAATTTTTTAAAACTTGTCGATTATAACTGTAAAACAAAAGATTTTAAGGAAGTATTAAATAAAATTGTCTCTATTTTGTAATAAACGCCCCGTTATTTTAAAAATTTTATACATTTTTTCTTCTCTAATTGCTTTAAAATTAAGATTAAGTCTTCTTCTATTCTCTGGGGCTTTTCTTGGAATTCCTCAGCAATGATTTCTTTAATCTGTCTGACACTTTTCCGGCCGTCAATAAGTTCCCAGATACGCGCCGCTACCACGCCGTCTAAAGCATAAATACTCTCCAGATCAACTGTGTTATTTTCAATAGGCGCCAGAAATACTGTGTCTTCCATTTTCTTGGAAATGACTGAGGAATCTCTCTCGTAACATCTCTCCATAAAATTCATCGCTACCCTCCTTTAAAAAATAATTGTTCTGATAAAGCACCGGCCAAACATTACAAGGGTTTAAGATAACTTAAATTAAACAAATCTACATATTTACTGTAAAAACCATCGCACTTCCGATTTAAACTGCATTTATCACAAATCTTCAATTTTGTTTTTATTCTATATGAAGGCACGTTCGGAATGTTTGTCCTGAATCTTTCAGGATACGAGAACGGCTCGGCGACAGCCGACGGTCTGGTCATAAATATATTTGCCCGATAAAAACCAAAGACACAAAAAGGAATATCGGTTATGGTCAAAAAGGCCCTCTTCCTTTCATTAAGATTTAGAAGAGAAACTAAATAAGGCCGCATTTCTTTAAAAGAAACAGCTATTTTCCGAAAATCCAGATGTTCCGGAAGGCAGGGTATAGAAAAATTGATATCGGGAGTGTATTTAAACGCCAGGGAAAATATATTGATGATATCCTTATAGTTATGCTTAATAATTAATGACGAAATCATTATGTGTATATCGGGGGCATATTTTTTAAGATTTTTAATGCCTTCTAAGGTTTCTTTAAAACTGCCTTTAGCCTGAGTGATAGAATCGTGGATGGACGCTTTTGAACCATACAAGGGAATCTTGATTTCATCCAGTCGGGCAGCTTCCAGTTCCTTTACCAACTTCAGATTATGTAAATCCCGGCCATGCGTTAAAAGCAGAACCAATTCAAATTTCATGTCTTTTTTTAACCGCTTAACCAGATGAGCAATTTTTTCATATTCAATAGGGTCGTAACCGCTTATTTCTACTTCATTAAAACCTCGTTTTTTAAGGTGGCAAGCCTGCTGTAATAAATTACTTTCTATTTTTTTCAATTCCTCTTTATTAAACTTTTTTCTGATTCCCAGAGGATTACAAAAGACACAACTATTCTTGCAATGTAATTGAATAACTATTCCGCTTTTAGCCATGATTAATAAATAGATCTCACTCCTCTCCTGCCTCTGCAAAAGTTATAGAGCTGGATAATCCGGCTTTTCTTTTCAACCGTCACTTTTTTAATCTTATGCACTTTTTCTTCTCTAACTGTTTAAAAATTGAGATTAAATCTTTTTCTATTTGTTGAGGTTTTTCTTCAAATTCTTCAGTAATTATTTTATTAATTTGTCCGACACTTCTCCGGCCGTCAATGAGTTCCCAGATACGCGCCGCCACCGCTCCATCTAAGGTATAAACACTCTCCAATTTAACCACGTCATTTTCAATAGGCACCAGAAACACCGTATCTTTCATCGTCTTGGAAATGACCGAGGCATCCCTCTGGTAACATCTTTCCATAAAATTCATCACTGCCTCCCATTTAAAATCTGCAATGTAATTTAATAACTATCTCACTTTCAGCCGCAACTATTCAATAAATTTCACGACTCTAATATCTCTGAAATTGTATGTTTGCCGTTTAATCGCGGGATTAATCTTTTAAATTCATCCCGATTCTCTACCTTCAGGGCAAACGATTTATAAGGTGATTTGAATACAGCTTTATCCCGGGATATAAAAGCCACATCAAAATAACTTGGAATCTTAGGTTTTTCCGGAAATGGTCTGCTAATATCATCTGGATGAATATCGATTTTCCACGGTAAATCGAATAGCCTGTCTTTATCAAGTTTTAGTCCGAGCACCCTGGGTGTTTTAGGGTTGGAATAATCTTCTTTGATATAATTCTTATACCCGAGCAACCCGGGTATCTCAAATAAACGCCTTGACCATCGGATGCTGTAGGGCGAAATAATCGGTTGAAGCCCCGGAATCAAAACTCGCACCACAGGAAATTCTATATACGGCTTAGTAAGTTCCACAACTATTATCTCCATACCCAAATCCCCGATAATATCAATACAGGTTTCAATGTCTGTTTTAATATTAGTTGAGGATAAATTGGGAATTGACTCAAACTGGACGGTCCTCGGGCCCCGGCGGCACCTGTAGTTTAACGGGTAACCCGGATTCTTTTCTAACCAGGCAGGTACAACGGGATAAATTTGTAATGCTTCGGTTAAAGACCTGAGCAGGGCCAGCTCTGGATTTAGATGCGTCCCGACGGCGTAAGCAAAGGCGGCCATTTTCCCGGTCTCTTTCGAAGTCTGCTTCAGAAAAGTACTGAACGTCGGTATCTGTATATCCATGGTCAGATTCTTAATATAAAAGTCTATTCCTTTTTCTTTGAGTGTATCTAAAACTTGACGAATATATTGATTTTTTGTCTCATTAACCTCCATATCAGGCATACAGAGTCTCTGTTGCTCTACAATCATATGAGCGTCTCTTTCTACCACTTCAAGAATCCCGTGTAATATGGCCTCTTCTAAACAATTGCCGGCGGCCAGTCCATTTGAATCGCAAACCAATATCTTTTGCCCCCCGGTCCGTGATTGATAGGGCAAGTAAACAGCTTCTGACGGAACGAGCACCGGTTTATTATTAGTTAAAGAATAACCCCATGACCAGTCTATCTTTAAATTTTCTGAGTATGGAATCGGTAAATTTAAAGTCAGCACCAGAGTTTTAGGGTCAAGAGCGTCTTTTTTTACCTCTTTGAAAGTGGCGGTAATGCTTTTTTCATCTCCATGCAGTTTGGCACAATATCGCTCTATCGCTTCTCCTAAACCGCTGGCCCGGCTTTGCTCCAGGGTAACCCCTTTGCCAAAATGATCTCCGCATTCGTTATTGCCGTTCGGGTCAGCCGACACCATATGAAAACAAGGAAAAACTTTATCAATTCCCCATTTTCTTACTTCAGTAATTATACCTACCTTCCCGATTAATCTTTCCATCTTCTTTAGTGTTTGTTCGGAAGAAGTTATCCTCAAACCATTTTCGTTGTATATACTTTCCCGGTCAACAAGAGTTATGGTTTTTTTACGCGCTGCGTTAGAAACCCTGTTTCTGTTAACTGTATAATCTATTCCGCAATGGGCGCAGGTGGTCTTTCTGAGTAGCTCGTCAAATCTACCGTGGGCGTCTAAAGAAGTCAGGGTTAATAGCCGATTTACTAACATAGGGGGCTTAATTTCAGTAAGGACTTTTATGGCTTCTAAACTGACGTGGTTAGCTATGGATGGTTCCAACATTCGCATGTCCCATAGCGGATTGAAATTTTCGGCTTTTAATATATAGTCCTGTTTTTTAAACTGCTCGTTTTCTTTCAGCCTTAACCGGTAACAGTTGTAACAGGCGCTCTTCCCCGGTAACACCGTCGGTCCAATTACGACCTGGTGAGTATCTAACTCTGCGCCAATCAAAGGTATCCCCATCTTGAGGCAGGCCTGATTGAGTTGAAGATATGCCGGAGCTAAAGTTGCCTCTGAACAGCAAATTACCAGGTTATAATCTTCAATTATCTCTTCAAATTTCCTCTCACTCAGACTGATGTTTCTAATCTTCTTTATCCCTGAAGAAGATAAAGACGACTTTATCATTGAGCCGAGGTTATTCTTTGAATTGAAAATAATTATCCTGGCCTTTTTAAGGATATTTTGAATTTTTTTTGCCCTTTGCGCAGAAATCTTGCCATCCTCTAAAGCATTCCAGAGTTCAAGAAGAAATAAATTTTCTAATGTTTTATTTTTATTCAGCATTTTGTTATCTCCCTTTACCTTTTCTTTGTTTTTGACAGTCGTAAAAGGTGTTTGGCGGTTAAATCTTCAATAAACTCCACGGTATCTTTAATCACCGTATTTTTATCGGCTTCAAACTCCTTATAAATGAGACTAATTATATCTTTAATCTTCCGTGAGCCATCGGCTAAATCCCAGATTCTGGCTCCGACAGGATTCAAGGTGCAAACGGTTTTTTTGTCAGAAGCAATAATAATCGCCTGCTTATCTATTATAGAATAATATACGTCCTTCTCCTGAGACACATACATTTCCATGCTTAGTTTTCTCATTTTTTCACCCCCGGTAAAAGTTCAAAATAGACCCTTTGTCTTTCATCTAACGTATCCTTCTGGTGTCTGAGCAGATTGGCGCTGGGGAGCTTTTGAAAAAGTTTCCAGCATTGGGGGTCAGGCGCGGATAACCGGTTAAAATAAGCATAAGCGATACATCTTGCACCGGAGAGACATCTTTCAAAAGATGAACATTCTTTACAACGGTGATAAGCATTATTTAAATTCCTGAGCTGTTTTAACTTCTTGGAATTATAATAAATATCAAGCAATGTATCTTTCCGGGCATTACCCACTTTGATCGGTAATCGCCGGCAAGCGAGAATATCCCCATTAGACAGGATAATAAGAACTCTTCCGGCGGTAACCGCGCAGTTGTTCAGTAACCGCCCTGTTTCCCGGGAAAATACACCTTCTTCACAGCCCCGGACAATTAAAAATTCCGGTTTTTTATCTTTGTCTTCC
>CAZDKO010000009.1:0-44554 GCA_964506075.1 uncultured bacterium
TCAACCGTCCAAACCCAACCAGTCCCACCACTCCAAATCCCAAAAGCAGAAGCGAAGCCGGTTCAGGAATGACTCCGCTGCTGTAATTAACGCTGATTTCATCTAATACCGGCGCATAGGCAATCAGAGCGTCCGAAGTAAATTCCATCTGGTAGTAAAAATCAGCTCCTGACCATCCCAGTAAAGATAAATCAATGGTGTTACTTCCAACCGATAAACTATCCCAGCTGCCTAATAAACCCGAAGCGTTGTACCAATTAGTGTTATCCTGACTGAACTGAACTTTTAAACTGGTCCCGGCAGGAATGGAAGATACGTCGTAACCAAAAGAATCTACACTTTCAACCGTCTCTCCGGCTAAAAGATTGGTTGAAACTAAATTCCCGTGTAAAACGGAAATTACTTTAACCGCCCTGGCCGGCCAGTCATCCCTGCCTTTCGGCCAATAGTCACCAGGATTTACTAAAGCTCTATATTGAGGACTGGAAGTTGAAGCAGACCACCCCGCAAAACCAGCAGCATCTAATTCATAGATACTGGGAATAAACCAATCGTCAAAGTCATTCTCAAAACCACTGGTAATAAAAACGTTGTTACACCAGTTCTGTCCTTTTGCCCCTACATTCCCGGGATCATAGCCACCAGGATTATAAGAAGAAGGATATCCGGGAATAATCGTATCCCAGGAAACAGAGCCAGTATACTGACTGGATACGGCATACTTATTATTATTGTAGGTAAAAGTCGAATACCACGAGTAAGTCGGGGTCTTAGCCTGCCCGGCTACGGTATCCAGCACGATCTTGTCTTTAAAAGCAATCATACTTTCATCAACGAAACTATCAACGATACTGCCGGTTATGGCTTCGGCCATGCCGCTAAGCCCAAAAATTAAACCAAACAGCATTATGAAACCTAACCATTTAAACTTCGTTCGTTTTTCCATAACATCCCTCCTTATGACCATTCCCACAAAGTCTATCTTTTTCTTCCCTTCTAAACGCATTTATGTTTTTCAGCCCTCACCTCCTTTTACCCGCCATGCTTTGTGGCGGGTCTCGCCTGCCCCCCCTGCCCAGATTCTGAAAGAATCTATGGGGGGGTATACCGTCGTCCGTATTTCGTCTTGCCCGCCGACGCTTTGTGGCGGGTATTCCGTAAATTAACTTCTACCCTCTCTTCCTCAACCGTCCAAACCCAACCAGTCCCACCACTCCAAATCCCAAAAGCAGAAGCGAAGCCGGTTCGGGAATTACGCCGCTACTGTAATTAACGCTGATTTCAGTTAAAACCGGAGTGATTAAACCGGAATCGGTGTTAAATTCCGTTTTGTAATAAAAATTATCTCCTGCCCACCCCAAAGAAGATAAATCAATCGTGCCTTCTCCTTCTAACAAAGAATCCCAGCTATGTAATACACCCGAAGAGTCATACCAGTTGAGGTTATCCGGTGAGAATTGAATCCTCATATCTGAACCGACCGGGATTGAAGAAGCATTGTAATCAAACGAATCTATGCTGGTAACCTCCAATCCGGAAAGCAGATTAGCCGAAACAAAATTACCGGAAGAATAATACGCGTCTCCCCATTCCTGAAACATAAAATCCCATAAAGGTCTATCTTGCCAATTTGGCCCGTTGTATAAACCGTTACCGTATGGATACTGAGAAGTGGCACTATCATTTTTCCACCAGACCACTTGATTGGCTACATCAGCGCCGGCAACAGACACCGCCACTACGGCATATTTAGTACCGGTGAATAAATCAGCTCCGGAGCCAAGATTTATATCCACCCAACCCCTGGAAGTAGGCACAGCGCTGGCGATTATAGTTCCGCTGGCTAAGGCACTACCCGTAGGTTTACCCTGGGCGTCGGTAGCCATGATGTATACAGGAGAATCCGGTGGGCTCCCGATTTTCTGCAGGGACAACTTAACACTTACGATTTTATGGTCTTCCTGAGGCGTAAAAGTCTGGGCCCATTGATACCCATCACGGATACTGGCGGTATAATAATACCCGGTGGTACAACTTTCATATATATCTGTCACAGCATCTAAACCAATCTGGCCGGCAATAGTATCAATATCAAGATTTGTTTTTAACGCAATCATACTTTCATCCACAAAAGTATCAATGATACTGCCGGTTGATGCTTCTACTGAATAAGCGAATATAAATAACAAACCAATTGGCATCAGTAGACCTGCTGTTCGTTTAAGCGCAATATGCGTTTTCATAACTGGCCTCCTTCATCCATTCCGCTGCTTCAGGTATTTCCACACTAACTTTAAATTCTCCCGAATCGTACAAAGACTTAATTTTTGTACTTTTATCCAATCCACCTTCCAAAAAACTTAACCAATCATTTAAAGAAATTCTTTCCATCTTTTCCATTGCTTTTTTTCACCTCCTTTTACCCGCCATGCTTTGTGGCGGGTTATGCTTGCCCGCCGACGCTCTTTGGCGGGTTCTGCCTGTCCCCCGTGCTTAGATTCTAAAAGAATCTACGGGGGGACCCGTCCCCCCTGCTTAGATTCTACAAGAATCTATGGGGGGATTCCGTCGTTCGTATTCTATAATTAGTTTCTATCCTTTCTTCTTCAACCGTCCAAACCCAACCAGTCCCACCACTCCAAATCCCAAAAGCAGAAGCGAAGCCGGTTCGGGAATGACACCGCTGCTGTAATTAACCCTGATTTCGTCTAAAACCGGCGTCCCATTAGCTACATTTGAGTAAAATTCCATTTGGTAATAGAAATTTTCTCCGGACCATCCCAACAAAGATAAATCAACATTGTTATCCCCGATTAATAACGTATCCCATCCGCTTAACAACCCGGCGGAGTTGTACCAATTCGAGTTATCCTGCGAAAATTGAACCCGTAAACTCGCTCCGGTAGGGATGGAAGAAGCGTTATACCCAAATGAATCGATGCTGGTAACATCCAGTTCTGATAACAAATTGGTTGACCATAATGCCCCTGATGATTTGTAGGGATAATAAGTCACGGTCACATAAACCTGGGTAACGTCCGCCCAGTCGGGAGAATTTATCTTATTGCCGCAATTTATATTCACCCCGGCTTCCAGACTGTCAATTTCATCCCACGTCCAGGTATTTAAAGTGAAGGGGTTATTCACCCAGCTATAAGAAAAAAGCGTCCATCCAATTCCACTACCAACAGCCGGACCATTATAATTAGAACCATAAGTGTAGATAGCCGCCTGGGAATAGCTGTTGTTGTTCCTGCCGACGTGATAATGCGTAAGGTTACTTATGGTTCCTGAAACAGCGGGATCGGATAAACTGTAAAGATCTCTCTTCGTAGTTGCCGAAGACCCGGGGTAATAAATATAACTGCTCGTCCCGTCTTGACTGACCTCATCCACACATTGCCAGTGTGCTGAACCACTGGGGGAACAATTAGGGATTGAAGTTTCACTGCCAACTCCATTGGGCCTGAGAGTTATTGTTTGAGCGGTGCCGCTTGTTTCAACGTCTATATAACCACTGATAGTATTGACGTTAAGATCGGTGGTTAACGCGAGCATACTCTCATCCATAAAAGTGTCAATGATACTGCCGGTTGAGGCTTTAGCCGAACCGCTGAATACGAAGAACAAACCAATCATCATTAACAGGCCCACTGATTGTTTAAACATTTTATGCACTTCCATAATTACCCTCCTTTCTCAATAATTTCAGTAACTTAATTGTTTATTTCCTTACCAAATACTTAAGCACGGCTTTAATTTCTTGAGTCGTTTCCACGCCTCCTTCCAGAAAAAGCAGCCAATCCATTAAACTGATAGGACTAATACTTTTCATTTTTCCCTCCTTTTTTATTTATTTAAGCTATATTGTTTATGAATTTTTTACAAAAATACCCCTGTTTTAAATTTTAAATATATAAGTGGGTTAATTATGGGTTTAATAGAATACATATATTTTTATAAGTATTAATAAAAAAAATGATGAGTCAAAAATAATCCAAAAATTTACTTTCCCGGATACAACTTTTTATTTATATTGTTGGAAACAATTTTTATATACATCTCTCCCCATATTTTAAAAATAGAAACTACCGTCGGACAAATTTAATATTTTGCCGTAAAATATAGGCCGATAAATTAAAAATTAGCTCCCTTTATCTCTGTTTCCGTATTTATTTTTAAATACTCACCCTCCGTATAATTTTCCTCCTGGCCCATATTAATATATATCGGATGTATTAGGCAGCTGCTTTATATAACATTTATACAGGCTATTTCTAAAAAATTAATAATTTATTAAATTTTATATATATTAAGATGTTTCAATAATTTTTATTTTATAATATATTTTTATTTTATAATATACTTTAAAACCATTTTTTAAACAAAAAAATACCTTTCCGGTTTATTAAATATAAACCTTCCTATTTTAATATAATTTTTTCTACCCAAATATAATATTATTTAATATATGCTGTTAAGCAGTGGTACTCTTCCTAAACAAAAGATTAATAATACTCAGCATACACCGGTGGATTCAGGGAAGTAAGACTAATTTAAAGCATGAAAATTTAGTAAATAGAGGAGAGAAATTGAAGAACTCCTACCGGGAAGGACAATATAATATACAATAAAAAACTATAAGGACATTAACTTCTCTCTTTATATACTTACACAGTTTATAAAAAAAACGAGCTCCCACTTCCCTATTTGGTCGCTCGTTCAGATAATCGCTCCCGCCCGAAAACCACTTGACTTCTTTCCGGCAACTTCTTCTTTTCCGCCTCAGGCTTGAAGTTTGGATAAAATATCCAAACTTCCTGCCTTTAGCGGGTTGTGGGGGTTGCCTTTACAACAATACAAAAAAAGTATACCATATCAACAACAAAAAAGCAAAAATTTCTCTAATTTTTACGCTGGTAACCATGACCTTTATACAATTTTAGACATCAGAAACATCTGAAAGTTCCCATTAAATGACATTTTTCTTGAAAAAAAAGGAGGGTTTATTTAAACATTCTCAGTTTATTTATCCAGTTCAGAGTAACCAGACTTACCACGACCAGGGCAATGACCGCGTAAATTCCATTCATTTTGGGGTCGGCAAAAGCTAAAGCAATCATTCCGTAACAGATGGTGAGAAAATAAAGCTGAACGACAACTACCCTCTGATTTTGCTCCGGAACCAGCAGCATTAACCGGTGATGCACGTGGGATTTGTCGGGGCTGAAAATTTTCCGATGGGATAAGAGGCGCCGAATAATAGCCAAACTGGTATCAAGTAAAGGCAAAGCCATCGCAATTAACGGCACCATTAAACTGATAGTGGCTGTGCCTTTATGCCACCCCTCAATGGTAATAACGGCCAGAATAAAGCCTAAAAAGAGACTGCCCGTATCTCCCAGAAAGATTTTCGCCGGATAAAAATTATACCGCAGGAATCCAAGTAAAGCTCCGATTAAACATATGGTCAAAACGGGAAGATAAGGGTCCCCATTTGACTTTACCGCCGCCACGAATAAAGTAAGAGAAACAATGGAAACGACCCCTGAAGCCAAACCGTCCAATCCATCCAGTAAATTTATGGCGTTAGTCAGCCCGATAATCCAGAAAATAGTAACCGGGATACCCCACCATCCTAAATATAAAATTCCTCCCAAAGGAGAGGTAACCTTATCAATTATAAAACCGAAAAACATTACTTCTACAGCGGCAAGAAACTGAAACAGCAATTTCATTTTGGGTGTCGCTCCGTGCCAATCATCATAAACACCTAAAACCGCAATGATTGTTCCGCCGAAAACAATCCCCAGAAAACGATAATTTTCAACCACCCAGAAGGACCGGTTGGATACCGCGGCTAAAGCTAAACCGCCGAAGAAAGCCCAAAAAACAGCGATTCCGCCCAGGTAGGGAATTCTTTCTTTACGCTGAATTTTTCTTGGGTCAGGCCTTTCTAATATCCCTCTTTTTATCGCCCAGCGTCTGACAACAGGTGTCAGAACAAGTGAAATCATTAGAGAAAAAACAAATAGCAGTAAATACTTCATAATTTCTCCTTACCGGCTGGTTTGCCAGGTATTATTTTTAACACTGGCAAGCAATAACCATGATAAAAAACAATATTCATCTATTTTTCCCTATTTCTTTTTTCAATATTTCTATCGTCACTTCCCGATGCGACGGACAACGGAAATTATTCAAATAAGGTAACCAGAATTTTTTATGTCTTCGCACAAAAAACTCAGGCAAGAGTTTCCGACCGGTAAGTTTTCTTAAAATCCAGTGCCCGCTCATCAATGAAAGCAAATAATCTTTACGGAACCCATGACACATCTTTTCAAATTCATACTGTATTCTTTGCGAATCACCGATCGCCTCACAATATGACATTATCTTTTCCCAGTAACTCCGTTCTTCTCCCTGCGGCATAAGGCTAATCCCAATGTTTTCTTTATTTTGATAATAAGGATATAAATGCGCCCGGCATACTTTGTTGTCCCGGATGGTCAATTTAATAAAATAGCCTTCATACCACAAAGAAGATTTTCTCTTTCCCAGATCGAAAATAAAGTTACCCAGGTTATAAAATATCGGTGCGCCGTGATAATACTCATATCCGCTGGCACAATGAGCATGATGCCCGACAAGAGCGGTTATGCCTAAATCGGCAAAGAACCGGTAGATCTTTATCATCTCGGGCGTAGGGAACGGATGGTGCTGATATCCGCCATGAATAATTACCAGCTGGATATCCGAGTTCTTTTTTGCTCCCATGATTTGATAATAATTAATAACCGGATCAAGCGACGCTGCCCCGGCTTTATTATCTGTAGCAATACTGAATTCCTCTTCAGCTACATTGATGATGGCAATACGTTTACCTTTGACATCAAAATATAACGGTTTTTGTGCCTCAATGAGGTTCTCTCCTACCCCCACAGTTTTAATGTTATTTTTACGGCAGATATCCAGTGTAGAACGGATACCTTTTGCTCCCTGGTCAAAGATATGATTATTGGCTAAAGTTACCACATCAAATCTCCCGTATTTCAAAACTTCAATACACTGCGGGTCAGCATAAAGATTCGGTCCGGTTTTAGCGATTGGCTGCAGCTCATCGACCAAAGGACATTCAAGGTTCGTTATTGAAACATCTTTATCCCGCAATACAGGCAGAACGTCATTAAATATTTTCTCGTATTCTTTATTTTTGCAACATTCCTGGGTTATTCCGCCGGGATAAAAATCGCCGGTAATAATAATCTGAATATCATCTTGGTTAATATCATCGGTACCATCGTTGATAAAACGAACGGTTTTCATCTGTTTACTCCTTTGATTTTGTTACATTAAACGTTAAGACGCCATTTTCTGTAGAAGAGTACCGACCATTTTCCGATTCATAGATTGTAAAAACTCCCTGTTTATGATCAATGTTGTATCTTGTTCCCGAAGGTAGCCCGCAAATCAGATGTCGACAATAATCTCCGGTGTTTGCTTCATATTGTATCTTTTGCTGGGCAGGTTTGGTTTTATTAAAAACCACAATCCATTCATGGTCTACATCTTTTAAATATATCGCATTCATAACACTATTATTAACTAATAATTCACTGAACGGTGCCTCGTCAATATTAACTCCCGTAGGATAAAGAATATGAAGAAATTCATCATGTGCATTACTTTCAACCGGTTCAACTTCAATGCGCCATGCACCGGGGTTTTCGTTTTGACGTTCCTTAGGAATGCTGGAATAAGAAAGCGGCACATTTTCCCCGTCAACCCAGAATTCGTATCCTTCACCGCCAATCCTGCGTACCAGGGATTTTTGCGGCAGGAGAGTCCGAACAAATAATTTCCCGTTATTTTCGATAATAGTACAGGAATCCGTCTCTTTTGATTCTACTATCCCGGCATCTAACGTACCCTCTACGATATTCAATGCCCCTTCAAGTTGAGGCTTTCCGCTTTTATCATAATAATCACCGCTATGGAGGAGCCACTTTTTCTTAAAATCCGGCTTAAGAGCGTTTACCCGGTCATATACCACGATAAAGGCAGGCCGCAGAAAGATAAATTCCCTTTGTACAAACTCTGCTTTAAGCGGTTGATTATTCCCCTGTCCGGAATATTTATTATTATAAGCGTTAGTAAGGTCTGTCTTTATATAGTCATGCATAGGAGAAAAATCATATGCTGTAATTTCTCCCATTTTAAAATTGTCCCATTCATTTTTGATATAATCTAGACTGACCGGATTATGAGTCGCGCCTTCCCCTCGTGCTGGCGGCGAATAAGAACGAAAAACCATTCTTTGCCCCCCGTCATTACGGTTTGGATTGCCACGCGGATGTTCGGGCCAGATTTCTTTCTCATTACGGATTAATACCACATTATGAGCGATTGACCGCTTCCAGTAATCCCATACATGTTCACGACCTGCACGCCATGAATCATAAAATCCTGAATCTATCGCCAGGGGTGCGTATTTATAAATAGTAAAAGAACCGTGGTCTAATTGAGAATGATACCCCCAATGCGTCCCGCTTTTAAAAGAAATAAACGTATCATCTTCATCAAATCCCGTGCGCATGATAATCACATCACCGAACTTACGCGATAAAGAGAGTCCATTTAAGTCGGCCGCTTTTTGTTCAGGATCATACCATAAAAGATAATATATAAGAGGAGCTTTTCCTTTCCCCTGCCATATGTCGGTCTCTAATTTCCCGTTTACCCACCGGTAATGTTTGTTCAGAAATGCAGTGAAATAAGGATTTTTAAATGCCGCCTGAAGTAATGCCATATTATTGATGTCATGATATGATACACCCGGATAGGATACATCATAAATATTCTCATATTTATTATCGGGGCGTACACTGTAAAGGATATAATACCCCGCATTTTCCAAAAGAGAAAACTTATCCTGCCAGAGATTAACTTTATTTTCGGTAGCCGTACGCCAGGCCTCAACATATTTAAGAGAGGCAAATATTTGATGACGCCCGTAGGTTGGACCTTCCCAGTTACAGGCTCCGTCAGTCCCTCGTATCGCGTCCCATACGCTGTAACGAATCCCGTTACGTTCTTCACCGACTTCCATCACCCGCCGGGCTTTATCGAGATACCGAGGGGCTTCAGGATTCTCACCGTAGGTAGCCAGCCCCGCGGCAAGAATCGCGAATTCAGCAATCGAGGAATAATTATGAAAATCCGGTAGACCATGCAGGTTTTTTATATTATCTTCATAATATTTATTTATCAATTCGATAAAATACTTTTTTTCATCAACGCTTAAAGCATCATAACACCAGTCATACCCTATCGCCAACGCTTCAATGGCAAACCCGTAGCCGGTATCACCGCCGCCATAAATCTCGAGCCACTTCGGCACGTTTTTCATTGCCGTAATCGCATATTCAGCCCATTGTTCTTCGCCAGTCATCTGGTAAAGATATCCGTATTTATAAATATATTCGCTGATATCTCTCATTCTCCCGGGAATACGTTGATGGTTTGTTCTTTTAATGAGAAGATCAAAACCCTCGGACAAGTAATAGTTAACCTTATGCTGCAAATCGCTTTTATTCTGATTATTTATGAATATCCGGGGATGAGAAGTGATAATATGAGCATACCGTGACCTATCGATAAAAGCAGCCGTAGAATCTTTTTGTTCAGCCGACGCGCTGGCAGCAAGTAGAATCAAAAATACATACAAAAACATATGCCTCGTCATCCGAAACAAGAAAATCTTTTTTGTATCTATATATTTTTTCATCAACGAATCCCTAAAATTATTTTCATCGGTTTTATACGAGTTTCTACTAATCGAGATATAGCGACCGGCACGATAATCCCTCCCGCCAGCATTATCAAGAAAACAACCGCGTAAGGTAATACAGCAATCTGATATAATCCAATCCGCACAGAAATCTGGATAAACCAGTGCAATAAGAAGATCTGATATGAATACTTTCCTATTATATGCAGAGAAGGCATTTCGTATTTTTTAATGAAGCTTATTAGAGAAAAGGACATCAAGATGCCGACGAATGACATCAATAATTCCATAAGATAAAAAAATGAATCAAAATAGCCTTTCAAATTACAATAATTCATCACCAAAAGAAAACATAGGCACCACCCGAAAGCGCTTTTACCATAAAGGCACGGCATTTTATTAAGATAAATCAGCATCCCTATCCAAAAATATATCAGGTATGACATGGCTCCAGAGATGTTGAATAAACAAATATCTCTGGGGTGATATAGATTCAATAAACACAAGAGGAATGTGACGCAGGTAAAAATAAAAAAATTTTTTTTCTTTATAATTATTCTCCGTAATCCCGGGGCAATAAGAAAAATAATAAATAAAGTAGGTAAAAACCAATAAAATATTATGGGATTTTGCCGAGGATAAATAAAACTATCCAGAAAAGAAGAAAGGCTAAAGACAGTCGGGCGAATTGCATATTTCGGCAACATCGCCTTAGGGAAAAATGCAATCAGAGTACCAAAAAAATACGGTATCAGTAATCTCTCTCCTTTCTTCTGCACGAACTTTTTATAATTAAATTTTTCCTGATTACGAGTAGTATGGATGAACAAATATCCCGATATACTCATAAAGAGAGGCATATGGAAACTATAAATAAAACGATATAGGAACTTTAGAGGGAAAAATTCGACAACCGAAAATCCTAAATCGGCAGGTAAAGCATGCCCCAGAACAACAAGGAAAATAGCAAATCCCGAAAGATATTTTATTTCTTTTAAATATGAATATTTTTTTTCTTCTTTCATGTTTTACCTACGCACCGGCTGCCATACGGCTGCATTCCGTTTTAAAAAATAGCGAATAATCCCCATACTTATACCGATATTTGTCGTACAAAAATAAAAAGGGATGTTGAACAACTTACACTTATATTTACGCCTATAAATTACAGCTCCCAATGCTGCCATAACGTAGAAAAAATTTTGTCCTATAAAACTTACTCTATAAAAAGAATGCGAAAAAGCCAAAATGGCGTTAGAACCATAAAGCAGTATCAACGCAATCGGCACAAGTTGTCGCAATATTTTATGGGAAATCAAAATAAAAGATGTAAGACGATATCTTAACGGATTTAATAATGCCCTCATATAGATGATACCATTAATATTCTGGTTTGCAATTCTGGCCCGTTTCGCAAACTCTTCCTGTTCAGTTGCAACAACTTCTTCAACACAAATCGCTTTCGGTTCATATATCGAAAACATCATAGATTGCTGAGTTAACAAGGGGATAACCAAATCATCAGCCAGATATTCCGGAAATTCTCCATAAAGATGTTTTCTCACGGCATAAATAGAACCAGACACCGCAGGGAGTTTACCGAGGCTGCTTTCTTTTTTACGTAACATCACTTCATACTTCCAATATAGACCTTCGCCTGAACCGAGCATAGTTGAGTTAGGATTACTATACTGCAACATTCCTCCTACACATCCTACTCTTGAATCAGCAAAATTTCTGACCAACATTCTTATTGCATCTTTTTCATATATCCCCGTGGCATCGGAAAAGACAAGAATATCTCCTCGCGCCGCTTTTACCGCTTCTCTATGCCCTTTGACTTTACCCCCCCTTTCTTCTAAACGCAGCAAGCGTACCCCTCGATTAGTATACTCTCCTACAATGGCATCGGTATTATCCGAAGAGCAATCGGAGACTACGATGATTTCAAGTTTATCTTTAGGATAATCTAGATTCAAAGAGTTTTCTATTTTATTTCTTATTACTTTTTCCTCATTATAAGCGGCAATAATCAGAGTCACCCCAGAACTTATTTCTTCTTTTTTTATGTTTTTCCCGTTAATTCGCGCAAGTAAAATCAAAAACAGGGGGTATCCAAAATATGCATAAGTAATCAACAAGAGTGCCGACCAAAAAATAAACATACTCATAAAGTTTCCTTAAATACGGTGTCGAATGACCGTCAAGTTATAATAGGTAAAGATACTGATTTTCTCCTGTCGTATCATCAGGATTAAGTTGAACCTCATCGTTATAAATTGATAATGTCACTTATAAGGGTAAAGAAATTTCCTTAAGATTACTTCTATTTTCATGACTTTTTCTTATTATACCAGGATTTATTATTATGCAATAATTCCTCTTCATAATCATTTATTTTCTTGAGTGCTGCCGAAACCGGTAGTATCATCCATATACTTTTATTCAGCAGTATTCCGCTCATAAAACCGCATAGTAAAAACACAATTACTGAAGTTTGAATACAAACTATTACAGTTACGATAAACATATCTTTTCTACGAGTTGCAGATAGTTTTGCAGCCCTTAAGTCGCGAAACACTGATAAAATAAACATAAGATAAAAAAATAAACCTACCAGACCTAACTGAGAACCCACCTGTACGTATAAATTATGCGCCACCAATGCGTGTTCACTCACTACTTTTACATCTTCGGATGTTGAAGCCATATTTAAATAAGCACCTTGGAACTTTCCCAATCCTATCCCAAACACAGGATTTTCCATCATCATCCTTATTCCAGCCTTACCAGTTTCCGCTCGACCGGCATCAAGTTCTTCAGCAGATTCGGCCCGGGTAACAGTTCTTAATCGCCCCCACATTGTATATTTGGCATGAGAAGGAAAAAGATCTATCGCAATTAGAAGACAGATAACTGTTATAACCCCGGCAACAATTTTTTTCCCTCCTTTAAAAAATAAAGCGACAAACAAAAAAATCGCGGCAATAAAACCAATAAAACCTGAGCGAGAATATGAAATAACAACACCCGCAGTAAGAATAGCCAGAAAACCTAAAATGAGTATACGAACTTGCAGTTTATATCTGTCATAAAGCATCAATCCCATTGCAAAAGGGGTTAAAAGCGCTAAAGAAATCCCGAAGGCATTGGGATTATCAAAGAAACTGACAGTACGCCTCACTCCCCGGTCATAAATCCCTAAATTAAATTTAAATTGATAAATACCGTAAATAGCAGTAAGCACACCAAGAATTAAAAAAACCCAAGTAATAATTTTCAATTGTCTCTTAGATTTAATTATATAGATAAACAGAAAATAAGGTAAAAAGGACCTGGTCAGAATAATTTTAAACATGGCTAAACTTGTTTTCCCATGGACAAGAGAAGATATTCCTATCCAAATCACAAAAAAAATCATGAATTTTATCTGACTGGACTTAGGGTTAATAAAATCTTTAGCGGAAAATACGTGCAGGATATAAGCCAAGAGGACAGTAATACCTATAATCATAGTGGGATTATACTGCACAAACTGTGGAAAAAATTGTAACGGTTCTATGTAAGAACCGGCAACAAAAATCGGCAGCACAAAGAAGGGATTTATCAGTGTCATGATAAAAATGAACATCCCCGCAATAATGATTATAAACATCCTGGTCTCTCTAATTAAGCAGATCTTGGTACACTGCTTCTATTTTTTGGGAATTCTCATTCCAATTTAACTTTTTGTTCTTAATATAGCTCTGTTCAGATAAACTCATCTGATTAAAAAGCTCTTTTTCGTTCGCATAACGAATAAAATATTCTTTCATCTGAACAATATCTTCTGGGTCAATCAGAAATCCCGTTTTCCCGTCTTCTATTATTTCCGGAATTCCTCCCACCCGGGACGCGATCACCGGCAAACCGCAAGCCATTGCTTCATAAAGTACGTTTGGCATACCTTCGTTGAAACTCGGTAGAAAAAGCATATCGGCAGCGTTCATCCAGAGAGGAATCTCCTGAGGGTTTAATCGGCCGGTCAATTTAAAACAAGATGTTAATTTCTCTTTTTCGATTCTTTTAGCAATACTATGCTTTAAATCTCCGTCTCCGACCATCACGAAAAGATATCTCTGACGTTCTTCTTTAGAAATCAATAATGCCGCCTCAACCATTGCTCCGGGATTTTTTATTGCGACAAGATTACCTACATACAATACGATTATCCTATCCTGAGGAAGATTTAGTTGTTCCCGCAATTTCTGTTTATCCATAGGGAAAAATATTCCGATATCTACGCCTTTGGGCATTACCTGGACATTATCCTCTCCTCCTAAAGCTATTATTTTCTCTGCTAACTCTTTGCTTACTGCAATTATTTTGTGCGCGCGTTTAATTACATATCTGATCAAACCGCGCAATATAAAATTACGGGACAACACATTAATATCCGAACCCCGGGCGGAAATCACTACCGGTTTCTTAAACTTCTTGCCCAAAAGTACCGCAGCAAACCCTTCTGGATAGACCCGGTGAGCATGGATAATATCAAAATCAAACTGCTTCTTGATATGAGCCACAGTCTGACAGCTAAACAGAAAAAACCAAAAGCCTTTGATAGAATTGAAGATTGCTCCCGGCAAGGGAAAATATTTTGGATAGAAAATTTCTATCCGATTATTTTTTTTGTTCATGGTCCTCCCCGGCCATCCCGGACGCGGCGATACAACACAAACGTCACAATAACCGGATAACGACTCGACTTCCCGTTGAATAAATATCCCAAAGCCGGGATTTGCCATGTCAGGATACATAAGCGTTAATATTAATACTTTACTCTTCATATTTCAGTTTCAACTAATTTTCTATCTTTTTTCGGAGACACTCGTTTGCGTATCTTCTCTTGCCAAAGAGAAACGGCAAATTTTTTCATCTCGGCTACAATCCCGGTCTTTTTATTGATATAGAAGATAAGGGGAATATTCAGCGCAAAAAATAGCACCAACTGGATAAAAAAAGTAATACTATCCCCGACGATTCCCGGATATATTTTAACGGAGAGCATACTTACAAAGAAAAGGCACCCGAGCATATATACAAAAGGAGCGTAATTCTGTATATAAAATTTCATACGAGACCGGAATCCCACTTTATAATGATGCAGGAAATTATTGCTCAAAAGAGTGGAAAAAACGAATGAACTTGCCACGGTACCCAAAGTCACCCCCAATAATCCCATATTCAGCTTTACGGCAATATAAACAAGTAACACGTTGAGGGTAATTGCTGCGACACGGAACGGATAGATATGATAGATTTTTTTGGTGGCGATCAGAAAATTGAGGATACCGGCCTGAAGAATGCCGAAGAAAAAAGAGACGATTACGATTTGCGTAATAAAAGTTACGGTTGAATATTGAGGTAGAAAATATTTAATCGCAAACGGAATAACAAGAGCGATTGTTCCGAGAAAAAGTGGAGATAAATAAGCGGAAACGACCATCGGCTTAAGGATGTAATTTTTAATACTCTTAATATCGTTATTACTTTTTCCCAATTGTTCGGCTAAATTAGGAAATATAGTCATAAAAATTGACATATAGAGGACTTCCATGAACTGTTTAATCATCGTTGCCAGCCCGTAATAACCCAGTGTCGTCGTGTCAAAAAATTTAATAATCATGAACTTATCCACACTGGACATAAGATTATTAGAAACACCGTTTCCTAATATCGGGACGCCTATTTTTATCAAACGAATCGTCTCTTTGATATTTACAACAAACCGGGGCCGGAATCTGGCTACACGCATTGTATATTGATTGACGATAGAGAACGAAAATAACATCGCAATAAGAACTCCCCAGAGCTTGAAAAAATATCCCAATACACATACTCCGACTAAATTCGTCAGAGTATAAACAATTTTCACTTTACTCCGTAACGCGAACTGTTTTTGCGCCAGCAGATAGTGCTCAAGATAATACTGCAGGTGCTGTTCGATTGCGATAACCGCAATCAAAGATACTCCCCACATCGATATACTTCCACTTTTTCGAAAGAAAAAAGCAATAATAACTATTAAAAGACTTCCGATGAAAGCAAGGAACATATTAGAAGTGAATGTGACATTTTTGATTTCTTCTATTTTCTCAAACTCACCTTTTCCTTTATAGAACGGGATATCCCGTAACATTGCCCAAAGGATCCCCAGTCCCGCATGCATGGAATACATTAAGATAAGACGGTAAATTTGCAACACACCATACAGGGCCGGGCCAAGTATCCGCGCCGTAATAACCGCTTGCAGTATAGAAAAAACTGTAGCAATCATCATGCTACCTGTATAGACCGAACTATCTTTCATTAAATTTTGATATTTCATAACTTTAATAAGGTTACCCCGTGAGCTTCGTAACGGGATAGGTTCGACAACATATTACACGCAATCCTTTAAAATACTTACAATGCGTTCGGCAGCTTTTCCATCCCAAAGCGCTACCGACGGAAATATTACCGAAGCACTATCAAGTATTCTCATAGCTGAATCAATAATTTTTTGTTTATCAGAGCCAACGATTAAGTTGGTGCCAGCATCAATAGTGATTGGCCTCTCGGTATTGTTACGCAGGGTAAGACAAGGAATACCTAAAATAGTAGTTTCTTCCTGCATTCCACCGGAATCGGTCAGTACCAGGCGAGCCTCGGACATTAGTTTTAAAAAATCCAAATATCCTAGCGGTTTAATAAGTACTAATCGTCTTTCGTCTTTTGTCCTTTGTGTATACAGAGACAGAGCCTTTTCTGTCCGTGGATGGACGGGAAAAATGACTTTTATGTGCCGGGATATCTCCTCTATTGCTTCCATTATTCCTTTCAATACTGCGGGATTATCAACGTTGGAAGGACGATGTAAAGTTAATACGGCATAATCTTTAGGTTTTACCTCGAGCATTTCTAACACCTTAGAATTTATGGCTTCTTGTCTATGTTTAAGAAGGGTGTCAATCATAACGTTCCCTACAAAATATATTTTTTCCTCTGAGATTCCTTCCTTCAGGAGGTTTTCTTTCGCACTGGGTTCGGTCGTAAATAAATAATCGGAGATTGCGTCAGTTAAAACTCGGTTGATTTCTTCCGGCATACTTCGGTCAAAACTACGCAGGCCCGCTTCCACGTGAGCTACCTTTATGTCTAATTTCGAAGCGACCAGGGCACAGGCAATTGTTGAATTTACGTCTCCGACAACTAACACTAAATCCGGCCTTTCCTTTAAAAGAACCGGTTCGAACCGCTTCATAATCTCGGCGGTCTGAACGGCGTGAGATAAAGAACCGACCTCTAAATTTATGTCCGGTTCAGGAATCCCTAAATCTTCAAAAAAGAGCTTTGACATCTTTTCGTCATAATGCTGACCGGTATGGACAAGTAGAGTTTCAATTTCCGGTTGCTTTTTGTATTCGTGTATCAACGGCGCTATCTTCATGAAATTGGGCCTTGCCCCTACCACATTAATTATTTTCATTTTTATTTCCTTTCACCCTAGAAGCGAATCCCCGCGGATATTTACGCGGAAGCACACGGATTCTTTATCCGAGCCGAATCATAAACTCTTCTCACAATCCCGAGCTTCTTTGTTCCAAAATTTATTAAAAACCCCAACCGATAATCAGAACCCCTTAAATAACGCCAAAATTGTTTCTTATCCTCTTGTATCAACATAGGATTTGCTTTAATTTCAATGATTATTTTACTATCAATAACAAAATCGGGAACATACATGCCTGTTTTTTCACCTTTATATAAAACATCTATCCGCTTTTGCCTTTCTACAGACAAACCTCTTTCTATAATTTATATAATGCTCTTCCAACAATCTTTTCTTTAAAGGCAACTCCCCATACTTCAAAACATGCCCCTCTTATCTTATATGACCCGTTTTCTTATAATAACTTGCCTATTTTTTTACTGCGGTGATCAGCGTTTATATCCGCATTAATCCGCTTCTATTTACTTTTCGATAATAAAGCTTCATAAATCTCCAGATACTTCGGTACTATTTTAGACCAGTTGCGATGCTGTACGACTTCGGCCCGGGCGGTTTTCCCTAATTGCTCCCTCAACTGCGGGTTTCCAGCCAGCATAAGTATTTTT
Organism: uncultured bacterium; assembly: GCA_964506075.1. Taxonomy (GTDB): domain Bacteria; phylum CAZDME01; class JAYEMH01; order JAYEMH01; family JAYEMH01; genus CAZDKO01. The sequence goes on from CAZDKO010000009.1 coordinate 17,930, forward strand.
CCTGCAAGGTCATCGGTATCACCTGCCCGAAAATATATGCCTGTTCTATCATTATCAATAAGCTCTTTTAAACCGCCGACATCGCTTATTAAAACTGCTTTTTCCATACTCATTGCTTCTAAAGGTTTTAGCGGGGTAACAAATTCGGTAATGCGCTTACTGATTCGCGGATAGACTAAAATATCCATTACTGAATAAAAATCCAAAATTTCTTCATGAGGCATACGCCCTGTAAAAATAACATTTTCGTTAATTACAGGATTACTCCTTGAGAAATTTCTTAAATTACTATCTTCGACCCCGGCTCCTACAATCATAAAAACTACATTTTTATTTCCTCTTATAATTCCAGGAACCGCCTTAAGTAAAAGTTCAAGCCCTTCAAATTTAAAAAAAGTACCGATAAAGCCGACGATAACTTTATTTTCAAGATTATATTTTTTAATTATCTTCTTTCCCTTTTCCCTTGGTTTAAACTGTTCTACATCAATACCGTTTTTTACGATATAAATGTTTTCACGGGGTACTCGTCGAAAAATTTCCGTTTTTATCCCTTCGCATATCGCGATAAGCGCATCAGCGTCCTTAAATAGTTTCCCTTCCATATATTGGCTAACTTTATATTTAAATGAATTTTCTTTAAACCTTGCTAAATCCACCGCGGCATCTTCCCAGAATGCCCTTATCTCATAGACAAAAGGAATATTTTTATCTTTAGCCACTGCCATTGCCGGTAATCCGCATAAAGACGGCGAATGAGCGTGGATAATATCAATTTTTTCTTTTTCCACAACTTTACGAATATTTTTTTTGAATGTATCCATTACAATTCTTTCTTTCAAAAAAGGAATTTTTAAAAAAAAGGTGGGAGTATCTATATAAGAACGATAATAAGAAATACCATTGATAGTTTCATTTTGCGGCTCAACTTCATATTTTGGCGAGGTTATGCACACAGGATTAAGGCCGTATTCTTTTTGAAATCGAACAATATATTTGGCGCGAATGCTATAGCCGCTTAAATTAGGAACCGATTTGTCTAAAATATGAAGAATTTTTAACATATCTTCCTAAAATATTTTAATATTATCGTATGCATTTTACCTGATTTAGTTAATTCAATATCAGAAACAAATTCTCTGTCCACAAAAACTCTTTTACAAAAATTAATTGTTCTGAAAGTCAGCCGGAACGTGTGAAACAACAACTCTGAATTTACCGGTAGGGGTGAGGGGAATATTATCGACAAAGCGGAAATCAATAGATATTTCATGCCCCATGATCTTTTTAATCACCTCTAAAAGGGTTTTCTGTCTTGCTTCGGTCAGCGCACGTCCTTGAACCATTGTTACCGTCATTTTATCTAATGAGTCCTGCCTTATTTGAAACTGTTTTATTTCATCAAACCCCATAAACCAGTAGATAAAAAATTCACCGGGGATAAGCTTCCCGTCAGGAGTTTTTATCGTATCCAGCACTCTCCCCTCAACCCGGTCAAGCAGTTCAAGGCCGCGGCCGCATTCACAGGTTCTACCGGAGAATGAACCGATATCGTCATTTTTATAACGGATGAACGGCATGCTATAGTTGGTAAGATCTGTAAGGACAACCTCGCCTAACTCTTTAGGCTTTGCCGCTTTACCATCTTTGATGACTTCCATATAGATAGTTTCCATATTTATATGCATCCCCTGATGACGGTCGCATTCTCCCGCGATAGACGACACCTCCCGGCACCCGTATGTTTCGAAAACTTTAGCCCTGAAAACATTTTCAATCAGCTGCCGTTGATGGGGAAATAATTTTTCCGCGGCGGTGATAATCGAACGTGGCGCATAGATATTCAGACCGTTATGACTGAGGTATTTGGCAAAGTTAAACAATGGCATGGTATAGGCAACAATGTGTGCAGGCCGGTATCTATTAATAAAATGGAAACATCTCTTCATCATTTCTTCGTCGAAATAAAACGTGTTAAAAAAGATATGTCGTTTCATAGCCTCATCAAGATCGTGTTTAAATTTTTTCCAGAAACGCTGGCGTACTACCGGAGCGCCCCAGATGAAAACCGTTTTTGCTCCATCTTTATATCCCGCCCATCCGTATACCCGTTTTACACCGGCGGCGCGATATTCATAATTATTGTGGTCATGTTTTAAAAGTAGCGGTGTTCCGGTAGATCCGCCCGTGGTTTGCAGGTAAAGCTTGCAATCACGGTAATTTGAGGCAATCATATTTTGTAAATTTTCCCTGATTTCATCCTTGGTTAAAAAAGGGATTTTAAGAAAATCATCGAAATCTCTGATGAGGTCAGGAGAAATACCTGCCTGGTCGTATTTCTTCCTATAAAACGGAACGTTGTTATAAGCATGGGTTAGAAGCCGTTTTATTTTGCCAAATTGAAGTTGACGTAATGCATCTGTGGTCAACCACTGTGACTGATTAAGATTCTTAATATATGACGTTGTACTGCGTCGTTTAAAAAAACTTTCATATAAAGGAAATAGTACTTTTTGATAAAATTCTGTATACATTTATAATCTCCAGTAAATTACGTTGCGGCCGGCGAATTCTTCAGCGATAAACATGCCTTTGATGTCAACGATCACACCGCGCGTACCGTTATTCCCCAGATGTGCTTCTACTATCGCCGGCGTTAATGTACGTTTGAGCAGGCCATGGTTGACGGCAAGCACGATACCGTCAACTCTTAGGGTGTCGCTGTACTCGGTCAGTTCGATGCCGTATTCATGGCGTACTTCGTCGGGATTAGCAAGCGGATCGCATACGGTTACTTCTACCCCGTATTCTTTCAGCTCGCGAATGATATCAATGACACGCGAATTGCGGATATCACTGACGTTTTCTTTAAACGTAATCCCCATTACCAATAGTTTGGAGCCTTTGACCGTTTTGTTAGCTTCAATGAGATTCTTTACCGTAATCTCAGCGATGTATTTACCCATACCGTCATTAATTTTCCGCCCGGCCAGTATGACCTGAGGATAGTAACCTAATTCTTCGGCTTTAAAGGTTAAATAGTAAGGGTCTACGCCAATGCAGTGTCCGCCGACTAAACCGGGGGTCATCCGGATAAAATTCCATTTAGTGGCCGCGGCTTTAAGAACAGATAGAGTATCAATACCCATTCTATGAAAGATTATAGCCAGTTCGTTCATCAGGGCAATATTAAGGTCTCTCTGGGTATTTTCAATGACCTTGGCCGCCTCGGCACATTTAATTGACTCGGCTTTATAAATACCGGCTTTAACCACTAAACCGTAAACCCCGGCAATTTCTTCCCGAGTTTCTTTATCACAACCGGAAACCACTTTAATAATATTACTAACGGTATGTTCCTTATCACCCGGATTAATACGTTCCGGTGAATAACCAACTTTGAAATCTTTTCCGTATTTTAAATTTGAATGTTTGGCTATAATCGGGGCGCAAATGTCCTCGGTAACCCCCGGGTAAACGGTGGATTCAAAAACAATAATACTACCTTTTTTAAGGTTTTTACCGACTATTTCCGAAGCGCTTTTAAGACAAAAAAGGTCAGGTTGTTTATTCCTGGTTATAGGTGTAGGAACGGCCACAATAATGAAATCTGCCTCTTTAAGTTTTTCGGCGTTATCGGTAAATTCAATGAGAGAGGCCGCTTTAAAATCATCCGGATTTATTTCGCCATTTACATCAACTTTATTTTTTAAGTTGGCGACACGCTGTTTATTTAAATCAAATCCGATTGTTTTAACAACCTTCCCGAATTCTACGGCCAGAGGTAAACCCACGTAACCTAACCCTACAACTGCCAGCTTCCCTTCTTTTACCTTCAATTTTTTTAAAATATCCATTATTTATATTTCCTCCATTATATTGTTAAAATTAGCCAGAAAAATTATTTAATATCTTTATTCTTTTCAAGCCATTCATCAATCTGTTCTTTTTTAAACCGAATGGAACGGCCCAGGCGGATATATGGAATTTCACCGGCTTTAACTTTCTTATAAACAGTCAAAGGATTAAGCTGCACATATTCTGCCAGTTCTTTTGCGGTCATTAATCTGTCCGACATAGGTTTACTCCTTATGTATTAACACTATATAGATTGTTTTTAGTAGATTACAGAGATTATTAGCACAAAACCCGAAAAGATTTATCACAAACTATATAAAATTCTATATAGAAAGCAAAAAGAGTATACCATTTCCGGTATACTCTTGTCAAATTTTTTTTATATTTTTATATATTTTTATATTTTAGATAAAAAAGTCTAAAAACTTTATAAGTATTTATAAATTACTTCAGGAATATAATATTCCACGTTAACAATCACGTAGCCAATAATCTTACCTTTGGCCTGTTGAAGAAGAAACTGGGTATGTTCAATTATTTTTAAAGGGGTAACTTCTGCTTTTATAACCAAAACAATTCCATCCGCTAAAGGGGCGAAAATCGGCCCGTCGGTTACCGAAATTACCGGGGGCGTATCCAGAAAAATATGGTCAAATTTGGCTTTCAGGAGATTAAGAATTTCCCTAATCCGAACCGGGTTTAATAATTCCGAAGGGTTTTCAGATTTTAATCCACAAGTAATAGCAGAAAGACCTGGAATCTTGGTATTCTGGATGACCTCATCAACCTTTAATTTACCGCTTAAAACTTCAGATAAACCTCTCTCCCCGCTTAAACCTAACATTTCTTTAATCTCACCTTTTCTTAAGTCGGCATCTAAAAGTAAAACCTTTTTACTTGAATCTAGAGCGATAGTTGCCGCTAAATTGACGGCGGTTAGGGTTTTCCCTTCCCGGGGATGAGAACTGCTGAAAAGGATTGCTTTTAGAGGTTGTTCCTGTTTAGTCGCAAACATATGGGTTCGTAAAGTCCGGTATTGTTCGGCAATCGGGGAATCAGGAGCGTAATAACTGATCACCCGGGGGTCAATCCCGCTTTCATTCTTATTGCCGGCCACATAAGTTAAACGGTTAATATCCCCCGTATGAGAAAATAAATTCTTTATTCCCTTTCGGAAAGACGGTAAATGACCCTGAGCCGGTGTATATCCTTCCTTTTGCCTAGCTTTTTTTAAAATTTCACTTAATCTGTCAGCCGTCATTTTATAATCTTTGGTTTTTAGGTGACTATTATATTATAGGTAATAACAGATAAAATCATAATGATTAAAGTTAAGCCCACAACGAAGATAAAAAATCTCTGTTTAAGATTATATTCATGCACCTCAGCCGGGGTATAGATACGGGGTATTGAAGCTAAAACAGGCAGTTTAAGATGGGCTTTAGCGTCTTCCAGACTGGAAATAGACTGGTCGGTAAACTCACCAAGAGCTATCAAGCCGATCCCAACTGCACCACCAAGAATAAATCCTAAAATGGCAATTTTTATCCGGTTAGGTTTAATCGGTTTAATCGGGAGACGCGCTTCATTTAAAAGTTTAATTTTTGTCCCCCGGGAAGAACTCTCCAGTCGCTGAGAAATTTTAGCTGATTCCAATCGCTGTAAAAGCATTTCGTAAATTCCGGCATTTACCCCTTTAGCCCGAAGCAACTCTACTAACTCTAACTCCTGTGTTGGAACATTTTCTACCCGGATTTTATATTGTTCAATTAGCGCTTCTATTTTCTCTTTACGCGATTCCAGAGATTCTATCTGTAATTCTATTTTTTTCATCTGCTGGTCTAATTCCTGAAAAATAGGATTTATCCCCGAGGTTTCTTCACTGACGGTCTGCTCTTTTAGTTGAGAAAGCTGTCTCTCCAGTTCACTGATTTCCTGACGAAGCTCCTGAACGAGCGGATGTGTTTCTTTGGCGTCAACCAGAAGATTAGTAAGCTGTAATTTCAGATTATTAAGCCGCTCGGTCAGTTGCATCACTAAAGGATTCTGGATCCGCGTCACTTCAGAAACCACAATTTTTTCTTCCCCGGCCAGTTGCTTTTCAATGAGGGTTTTACCCCTTACGGCATCTTCTATATCTAAATTAATTTTTTCAAGCTCAGATTGTAATTCAATTAAACGCTGGACACTGACACTGATGTCCCCGGGCAATTCCGCCTGGTGTTTTTCCTTAAACTCTCTTAAAGCCCCTTCGGCCTCTTCAAGTTTCTGCTGATAAATATTCAGTTGGTTTTCAATGAATTGAATTGCTGACGATGCCTGTTCAGTTATAGATTCTATATTTTTTCTGATAAAAATATCCGCCAGAATCGCTACCACCCGCTGAACTTTTACCGGGTCTTCACCTTGATAAGACATTTGAATGACTTCCTGCCCTATCATTTTTATAGCCACTTTCGCTCTGATTTCTAAAAGTAACTGTTCGTACTGATATTGATTCTTTATCCCCTGAGTCAGATTAAGAGTATTAGCCAGTTCAACCAGACTACTCCAGCTGAGCATTTCTTCGGTGATACTGTTCAATCGGTCTTTTACCGCCGGAGAAGCCGCTAAATCGCCGATTAAAGGATTAACGGTTTTTTCCTCTATCACCAGCATTGTCGCTGAAGATTCATAAACCTTGGGCATAAATAAACTGATAATGACTATAGCCGCAAAAATCAGCACGCAGGGAAGAATCAACAGCCATTTCCGTCGAAAAATAACCCTGACATATTCTTTTATATTGACATCGCTTTTAAATATAGGCATGAAAAATTACCAGTTACTATACGTTTCTTGTATGTCTTTCATTAAGGCGGGTTTCTCAACAAAGCTGAAAAGCTGGTCTAAATATGAACCTAATTTAGAAATAACTGTTGAGCGGACGTATAGGATTGACCCCGGTTTTATCTCTATATTATACTTTTCTTGCCCCCGGTACAGTACGTCATATAATCTGACTACTTTTTTAGGTTCCTTTGGGTCCGGACCAAAAACATACGCATAACGTAAAGCCGCCCCGGCATTAGGCATACCGGCCGCAACAATCGCCTCTCTGACCGTCATCTTTTTCCCCCGGGTAGAATATTTACCCTGTCTGCCAACCGCTCCAACCACATACACCGCCTGGCTATTATAGCCGACAATTTTCACGTCCACATTAGGAGATTGGATATACTCAATCAAAACCATCTTCAATTTATCTCTCAGTTCATATTTAGTCAAGCCGTCAGCTTTTATCGGGTCTATATAAGGTATAGATAGATATCCATGAGGGTCAACCATAAATTCTCCGGAAAACTCCGGATGGCGCAAAATGGATATCTGAACCACATCATCCGGTCCCAGTTTATAACCATTATTTTTAATTGCCTCTAGTTCCTTTTGTTCAAAATCAGGAACTTCAGGCAATAAAGATTCTCCTTCTTCTTCAACAGCCGGTATTTCGGGTACCATCAAATCTTTTTCCTGGATAGGAGGAATAATCTCTTTTTCTTCTTCATTCACCGGTTCTTCCCCGGCCGGCATTTTTAATAGAGGATAAAATTCTTCTCCCGGTTCAATAATCACGTTTTCTTCAATTACTCTCTTTTCTTCCGGAGTAAAAATCTCTTCTTCCTCAAGAGAAGGCACCAGTTTCTTCTCTTCCGGCACAATAATCTCCTCTTCCGCCGGGGGAACGATTTTCTCTTCTTTTTTAATTTTTATCTCCGGGATAGAAAAAATATCTTCAATAGGAGGCGGGGCGAGTTTTTCCTCGCTTTTTAATTCCTGTTCCTCAGGCAATATCGCCGTAGGGGTTACTTCCTCTATAACCAGACGGGTTTCTTTTTTATCGTTTTGGAAACCTTTAACCAAAACGTAATTGGCCCGGGCCTGGTTAGAAAAAATCATTAAAATCGCCATAGCCCATATAATACATAAATATCCGGAATAACGTTTCATAATATCTACCTCACCTTATTAAAATTTTTATTATTATAACACATATATCAGGGGAAGTCAAAAATTTTTGCCGGTATAACCTCCAACCGGCCGTTAACAGTCTTACTTCTTCATCGCCAAAAAAGTCAGTAATAAAACCATTGTATTCCAGAGAAAATGAAAAAAAATAGGAGCGGTAAGGGACCTTTTCTTTTCATAAATCCACGCTCCCATTATCCCCATAAAGGATATATAAATAAAGTTAAAGAAATACCCGTGCATAAAAGCGAAAAATAAACTGCTGACTATGATAGAAAAAAACACGCTATGATTTTTCCTTAAGGCGGTATACAGACAGCCGCGGAAAAAAACTTCTTCAATAACGGGGGCCATAAAAACAAGCATTATAATCTTAAGGACTCCAATGTGAGCCACAACCTGAGCCCTTTCGCTGTCTAACCCCTTTGAATATGCCTCAATTGCTTCCTGGGGACTTTTTTTAATCAGGACCGCTAAAACAGCAATAAACATTATAATAATTACACCCAGTAATATCGCGCCCAGAAAGCTTAAGGCGTACATTTTAATACTATAAAGCGCATCCTTTTTTATGGTACTAAAATTTATGAAATACCTGATTTTATCGCCTTTAATCTTCTTTAAAACCAGAAAATATCCAGCCAGACTGAAGATACAAAGATACAACAGCATCAGTACGTCTCCCCACACGGTATTTACAAAAAACTTGGGGGAGATAGCTTTTATTGTTCCGAGATGCTGCAAATATCTCAAATACAAACCGAGAAAAACGCTGAAAACAAAAAAAGAAAAGAGAGAAATTAAAAAAACCAGAAAAACCTGTTTGGTTTCCCAGGGGGGATTAAAAATATCAGGATGACTATTTGATTCTTCCATTATCACTCAAAATAGATTTCATCGGGAGTAATTACCAAAGCGTGTATAAATTCGCCTTCTTTACCGACCGGCCCGATAAAATTACCGTTAACTGTTAATTCAATATTAGCTGCATTATTAATCCTGAGTACAAATTTATCATTGCTTTCCCAATTTTTCTCTTCGCCGCCGGCTAAGTTCCCTTCAAAAATTACTTTATCCCCGTCTTTCAGCCGTAACCAGCAGTCATCAAGAACTTTGGTTTTTAAACTTACCGTATTGTTTAAAACACCCGGTGAAACCTGAAGCAAAGTTTCTTTCATGGGTTCTGATAACTGCTCTTGCTTTGGCGGTGGAAGAATCTCAGGAGAAATCTTTTTTAACTGACTTAGAAAGACAATAATCACTGCCACCAGCACTAAAAATAATAACAATCCGGCCCAGCTTTTACGTTGGTGGCGGGGAGTAAACTGAGGATAGAGCAACTTCAGCTCTTTGTTCTCTGAGAAAGGTTTTTTTTGCTTATACATCTCTAAAATTTTTTCAGCTTCTAATCCTAAATATTGAGCATAAGTGCCTAAAAAAGCCCGGCTGTATATACCGGCCGGAAGAATATCAAATTCTTCTTTTTCCAGCGCTTCTAAATATTCTTTTTTAATCCTGGTTTCTTTGGCGGCTTTTTCCAAAGAGAATTTTTTACGTTTCCGAGCTTTTATAAGAAGACTGCCGATAGATTCCATTTTCTAATCCTCAAATACCTCTATTCCGTCCGGAATTTTTAATTGAAACAACGCATCTGAAAGAGAAACATCCATTTTGATATCTTTATAGATGAATCTGGTAAGTGTCCCGTCATTTAAAAAAACTTCTACCCGCAAAGGTAAAAATTTATCCGGATCCATCCAGAGATGAACCTTTTTAATATCGGGGATTTCCCTGCGGGGAATAAATTCCAATATTTCTATCTGTTTTCCCTGATGTTTTACGGTAAAAGGCTTTTTAATTATAAAATTGCTTTTAATTCTTTTTATCGGTTCCGTGGAAGTAAACCAGAAAGGACCGAAAGAATTTTCCGGTGAATAAGTCCTCTTTACAACCTGGTTAAACCCCGGCACATAAACCCAAACGATTTCTCCGTTTCCAACAATTATCTGTTCCTCAGGAGATTTTACTTCCCATCGAAAAAAATGGGGCTTCTTAAAAAATACCATGCCGGAGGTTTCTCCTTTTAACTCTTCCCCTTCATATACAGATTGAATATATGTAGCGGTATAACTGGAAAGACGGTCATATTTCCCCTGCCAGGAAGAAATTATCTGATTGATATCGCTTTCGGCTGATAAACCGGCCGGTAAAAAAACAACCGTAAAACACACCATAAAAATAAAAGCATGAAGCCTACTCATTTTTATCACCTTTCCAGTTGTTACCATCAACTAAAATTTCCCGTGGACGGCTCCCCCGATGCTGGCCGACAATTTCTTTCTCTTCCATCATATCAATTAACCTGGCCGCCCGGGCGTATCCTATTCTAAGCCGCCTCTGTAAAATTGAAGCCGAAGCCTGGCCGGTTTCCAAAACTATTTTGACCGCCTGTTCAAACAATTCATCCGTTCCCAGAGAAGTTTCGTTTTCCTTATCTTCTCTGGTAAAAATTTCTTCATTATAAACAGGGTTAGCTCTTTTACTTATAAAATCAATAATCCGGCTGATTTCCTGGTCATTAATAAAAGCCCCCTGCGCCCTGATCGGTTTAGCCTGCCCGGGAGGCAAAAAGAGCATATCCCCTTTACCCAGAAGAGCTTCAGCTCCGTTCATATCTAAAACCGTTCTTGAATCCACTTTGGAAGAAACCTGGAATGAAATCCTGGAAGGAAAATTAGCTTTAATTACCCCGGTAATAACATCAACGGAAGGCCTCTGAGTCGCCAGAACTATATGAATACCGACCGCCCTGGAAAGCTGGGCGAGCCGGGTTATCGCATCCTCTACTTCCATAGAAACGACCATCATTAAATCTGCCAGTTCATCAATAACCACAACGATATACGGAAGGAAACCCTTAGGCAGACTCTTATTATAACCTTCAATGTTTCTAACTCCCGCTTCGGCAAAAATTTTATAACGATTCTCCATCTCTTCAACCAGCCATTTTAAAACTACCGCCGCTTTTTTAGGATTAGTCACTACCGGCGTAACCAGATGGGGTAAATTATTAAAATTAATTAATTCTACCCGCTTGGGGTCAATTAAAATGAATTTTACCTCTCCGGGTGTAGCTTTAAAAAGGATACTGGTAATTAAAGTATTAATACAAACGGTTTTACCCGAACCGGTCGTTCCGGCAATAAGAAGATGGGGCATATCCGTTAAATCGGTAACCAGAGGCTTTCCGGAAATATCCTTACCCAGAGCTAAAATCAATTTACTGGAAGCTTTGGCATAATCAGGGTGGGTAATGATTTCCTTAAGATAAACATTAGATACCGAAAGGTTAGGAATCTCTATGCCAACCACAGCTTTTCCGGGAATAGGAGCAACCACTCTCACGGTGGGAGCGCGCATTGCCAGAGCAATGTTATCCGAAAGATTAACTATCCGGTTGACCTTTACTCCCGGCGCCGGCTGAACTTCATATTCAGTAATAACCGGCCCGCGGTTAATCTGAAGAACCTTGGATTTAATGCCGAAATTACCCAGGGTTTCCTCTAAAATTTTCGCCTGCTCTTTTAAATTCTCTTTTATCTCCGATTTTTCTGCCGGGGGCTCATCCAGAAGGGAGACCGGCGGCAGCTGGTAATCATCGGCAATCCCGGTCCTTATTTCAATATCTTCGCTTTCTTTCTTTATCGTTTCAGGCGGTTTTTCCTTCTTAATTTTAATTTTCTCAATCCGCTTTTTTTCTTCTTTCCTTATCTTCACTACCCGCGAGGGAAGATTAATCTTGGGGGAAGAAGGCTTTTCAATATGAATCCTGACGTTTAAGAGTTTCCCCAGAACAAATTTAATAGTTTTAAAAGCACCGATAATAAAAGAGTATATAAATCTGGCTGCGGCTGATATTGTTTTCCAGACCATAAATAAGAATAACCCTACCCCTCTAATTAAAAAATTACGACAGCTTAAAAGAATGCCTAAAAAAAGAAGGGTAAAAATAAAGATTGCCACTCCGGCCTGTCCCGAAAAATCCCTTAATCTATTATGAAAAAAGGCGCCGAAGACACCCCCGGAAAGAAAACCGCAACTGGGAAGATTTAAAGAATACGTCTCTAAAAAAGTACTGGTGGAGATTAAAATCAGGCAGACCCCGAAAAATTTCACCAGCAGTCTCAGCGTTGCCTGCCTTCTAAATTTCCTCCATCCCCATATAGCTAAAAGCAAGGGGACCAAATAAGCACTCCATCCGAAATAACTGAATAAGAAGCTTGAAAGATACACCCCGGCGATACCGCCTAAATTTTCCGGCGGGCGGTTGGGAGGAATTTGAAAAAAAGAAGAATCCGAAGGACGAAAACTCACCAGACTTACCAGACTGAACAAAGATAAAGCAAAAATCAGGATACCGATGATTTCCCCGATTACTTCCGGATTAATATTAATGTGAAAATGTGTTTTTTTACGCGGCATAATTTATTTCCATTTTAGCCCCGCAACATATAAAAAAAGGTCCAGAAAGAAACTATCCAGCAGTAAAAAGCAAAATACTTCAGTTTACTCTTTCTGACCATCTGAGCTAATATTTTTAAAGCTAAATATCCAACAAAAGCCGTAAATAAAACCACTACGGTTAAAATAATTAGAGGGCCTTCCATCTCTCCCAGAGACAAAAGCAAAGCCCCGAAAATAGCCGGTAAAGCCAGAAGAAAAGCAAAATTAAAAGCCGACTCTTTTTTTAATCCGCAAAGATAACCGCAACCAATAGTAGCTCCGGAACGAGAAATCCCGGGAAGTAAAGCAACCATCTGTCCAATCCCTATCCATAAAGCCTGCTTCCAGTTTAAATCTTTTAATTCTATCGTTACCTTGATTTTTGAAGACATCCATTCGGCAAAAATCAACCAGCAGCCGTTTATGAAAAGAGTTAAAATCACCAGGTAAATGTTCTGAAAAACGCGCTCAAAAAAATCATAAAAAAGAAGCCCGATAGCGGCGGCCGGCAGCGTTCCCAAAAAAAGAAGATACACCAACCGGTGTAAACGTTTACGCTCTTCTTTATCTACGCCGTTAAAAGGCATAAATGAAAAAAGGATCTTTTTAAGATCCTTCTGAAAATACCATATAATACTTAAAAATGTCCCGGTATGAAAAGCAACTGTCCAGCTTAGCTGGTCCCCTCTAAATTGAAAAATATCCGTTAAAATAACTAAATGTCCCGAACTGCTTACGGGTAAAAATTCGGTCAACCCCTGAATGAGACCTAAAATCAGAAGTTTGACCAAATTTTCCATAGTGGTTTAGTTAAGTTTTACCTGCTTTAAGAAATTCCGGTATGACCGAAACCTCCGGAGTTTCTTTTCGTTTCGGTTAATTCCTGTTCTTCTATAAGTTGGGCTTTGACCACTTCTTTAACTACCAGCTGGGCAATACGTTCCCCCCGGCGGATAATAAAAGGCTCTTCACCTAAATTAATTAAAATCACACAAATTTCTCCCCGATAATCGGCGTCGATTGTCCCCGGGCTGTTAACGATACTTATACCGTGTTTTATCGCTAAACCGCTTCTGGGACGAACCTCTACTTCAAAACCGGAAGGAACCTCTATAAAAATGCCGGTAGGGACTAAATATCTTTTCGCCGGCAGAAGAGTTACATCTTCTTTTACGGCCGCTCTTATATCCAACCCGCTGGCGGAATCACTCATATATTGCGGCACAGGAATATCTCTACAGCTTTCATCCTGTCTAAACTTTATCATTATCTTTTTCACCGCTTTGTTTCCCCTTTTCGGCTAAAGCCTGTTTACGGCTTAAGTTTATCCTCCCCTGCCTATCAATCTCAATGACTTTTACCAGAACTTCATCATTTTCTTTAAGCACATCTTCTACCTTTTCTACCCGCCGATTGTCTAATTGGGAAATGTGAACCAGTCCTTCCTGACCGGGTAAAATTTCAACAAAGGCGCCGAAATTCATAATGCGGGTAACCCGGCCTAAATAAGTTTTCCCTATTTCCGGTTCGGCGGTTAAATCCTTTATCATCTTTTCTGCTTTAGCTAAAGCCGCTTCATCAGGAGAAAAAATTAAAACCCGGCCGTCATCTTCAACGTCAATTTTAACGTTGGCTTCATCAATAATTTTACGAATCATTTTTCCCCCGGGACCAATAACTTCTCTGATCTGGTCCGGTTTGATTTTTATGGTTTTTATCCGGGGGGCGTACGTTGAAAGTTCTATCCGTGGTTCGGCAATGACTTCGCTCATTTTTTCAAGAATAACGGAACGGGCTATTCTTCCTTTTTCAAGAATTTGTTCAAGAAGTTTTAAACTTATCCCCTCTACTTTCAAATCCATTTGAAAACCGGTTACCCCTTTCATGGTTCCGGCCAATTTAAAATCTAAATCACCGGTATGGTCTTCCAATCCTAATATATCGGTTAGAAGGACCATTTTTTCCCCTTCTTTAATTAAACCTACGGAAATACCGGCCACGGGTGCCGAAATAGGAACACCGGCATCCATAAGCGCCAATGTCCCCGCACAAACCGTAGCCATTGAAGAAGAACCGTTTGATTCAAGAATATCGGAAACCAGACGAATGGTATAAGGAAATTTTTCCGCGGAAGGTAAAACCGCCTTTAGTGAACGTTCCGCTAAAAAACCATGCCCGATTTCCCGGCGTCCCGGCCCCCTTTGCATCCGGATTTCTCCTACACTGAAAGGAGGAAAATTATAATGAAGCATAAAAGGCTTGCTAAGCTCTCCGCTTAACCCGTCTATACGCTGTTCATCCTCGGAGGTACCCAAGGTAGTCGTAGCTAAAGATTGCGTCTGTCCCCGGGTAAAAAGAGCCGAACCGTGCGTGCGCGGCAAAATGCCGATTTCACAGCTTATCGGCCTGATATCGTCAGGAGAACGCCCGTCAGAACGCTTCCCGGTGGTTAATATTTTTTTTCGGACTAAATTTTTCTCTAATTCTTCCAGGGTAGAACGGATAACTATAGATGAATGTTGTTCCTTAAATTGTTCTAAGGCGTTATCAGTAATTTTCTTTAACTCTTCTTCGCGCAATTCTTTATCAGCGATAACATGGGCTTTATCTATTAATTTTCCGAACTGCACTTTAAAAGTTTCGTACAACCCTTCATCAACCTTTATTAATTCCACTTCACGTTTACTCTTGCCGATTTTTTTAGCCAGTTCTCTCTGTATATTGATTATTTCCAGAATATAAGGACGCGCATAGGCTATGGCCTCAATTATTGTTGATTCAGGAATTTCCCTGGCGCCGCCTTCAAGCATGACAATAGCCTCTTCAGTAGCCGCTATGACCATATCAAGAGAACTTTCTTCAAGCTGAGAATAGGTGGGATTGAGAATAAACTGGTCGTTAATTTTGGCAATACGTAAAGAACCCAGTGTCTTTTCAAAAGGAATATCTGAGATAGTAAGTGCCGCGGAAGCGCCTATCATCGCTAAAATGTCCGGGTCATTTTCTTCATCCGCAGAAAGCACCATACCCATTATCTGCACTTCATATAAAAAGCCTTTCGCAAATAAAGGACGGAGCGGCCTGTCAATAAGCCGGGCGGTAATAATTTCCTTTTCCGTGGGTCGGCCTTCTCTTTTTATGAACCCCCCCGGTATTTTCCCGGCCGCCGAAGTTTTTTCCCGATAATCAACCGTTAACGGAAAAAAATCAAACTCTTCTCCTAATTCCTTGGCCGCTACGACTGTTACCAGAACAACCGTTTCTCCATAACGAACCACTACCGCGCCGTCGGCCTGTCTGGCCATCCGGCCGGTTTCTATAGTTAACTCCTTATCGGCAATCTTTAAACTAACTTTTTCCATAAAAAATCCCTTCTATTTTCTTAAGCCCAGTTTTTCAATCAGTTTTTCGTATCGTTCTCTTTTATGAGTCCGGAGATAGTTTAAAAGCCGCCGTCTATCTCCAACCATCTTTAAAAGTCCTCTCCGAGAATGATGGTCTTTCTGATGAGTCTTGAAATGTCTATCGGTTAAATAATTGATACGCTCGGTTAATAGCGCTATTTGAACTTCCGGAGAACCGGTATCTTTATCATTAGCCTGATGTTTTGTAATTACACTTTGCTTTTTGCCCTTACCTAAAACCACTTAACACCTCCTGGATTCTGTTATCTATATTCAGTCAGATTAATATACACTATATCATAAACAAACGAGATGGTAAAGAGAAAATATTAAAACTTACCGTTTCAAATCATTCCCTGATATTCCGTAATAATCAATACCTATAGATTTTCCGCTTCAAACTGAACTTATTCCAATTTATTTTTAAAAAATGCTTTGGCTTGTTTAATATCCATTAATATCTGGTTTATTAAAGCATGCTTTGATGAAAACCTTATTTCATCTCTCAAACGACGGATAATTTCAACTGAAAGCTCTTCATTGTAAAGATTCCCGGTAAAATTAAACAAAAATATTTCTATTGTTCTTTTATGTTCTTTGAAAGTCGGGCGTTTCCCTAAATTAAGCAAACCGTGATAAACCGTCTTATTCTTTTTCACTTTTATTATGTATACCCCGTCTTTGAGAATTAAATTGAGGCTGGGAGAAATATTAGCCGTAGGGAATCCCAGGGACTCCCCTCTTTGACTGCCCTTTTCTACCACACCGGATATAACATAAGGCCTCCCGAGAAACATAGAGGCATTTTTAACGTCCCCCGTTTTTAAAAATTCTCTTATCATGGTACTGCTTACTGCTTTTTTCTTATATTTAAACAAAGGTAAAATCGTTACTTTGAATCCCAGTTTTTTTCCCCATTTTTTTAAATTACCGGCATCCCCTTTCCTTCCTCTGCCGAAATGGTAATTTTCCCCTATTATTATCTCTTTAACTCCCAGGATATCCCCAAGCACTTTCCGGGCAAAATAAAAAGGTGATAATTCGGCTAAATCCCGATTAAAATCCACCAATAAGCAAATATCTATGCCCAGAGAAGAAAATAGACTTAATTTCTGAGAAAGAGTGGTTAATTGCGGACGCATCCCTTTTTCTTTAAGCACGTTTAAAGGATGAACGGGAAACGTAAAAATAAGACTTTTTCCTTTCTTTTTCCTGGCGCGCCTGACGATATTTTTTATCATATATTGATGTCCCAAATGCACGCCGTCAAAATTGCCAATCCCCATAACTAAAACAGGGGAGGCCTCTTTATGAAAATTTTTAAAACCATGAATTATTTCCATATTTCAAGTTATTTCTTTCAGAATCTTTTCTTCAAAGATAATATGTCTTTTAAAACCATCCCGGTCATTTAAATTATTTAAACCTATACTTTCTGAAAAAACGAACGGCCCTTTCCTCAGGCGAACCAGCTCTAAAAGACAGGCTCCGCAACCAATGATTTTACCTAAATCATAAACCAGTGTCCGGATATATGTCCCTTTAGAACAATGGACATAAAAACGGATACGAGGCGGCTCTAAAGAGACAAGTTTAAGGTTATAAATATTTATCTCTCTGGGTTTTCGTTCTATAACTTGCCCCTTTCGGGCAAATTCAAATAATCTTTTTCCTTTATGCCTGCGGGCAGAAAACATAGGAGGCAGCTGTTCCTGCGGACCCTGGAAATTGTAAAATATTTCTTCTATCCGTTCTCTGGAAACTTCGGGGATTTTATTTTTTAAAATAACCTTCCCTTCAATATCCTGTGTATCCGTCTGAAGACCTAAAAAAAGATAGCCTTCATACTCTTTTTCCCCTTCAAGCAAACGAGCAGAAAGCTTGGTGGCCGTTCCGCAGGCCAGAGGCAAAACACCCCTGGCCAGAGGGTCCAGTGTTCCCAAGTGTCCCACCCGGTCAAGCCTGAACCGCCGCTTTACGAATTCAACCACATCATGAGAAGTAAATCCTTTAGGTTTATTAATATTTAAAAAACCGTTCATATTATTTAAAATTGTTTTTTTATCTGACCCGTCTAAACGTAAACCTTAAAACCGTTTATTGTAATGAATATAAATCCTGACGGTATTTCCGTGTTTTACATAAAAAGGCGGGCGGTTAATTATCCTTATTTACGTCTTTAAGGAGTTGTTCGATGTGTAACCCGTAATCAAGAGAATCATCATAGCTAAAAAATATTTCCGGGTTATAACGAAGGCGGATTTTATCTCTTAAATTAGAACGAATAAAACCCACGGCGCTGTTTAAACCCTTCAAAGTAGTTTTTTTCTGCCGTTCAGTGCCCAGAATGTTAACAAACACCTGAGCGTGACGAAGATCCTTAGAAAGTTTCACTTTGGTTACAGACACGAAACCAATCCTCGGGTCTTTAACACCATTCTGAATCAATTCACTGATTATTTTCCGAAGTGCAGAACTTACCTTGGCAATCCTCTGGCTAGACATAATTAAATAAATTCCACCTGATGATTTATAACCTGACAATCATAACTGTTCTCAACAAATTTAACCACGGTATTTAAAAGACTCTCTATATAACGCTGGTCGTTGTTTATATTGACTACGCCCAGAATTCCCCGCTGCCATTTCTCATGAGCATCCATCTCGGCAATAGAAACATTAAACCTGTTTCCTATGCGGTCTTTTAAGCTTTTTAATATTTTCCGTTTATGCTTTAAAGACCTCACTCCGGGAAGATATAAATCAAGTGTTAATATTCCGATAGCCACTGTCCGGAACTTAAAGCTTGGGCGCTACTTCTTCCATATGAAAAGCTTCTATTAAGTCGCCCACTTTTAAATCGTTAAAATTAGCGATGCCTATACCAAATTCCAGGCCAACCGTTACTTCTCTTACGTCATCTTTAAAGCGCCGCAAAGAAGAAATTTCTCCTTCATGAATAATGGTTCCGTTTCTGACCACTCGAATAAGGTTGGTCCGGATGATTTTCCCTGTTAAAATATATGCACCGGCAATCATTCCCATTTTAGGAACACGGAAAATTTGTCTGATCTCGGCCCGTCCGGAAAAAACCGGCTTAAAAGTTGGTTCAAGCAAACCGGTCATGGCTAATTTTACTTCGTCTAAGAGTTCATAAATTATCCGGTATATACGGATATCCACATTTTCTTTTTCCGCTAAGACCTGGGCGTTAAAATCCGGAACGACGTTAAAACCAAAAATTATCGCGTTAGACGCTGCCGCTAAAATAACATCCGATTCGTTAATTCCGCCGACACCGCTATGTATTATTTTAATCTTTACTTTGGCAGAAATCGACTTTAACAGGGATTCCTTAATAGCGGTAACAGAACCGTGAACATCGGCTTTTAAAATTAAAGGCAGTTCTTTTATTTTACCTGACTCTATCTCTTTATGTAAATCCTCCAGACGAATATGGGTTACCCCTTTAAGGGTCTTTTCTCTCTCTTTCTGTTTTCTGGCATCACTGATTATCCGGGCTTTCTTTTCATCTTTAACGACGTTAAATTTTTCACCCACCGGGACTATATTTGAAAAACCCAGGACTTCAACCGGAGTTGAAGGTCCGGCTTCTTTAACCCGGCGTCCCTCATCATTAATCATTGCTTTCACTTTACCGCACTCTGAACCACAGATAAAAATATCACCGATTTTTAATGTCCCGTTTTGCACTAAAATCGTGGCAATGGGTCCTTTTCCTTTATGGATTTCAGCTTCAATAACCGTTCCTACAGCCAAGCGATTGGGATTAGCTTTTAATTCCAACATCTCCGCTTCTAAAATCAACATCTCTAATAACTCGGCTAAGCCTTTTCCGGTCTTAGCTGATACATTGACAAATATTGTTTTACCTCCCCACTCTTCTGGAACCAAATCAAACTCGGTTAATTTCTGTTTAATCCGGGTTGGGTTAGCTTCGGATTTATCCATTTTATTAATCGCGACTAAAATGGGGACTTTAGCCGCTTGAGCGTGGTCAATAGCTTCTACGGTTTGAGGCATAACACCGTCATCTCCCGCCACTACCAGAACAACTATATCGGTTACCTTGGCTCCATGAGCTCTCATCGCCGTAAAAGCCTCATGCCCGGGTGTATCTAAAAACACTACCTTCCCATTCGGCAATTCCACTTTATAAGCTCCGATATGCTGGGTTATCTTCCCTGCCTCTCCTTCGGCAACTTTCGATTTCCTGACAGCATCCAGCAAACTGGTTTTTCCATGATCAACATGCCCCATAATAGTCACCACCGGTGAGCGCGGTATCAAATCCCCGGTCTTATCAATTACGGCCTCAACCGGTAAAACGTCTTCCTCAGTGATAATGACATTTTGAGCCTCTAATCCGTAATCCTTGGCCACCACTACGGCTAAATCTTTTTCCAAACGTTGATTAATGGTCGCCATAATGCCCCGAGACATAAGACTTTTAATTAAGTCACTCGGACTAATTTCCAACAATTTTGCCAATTCTGCTACCGTAGGCGACTCTTTAAATTCTAAAGCTTTTTTAGCCGGCCCTTTAACTGTAACCGGCTCTTCAACCCTAGTTTTTTCTTCCGGAGTTTTTTTAGGCTCTAAAGGTTTCGTTACCGGCGGAAGTTCTTCAACTGCTGTTCTGGAAACATCCTTAACTTCTTCTCTTGATTTTCCTGTTAACTCACCGATGGTTGGAGATGAATCTTTTTCTTCCGGTTTTCTCTTGGCTGCTTTTCTTTGCCGGGGAGGGATATCTTCTTTAATTTTAACCGGCTTTCGGCTGACTTTTTTCTTGGTTTTTTCTTTTGTCTCTTCCGGAGATTTCTTCTGTTTTTTTGTTTTTTCAGTCCCTTTTTCAAGCTTCTGGACTTTCTCTGTTTCTTTTTTAGTTTTTTTAGCTTTACCTCTGGATTTCCCTTTATCTTCGCTTTTAGATTTAGATGAAGATTGAGTGGGCTTATGTTTAAGTTTTTCATATATGGCTTTACCGGTCTCAGCATCGAGTAAAGTGAGATGGCTTTTAACCGGAATACCCAAAAGCTTGAGTTCAGCCATAAGCTTTTTATTATCTATATTTAATTTTTTGGCTAATTCATGAACACGCATATTTTAAATAATTATTTTCCAGATCTGTTTTCACTGTTTAATCTGTTTTTTTAATCGCGGCTAAAATCTTCTCCACCGTTTTTTTGCCAATCCCCGGCACGGCTATCAGGTCGTTTACATGGGCCTTTAACAGTTTATCTAAAGATTCAAAACCGGCGGCCTTTAATTTTTCCAAAACCTTCTCTCCGATACCAGGCAGCGTCAATGGAGACAGTTCACTTTCCTGTTTGCTTTCCTCTTTTGTTTTTTCTTTAGCCAGATTTGATTCTGTTTTTATATCAATTTTCCATCCCGTTAATTTTACGGCAATACGAACATTCTGCCCCTTTTTACCGATAGACAAGGATAACTGGTCGTCAGGCACTATGATTTCGGCCCTTTTATTTTCCGGGTCAACGTTCACCCGGGATATTTTAGCTGGACTTAAAGCGGCCGTAAGATAAGCCTCCATATTATCGCTCCACCGGATAATATCAATCTTTTCGCCTTTTAATTCTCTGACTATAGATTTAATTCTATTGCCTCTAACCCCGACGCAAGCGCCAACCGGGTCTACGTTTTCCTGTTTGGAAAACACCGCAATTTTAGTCCGTTCCCCCGGTTCCCTGGCAATCGCCTTTATTTCCACAATTCCATCCATTATTTCCGGAACTTCCAGTTCAAATAAGGCTTTGACGAAATTGGGATGAGTTCGGGAAAGTATAAGCTGAGGACCTTTAGAAGTTTTTTTAACCTCCAGGAGAAAAAATTTTACCCGTTCCCTGGGCTGATAACTTTCTCCTTTAATCTGTTCCCTGAAGGGTAAAATGCCTTCCGCATTTCCCAAATCCACTATTTTGTTCTTATATTCTTCCCTCTGAATAAAACCAGTGACTACACTGCTTTCTTTATCTTTAAAATCTTCATATACAACTTCTTTCTCGGCTTCACGGATTTTTTGAATAATAACCTGCCGGGCGGTCTGAGCGGCAATGCGGCCAAAATTTTTGGGTGTTATTTCCTTATTTCCGGAAAAAACCTTGAAATGACCGGTTTCACCGTCTACTTTTACTTTAATATCTTTATCTGAACCGAACCTTTTACGTGCGGCCGTTAAAAGGGCTGCCTCAATAGTATTAAGAAGAACATCTTTATTAATGCCCTTTTCTCTCTCTAAATGTTCCAGGATAACCAGAATATCGTTATTACCCATTATTGACAACTCCTTCTTTTTTTATTTTAAAAGAAGCAATTTATAAAGAATATTCACTCTTCCGTTTTTAGCGAATAAAAAAAGTGGGAAAACTTACCCACTTTCAATTGCTATTCTAGAGTAACCTGTTTTAGAATATCATATTAAACTAAAATTTGCAAGAGAAATCTTATTCATAGTTTCATAATAAGGATTCCTGTATAACTTTCTTTATCTGAAGAGTTATGTCTTCTATTTTAACCGTAATTTCTTTTTGCCCGGTTCGTTTCTTCAGTCCTATCTTCCCTTCTTTTAAAAGCCTCTCGCTAATAACCAATCTGATGGGAATGCCGATTAAATCCGCATCTTTAAATTTTATACCGGCTGATTCCTGCCGGTCATCCCATAGAACCTCTATCCCCTGATTACTCAAATCGTTATATATTTTCTCGGCACAGTCAATTATCTCTTTCTCCTCTCCAAGGGTCAGAATTACTGCCGTATAAGGAGCTACGGAAAGAGGCCAGCAAATACCGTTTTCGTCATGCCAGCTTTCAATTATGGCCGCTAACAAACGGCTGACGCCAATACCATAACACCCCATAAAAATGAGCTTTTGATTACCGGCTTCATCCCGGTATCCTGCCTTCATTGATTCACTATATTTAATACCCAATTGAAAAATATGGCCGATTTCAATTTCTTCTCCGGTTTTAGAAATAGAGACGAATTCTTCGGAAATTTTCCCTCCGATTAAACCTGAATCAGCCGTTCTTTTTTGAGTTTTCAATCCGCAACGGGAAAAAATTCTATAATAAACCTCCGCCATCTTATCATAATTCTCCTGAGCTCCTTTTTCATCAATATCAAAGCTGTAGGCATCCTTCATGGAAAATTCCCGGCTTCTCATTACCCCGAATCGCGGACGAATTTCATCTCTAAACTTAGTCTGTATCTGATAAAGAATAACCGGCAACTGTTTATAAGAACGGATTTCTTTTCTAACTAAATCGGTAATTATTTCTTCATGAGTCGGACCCAGAGCAAATTCTCTTCCGTGTCTGTCTTTTATCCGCATCATTTCTTTACCGTATTCATCCCAGCGTCCCGTTTCCTGCCATAGGGCAGCCGGGTGTAATACGGGCAGAAGAACTTCCTGGGCCCCGGCCTTATTCATCTCTTCCCTGATAATTGTCTCTACTTTGTGCAGACCTCTAACCCCCAGAGGCAGATAACAATATATCCCGCTGGTTAATTTGCGCAGTAACCCCGCTCTTAACATTAAGCGGTGGCTGATTATTTCCGCTTCCTGGGGATTTTCCTTTAAAGTGACGATAAAAGCTTCTCTCCAACGCATAAAAACCTCCGATAACTTTAAATAGAATTAAGAAGTAAAGATTAAGTAGTAAGAATTCAGAATTAAGTAATAACACCAAGAAGTAATTACTTAATCCTTAGAGTGAGCACAGCGAACGTCCCTGTCTGCCCTGTCCGCCGACAGGCGGGCGACAGGCAGGTTAATCCTTAATTCTTAGTTATTACCAGAAAACCAATCCTTCTCTATTTCTTTCAACAAAGTGCCCACTAAATTTTTCTCTGAAACTTTTCTTATCCTTTTCCCCTTTTTAAATAACCAACCCTCTTTTTTACCGGCCGCGATACCGATATCGGCCTGACGGGCTTCTCCCGGCCCGTTAACCACACAACCCATTACGGCTATTTTAAGAGGGGGAGCGTCTGTATTAGAAGGGAACTTATCTATTAATGAATTTTCAAGCTTTTTTACCATTTCTATCAAATTAACCTGACAACGTCCACAAGTCGGGCAAGAAATTATTTCCGGTCCAAAATGTCTTAAACCTAAAGCACTAAGTATGTTCCGGGCAACTTTAACCTCCTCAACCGGGTCAGCCGTTAAAGAAACCCTGATGGTATCTCCAATCCCTTCCAGAAGAAGATATCCAATTCCTAAAACAGAACGGATGGTTCCGCTATTTAACGGCCCGGCTTCAGTGATTCCCAGATGAAAGGGATAGTTACATTTTTCGGCCAGTATCTTATAAGCTCCAATTGTTTCTTCAATGTCAAAAGCCTTGAGGGAAAAAACTATATCGTTAAATTTTAAATTCCGGCAAATTTCAAGGGTTTCAAGAGCCGCAGAAACCATATCAAATCTTAATGGTTTTGAGGTTCGTTTTGGTAATGAACCGGCATTTATTCCGATTCTAACCGGGATCCGGGCTGATTTAGAAGCCGTAAAAATTTTGGCTAAATCTTTTTCGCGGGAAATAGTTCCCGGATTAATCCGGAGTCCGTCAATTCCCTGATTGATGGATTCCAGAGCCAGTTCACGAGAAAAATGAATGTCTGCCACCAACGGTATGTTTATTCTTTTTTTGATTCTGGAAAGGGCCTTTGCTGACGGCCAATCCGGTACGGCAACCCTGATAATTTCACAACCGGCTTTTTCCAACCGATGAATCTGCCTAATTGTTTTTTCCCAATCAGAAGTAAAAGTCTTGGTCATTGATTGGACAGAAACAGGGTTGTTCCCGCCTATCTTGACTTTACCTAATTTTACAACCCGGCTTTTCCTTCTTTGAAGCATCCTTTTCCCTTATTTTTCAAAAAAACGCAAAATATCATTATATGTTGCCAATAACATAATAGTAACCAGAATTACTAACCCCAGGGTGTTACCAATTTCCTGGGCTTTTACGGATAAAGGACGGCCTTTTATTTTTTCTATCAGCAAAAATAATAAATGTCCGCCATCAAGTACGGGAATTGGTAAAAGATTTATAACGGCCAGGTTCAAACTGATGACGGCCAGAAACATCAACAGCGGTAAAAAACCCAGCTGGACCTGCTGGACAGCCAGTTGAGCCGCTAAAAGGGGACCGCCAAGTTGTTTGACAGAAATTTTCAAAGTAGCTATTTTCCATAAGCCGATATACATTAATTTAGCTAAATAGAAAGTTTGTTGAGTCCCTTTTAAAATAGCCTTAAGAAAAGGTTCTTTTTTATAGTAAATCTGGTCGGCATCCGGTAACACCCCGATTAATCCTCTTTCAACCTTATCGTTAAAAGGAGTGGTCTCTATCTCTAAACGAGGGGTAATTTCCACGGTTTTTATTTGATTGTCCTTTTCAACCTGAAAAACCAAAGGTTTATTGGGACTTTTTGATGTAATTTCATAGACTGTATCCCAATCTTCAATATTTACACCGTTAACGTTAATAATTCTATCGCCGACGCTTAAACCGGCTAAAGCAGCCGGTTCCCCTTCTTTAACTTCTCCGATGACGGCTTTAAGAACCGGTCTTCCGGCATAAAATATAAAGATGAAAATTAAACAACATAAAAGAACATTTACCACCACGCCGGAAATAAGCATAATAGCCCGACGCCATATTTTCTGGGCAAAAAAATCTCCCTTTTCCAGGATTTTTCCTTCGGTCTGATTTTCTCCCGCCATCTTTACATAGGCGCCAAAAGGAATTAAGGAAATTCTATATTCTGTTTCTCCCCACACCCTGGAAATAAGTTTAGGCCCAAAACCGACAGAAAATACTTCAACTTTTACCCCAAAAATTTTAGCCGGCACAAAATGTCCCAGCTCATGAAGTACGGTAAGTATTCCGATAGCCACCACCACTTCTAATATGTGAATTACCATTTTATAAATCTCCCTTTTTGTATTTCATAATGCTCAAGCACTCTTTCCGGGCCCAGGCATCAGCTTCAAAAATTGTATTTAAATCAGGATTAATTTTATTTTTGTGCCGCTTCATCACCTTATCAATAAGCCGCGGGATGGACAAAAAATTAATTTCCCCTTTAAGAAAAAATTCAACCGCCATTTCATCGGCCGCGTTAAAAACGGCCGGCATGGTTCCTTCCATTTTAGCCGCTTTTAAAGCCAGTTTTAACCCGGGAAAACGCCGGTAATCCGGTTTCAGAAATTCCAGTTTAGATATCCGGGTCAGCTGCAACGGAGATAAAAGAGATTCTTTCCTTTCCGGAAAAGTAAGTGCATGCTGAATGGGAAGTCGCATATCCGGCCTGGATAAAAAAGCTAAAATACCGCCGTCAATTAATTCCACCAAACAATGAAATATACCCTGGGGATGAATAACAATCTCAATTTGAGATGATTTAAGACCGAAAAGCCACTGCGCTTCCATAACTTCTAATCCTTTATTAACTAAAGTGGCCGAATCAACACTTATTTTAGCCCCCATTTTCCATACCGGGTGTTTTAAAGCTTCACCCGGGGTAATCTTTCTAAAACAAGAAAATGATTTTCGGTAAAAAGGACCGCCTGACGCCGTTAAAATTATTTTTTTTATTTCGTTGGGATGGCGATTTTGTAAACATTGAAAAATAGCATTATGCTCGCTATCCATAGGTATAATCTGAACTTTTTTTCCCCGGGCCTTTTCATTTATCAATCTGCCGGCGATAACCAGAGCTTCTTTATTGGCCAGGGCTATATTTTTACCGGCTTCAATAGCCTTCCAAACCGGCATTAAACCTGAAATACCGGCAGTGGCG
>CAZDKO010000010.1:0-41780 GCA_964506075.1 uncultured bacterium
GTTAAATAATTTACACATTAGGAAAGCCGGTTTAGAGCGTCTCTGTGAGTTATCCAGACCATTTTTAGATAAGGCCGGTTTAACCGTAGGTAAAGAATTATTAAAGAAAATTGTTAACCTGGTCCGTCCCTATATAAATAATCTTTCTGAATTACCTGCCCATGTCAGGTATTTTTTAATTGCAGAGGAACTTGAGGATGAAGCCCGAGAAATAGTTTTTAACCCGACCGGTCAATTAGTTCTTAAGGAAATAAAAGAGAATTTAAGTATATTAGCCGAACTCAGTCAAGAAACACTTAAGTCGGTTTTTATTAAATTGCAGAACGAATTAAAAATTAGCGGTAAAACATTTTACCAGCCAATTCGTCTGGCTTTAACCGGCCGTTTTCACGGAATAGAATTAATGGAATTTATTCCGGTCCTGGGGAAAGAAGAAACCATTAAAAGAATCAGTCATTGTCTTAGAGTTAAGGCTAAAAGTAAAATTTAAAGGGGGAAAACTTTGGCTAAGGATTGGGAAGCTCTGGTTAACTGTATTAAAAAAAATCATAATTTTATTCTGGCGGCACACGAGCATCCTGACGGTGATGCTTTAGGAGGAGTTTTAGCCCTCAAGTTGATTTTAGAGAAAATCGGTAAAAAAGTAGCCGGGGTGATTGACCCTAAAGCTATCCCTTTTAAATATGGTTTTCTTCCCGGGGTAAAATCTTTAAAATCAAACGTTGAAACTCAAGATAAATTCATTTTTATTGCTCTGGAGTGCGGGACCAAAAAACGTCTCGGCGGGGCACAGGATTTAATAGATAAAGCCCTGGTGGTTATTAATATAGACCACCATCTTGACAACGAAAATTTCGGCGATATTAACGTGGTTGACCCGGAAAGCGCTGCTGTTTGCGCTTTAATTTTCTATTTGGCCGAGCGGTTGGAAATCAATTTAGATTATGCCATTGCCCTTTGTTTGTACGTCGGCATTGTTACCGATACAGGCCGGTTTCAATATAGTAATACCACCCCTCAAATTTTACAAATTGCCAAAGAACTTTTAACTTATGGTCTTGATCCTTACCAGATTTACCGAGAAATTTTTGAGAATCAAACCCTCAACAGTCTCAGACTTTTTTCTTTAGTGATTAATCGGGTGGAATTTGATGAAGACACTAAAGTGATTTCTTCGTATTTAAATCAGGAAGATTTTAAAAAGGTTAAGGTGGAATATCATGAAACAGAAAATTACATTGATTTTTTACGGGCCATAAAAGATGTAGAAGTGGCGGTATTTCTGAAAGAAGTTTCCCGGGGAATATTCAGGGTCGGGTTACGTTCAACAGGCAGAGTGAATGTCGGGGAAATTGCTTATTCTTTTCAGGGTGGAGGACATTCCTTAGCGGCTGGTTTTACTTCATCGCAGGGCAGGGAAAAAATTATCGCCCAAATTAGAAAGATGGTTCGCTCTTCCCTCAAATCACGGAGAAATAAATAACCAGATGAACGACGGGTTTAAATTAGGGAAAATTTTTGGTATCAGCATAGAGGTGCATTACACCTGGTTTATAATATTTTTTGTCGTTACCCTTAGTCTCTCAAAATTTTATTTTCCTGCCTTTTATCCCGGGTTAACTAAATTCTCTTACTTTTTTATGGGTTTACTATCGTCGGTATTTTTGTTTGTTTCCGTTCTTTTGCACGAATTAAGTCATTCCCTGATCGGAATAAAAAACGGTATCCCCATTAAAAAAATTACTCTTTTTCTTTTCGGCGGCGTTGCCCAGTTAACCGAAGAGCCGAGTAATCCTAAAGTGGAGTTTCTGATGGCGGTGGCCGGTCCTCTGTGCAGTTTAATTCTTTTGGTAATTTTTGGCTGGCTTTATTATTATCTTAAGTTAATAAAAGCCCCGGTTGAAATCAGAGCCATCAGTTATTATTTAGCCCTGATTAACGGGATGCTGCTGCTTTTTAACACCATTCCTGGTTTTCCTCTTGACGGCGGAAGAATGCTCAGGGCGATTATCTGGCAGAGTAAAAAAAACCTGAAACTGGCCACCTTAATTACCAGCCGGATTGGTAAGGGATTCGCCATTTTTCTAATTATCATAGGACTCTGGAATGCTTTTATCCTCAGGAATGCTTTGCAGGGTCTCTGGCTGGTTTTAATCGGGTTTTTCCTCCAGCAGGCGGCTGAAAGCGGCTACCAGCAGGTAGTGGTTAAAAATGTTCTTAAGGGAGTAAAGGTGAAAGAAATGATGAAAGATAACGTTATTTCCGTCACGGCTGACTTAAATTTATCGCAATTAGTGGACGGTTATTTTTTAAAATATCATTTTAAAAGTTTCCCTGTTCTTAACTCGGCTAATCGTTTTCTGGGGCTGGTTACTTTACAGGACGTCCGGGAAATACCTTTTGAACGGTGGAAAGATATACGGGTTGAAGAAGTTATGCATAAGGACTTATTGCAGATTTCTGTTCATCCTGATGAAGAGGCGGTTGAGGTTTTAGACCGGATGGTCAGGGAAGGAATAGGCCGTATGGCGGTTATTAAAGACGGTCATTTAGTCGGTATTATTACTCGCCGGGATATTATGCATCTTTTACGCATCAAAACGGATTTAGGCACTTAAATATTTATATCCCCGTGGATAAGATATCCCGGGTAAATCTTTGATAATTCAATAAGGAATTTTACCGGACGTGCTCGTGGTTCAATGGATAGAGCGTTGGCCTCCGAAGCCAAAGATTGAGGGTTCGACTCCCTCCGAGCACGCCATAAAGTTTATGTCGGGCAGAAAGAGAGGTCAGGCGTTCTAATTAACTCGGATGTTCCAAATATTAATCATCTTATCTCTAAAAATTTAACATGGAGGATAGTAAGATGATATTTAAAGCTAAACGCTGGGATAAAAAGGAAAAGAGAAAATACCGACGGGCTAATGTTTTAATGCCGGTGCATTTTTCTGTCGTTCACAAGATTCTTAAAGATAATCATGTTAATTTGACGTTTTTAGGCGTATGTCGTAATATAAGCGGGGGAGGGATGCTTTTAGAGGTAGCTGATTTAAAAGAAGAAATGCTCCTCTGTAATAATTTACTTAAACTGGAAATCAAATTACCGGTAGAAGAAAAACCCATTCATATATTTTCCCGCCTGGTCAAAGCAGAGAGGAGTTTAACCCAGGATAGTTATTATTTAAGATTGTGTTTTGTTGGTATTGAAGATAAAGATAGGGAGAAAATAATTAAATTCAGTGATAAACACTTATCTAAAGGGAAACACTGATGCATCGTATTCTTTTCAGCTGGGGGCCGATTACTATTTATTCCTACGGGGTGCTGGTTGCCTCGGCATTTTTTATTTCCACCTATCTTGCTTTTAAAGAAGCCCCTAAAAAAGGCATTGATGGAAATAAGATTGTTGATGCCAGCGTTTACATTATAATCTCCGGCTTAATCGGCGCGCGTCTTTTTTATGTTTTGATATTCCGGGAATATTATCTTTCTAATCCTCTTGAGATTCTGAAAGTCTGGGAAGGGGGATTAATTTTTTACGGTGGTTTTATTTTTGCGGTTATAGGGGCGCTTATCTTTCTGGCAAGAAATAAAATTCCCGTCTGGAAATTTGCCGATCTGGTGGCACCCTATGTCAGTTTAGGCATAGCCATTGGCCGTATCGGCTGTTTTTTAAACGGTTGTTGTTTCGGGCGAATTTCAGATAAATACGGTTTTGTTTTTCCCTGCCGGGAGGATTCTCCCGTATGTTTTGCCCAGGTATCCGCTCGTTTACTGGAAGCCGGCAGTCCCTTCAGCCGGCCGGTAATCCCTACCCAGCTTTATTCCTCGGCGGCCTGTCTTTTGATTTTTATTGTTTTGATTGTTATCCGGGACAACAAAAATTTTAAGGGTGGTGTTTTAAGAAAAAACGGTTTTCTTTTCTGGACATTTGTTTTCCTTTATGGTTTATACCGTTTTATCATAGAAAGATTCCGTTTTTATGAAAATGATTTTTATTTTTTCTCTCTCACTCTTTCCCAGATAATCAGCCTGGTGTTAATTGCCGTTTCAATCGTCGGTCTGATTATTTTAAAAAGGACCTCATCGAAAAATTCTCATTTAAAATAGTGTTTACCTGTATTTATTTAACTCTTTCCCAGGGTTAATATACGAGATTTCCCTTGACATCTTAGCTCTAATTTATATACTATATATTGTATTAAAGACATTTAAATACGCAATAAATTGAGGTGGGAAGATGTATTTCAAAAAACTGGAAATTTTTGGGTTTAAGTCTTTTCCCGATAAGATTAAGATTGTCTTTGAACCCGGAATAACGGCCGTTGTCGGTCCTAATGGCAGCGGGAAAAGTAATATTTCCGATGCCATTCGCTGGATTTTAGGGGAGCAGAGTGCGCGTTCTCTGAGAGGAGAGCGGATGGAAGATATAATTTTTGCCGGGACGCAAAGCCGAAAGCCTTTAGGGTTTGCGGAGGCCTTTTTAACCCTGGACAACAGCCAGGGGACTTTTCCTATTGAATTCAGTGAATTAACGGTGGGCCGCAGACTTTTTCGTTCCGGGGAAAGTGAATATTACATCAATAAAAGTCCGTGCCGGTTAAAGGATATTGAAGAGCTTTTTATGGATACGGGTTTAGGGAAAAAGGCTTATTCAATAATTGACCAGGAAAAGATGGGTTCCATGCTTAGTTCTGCCCCGGAAGAAAGACGCCTGCTTTTTGAAGAAGCCGCCGGGATTATGAAATACAAAGTGAAGAAAGAAGAGGCCTTAAGAAAGTTAGAAAGAACCGAACAGAATCTTATCCGCTTGAATGACATTATTGTTGAAGTTGACCGCCAGCTTAATTCCATCAGCCGGCATTTCCAGAAGGCGCAAAAATATAAAAAATACAAGGAAGAATTAGACGGTTTGGAGATTCAATTAGGGAAGAACCGCTACTTGGGCTTGCATTCTTCCATAGAAGAAAAAAATAAGAGACGGCGAGAGATTAACGAAAAAATAGAGGAGCTCTCCGGAAAAATTAAAAAGGAAGACGCTGATTTACAAAAATTGAAGCAGGTTCTGACCGGGATAAATACGCAAATATCCGAATGTCAAACACAGAAGATTATTAAAAGTAAGGAAATAGAAAATCTTGAAGATAAGATTAAATTTTTCGAAAAGCATTTTAGTGAAATCAAAGAAGAAGAAGAGAACGATACCTTTCAGCTGGAGCTCTTAAACCAGAAGGAAAAAGAAAAGGAAGATGAGTTAAAGCGGGTTCTTCAAGAATTAGATAATCTGACCGTTGAGGAGTCAAAAAAAGAAAAAGAGTTGGTTGATTTTGAGAAAAATCTATTACAGATTTCTGAAGAATATAAACAGGACAGGAAAAGTCTGGAAGAACTGAGAATTGAACTTTTTGAATTGGTGAGGACCTCCAGCCAGATTAAAAACAAACTGGGAATTATGGCGACGCAATTTAATGAGGATTTAGAGCAGTCGCTTCTGAGTGTTTATAACCGGAGAACCCAGCTTTTAAGCTCTTTAAAATTTAAAGAGGAAGAATTAAAAAAATTGGTGGGGGATGAGACCCTTAAGGATTATTTTAAGGGAACCCAGAAAATCAGTGAAGTATTTAAGGTTAATCCGGAATATAGTATTGCTATCCACGCCGCTATGGCGCCTTATTTACAGGCGGTGATATTAGAGAATTTCTCTTTGGGAAAACAGGGGCTCGGGATTATGGAGGAAAAAGGCTTAGGCAGGCAGAAGCTGGTTATTATTGAGAAAGTGCCTCCGGAGATGAATAGTGAAGTTCCGGCTTCAATTTCAGTGAAAGAAGGGGTTCTTGGTAAAGCTTCTCAATTCGTGGAGTGTGAACCGGAATACCAACCTATTATTAACTATCTGCTGGATAAAATTATAGTGGTGGAGAATTTTTCCCGGGCAGAGGAAATATTAAATGATTTAACTTCCCCCTGGCAGATAGTTACTTTAAAAGGAGAAGTTTTTGAAGCTCCGGGGGTTATAACCGGCGGCAGTTTAAAAGAGACTTTAGAGCTGGCAACGAAAGAAAATATCATCACTGATTTAAAACTGGTAATTGAAGATTTGAAGAAAAAATTAGAAGCCCTGGAAAACGAGGAAAAGGAAAGAAAAGAAAAAATTCAGGCGAGTCTAGAGGAAGAAAAGAATAAACTCACCTCTGAGCTCAAAGAGAAGGAAGATTTAACGGTTAAACTGGAGGCAGAACTTAAACATAGAGAAGAAAGCTCTATAGAGAAAGAACGGGAACTTGAACGGCAAAAGGAATCTGTTTTAAATTTAAAAATTGAAATAAAAGCCATTAAAGAGAAAAAATCCTCCCATGCTTTTATGGTTAATTATCTTGAGCATTCCAATAAGGAAAATGATAATTCAATTGATAGTCGGGCTAAAGAGGCGGAGAAACGCAGAGAGAAAAGAAATGCTTTGAAATCAAGCATAGAGGATTCCAAAAAACAAAAGGAACTTTTAGGTTCAGAGCTTTTAAAATTAAACGAGGAAATTGAAAAAATAAATACGGAAAAACAAAAATTGGATTCCGATTTAAGAAGTGAAGAGGAAGCCATTAATTCAATAAAATCAGACCAGATTGATTTTCAAAGAGAAACGCATAATTTAGATATAGAAATAGCCACTCTTAATACGGAGATTACCAATCTCCTTGAAAGATTAAAGGAATCTCACGGGGTTTCCATTGATAAAGAAGAGGTAATCGGTGAAATAGAGAATCTGGAGGAATTAAAGGAACGCGTTGAATTTTTGAAAGGGCGATTGCAAAGTATGGGGCCGGTTAATCTGGTGGCCATAGATGAACATACGGAGTTAGAAGAGCGTTCTAATTTTCTTAAAACCCAGAAAGAAGATCTGGAAAAAAGTAAAGAGTCTTTATTAAAAATAATTAAAGAAATTAACCAGACCACCCGGGTTCTTTTCTTGGAGACATTTTCTCTAATCCAGGGATATTTTTCCGAAATTTTTCGTTCTCTTTTCGGAGGAGGCAACGCTAAAGTAGTCCTTCAGAATGAGGATGATATACTTGAATCCGGTATTGATATAATTGCCAGCCCCCCCGGTAAAAAACTTCAGAACATAAATTTACTTTCCGGCGGGGAAAAAGCGTTAACCACGATGTCTCTGCTTTTTGCGCTTTTTAAAGTTAAACCCAGTCCTTTTTGCGTTCTGGACGAAATTGATGCGGCTTTAGATGAGTCTAACGTTAATCGTTTCTGTTCACTCTTAAAAGGACTTTGCGATAAATCCCAGTTTATAGTGATAACCCACAATAAAGAATCTATCGCCGCCAGTGACGTTATCTACGGGGTAACTATGGAAGAGCCGGGCATTTCCAAAATTGTTTCGGTCAGACTTACCGAGAAGAAATCAGAACCGGTTTTAACTCCGGAGGCGGTTCCTTCTAATTAAACGAAATTATGAAAACGAAGAAATTTCTTACTTTTATCATTTTTACTTTTATTTTAAATTTCTCTTTTCTTTCTGATTTAACGCCCGCAGAGAATGGTAAAAGAACCCCTTTCGGACAATTTAAAGAAAAAGAGGCTTCTTTTTACGAAAAATTAGAAAATAAAATTGTCAGATGTCTGCTTTGTCCTCGCCGGTGCCAGCTTAAAGAAGGAGAACGCGGCGTATGCCAGGTAAGGATTAATAAAGGCGGGAAACTTTTTACTTTAACCTACGGATACCCTTGTGCCGTTCACGTTGACCCGGTAGAAAAAAAACCTCTTTTCCATGTTCTCCCCGGGACTCAGGTTTTGTCTATTGCCGTGGCCGGTTGTAATCTAAAATGCAAATTTTGTCAGAATTGGACGATTTCCCAGACTACTCCCGAATATACTTATAACTACAACTTGGCTCCGGAAGACATCGTTGCCGCCGCGAAAAGACATAAATGTCCTTCTATTGCTTATACTTATACCGAGCCAACCAGTTTCTACGAATATATGCTGGATATAGCTAAAATTGCCAGAAAAGAAGACGTGCTTAATCTTTTCCACTCCTGCGGTTTTATTAATCCCGAACCCTTGAGGAAACTTTGTCCTTATCTGGACGCGGGAAACGTTGATTTGAAAGGTTTTTCTAAAGATTTCTACCAGAAAACCTGTTCAGCCGAGCTCCAGCCGATTTTAGATACGCTTAAAATTTTTAAAGAAGAAGGGGTATGGATAGAAATCACTAATCTGGTTATTCCGACCCTTAATGACGACCCGGAGATGATAAGGGGAATGTGTGTCTGGATTAAGGATAATCTGGGGGTTGACGTTCCGCTCCATTTTTCCCGTTTTCAGCCGGAATATAAGATAAAAAATCTGCCGCCTACCCCGGTTAAAACGCTGGAAGAAGCCCATAAAATTGCCAAAGAGGTTGGGCTTAAATACGTTTATATAGGTAATGTCCCGGGGCATCCGGCCGAAAATACTTATTGCCCGGAATGCGGAAAGCTTTTGATTGAAAGGAGAGGATACGTAATTTTACAAAACAATTTAAAAGAAGGGTGTTGTCCTTCTTGCGGAGAGGTAATACCCGGTGTCTGGGAAAAGAAGAATCGGCCATAGTTTTAAAAATTTTTAAGAGGCGGGAAAGAAGAATATGAAAAACGGGTTATTGGTAACTTTAATTTTATCTTTGAGTTTATTGACTCCCGCATATGCTGAAGATGAGGAAACAAATATTAGAAAAGCGGTTTTTGCCGGTCAATTTTATTCTGACGGAAAAATACAGCTTTCCGGCGAAGTAAAGAAATATCTGGAGCCGACGCCTGATTTAAAATTGCCGGGGGAGCCGGTGGCTTTGATTGTTCCTCATGCCGGGTACGTTTTTTCCGCTCCGGTAGCCGCTTACGCTTATAAAGCCGTCAAGGACAGCCCCAGAAAAACAGTAATTCTAATTGGTCCCAGCCACAATTATCGTTATGATTATATTTCCATTTTTCCTAAGGGTTTTTACGAAACTCCTTTAGGCCGGGTGCGGGTAAACGAAGAATTAATTCAGAAGTTTGCCGCTTTTTCAAGCCGGGTTAGTTTTCATCCCTCTGCTCATTATGCCGAACATTCACTTGAAGTTCAACTTCCGTTTTTACAGGAAATCTGGGGTAATGAGTTTACTATCGTGCCTATTCTTATCGGAGATACCAGCTGGGAGACTATCCAGACGCTTAAAGAAATAATTATACATAACTTACCCGAGGAGCCGTACATTATCATCGCCAGTTCGGATATGTCTCATTATCATAATTACGAAAAAGCGTTGTCTATGGATAGAGAAAGCCTTCGCTTGGTGACGCAATTTGATAGCCGGGGATTATATGAAAAAGTGACCAGAGGAGAATGTGAATGGTGCGGTGTCAGTGCCGTTATAGCCGTGATGGAGATTTCCAGGGAATTAGGCGCGGATAAAGCGAAGATTCTTAAATACGCTAATTCCGGAGATACGGCGCCTCCCTGGCTCAGGGATAAAGAACGGGTGGTCGGTTACAGTGCGGTGGCTTTCTGCAAGGAAGGAGAAATACAAACAGGAGAGGCGGATAAAAAGGAGGACCCAGAATTGCTTACGAAAGAGGAACAGGATAAACTTTTAGAAATTGCCCGGGTGTCTATAAGAAATACTCTGGAAAAAAAGGAAATTCCAGATTTTAGTGGGGAAGTGGAAGATAAGCTTAAAAATTTAAGAGGGGTTTTTGTTACTTTAAATAAAAAAGGGGGACTGCGGGGCTGTATCGGTTTTCCGGAGGCGGTTTTACCTTTGTATCAGGCCGTTTCGGAAGCGGCCGTAGCCGCGGCGCTTAAGGATTATCGTTTCCCGCCGGTAACTCTCAAAGAACTCCCGGATATTGAAATTGAAATTTCTGTGTTATCGCCGTTAGAGAAGGTTGATGATATAGATAAGATTAAAGTGGGTAAACATGGTCTGGTAATTCGTAAAGGCCTGCGTTCCGGATTACTCCTGCCTCAGGTGCCGGTTGAATACGGCTGGGACCGCAATGAATTTTTAAAGAGAATTTGTGAAAAAGCCGGTTTGCCGGCGGGGGCCTGGCGTGAAAATGCGGAGTTGTATGTTTTTAGCGCCCAGGTTTTCCATGAAGAGGAAAAATGATTTTAAGCTTTATTGAATTATTTATTGGCGGAGTAATTGTCGGTTCAAGCATGTGTTTATTGGTCTGTTCGCCGATTCTTATACCGTATCTGGTCGGAACTTCCGATGGCTGGAAGAAAGCTTTTGTCACCACGATAGTTTTTTCTCTGGGTAGAATTGCCGTATATGTTTTATACGGCTTCATTATCGGTTTGGGCAAGCAGTTCTACATAGATAATTTTTTTAACAGCCGTTTTAACGTCTATATTCAGGTGTTAGCCGGTCTTTTTGTATTTGTAGTCGGATTCCTGTTAATTTTAGGCGGCCGGAGTCCAAAACTTTGTCCGGGATTAGATAAATTATTCATTAAGAAAAATCTGAGAACGGTTTTTATCCTGGGTGTTTTTATGGGTATATCGCCCTGTCCGGCGATGATAGCGGCGTTTGCCTATATTTTTATTAAAGCAGAAACTCTCCTGGGATGTATATTTCTGGTGACTGCTTTTGGCCTGGGGACGAGTTTTTCTCCGTTGCTTCTGGTAGGGCCATTTCTGGGTTTTGTTACTCAAAAAATTTCCAGAGCCAAACTTTTCAAAGTTATTAAGGTTACCGCTGCTTTGATTCTGATGCTCTGGGGGTTTCAGATTATAGCGTCAAGGATGGGATTTATATAATTAAATTATGAGTAAAAAAATTAGTCTGGTGATAGACCGGTTTGAAGAGGGATCAGCGGTTTTACTTACCGAAAAAGGAGAAGAGATAATCTTTCCGGAAAAATATTTGCCGAAAGCATCCAGAGAAAGCGATGTGTTAAAGTTTGAAATAGATATTGATAAAGAGACGACCCGGGTAAGAAAAAAGGAAATAAAGGATTTAATAGAGAAGATTAAAAATAAGAAACATAAATAAAATTAAAACCGGTTAATCGGTTAACTGGTGAGTGGTTAATTGGTGATTGGTGAGCAGTAAATAGTCGCTAGCCGTTAGTATTTAGTTGATGTTAAATATTATTCTTTAACGACTATATCCTTTTTAACCCGTTAACTAATTAACCAATTAACCATTTAACTAGACTGGCAAACCGGCTAACTGGTCAACCAATAACCACTAACTACTAGCTACTGACTACTGTCTACTGAATACTGACTACTGATTAAAGAGTTGACACGTCGTTTTTTTGTGATATAATAACCAACGAATCTTCGGGGCAGGGTGACCTGTCTGCGCTCAAGGAAGTTGTACTTCGGCAGGCAGGAATTCCCGACCGGCGGTAAGGCTTGATAAGCTTAGCCCGCGAGCCCGCCAAAAAACTCAGGCAGGTAGACCTGGTAAAATCCAGGGCCGATGGTACAGTCCAGAAGGGAGAAGGTTCGAGCGTCCTGTTTATTTTTCCCGAAGATAAATCTTCGGGTTTTTTTATTTCTACAGGTTAAAGATGAAAAGCGAAGATAAGTATATGAGATTGGCTCTTAAACTGGCCCGGCAGGGTGAAAACCGGGTGAGTCCCAATCCATTGGTAGGGGCGATAATTGTAAAAAGAGGAAAGATTATCGGTCAGGGTTATCACGTTTACTTCGGCGGTAAACACGCCGAAATAGAAGCTTTGGAAAAGGCCGGGGAAAAGGCGAAAGGAGCAACCCTTTATATCAATCTTGAACCCTGTTCTTCTTTTGGTAAAACTCCTCCTTGCGTTCCGGAAATTATTAAATCCGGAATAAAGAAAGTGGTTATCGGCATGCTTGACCCTAACCCGCTCAATCACCAAAGAGGGTTTAAGGCGCTTAAAGAAGCCGGGATAGAGGTGATTGTGGGCGTGGAGGAGAAGGAGTGTCAAAAAATTAACCGGGAATTTATCGGTCACTTTAAGAAGGGTAAAAAGGCCGGATGTTTACAGGAATAGTTGAAGAAATTGGCAGGGTAAGAAGTATTTATTCTGATTCTAATTTAAAAAGAATAACCATAGAGGCGCGGAAGGTTTTATCTGATTTAAAGATAAGCGAAAGCGTGGCCGTAAACGGGGTTTGTCTTACGGTCACAGACTGTAGCCCGGGTTATTTTAACGTTGAAGTGGTCAGGGAGACATTTCGGAAAACCAATCTCGTTAAATTAAAAAAAGGAGATAAAGTTAATTTAGAAAGGGCTTTAAAACTGGGAGAACGTTTGGGCGGGCATCTGGTTTCAGGTCATGTTGACGGATTAGCCCGAATTGTCAGAAAAGAAAAATCAAGCAACGAGAATTATCTCTGGTTAAAGACGGAGTTAGAATTGTTGAAGCAGATTATCCCCCGCGGGTCTGTTACTTTAGAAGGGGTCAGTTTAACCGCCGCCCAGATAAAGTCTAATCTTTTTAAAGTGGCTTTGATTCCTTATACGATGAAAGAAACTACCCTGGGTGATAAAAGAACAGGTGATGAATTAAATTTAGAACTGGACTATCTGGGGAAATACGTCCGGAAATATTTAGAGCCGGTAAAGAGGTGAGAAAATAATGAAAATAAACACTATTCCGGAAATAATATCCGATTATAAAAAAGGCCGGATGGTTATCGTCGTTGACGATAAAAACAGAGAAAACGAAGGGGACCTTTGTCTGGCCGCGGAAAAGGTTACCCCTGAGGCCATTAATTTTATGGCTAAATACGGACGGGGATTAGTTTGTCTGGCGATAGTCAGTCAAAGGCTGGACGAACTGGATATCGGCCGGATGGTCACCGGCCAGGTTAATCCCCGGGAAACGGATTTTGCCTTATCTATTGACGCTAAAAAAGGGACCTCTACCGGTATTTCCGCCCACGACCGGGCTAAAACCATAAAAGAGGTTCTTAATCCGAAAGCCAAAAAGAATGATTTTTATTCTCCCGGGCACGTTTTTCCTTTAAGAAGCAAAGAAGGAGGCGTTCTTAACCGCGCCGGACATACCGAAGCGGCCGTAGATTTAGCCAGGCTCGCCGGGCTTGATCCGGCCGGGGTCATCTGTGAAATAATGAATGATGACGGGACGATGGCCAGACTCCCTGAACTTCAAAAATTTGCGGCGGCCCATAAACTAAAAATTTGCACCATTGCCGATTTAATAGAATACAGAAGGAAAAGAGAAAAATTAATTAAAAGAGTGGTTTCTACCGGACTTCCTACAGAATTTGGTGATTTCCAGATGATTACCTACCAGTCTTTAATTGACCAGTCTCTTCATATTGCTTTAGTCTGTGGAGACATTAAGAAAGATAAAGAGGTTTTAGTCCGGGTTCACTCAGAGTGTTTTACCGGCGACGTGTTACATTCTAAACGCTGTGACTGCGGGGAACAACTGAGGATATCGCTTAAAAAAATTTCCAAAGAAGGACGGGGGGTGTTACTTTATATGCGGCAGGAAGGCCGGGGTATTGGTCTCCTTCCCAAACTTAAAGCTTACGAACTTCAGGACCGGGGCTTTGATACGGTTGAAGCGAATTTACATCTGGGCTATGAAGCTGATCTCAGGGATTACGGGGCCGGGGCTCAGATTTTAGCTGACCTGGGCTTAAAGAAAATAAAGCTCTTAACCAATAATCCGCGCAAAATTATCGGCCTTGAAGGTTATGGACTCAAGATAACCGAACGAATCCCGATAGAGATTAAACCGGACAAAAATAACATTAATTACCTTAATACCAAGAAAAAGAAACTGGGACATTTGTTGAATATTTAGATACCGTATACCGTCGTTCGCTTGCCTGCCCTGTCTGCCTACAGGCGGGCGGCAGGCAGGTTGCTCGTCGCTCGTAAAAAACGAAAAAATAAATTTCAGATTAAAATTTACTGTCTACTAACTACTGTCTACTGACTACTGTCTACTAACTACTGTCTACTTATTAAGGAGGGCATAAAAATGGTTAAGATTAATGAAGGGGATTTAATCAGTCGCGGCAAGCGCTACGGGCTCATCGCCAGCCGTTTCAATGAGTTTATCACCCAGAAACTTATTGACGGAGCCGTCGATGCCTTAAAGAGACACGGAGCCAAAGAAGATGAAATAGAAATTTTCTGGGTTCCGGGCTGTTTTGAAGTTCCTTACGCCGCCAAGAAAATAGCTAAAGGTAAAAAGTTTGACGCTATTGTTGGTTTAGGGGCAATTATCCGCGGGGACACTTCCCACTCCGACTATATTGCCGGTGAAGCCGCCAAAGGTATAGCTAAAGTTTCTTTAGAAACGGATATACCCGTAATTTTCGGGATAATTACCGCCGAGACTATTGAACAGGCCATTGAAAGAGCCGGGACAAAAGAGGGCAATAAAGGATTTAAAGCGGCGGTGGCGGCCATAGAGATGGTTAATCTCTACCAGAAAATTAAATAAATTTTAAACTCGTTTCCGCACTTTAGAAAGTCCAAGGAATTTTATGACTAATAGAAGAAAGTCCAGGGAGTTTGCTTTACAGGTTCTTTACCAGATTGATTTAACCGAGGAAGAGGTTAAGAAAAGTTTAGAGAAATTCTGGGAGAATAAAAATTTACCCCCGACGATAAAAAGTTTTACCGAAGAGTTAGTCAAAGGGACGATGAATAACAAAAAAAACATTGACCCGCTTATCCGTAAATATGCGGAGCACTGGAAGATAGAAAGACTCAATGTTGTTGACCGGAGTATTCTGCGTTTTGCTATCTATGAACTTTTATATTTAAAGGATGTCCCCTCTACGGTCACTATTAATGAAGCCATTGAAGTTGCCAAAAAATACAGCACTGCTGATTCCGGAAAATTTATTAACGGGGTCCTGGATGAAATCAAAAAAAAGGAAGGCCTTCAGAAATGAAATATGCCGATTTGCACGTTCATACTTATTTTTCCGACGGGACGTTTAGTCCGGAAGAAGTAATTAACCGGGCTTTATCCGGGGGGCTCTCGGCAATCGCCATTACCGACCACGATACGGTTGAGGCGATTGATGAGGCTATGGCTCTGGCCGGGGACAGAATAGAGATTATTCCCGGTATTGAGTTAACGGCTGAAAAAAAAGGGGCGGAGATTCACATTTTAGGTTATTTCATTAACTGGGCCGATGAGGCTTTCCACCTTGAACTTGAAGCTTTACGGAAAATCCGTTTAGAACGTATCCGGCAGATTATAGATAAGTTAAATGAACTGGGGATAAAAATCAGCTTTGAAGAAGCCCTGGAGTTTTCGGGCCAGGGGTCTATCGGCCGGTTACACATTGCCAGAATGATGTGTCAAGCCAAATACGTGAGTTCAGTTAAAGAAGCCTTTCTGCGTTTTATCGGCGAGGGACAGCCGGCTTACGTGGGCAAAATCAAGTTAACCCCTGAACAGGCCATTCAGATGATTAAGAGAATCGGCGGGAAAGCCGTTTTAGCCCACCCGTATCTTTTAAATCATGATGAATGGATTCCCGATTTAATCCGGGATGGTTTAGACGGGATGGAGGTTTATTACAGCACCCAGAATCCTCAGGTTACCCTTCATTACGAGAGACTGGCGACTAAATATAATCTTCTCTCAACCGGCGGTTCGGATTGTCACGGCCTGGCTAAAAGCCGGACTTTACTGGGTAAATTTAAACTCCCTTATGATTTAGTGGAAAAATTACGTTCGGGTAAAATAGTTGAATCATCAACTTGACTCTGTTTTTTTTATGTGGTATATTGTAACGAACCCGGGCGGTTAGCTCAGCTGGTAGAGCATCTGCTTTACACGCAGGGGGTCAGAGGTTCGAGTCCTCTACTGCCCACCATTTTAGCTTATGGCGGATAGCAGATGGCTTATGGCTTAGAGGAAGTTATAAACTATACGCTATTAGCAATATGCTATTTGCCAATACCGGGGACGTAGTTCAGTTTGGTTAGAACGCCAGATTGTCGATCTGGAGGTCGCGAGTTCGAGCCTCGTCGTCCCCGCCAGAATATCCAGGCCACTTTTAAAGTGGCCTTTTTTGTTTTGGGAGAGATAAAACAGGATAGTTTTATCAGCGAAGCCTGCCGTTGTGGCTTTTGCTACCATTTTAAGAAGCAACCCAATCAAATTATCGCTTTGTCCGTATCTATCGGAAGAAAGTTCTTGAAGCTATAGATATCGAAATATACATTTTTATTTGCTTTTTTAAGTAACGATATGGTATATTTTAGGCATCAAGGCCTAAAATAGATACCCATTCATCTATTACTCCTTTAGACAATATTCAGAGAATAATGAAAAAACTATTCGGTTTAATATCTATATTTCTGTTTCTATTCGGTATAACCGGTACGGCTCAGGCGGTGGTTCTTTACGCTGAAGATTTTAATGACGGCGTAGCCGACGGCTGGGTGGTAGCATCAGGAACCTGGCAAGTAATAAGTAACCAGTACCACCAGACCAATGACGCCGATACAGGCGGACCGGCCCGTATTTCTGTATATACATGGGAAACCTTTGATGATTTTTATTATCAGGTTGACATCTCCACTGACACCAGCACCTACGACGGCGGATACAATCTGGGTCTGGCTTACCGATACACCGATCTTAATAATTATTACATCGCTTATTATCATCCGGGAACATCCGTGGGGGCCTTCAGGACCGAAAAAGTCGTGAATGGCGTTAAAACTAGAATAGTAGATAACTACACATTCGGAGCGGCGCCGAGAACGGCTTCAACCTTTGCCGTTTCAGCTGAAGGCAATCAATTTACGGCCTATTTTAACGGTGAGGAAATAACGAGCTGGAGCGATGATTCATTGTCATCCGGACAAATCGGATTATATGCTTGGGACGCCAAAGCGGCTTATGATAATCTGGAGCTCTCGGGTGAGGGAGCAGTTATTCCGGAGCCCGTAAGTATATTTTTATTCGGTAGCGGCTTAGCCGGTCTGGCGGGGTTTAATTTAAGGAGAAAAAGGAGAGTTGAAAGGGAAAGATAATTTGTAAAAATAATAAGACCACTTAATGAGGTGTTTTTTTTGTTTTTGAGGGTAAAGAATATTCCATTTGCCCGGCGGAGAATTCTCTTGACAAAGAGAGTTTTTTTATGATATAAAGGAACCATTAAAGGGGAAGAAGAGCGGATGGTATGCTTTGAATACCATACTGTGATAGTTAAAACCTTCGCTTGAAAGCGAAGGTTTTTGTGTTTTTTGGGGGAAAGTGGTTGCTGTCCCTATTTATTTAAATTTGAGTAATCAAATTTTTACGCCGTCACAGGAAATTTTGTTTTTAATTTGAAAGGTGGTTATAAAATATGAAGAAGAGTGTAATTATAATCCTTGTAATCCTGGTTGCGTTGTCGGTTGTTTTCCTGAAATGCCGCGGGGGAAAAACGATTACGGTTTATGATTTCAAACAAAAGATAACCTATGAGATGCCGGCTAAAGATTTAACCCCTAATATGGTGCAGGTGCGAATCGAAGGTAGTGAAGAAGTTTTCTGGGCTGATGCTAATCAATTAAAGCAGGGCGAGATAAAACACCCGCCTTTTGAAGGGGAGTTAAAAGAAAAAATTAAGATGATTCAGGATTATTTATTCGAAGTTTATCCTCATGATTATATCTTCTGGGAAGACGGTTTCCGCCGGGACCAGCATCCGGAAAAAGAGATTGGGTTATGGCTGGATATGGCTAAGGTATATAAAGATGTAACCGGTAACGAGACGGATTTAGAAAGAAAAGAAGATATCTTCCGTCTTTTATTGTGCTGTATGTCTTCGGACAGGAAGAATATCTTAAATGTTACGGAATTAAATGTCCTTACCCCCGAAGAAGCAGAAGGGGTTATAGATAAATATTATCAGCAGTAAGCTGATGCGAAGCAATAAATGAAGAAGTTTTGCTGGATATCGAAGAAATA
The DNA here is from genome assembly GCA_964506075.1 of uncultured bacterium. GTDB lineage: Bacteria > CAZDME01 > JAYEMH01 > JAYEMH01 > JAYEMH01 > CAZDKO01. Next base: position 17,940 of record CAZDKO010000010.1, read on the forward strand.
AAAACCTGTTCCAATGCGGGTTTGGAACAAAATCGCTTGGAAGCGAAGGTTTTGTGTTTTTTGGGGGGAGATAAAATGGGCAATTTAAAACAAAAAGCAATTTAAAAAATAGACTCCACATATACCAGTATAAATAATCATCCAATTATTAAAGGATTATTAGCAGGGGGAATTTCGTCAATCCCTCTTTTGGGTGCGGGCATTATTGCTACCCTTGATGCCAGAGCTTCAAAATTATATGAGGAGAATTCTAAGCGCTTCGCTAAAGAGGTAAAGTTATTGATTGATAAATTAGAAGAGGATAAATTAGATAAATCTTTTATTAATTCTAATGAATTTATTTCTATCTTATTAAACATTTTGGGCAAAGTTGGCAAAGTTTATGAGGAAGAAAAAATTAAGCTCTTCGCACAAATATTTGTTAATTCAATATCTACAAAAACAACCATGAAATATAAGGAAGGATTTATTGCGATTATTGATGGATTAAGTGTAGACCATATTAGAATATTCACGGAGCTTTATAATCAAAGCGAAGCTAAACCTGAAAATGAAAAATATTCAAAAGCAAGTGAAATCGGTTTAAGGTTAAAAATTGGTAAGCCTTTTGTGGATGCCTATTGTGAACATTTATCAAGATTCGGTTTGCTGCGAGATTGGGGTATCAGTACATTGAATTTTTACCCCGGTTCTTATGAAATCACGTCTTATGGGCACGAATTTGCTAGTTTTCTTAAGGATGTTAATAGTTAGAAAATACATTAGTCTAATTTAAAACCTGTTCCAATGCGGGTTTGGAACAAGGTGAGGTAATAACACTTTAGTGATTACTATTGATTCCCTTCCTTTAAAGTGTTAAAATCTTAAAATATCACTTCCTAAATTACATACCACGATGGACTATTTATACGAATTAGAGAATAAGAGTATTTACATCATCCGGGAGGCGTACGCCCGGTTTAGAAATATCGCGCTTCTGTGGTCTATCGGTAAAGATTCCACCACCCTTCTCTGGATTGCCCGCAAAGCCTTCTTTGGTAAAATTCCTTTTCCTATTATTCACATTGATACCGGTTTTAAATTTAAGGAAATCTATGATTTCAGGAATAAAATGAAAGAGGAGTGGAATTTAAATCTTTTAATCAGCCGGAATAAAAAAGCCCTGGATGAAGGGATGCATCCGGAAAAGGGGAAGTTTGAATGTTGCAACGCTTTAAAGACCGACGCTTTAAAAAAGACTTTAGAAGAATATAAATTTAAAGCATTGCTCTTAGCCATTAGAAGAGATGAACACGGCATCCGAGCCAAGGAAAGATATTTTTCCCCCCGGGACAGCGAATTTAAATGGAATTATAAAGACCAGCCGGCCGAGTTATGGGACTTATATAAATCAGAAGTGAAAGAGGAAAAACACCTCCGTATTCACCCCATGCTTCACTGGCGGGAACTGGATATCTGGCGGTATATAGAAAAAGAAAAAATTCCGGTCGTCAGTCTCTACTTTGCCAGAAAAGGGAAAAGATACCGGAGTATCGGCTGTAAAACCTGCTGTCAACCAATTAAATCAAAAGCCGATAGTCTTAAAAAAATCATCAAAGAACTGGAAGTGACGCAGATAGCCGAGAGAAGCGGCCGGGCTCAGGATAAAGAAGATTCCTATACGATGCAGAAGCTGAGAAGTTTGGGTTATATGTAAGGCGAATTTTAATTCCAGATTTAAAATAACGGGTTTTTAAAAAATACACAATGGATAAAGACGTAATTAAAATTATCATCGTCGGGCACGTTGACCACGGCAAATCCACCCTTATCGGCCGGATTCTTTTTGAAACTAAATCTTTACCTGAAGGACGAATGGCCGAACTTAAAGAAATTTCTAAAGAATTAGGAAAAGAAACTGAATTGGCTTATCTGGTGGATTATCTTAAGGAAGAAAGAGAAAATAACTTGACCATCGACACCACCCAGATTTTTTTTAAAAGCCCCAGGCGAAACTACGTCATTATTGACGCTCCCGGGCACCTGGAATTTATCAAAAATATGCTGACCGGGGCGACCCTGGCTGAGGCGGCCGTATTAATAGTTGACGTCAAAGACGGCATTAAGGAGCAGACTAAACGGCACGCCTTTATTCTTAATATGCTGGGAATAAATAAGGTAATAGTTGTTTTTAACAAAATGGACCTGGTTAATTATCACCGGGAGAGATTTGAAGAAGTTAAGGGTGAGTTATTAGAATTTCTTAAGATTTTAAATATAACGCCTCTTTTTAGCATACCGGTTTCGGCCCGGGAGGGAGACAATGTTTTCCGTCATTCATCAGCGATACCCTGGTACAAAGGGCCGGCTTTAATTGGGGCTCTTGATTTAGTGAAATTAAACGTCAGGACGGAAGAAAAACCGCTCCGGTTTCCGGTGCAGGATATTTATGAGATAGACGGTGAAAAAATAATCGTCGGCAGAGTAAGTTCCGGGATAATCTCGGAAAATCAGGAGGTAATGATTATGCCGTCTTTAAAAGAGACCGGGGTAAAATCTATTGAGGTTTTTAAGGAACGTAAAAAAAAGGCCGCCTCCGGAGAAAGTATCGGGTTAAAGCTTAAAAATTCATTTTTAATCACGAGGGGAGAGATTATTGTTTCTAAGGAAGAATCTGCCCGTTCGGTTTCTGGTTTTAAAGGAAATATTTTCTGGCTGGGTCAAAACCCCCTTTTAACCGGGGAAAAAGCCCTTTTAAGATGCGCCACGCAGGAAGTGGAAGTTATCATTCAAAAGATTGAAAAGAGAATTAATTCATCGACGCTGGAAGTCATAGAGGAAAATGCCGCCAGTCTTCAGTTAAACGAAGCCGGAATAATTTTGTTTAAAACGGCCTCGCCGCTTATGGTAGAAAGGTTTTCCTTTATTGAAGAACTGGGAAGGTTTATCATCGAAAAGGAAGGGAATTTAGCCGGCGCCGGAATAATCAATTAATCGTTCTCTTCAAACAATAACGTTCCGTCAAGATTAAACTTCTTTATTTCTTCCCGGCTATACCCGGAGATTTTTAGAATCGTCGGGGTGATATCGTAGATGGACGGATTATCTTTCGTGATTTTTCTGTTGGAAAGAATAATTCCCGGAACCAGAGCCGGGTCAAACAAATGACAACCGGACCACGCCTTCATATTGTCTTCAATTAGTTTGACCGGTACCCCGCCTAAAGCGGTCTGCCAGGAAGCGCGGTAGCCGACGTTAAAACCGATTAAAAGGTCCGGGGTCTGGTTAAGATATTTACCGCGGTAGACATCTTCGCGCTTATAAACGTTATTAACCACCGGCTGGTCGTATTTTTCATCGCGCCATTTTTTAAGTTTTTCGGCTATTTCCTCTTTAAGTTTTTCTGTCTCCTCTCCCGGCCTGACGATGCCGTTTTTCTCCCGGCCTTTCTGGTTGATGTATATAGAATTAAAACCGATGGCGTAAGCCCTGGTTGTTTCCCAGTTTACATCTTCCAGTAATTCGTTACTGCTTTCAGCGTAGGGAAAATTGAAGTTGAGATAGCCGTTTTCTCTAAGCCAGCTGTTTACGTGCGCTACTCTCCGGAAGGTATTAAAACCATGGTCAGAGAGAACAATAAGAATAGTATCTTCATCTAATTGATTCATAACTCCGCCGAGGATTTTATCCATCTTCTGATACCAGTTTCTAATGGTCTCTTTATATTCTTGCGGGGCATTGGCCTCATATAAAGGATGTTTCGGGTCTATATACCGCCAGAACATATGCTGGATAATGTCCGGGGTTTCAAAATAACAGAATAACACCCCCTGGTTAAAACGGTTCAATTCAAAGTTAAGCATATCTTCTTTTTCCCTTAAAATTTCGTTGGCCTGTTCCAGTAAAGCTTTTTCCGATAATCTTTTTTCGTTCACCGCCCAGGTATCTATGGGCATACCCTGGGTATGATAAAGGCCGATATGGTCTACTAATTCCCGGCTGTAATTTCCAGGATAGCTGATGGGCATAAAAGGCGAGCGGGGGTCAAAATTAATCGGGCTTATATAAAGTTTTATGTCCGGTTCTGTTTCTACCAGATAGAATTTGAATATGCCCTTTATTTTTTTAAACGGTCCGATTTTAAAAGTTACTTCCTGCCAGTCGCTCCAGGTGTCTTTCTTTAAAAGAAAAGAATTATTTTGATGCTTTATTAAGATAGTATCCGGCTGGTCTTTTTGAAAGACGACTTTAAACGGCACTTTGACGTTGTCCTTTTTCCCGCCGAAAGTGGATACCCTGGGTCCGATGAGTTCCATATTCATAACCGGGAATTTTTTCATTTGAAAGACTTTCCCGCCGACAGGTTTAGTTTCATCAATAGGACCGCTGGTATAGAAAGTAAAAGTGCCTTCTGTGCCGAGGATATCGGGGACACCCATCCCGGAAAGCATCCGTCCGTAGATTTTATCAGGAGGGAAAGTTATGGGACAGGTAATTATGTAAGAAGGAATTCTCTTTCGGGAGAGATAATTCCAGAAACATTGGCTTTTTATCACCCGGTGGGGTTTTCCTCCTTCTATCTGGGAAAGAGAAAGGTTTAATTGATAAGTTTTAGGGTCCCGGATAATAAAATCAAAAATGCCGTTTTTACCCGGATTCTGGCCGGTCGCAAAACCGGTCCAGGCCACGGGGGACTGAGGCGGCAGAGTGGTTGAAAGTCTTTTATACGAACCTTCATCTTTTAACCGGGAAAAATTGGGCAGTTTTCCTTCTCTCATCATCGGTTCAAGAATTTCGGGGCTTAAGGCGTCAAATCCCAGGATAATGATTTTTTGCTTAAAATCAGATTGTTTTTTATTCATCACTGTCCCCACCCAGGTTAAAGCGCCGGAGATTAATATCACTAAAATTAAAAAGGAGAATTTTTTACGTCTCTTAAAAAAATTAAATATTTTTTTGAAAAATAAAAGAAAAAAACCCAGAAAAGCCAGGAAAAATGTAATTAACCATGTCCCTAAACTGAAAATAGTATAACCGCTTCCCGGGTCAATATAACCAAAAGCCACTGTTTCCCTCTGATTTTTAAAAAGATTCTAACATTTTTTGCCCTTATTGGCAACTTATATCATTAAAATTGGATAAGGATAAAAAATTAATTTCTCTTAGAGCAAAATTTATTGATTTTACATTTAGTATGTGATAATTTAATATATATACGTTAAATGCATAGAAATCAGAAATTTAATTTTAAGGTGGACTATATTGACTAAATATAATCTAATCAGTCTTTCAGGAATAATTTTCCTTATGTTTTTGGCCTGGTTATGTTCCAGAGACCGACGGAATATAAATTTCAGAGTAATCGTTTGGGGTGTTGCTTTTCAAATTATTTTTGCCGGACTTATTTTCTGGCTTCCTATCGGGGTTAATGTCTTTAGATGGTTGAATTCTGCCGTGCTCAAGGTGCTTTCTTTTGCCCGGGAGGGAACTTATTTTGTTTTTGGGGTACTCGCTATTTCTCCGGGGGAAGTAGGGCCGAACGGCGAACCGTCACCCGGGTTTATTCTGGCTTTTCAAGCTTTACCGACCATAATATTTTTCTCCGGGCTTATGGCTTTACTTTACTACGTCAGAGTTATGCCTTTAATTATCAGGGGGTTCTCTTTTATTTTTACCCGGCTTATGCATATAAGCGGGGCTGAATCACTTTGCGCTTCCAGCAATATTTTTGTCGGCATAGAATCGTCTTTTACCGTCAGGCCCTATATTGAGACCATGACTAAATCCGAGCTTTGCACTATTTTAACGGCGGGAATGGCCACGATTGCTTCTTCGGTGATGGCTCTTTACGTGATGTTTTTAAAGGACTCTTTTCCGGCTATTGCCGGTCATCTTATTTCTGCTTCAATAATCAGCGCTCCGGCGGCTATCATTATGTCAAAATTACTTTATCCGGAGTCGGAAAAGCCGGATACGCTGAGAAAGGTTATCAAAGAGGATTATATTCCTGCGGCTAACTGGGTAGAGGCGGTGGTTAAAGGGTCATATGAAGCGGTCAAACTCTGCGTCGGTATTGTGGCTTTGCTTTTAACTTTTCTGGGACTGCTGGCGTTGGTAAACTGGGGGATAGGGGAATTCGGGAAATTACTGAACGGGTTATTTAATTTAAAATTAAACTTAAGTTTACAGGATATTTTAAGCGGTATATTTTATCCCCTTACCAGAATTATCGGCGTCCCGCCGGCAGATGCTTTAAACGTTTCCAGACTCCTGGGAGAGAGGATGATTCTTACCGAATTATTCTCTTACCAGCATTTAGACAGTATGATAAAATCAGGGTTGATTCAGGACCCGCGTTCCATAACCATAGCTACCTACGCCCTTTGCGGGTTTGCTCATATTGCGTCTTTAGCTATTTTTGTCGGCGGTATTTCCGCCCTGGTTCCCGGACGGGCCAAGGATTTGGCCGGGCTGGGTTTCCGGTCGCTTTTCGGAGCTACCCTGGCCTGTCTTATGACGGCGGCGGTGGCCGGTTTGTTTTTTATCGGGAAAGAAACCGTCCTGCGTTAGGTTATAAAGATTTATTTTGTTGATTTGATAAGCTGTCTGCCGGATAAATTAGAGGAGACAGAAATGAAGGCTTTTTTGGTAGGATTTTTATTCCTGGTATTTGGCGGGATTTTAGTTATTCTGGGTTTATTATTTTATCCTTTCCTTATATTTATAATCGGCTTAATTCTGGTTGCTTTAATTTTAATTTTAGATATCTGGCTGCTGGGAAAATTTATTGTTGTTTTCTGGAATTTATTTAAGAAGGATGAAAGTTATCAAAAATTAGTTTCTTCTGCCGATAAGATAATCTTCCGTTTTGAAAAGAAGAAAGCCGCTGTCATTGTGAGCCTGTTAATCATTAGTGCCGGGCTTTTCTGTTATTCTAACTCTTTAGGCGGAGATTTTATCTGGGATGATTATAGTCTCGTGGTAGAAAATCCCTCAATAACCAGTTTTAAATATATAATCTCTTCCTTTTTTAATCCCTATACCCTGGCGGCTGAACCTTCCCAGGCCCTGGATAATTATCGCCCTCTGGTTAACATTTCCTATATGGCCGATCACCTCTTCTGGGGTTTAGACCCTTTTGGCTATCATTTAACCAATTTAATACTGCACATCTTAAACGGGATTATCCTTTATTTCTTAATGCTATATCTGGTTAAGAACGACCTGATTGCGGCTCTAATAGCCCTTATTTTTACCGTTCATCCGGTCCAGGTAGAATCGGTAGCCTGGATTAGTTCGCGGACAAATGTTCAATTTATGCTTTTCTATTTGTTATCTTTATTATTCTATTTTAAGTTTCGCCAGGGGAAACAAAGCGTTTTTTCTTTTTATTATCTTTCGCTTTTGTGTTTTACCATTTCTGTTTTTTCAAAAGAAATGGCCGTAAGCCTGCCTTTTATTCTTATCCTTCATGATTTGATTCTGGAGGGTAAATATAGATTAAGATTCAAAGTCAAGGCCTTATCGTGGCTGCCTTTTTTTCTGATTCTGCTTTTTTTTATAGCTGTCCGCACCCTGGTCCTTCATAAAATTGCTCCCTGTGCTTATTTATGCGGTAACTTTTCCCGGACTTTTTTTACCATGTTAAAAGGGATGATGTATTATTTAAAGCTTATTTTCTGGCCGCAGAAACTTTGTGCCGATTATTTATTACCGATGTCTACTTCTTTTCTTGACCTCCAGGTTTTTTCTTCCGCTTTAATTTTAGTGATTATAGCGGTGCTAATCATCCTTTTGATGAAACACTACAAAAAAACAGAATCATTTTTTATCCTCTGGTTTTTTGTTACTCTTTTACCGGTAGCTAATATTATTCCTATAAAGGTTTTAGTGGCTGAACGTTTTCTTTACCTTCCGGTTATAGGCGTGATTGCTTTTTCTGTTTTAGTTGCGGCGAAGTTAATAAAAAATAAGATAATTTTAGCCCTTCTTATGTCGGTTGTAATTGTTTTTCTTTCCGTCCGGACTGTCTTTAGAAATAATGACTGGCTGAATGAAATATCTTTTTTTAAGAGGGGGTTAGCGGTCTGCCCTCAAAACGCCAGATTGCATTTAAACCTCGGAGGGGCTTTAAGTAAAGCTGGTATATTTGATGAAGCTGAGTTAGAATATAAAGAAGCTTTACGGTTAAATCCGTATATGGCCAATATTTACATCGGGTTAGGAAAGGTGTATTTGAATACAGGAAAACAAAAAGAAGCCAGGCTGATTTTCCAGGGAGGTTTGGAAAAAGCCGGAAATGATTTAAAACTTTTAAATTCACTGGGTGTTTTTTTAAGTCAGGTTGGTGATTATCCCGAAGCCTTAAAGACATTTGATAAGATTTTATCTATAGACCCTTCTTTTATAAACGCTTATTTTAACAAAGGGATGGTGCTGGAAGAAGAAGGAAAATACCGGGAGGCAATCTGGGTTTATGCGGAAATTATGGAAGCCACATTTTCTCGCTTTTACCGGGCTATGTCTTTAATGAGAATAGGGGAGCTTTATTCTAAACTGGGAGAGAAGTCCCTGGAAGAATCAACCTGGCAGATGATTTTAAAGAATTATTCTGATCAGGAAGCCGTGATTAAACTGGTTAAGGGAAAAATAAATCTACCAAAAGAAGCCCCTTTAGAAAATAAGGAGTAGATATTATGGAAAAAACTTATGGACAATTTGTAAGTTTAATTATTTCCTTCTTGGTTTTTGCCGGTTTAGTTTTTGTGTCTTTAAATCTTACCCAGTATAATTCGTTAGTTATCGTTACCTGTTTCTTCTCTTCAATCTTAGCTTTAACTGCCTGCGTTTATAGAGTTGTAGATTTCTGGGAATCCAAACGTGGTAAACGGGCAGTTTTTGATACAAAAGGAATTGCCGAAATCCTGGCCATTGACCAGCATTATGAAAAAGGGAAAAGCTACCATCTGCAGGGAAAGACTAAACAGGCGATTAGAGAATTTAAAAGAATTTTAACTCTTGACCCGAATGATAGCGATGTTTACTATCAACTGGGAAAGATTTATCAGGAGAGAGGAAAAATTAAAGAAGCAACTAAGTTTTTTGAGCAGTATCTGGAAATGGATAAAGAAAAAAAATGGAAGGAAGAAGTAGAACAAATCTTACCTTCTGTTAGAAAAGAACCTTTGGATAACTCCGTTCTTTCATGATAAGGGCATTTTTATAGAAAGTTCTTGACAAAAACCGGAACTAAGAATAAAATTTCCCCTTTAGCAGGAGGTGCCGAGATAGCTCAGTCGGTAGAGCGGCAGACTGAAAATCTGCGCGTCGGCGGTTCGATTCCGTCTCTCGGCACCATTTATTTTAATAATCATAACAATATTAAGAGGGATATCTTTATGTGTGGAATAATAGGGTATGTAGGGAAGAGAAACGTTCTTCCTATATTGATGGAAGGTTTAAAAAAATTGGAGTACCGCGGATATGATTCAGCCGGGGTCGCTGTTCTTTCGCAGGGCGAATTAAAGATTGTCCGCAGCGTCGGTAAAATTTCCAGTCTGGAGGCGGAATTAGAGAAACAGCCTTTAACCGGTAATATAGGAGTTGGCCACAGCCGCTGGGCCACCCACGGCAAACCGAGTGAAGAAAACGCCCATCCCCATACTGATTGCCATCAGAAGTTAGTAATCGTTCACAACGGTATTATTGAAAATTATCTTTCGTTGAAAAAAGAGTTGGAGGAAGAAGGCCACATCATAAAGTCTGAAACCGATACGGAGATAATTGCTCATCTAATTGAAAAATATTTAGAGTCTCATCGGATCGTTCCCTTCACCAGAGTACATCTTTATCAAGCTGTCCAGAAGGCTTTAGCCAGGGTAAGGGGTTCTTACGCTTTAGGGGTGCTTTATGTCGGGGAACCGGATGTTCTGGTGGCTGCCCGTAAAGAAAGTCCTTTGATAATTGGATTGGGAAAATGGGAAAATTTTATTGCTTCTGACGTTCCGGCGATCATTTCTTCAACCCGGCGTATTATTCATCTGGAAGACGGAGATATTGCTATTCTTTCCCCGGACGGAGTGGACATATACGACCAGAAGGGTAAGAAAATTGAACGGAAAATTTCCGAGGTTAGATGGAACGCTGAAATGGCTGAAAAAGCAGGTTATCCGCATTTTATGCTCAAGGAAATTATTGAGCAGCCGCAGGCCATTGAAGAAACGTTAAGAGGAAGGATTTGTCCCGATTCCGGAGAGATAATTCTGGACGAACTTAACCTGGACGTTGAACAGATAAAGAAAATAAAACGGATAATCATTACCGGCTGCGGGACTTCCTGGCATGCCGGTTTAGTCGGAGAATATATTCTTGAAGATTTCTGCCGCATCCCCACCGAAGTGGAATATGCGTCAGAATTTCGTTATCGTGACCCGGTAGTGGGTGATGATACGTTAATAGTGGCTATCAGCCAATCCGGGGAGACAGCCGATACTATCGCTGCTGTTAATGAAGCTAAAAGTTTAAAAGCCAACATAGTTTCTATTTGCAATGTAGTCGGTAGTTCCATTACCCGCTATTCCAATGGAGTAATCTATACGCACGCCGGGCCGGAAATCGGAGTTGCTTCCACTAAGGCCTTTACCTGTCAATTAGTAGTTTTATATCTTCTGGGTCTTTACCTGGGGAGAATCAAAGGTTCAATTTCTTTAAAAGAAATTCAGGACTTTATTATGGCTTTACGCCGGATACCGCACCAAATAAGAGAACTTTTAAACGATACCGCGGTAATAGAAGAAATAAGCGAAAAATTATACCAGAAGACGAATGCGCTTTACCTGGGAAGAGGGAAAGGTTTTCCGGTGGCTCTGGAAGGGGCTTTAAAATTAAAAGAAGTTTCTTATATTCATGCCGAAGGTTATCCGGCGGCAGAGATGAAACATGGTCCTATTGCTTTGATTGATAAGAATATGCCTGTTTTTGTTCTGGCTTTCAAAGGCCGGCGGTATGAAAAGATTTTAGGTAATGTTGAAGAGGTAAAAGCCAGGGGAGGAATAGTTATCGCCATTGCTTCCACGGGGGATGAGCTGATTAAAGAAAAAGCTGACTACACTATTTTTATCCCGGAAAGTATTGAGGTTTTAACCCCCCTTTTAGCTATTGTTCCTTTACAGCTTCTGGCTTATCATATTGCCGTAAAAAGAGGTTGTAATGTTGACCAGCCGCGTAATTTAGCCAAAAGTGTTACGGTGGAGTAACTAAAATAAACATTTTTAATTTGCTTTTTCCTTACAGAGTTTTTCTGGTAAAATGGACCTTAAGATTAAAGAAAGAGAATGTTAAAAGTATGGTCGACTTACCTGTATCAGCTTTGTATCCGGGTAAGGTTGAAGAAAATCTTAAGAGGGAGGAAATAGGCAATGAAAAAAAACAGGGTTATCGTTTTAGTAGTTTTACTAATAGTAATTGCTGCAGTATTGGCGGTGCAGTTTCAAAGCAGAAGAACGCAGAATTCAGTATTAAAAGAAATCCGAAACTATTATAATCCTGCCCGTGTTTCCATCCATGATGTTTTGCTGGGTAAACCTTTGATTGTGAAACTGAAAGTTTACGATAAAAACCATAATTTTCTGGAAGAACGCAGAATATATGTAAAAAATAAAGATAGAGTCAGAACGGAAATAGATACCAGGGATAAGGAGAGCTATGTGTTTTTCAGAAACGAAAATATGATGTGGGGCAGCGGAGATAAATTTACGATAGATTATTTATATCCGGAGGAAAGATTATTTTCAGGGCTGTTTTTTATGCTCCATGACCTGGCATCAAAACAAGTCCAGTCTTTTAAAAAGGTTCAAATTAACGGTATCCCTTATTTTGTTATTACTGTAACGGTGCCCGATAGTAATTTAGACAAAAAAGAAGATATGGTATTTTACATCAACCCGGATACTTATGAATGCAGAAAGATAGAATTTGTTCTGGGTGGCAAAAAAATTTCAGAACTGGAAATAAAAGAAACCAGACCGATTCAAAAAGACATCAAGATGCTCTGGGGAACGATGGCTACTCATTATAAAGACGGACAGAAAGCAGATGAAATAATGATAGAAACCGAATCTTTTAATATAGATGTTCCTCTTCAAGACGCAATCTTTGAAACCTTTCAATAAGTTTTGAATGGATTTATACTTAAGCAGAATCATCTGCCGGAACCGGGCGGATGATATCGGATAGCGGCAGTCACTAATAGTCGCCCCCCCAGAGCTTTTAAGAACCGTATGGATATGAGATTAAATATAATTATTCCTGTCCGCAGCGAAGAAAAACTGATAGAGAAAACCATAGCTAATCTGGAAATTAAAGTCAAAACAGAACACCGGATTATAGTGGTGGACGATTATTCCGGCGATTCGACCCGGACAATAGTTGAAAGAATAGCCCGGGATAATAAGAATATTAATATGGTTCTGAATAAATTTAATGCCGGTTTTGCGGCCGCTTTAAAAACAGGATTTGAAGCGGCCGACGTTAATTCGGCGGTGGTTCCGGTAATGGCTGATTTTTGCGACCAGGCGGAGACGATTGATGAAATGTATCGTCTGATAACGGCCGGAGATGATATTATCTGCGCTTCAAGATATACCGGAGAGGGCAGAGTCATCGGAGGTAAATTTCCCAAGAGTTTGGTTTCAAGGCTGGTCAGCCGGTTTCTTCATTTGCTAACCGGGATTCCCTGTACTGACTGGACTAATTCATTTAAGATGTATCGCCGGGAAATTCTAAAAAATATTGATATCCAAAGCCGTGGATTTGAAGTTTCAGTAGAGATAGTTTTAAAAGCTCTTCTGGCCGGTTATAAATTATCGGAAGTTTCAACTGTCTGGCGGGGAAGAAGAGAAGGAAAATCAAAATTCCACCTTTTAAAGAATGGCTGGAAATATCCTAAATGGGTTATATTTGCTTTAAACAACCGTGCTGAATTTAGAAAGGCAGTTAAAAAATCTTTTTAATATTAATTCAATCCGCTTTGCCAGATCATTATGCCCGTCCAGACGAACCAGACCGGTACAGCAATGAAAGCTAACATACCGATCCCGGTTTCCCCCAGTTGTTTTATACCGGTAAGGTAGCCGCTTACAAAAAAGAAAATCAATATTGAGGTTAGCAGACCAAACCAGTTAAAAATTTTTGGAAACCTTCCGGAACGCCAGCCGGCGATACTGCTGAGGAAAATAAACATTCCTATTAGAAAGAATCCGGCCACATCAAAAAGAAGAGCCGTTACTAACCGCTGCCATTCATAGACGGCAACGATAGCCGTTTTAGCTTCGCTTCCGGCCGCCACATAAGCCCGGGCTAAAGGAAGTTCACCGGCGGCCAGCATTAAACTGGCTATAATCAGAATAGAAAAACCTAAAATACCGGTCAGCTCTATTATTTGCGCGGTGGAAGGATTATAAGTTTCCAGTTTCCTTTTTAACGCTAAAGGAATGCTGATGAGAGCGATAAAAAAAGGAATACAGATTACCCACCATAAAGCGAGGCGAATATTTCCGTGTTCAGCCATCCAGGGGAGAAAACTTTCCGCATTTAAAGCGTGGGTAGCGCTTGAGCCGGCCGCCGGAAGAAGGTAAAAATAAAAAATTAACGGTAATAGTGAGGTAATACCGGCAATAATGGCCCATGCGCCTGGCCAGCGTGCTGACAGATTAGCTTTTTCCATAACACATCCCTTTTTTGGTCATTATAGGTAAATCGGAAAGGCAAAGCAAGGAGTTTTTTAAATGCCTAAAGTGCGAAATTTCAAAGTGCCTAAAGTTTCAAAATACTTAAAATGCCTAAAATAAAAAGATAATTACAAATTTCAGATTTAAAATTACTGACTACTGTCTACTGAAAACTGGTTAAAAATTGCCGTAGCTCAATTTTGACTGGACTGGGTAATATATATAACTTATAATAAAGAAAGGTAGCGGCAGGGCGAAAAATAATGTTATGTAAAAACATAAAGAAACTCAAGGTAGCGGTCATATTATTAGCAATAGTTATAATAGCTGGGCATTATATATACAAAACAAATTCTTTTCAGCATCAATTCTTCCCTAAAAAATATTGGCAGGAACAGGTACAATCCTCCCAATCTAGTATAGAATTAACAAATGGACTACTAAGCGATACAGTAATGGAACTGAAAAAAAGTTCAACTTACGGCTCAGCTCGAAGTTGCTCAAGAAATTAATCTGGCGAAATCAGTAGGTATGGATGTTGACGAAGCAAGAAAAATGGCAATCGATGAAATTAAAGAAAAAATAAATATTCTGCTAGATGAAATTAAAAACCTACGTGAAGTACTTGAGGAAGAAAAGAAAGAACTAGAATACGCCAAAAAGAAAATGGCAGAATATCAATAGTACATTAATCAATCTAGGTGACTTAAACTGTCGAATCTTCGAGCCGTCGGCCTAAATCGCTGATGTCTATGTTAGCGTATAAAAAAATAAATTCAGCTAACTTTTTCTCGCGATAAAAATGTTGCAAAAAAAGAAAGCTGTTTTTTTTGTATTATCTAAAGAAATAAAATCAAAATGGACGAACAAAAAAAGTCAATAAATTGGAATTTCCGAGATAAAGAAATTAATTCTTCAACTCAATTGATAAACAGGCAGAAGTCTGCCTTGAATATAAATGTTGAGAGTATAAATAAATTAGAAAAGTCAGGGATATTTAACGATAAGAAAAACGGAACAGTGAAAACAACTCTTGAAAACTGCGAATGCAGGGATTTTAATTTTGTTGGTAAAGCACCACGCAAACAATTTATGCCTTGTATGCACATTTATCGCTTAGCTTCTGAATTAGGTCTCATTCAGCTAAAACACATTGATCTAAAAACAAAATTAACTCTAATGAGCTTCGAAGAAAGAAAAAGAATAGAGGTTAAGCGACTACATCAATTTGAAAAAGATCCGTCGCAATGGGGCGAGTGGCATGAAAAAATACATAAATCAAAAGATCAACGTAATAGACAATACAATGCATGGAATTTAATTTGCTGTGACCTCGGAAAGAAACACTCTCTGAAAGAAGCTCAAACCGGTATGATTCACAATTATAATGTAACTCTTTTAACTTGTACATGTCCTGATTTTCAGGAAAGGAAGTTGCCATGCAAACATATTTATTGCCTCGCCTTACTTAAAGGAATAAAACTACTCGTAACGGAAGAAGAATATCAAAGAAAAAATAAATATTTGAATTATAGATAATAAGATATTTTTTCCCATATCTTGTGTGTTTTTAAATCTCTGAATTCAAATGTTAGGTTGGAAAGATTATGCCAAGAAAAGAAACGATAATAACGATACGAAATCCAAAGACGGGTAGCCTCCATAAAATAACTAAAATAGTGGCATATAGAACAGGAGGATTTTCCGTTTTAACTCCGTATCACAGTACTCGTTCTGGATATCTTATGACTATTCCTGTAGATGCTCGGAGGATCGGTGAATATAGAGTTGACATTCGAAAAGCCACTGCGTTTTCGGCAAAAGACAGGGTCAAACTTTCTTATCATCCAGATGGGTTTGTGCAATTTTCTGGCGAAATCGGAGGGAAAATTATTTCTGGGAAAGAACCTAAAACAGGTTTACCTAAAGGAATTGGATTGATGTCGAGCCCTCTTTCTTCCCCGATATTTTCTGGTCCGAGTTTTGGATTGGTTGTTTGGGGTATAGATGAGTTTGAACAAGTGCAAGAAGAATCAAATAAAATTGTAGTTTTTGAAGAGAGTGATTGGTATTATAGGGTGCGTAGTCCTAATGATGCTACGGCATGGTTTATTGAATCTTTTGTTTTTCCTGAACATTATTGGGGAGCTGTACGGAAAGACCGCCGCGGTTTTAACTTGACTCTTTCATTTTTACAATTCGAAGCAAGTATGGGTGTCATTGAACTGCGAGTCATAGAATTACCTAAACAACCTATATTTTTAGGAATATTAGTTAGTCGCATCAGAACAAATTTTTCCGCATCTTCTGGTTGGACTATTTGTGGTCCTGGAGAAAGAGCGAAAACCGAAGATAGATATCTTTTTGCTTTTTATCCTGAAGTTGGTTTTCCCAAACCTAAAAGATCATTGGATAGGTACTAGGGAAGGTGTCGAAAAAATTTTTCGGTGATAATTCTCTATTGCTTTTCACTTCCCAGCTGTTTCAGAATTCTTTCCAGAATAACCCTAACTTTAACCTTATCGGTTGTTGGTGGGTTGGTTGATGGGATACTCGTATACCGTATTCCGTAGACCGTACGATATACGGTATACCTGCCTGCAGCCCGCCTGTCAGCGGACAGGGCAGGCAGGCGAACGACGGTATACGGATTAATCGGTACTTTTTGGTTGACTTTGGATGATATCTTGATAATAATAGTTCCTCTTGGCACGGAGGGTTTAATCTGGTATAATATGGCAGGCCATTTGGTGAGTGGTGAATGGTTAATTGGTGAGCGGTAAGTCGGCATTTAACTAATCACCATTTAACCATTTAACCGATATGCTGACGTAGCTCAATGGCAGCCCCGCACCTTTCTATAGGTCAAAGGCAGAATAATGGTTTGGTACATAGATAGTGCTCGGGAGCTACTAAGGCCGATGTAGCTCAATGGTAGAGCAGGGCTTTCGTAAAGCTCAGGTTGGTGGTTCAATCCCACTCATCGGCTCCATAAATAAAAGGTGCGGGGTTCGTAAAGCTCAGGTTGGTGGTTCGACTCCACTCGTCAGCTCCAAATACAAAAGTAGACAGTAGAAAGTAGATAGTAGTTAGTATGGACGAAAAGAAGAAAATTAAAAGGATTGAAGATTTTAATGTTTATCGGAAAGCTATGGAATTATTTAATAATTTTATAAATGAAGACTTGGAAATTTTACAAAAGCATTTTGTTGGGAAAGAGTTGGCTAAACAGCAAATTAGAAGTTTAGATTCCATATGTGCTAATATGGAAGAAGGATATGGAAGAAAGGCAGGAAAAGAATTAAAACAGTTCTTCAGGATTTCTAGAGGTTCCGCTGGTGAAAGTAAAGGCAGATATATTAGATGTAATAAATTTTTGTCAGAAGAGATTGTTAATAAACGGATAGCTCAGGTAGATGAAATCCAAAGGATGCTTCATTCTTTAATTACTAAACTTCGTGACTAAATTACTGGCCACTGTCTACTAACTACTAACTACTAACTACTAACTACTAACTACTAACTACTAACTACTGACTACTGACTACTAACTACTTTATAAAATGATGTGGTTTAAAAAGAAATATATTCCGATAAAACCTAAAAAAAGAGGCATGCCCGACGGTCTGTGGACACGGTGTCCATCCTGTAATGAATTTATTTTTAATAAACGCTTGAGAGAAAATTTTATGGTCTGCCACAAGTGTAACTACCACTTTAGAATAGGAGTCTGGCAGCGGAAGGAATATTTCTTGGATCCCGACTTATTTATTGAATATGATAAAGATATGGAATCAGTTGACCCGTTGGAATTTAAAGGTCCCAAATCTTACAAAGACAAGCTTGCCGGAGACGCCAAAATTACCGGGCTTAAAGAAGCGGTGATAACCGGCGAGGGGAAAATCGGCGGGTATGAAGTGGTGGTGGCTATGACTGATTCTAATTTTATCATGGGTAGCATGGGTTCAGTGGTCGGAGAAAAAGTTTCCCGGGCGATTGAAAAGGCGATTCAAAAAAGAGTTCCTTTTATTACTATTTCTGGTTCCGGTGGAGGAGCCAGGATGTATGAAGGGATTTTATCTTTAATGCAGATGGCCAAGACCAGTGCGGCCATAGCGAAGTTAAATGAGGCAAAATTGCTTTATCTTTCTATATTGACAGACCCGACTATGGGCGGCGTAACGGCCAGTTTCGTTTCTCTCGGAGATATTATCATTGCTGAACCCAAGGCTTTAATCGGTTTTGCCGGGCCGAGAGTTATTGAACAAACTATCAGGCAAAAACTCCCCCCCGGTTTTCAACGTTCAGAATTCCTGCTTGAACACGGGTTACTTGACCTTATTGTCAGCCGGAAAGACCTCCGCCCAACCGTCATCAAAATTTTAGAAATTTTCCTTTCCAGATAATGAGATATATTGAAGCCGTTCATTTTCTTTCCAGGTTTGAGCGTTTTGGTATAAAGCTCGGTTTAAAAAGAATCAAAGAACTCCTGGCCTTTTTAGATAATCCTCAAGATAAAGTAAAAATTATCCACGTTACGGGAACTAACGGTAAAGGTTCTGTTTCGTCGATGATAGCTTACATTCTTCGGGCGAGCGGTTTTCGGGTGGGGTTATTTACTTCTCCTCATTTAGTCGATTGGCGGGAGCGTTTTATGGTTTTTGATGGCACCGGGGTATCTTTTATCTCCAAAAAAGAATTTTCAGAAGGCCTTGAAAGATTAAAACCGGTTTTAATCCGTTTAAAAAAAGAGAGGAAGAATCCTACTCTTTTTGAACTTTTAACCGCGCTGGCTTTTGATTATTTTGCCCGGCAAAAATTAGATTTTGCCGTTATGGAAGTTGGTTTAGGCGGACGTTTAGACGCCACTAACGTCGGTACTCCTCTGGTATCGATAATTACCAATATAAGTCTGGAGCATCAGCAATACCTGGGTAATAACTTAAAAGCGATTGCCGGGGAAAAAGCGGCGATAATAAAAAAACAGGGGGTGGTAGTTACCGGAGAGACCAAGCCGGTGCCGTTAAAGGTAATAAAAGCAAAGTGCAGAGATAAATCAGCCCGACTGATTCAAGTTGGTAAAGACGTTAAAATTACTTCTTACCGGTTTAAATCTTTCCGGGGAAAATTTAATGTTTATTTAGATATTATGGGCTTAAACAATTTTTACAGAAACTTAGAGTTATCCCTTATAGGTAAACATCAGGCCTTTAACGCCGCTACAGCCGTTAGTGCCGTAGAAAGTCTTATTTTTTACGGTATAAAAATTTCTCCCCGGGCCATCAGGACAGGATTAAAAACCGTTAACTGGCCGGCCAGATTTGAACTGATTGCTAAAAAACCCCTGGTTTTTCTTGATGGGGCTCATAATCCCGGTGCCGCTTCCGCCGTCGTTAAAACCATTAAAGAAGTAGATTCTTTCCGGGAACTTTTTCTTGTTTTTGGTTGTCTAAAAGATAAAGATTATAAGGGGATGCTGGAGAGCTTTTTACCGCTGGCTTCTGAAGTAATTATTACCCGTTCCAGAAATAACCGGAGCTTAGAGCCTTCCATTATCAGCCGTCAGGTTAAAGAATACGGGGTGCCTTTTGTCATTCAGAGAAATCCGGTAGAGGCTTTAAAGTTAGCTTTTAAAAAGGCGAAAACCGGCGATTTTATTTTTATCACCGGCTCTTTATATCTGGCCGGAGAGATAAAAAGATACCTTTTAAGATTCAAGGGAAAGGAAAAAATTTGACATTTAATAATATATAAGATATAATCTATATAATATTAATATATCAATAATCACAAAAGAGGACTAAAAGATGGCTCATGTAAGTTTAAAGAAAGTAACCAAAATTTTCCCGAGCGGGGTAGAAGCGGTTAAAGATTTTAATTTAGAGGTTAATGATAAGGAGTTTCTTATTCTGGTCGGACCTTCCGGATGCGGTAAATCCACCCTTTTAAGAATGATTGCCGGACTTGAAGAAGTCAGCAAAGGAGAAATTTTTATCAATGGGCAGGAGGTCAGTCACATTCCTCCCAGAGACCGTAATATTGCTATGGTTTTTCAGAATTATGCTCTTTATCCCCATATGAACGTTTATCGAAATATGGCTTTCGGGTTAGAGTTAAAAAGATATCCGCATCCGGAAATTAACCAGAGAGTTACTGAAGCGGCGGAAATCTTGGGGATTAAAAAATTACTTCATAATAAACCGGCGGCTCTATCCGGTGGAGAGAGACAGAGAGTCGCTGTCGGCAGAGCCATTGTCAGAAAACCCAAGGTTTTTCTTTTTGATGAACCACTAAGTAATCTTGATGCTAAACTGCGGGTTCAAATGCGCAGTGAATTGAGTAAATTGCATCTCCGCTTGCAAGCCACCATAATCTACGTAACTCATGACCAGATAGAGGCCATGACTATGGGAGACCGGATAGTCATTATGAAAGACGGGCTTATTCAGCAGATTGATACCCCCCTCAATTTATATAATTACCCGGTGAATAAATTTGTCGGTGGATTTATCGGCAGCCCCCCCATGAATTTTCTTACCGGTAGATTACTGAGAAAAGACGGGGCTTTTTATTTTGATTCGGATGATTTTCTTATTAAGTTATTGGATAAATTTAACGATAAAGTAGCCGGGTATGAAAATCAAAAAGTTTTCTTTGGTATCCGTCCGGAAAATATCTACGATAAGGTTTTCTCTGAAGATATCCATCGCACTAATACGATAAAAGCTAATGTGGATATAGTGGAGCCTCTGGGTTCGGAAATTTATCTGCATCTTAAAACCGGCCGGCACACCATTGTTGCCAGGGTAGACCCTAATAATAAAACTTCCGAAAATCAAGAGGTGGAAGTCGTTTTTGATACGAACAAAATTCATATTTTTGACTATAATAACGAAAACGCAATAATTTAATCTATTATTATGTTACTAGAAAGCAGCAAAAAAAGCCGGACTTCTCTATATTATCATTTTTACTGGATTTTAGTTTTAATTGCTTTTCTGACTTTAACGGTAATATGGCTTCGTTTATTTATTGCCGGTAGAAGTTTAGATACCCTCTCCTCTCAGGTTTTTTTGCCGATTATTCTTTCAACTTTTTCTGTCCTGATAATTTTTATCGGGTTTTTTCTGGGATTTACCGAAGCGGCTATTTTTGCCTCGCTTTCTTCTCTTATCAATTTTTTTACTTTTCTGGGTTCCCGTAATCCTTTCTTTATTATCAATATAATTATTGCCGGGTGTCTGCTTTTCATTCTGTATCAACAACGGGAAAAAGAAAGGTCAAGGCAGAATCAGGAGATTATAGATTTAGAAGAGGTGAAGGAAGAATATAATACGTTAACGAATGAGTATGAAAAGCAGAAATTTTTAACCATAGCTTTAAAAAAGAGATTTGAAAAATTTTCACAGCTGGGGAAGATTGCCGAAATTTTAAGCTATACCCTGAAAGTTGATGAAATCGTCAGTGTTGTTGCCAGCAAGGCTTTTGAATTAATCGGTAAAGGAGAAAGGCTGAAGCTTTTCCTGACTAAAGAAGGTTATAAAGCTTTAATTCTTGAAATAGAAGGAGAAATTAAAGGCGATAAGCTGAGTTTGGAAACCAGAAAGGATTCTAAACAGGCGGATATTATTGACCAGTGGGTTGCCCAGAACCGTCAAGGGTTGTTGGTGGTGGACACAAAAAATGATTTTCGGTTTCAAACAGAGAGTTTTAAAATGGAAGAAAATTCGATTATTAGCTATCCTTTTCTAAGAGAAGGAGGAATGTTAGGCCTTCTGCGTTTAAGCAGTTTAAAAAGCGAGGCTTTTTCCGTAGAAGATTTAAGACTTTTATCTATTCTGGCTGATTTGGCGGCGGCTTCCTTAAAGAATGCCCAGCTTTACCAGAAAACTGAATATCTGGCTACCGTTGACGGTTTAACCAGCTTATATGTACGCGGACATTTCGAGGAAATGTTAAATAAGGGTTTTAAAACCGCCTGTCTTGAACATAATCCGCTTTCATTACTGATGGTTGATATTGACCACTTTAAAGATTATAACGATACCTACGGCCATATTGTCGGTGATATGGTTTTAAAGAAAATAGCCGATTTTCTTAAAGAAAAAGTAGGTGATAGAGGAACCGTATCCCGCTACGGGGGGGAAGAATTTACGGTTATCCTCCCTAATATTGATAAGGCGGCAGCTATTGAAATAGCTGAGGATATTCAAGTTTCTTTAGAGCATGAAATTATATACGTAAGAAGAAAAGAGACAAGAATTACCGTCAGCATTGGTGTGGCTGCTTATCCTTTAGACGGGATGAACAGAGAAGATTTAATGAGAAAAGTAGATGCGGCTTTGTTAAGAGCCAAGCGCGAAGGACGAAATAAAGTTTGTGTGGCTTAAATTTAATTAAGGGGAAAAATGATTGAATTAGAAAAACGTCAGCCCTGGTTAACCGATAAAAAATGGATTTTACCGGTTACGGTATTACTGAGTGTCATTGTTTATTTTTTACTGTTTAAGGCTAATGCCATTGTCGGGAGGGCACTCTCTTTCTCTTTGCTTTTTATACCGTTTCTGCTCACCTTGTATTTTTACAATTGGCGGGGCGGTCTTGAGTTTATCGGCGTGATATTATTAATCTCAGGATTTTTCTTTTTTCTGGATGTGAGGATGAACGGCAAAGAAGAAATATTTTTGAGAAATTTATATTTAGTGGTTTCAATTTTATTCATGGCTGTTTCTCTGGTTATATTTCTTATGTATGAGCGGGTTTACCTCACTGAAAATCAGCAAACTCTGGCGGAATATAAATTAGATAAAGACAGATTAGAAGAATTAAAAGCAAATTATAAAGTTATCAGCGTTTCCAATAAGAATTTAGAATCAGCCATTGAAGAGAGGTCAAATCTTTATGAAGAAACCAAAAAAATGAAGTCAACCTTTGATTTGGAAAAACGAATGGAAATTATCAAAGAAACACTGGAAAAATTATTCAGTTTTGAAAGGGGAGAATTAATTATTCAGAAAAATGAAGACCTTGTCCACCCCGGTTTCTTATCTTATTTTCTTTATGATTTGAAAGAAGGAATAATAAAATCTGACTGGGAAGGTTGGTTTAATTCAGCCATTAAACAGCAGTTGGTGCAGAAAGCCGAGCCGATTTTAATCACCGAAGAAACGGTACTCAGGAAATTTCAGTTTCCCCTGGATATCAGCGTATTTGCCGGTGTCCCCTTAATAAGCGGAGGCCGGGTTCTTGGAGCTTTGACTCTGGAAAACTTTTTTTACCAGGATAAAGAAGAAACCCCGTTTGAAGAATGTCTGGAGAAATTAAATGTTCTTGCGCCTCAATTCAGCATGGAATTGGAAATTGCCAAATCTTACGCTAAAATTCAAGAGATGGCTATTTTTGATAGTTTGACCCAGTGTTTCTTACGGCGGCATTTTATGGAAAGATTACAGGAAGAAATCAGCCGGTCCATACGGAAAAATCTTTTTATATCGCTTTTAATGTTAGACATTGACTATTTTAAAGACTGTAACGATAAATATGGACATTTAGTGGGAGATTTTGTGTTAAGAGAAGTGGCGCAGATTATCAGAGATAGTGTCCGGGAAGTGGATTTAACCGCTCGTTACGGAGGCGAAGAATTTACCATTTTATTGCCGGATACGTGGAAGGATGGAGCTTATTACGTCGCCGAAAGAATCCGTCAGGCCGTCACCGATTACGTTTTTAAAGCTTATGACCAGGAGATTAAAGTTACAGTCAGTGTCGGAACGGCGACTTTTCCTGAAGATGCTTATTCAGCTGAAGATTTAGTGGATAAAGCGGACCAGATGTTACTTAAAGCCAAGCGGTTAGGCAGAAACCGGGTCTGCCGTTTTTTACCGGAAAGAAAGACGGATATAGGGTGGAAGATGTAGCCGTATTTCATCGCTCGCCTGCCTGATGCCCGCCTGTCGGCGGACAGGGCAGACAGGTATTCCATATTAATCGGTTGGCCGGTTAGGTTAATCAGTTAAAAAGTATATAGGCGTTAGTATTTAGTCGTTGGTCGTTAGTGAATAGTATTTAGTATCAAGTATATACTAAATACTAACGACTATCGACTAACGACTATTTACTGCTCACCAATTAACCA
>CAZDKO010000011.1:0-8461 GCA_964506075.1 uncultured bacterium
GAAGAATTTAAACAGTTATTAGTTAAAAATTTATCCGACCCGTCTTTAGGGCTTTCTCGTCGGCCCAAAATACTCCTGCAATCTCCCGGAACCGGTCCGGGTACCCCCGGCCCGCTTGATGGCGCCAATGAATTTTATCAAAAAGGAAGATTAATTGCGACCGGTTTCAACGATACGACGGCTTATCTGGCAGCTCTGGAAAATTACAAGATTGCCATCTGGGGAGCGGTTCAAGAGGACGGAAACTTAATCATCGGTTACAGGGATATTATTGAAAGCGAAGTATTCGGCCCGACTTATAAAGAAAGCGCCCGCTTTAATTTGAAGTGGACTTATTTAGAAATGATAGAGATTTATAAAAAATTAAAGAAGCAGGCCGGATTGAATTATCCCAATAACATTTATGATTGTTATGAACAGGCGTTAAAATTTAATCCCGATGATTTAGACCTTAATCTTAAACGGGTGGTTTTCTCCCTGGAAGATAACCAGCCGCTTAAGGCCTCTGAGTCAGTGAGTTACTTAAGCGGGACTGTTCATGGGACTTTAGAACTAATGGCGGCCTATTTAGCCTTTAATTTATATGCTGACGTCAAAGAAGGCATTAAAAATGTACTCTCTCAGGAACCACTTAACCTTGAAGCGCATATTTATTTAATGAAGGCCGAATATGGTTTAGGCGAGTATGATAAAGTAATTAAAGAGATGGAATATTTTATTAATAATGAATCCCCGGAAATAAAAATAAGGGCGGCTAATAATATTATGGATCATTTTGTCCTTTTAAAGAAAGGAATTGAAAGAAGTCCGATTTTAAAGAAAGCTCTCTATGAGGCGATGTTGACGTATCCTGCAGAAGAAGTCTTTGGTAATCTTTTAGTCAGGGCGGGGGTCTATACCAATACTCAAATAGCCAGCTTACGCAGCGCTCCCGGTAACACGGAAAAGATATTCAACGCTCATCAGAAAACCCTGGAGTATTGGGCTAATGTAGAGACTACTATGAAGGAAAGAAAAGAGTTTGTGCTTGAAGTTTATAGGCACGCTCTGGATAACGGCGTCCGGGGTTCTCCCGAGACTTTACTGGCTCTTTTTGCCGCTTCTTATCCCCGGGAGCATATCATTAATTCTCTTTTAAGAGAAACATCTCAACAGATTAAGCAGAAACTTAATTACAGCCTGCCTCAAAAAATAGAACTTTCATTCCGATTAATTGCCGGATTGATTAATAACCCTCAGTTAGAACTAAGCAGTCAAACTAAAAAAGATTTAAAGCACATTGAACAGGCCTTGAAAGGTCGATATAGAAATGTTCAATTAAATTGGTTTAATAGTCTTTTTATTAGCGTTTTACCTTTACTGGGTTTTGCCGCTATGGCCTGGCAATTTATCAGCAACAATGTTGAATTATGGCAGGCCGGCTTTATGGTTTCATCTTTACTGCCTATTCTGCCGACAAAGATAAAGGATATAACCTCCAGGAAAATTTTAGAAGAAAAGGATGATATTGAAATAATTCTGGAAAGATGGGATGAATTGGTTAAAGGTTTACACCGCAATCTTAAAGTTTTACCTAAAGACGGCCGAATCTATATGCCTCGCCAGTATATGCCGCAAGCCAAGAGGCAGTATAAAGTGGGCATTCAGGTTTCTTCAAAAGAAATAGACGGCCGGAAGATTAAATGGAATGCCGAAGCTAAGAACCTGGTTTTAATAAATAGAGCCAACGGCAAAGATTTAGTCATTACGGTTGTCCCGAAGTTTTTTAGCGCCATGCCGGCCGACTTAATCTGGATTGGCGATACCGAGTATGCCCTGGTTGAAAACGAATCTAATGATAAAGAGGTTTTCCTTAAGAAGATAGAAGGCCTTAAAGAAGACGGCAATTTGGTTTTTGACGAAAAAGAAGTTTATGTGTTGAAAAGAGACAGCCAGCACCGGATCATTATTCATCTGGATACACTGAAAGGCAGTGAAGAGGTTATGGTATTCTATACGCCTTTCACCAACAATCTAAAGAGAATGGTTCTAAATATAAAAGCGTTAGTCAAGAGGGCCAGTATGTTTGCGTCCCTGTTGCCTCTGGCCATGATGGGAGGTTTAGCTATTCCGTCGGGGGCAGGGTCGATACAAAAGAAAGAAGACGTAGACGCAATAGAGAATCTGATAAATTTAATCGGTGCGAATGAAGCGATAAAACTTCTGGAAATGCTTGAAGAGGAAACTCCTGTAGATAAACTTAGAAAAATTTCTCAGGAATTTATCAAGGTAAAGATGTCAAATGACCGGTTTGCTCTTAAACGGACAGAAGTTACTCTAATAACTGAAAAACTCTTAGCTGAAGGAGGTAATGAAGGGTTAAAGGCACTCTCTGAATTGCTTGGCGAACCAAATCTACACAGGGATGTTTCTAACCGGGTAATCGCCGGCATCAATAATTATTTAGGGAAAGCGGATGTAACTTTAGAAAAAGTTTTATCTTTACTGGCTGACCCCTACTGGCAGGGTTCTACAGAGCCAATTAAAAGAATAACCGGGACGTTGGTAAAGGCGATTAAAACCCGCCTGGCTGATTATAAAAATCTTTCCGGCTTACAATCGTTATACGTAATCCTGACCGATAAGGAACTCTGTCCGGGTAGTGGCAGCCGGGCTTTAGTAGTTTCCCGGATGATAGAAATAGTAGAAGAAATAAATAATGTAGAAGATTTAATTCAGGCGGAGATTTATTTTACCGGGTTACCTTTAGTGCCTAAGATGATTTCCCAAAGATTAAGGGATAAGATTATTAATTCAGCCAGAGCCGGAGAATTAACGTCGGTAGATTCCAGTCTGCTTTTAAACTGGCTGAGTGAACCGAAAGTAAACTTTATTCATCCGGAAATCAAGGCCACCCTGGAAAAAACGGCTTCCAGTCGGGCTATTACGGTTATTCCGGAAACGACTAAATATTTACAGGTCCAGGTGAGCGAAGAAGAAAAGGCGAAAGCGGCGGCAGAGGGAAGAAAGAACTTCGTTAGAAATCTTTTATCCGGGTTTGTTAAAGATGAGGCGGAAGTAGCCAGACTTCAGAAGAGGGTTAGAACTCTTAATCAGGACATAAACAAACTGAAATCCAAAGGCAAGAAAAAAGACATACAAAGCCGGCGTGAAGAGATTAAAAACGCACAAAACGAAATTAATATATTAGAGAGGAAGATAGAGGATAACAAATTAAATATAGATAGTCTGCTGCAGAAAGAGCCGCTCATAAAAGAGGTTTTAGAGGATTTATTGGAAGAAGATATTATTCAGGCGATGGAAGTTTTCTTCGCTTTGTCAGTCGGCATCGATGAATTTTTCTATAAGGTGCTCACGGCCAAAGATGGAAACGGCGATTTTATGATGGAAGGACGTTTCCTGGCCGATTATTTCCTGAGGCTCTTTACTTATGTCGCGGCTATAAAGGTAGACGAAGAGAAGGTAAAGAAATTTACGGAAACCAATCCGCTGGGTAATTTTATGGATAGCATGATAGAGGAATCAGCGGATTTAACCGAAGGAAAAGTAGTCGTACCGGCCGGATTAAGCGAGGGATACAAATTCTTAGCGCATCTCTTCAGCCCCGGGTTTAATACTGAAGTTGAATATCTGGAAGAAATAAGGAAAGGGCTACTTAACTTTTCTTCCGAGACTTCTTTGAAAGAAAGGTTAAAACTGGAATTTCTGGCCGGTTTATTATCAAATAAGGAAGGGGCATTACTTGAGGAAGAAAGAGAAACAATTAAAAAAGAGGTAGAATCTTTAATTAAAGCCGCCCGGGAAGGGAAAGATTATAATCGGCCGCAAGATCTAAAAGCCATAGAGGCAGACGTAGTTAATAAAGTGCAGGGTTTAGTCTCTCTTAACAGGCTGAATAAAGAAAGAATATTGTCTTTATTAAGGGCCTCGGTCTATCTGGGACAGGAAGATATAAACGATATCCTTTATAAAGTGATAGTGCCTTTTGCTGAAGAGTCAAAAGAGAATATGGCAGTCACCCGGGAAGCTATCCAGGAAATCTGGGCACAAACCGATAACGTTCAGCTCCTTATGCTGACCCCACTTTTTGAAAGAACCTTGGAGCAATTGACTGGGAAAGCCCGCTTTATTTCCGCGGTAAATAATGTATATCTACAGTTAAACAGAATATTAAGGTCTGAAGAAGGATTTTTGCGGATAGGCACTGGTGAGGCTTATTTAACTTTCCGCGGATATCTTGAAGGATACATGAACGCTACACCGGATAAGTTCAAAGCAATGCTCTCAAAGCTTCAGAACGGAGAACGGCTTGCTTACTGGCAGGAAATGGAGATAGAAAACTTCTGTCAGAAAACTTTTCCCGCGCTTCAAGGATTAAAAAATAAATATCTGGAAGAAAAAAGAATTTATTTAAGTCCGCATTTTTGTGAAGAATATACAGGCGAGGTAATGGATGCTCTGGAAAAGGATGGATTTACCGCTGCTTTTGTTACAGAGGTAAGACCGGAACCCAGCGATTATTATCAAGAAGAACTGGGTCGCAAATATCCCAATACCATTGACGTCGTATTCTTCTCTCACAATTATGCTGTTGCCGATATCGCCGGACATCAGTTTGTTATTGATTTAACCGCTGACCAGTTTGAGCCCAGAAGCGACAGTGAATGGGCGGATACGGGTATAGTAATTATTCCTTATACTATTGCTTTGAAGGATAAAACGAAACTCTGGATGTATTCAGAAGGTGTCAGCAGTAATTCCTCAACGTATAAAGCCCCGCAGCAGATATCCGTCCCGACGGAAACTAAAATCAGGGATTTTCTTAAAAGTATTGAGTCTGAGTTTTTCGTCTTCTTCAGGGAAGGGTTTAAAACCGAGGATTATCGCAAACAATGTGTGACGGCCGCCAGAACGGTGGCAATGATACTGCATAAAGAATTCGCCCTGCCTATTGAAGGAGATTCCCCGGATAGAATAGAAATTGAAGAAGGATATTACTGGTCTGACGGGTCCGGAAGAATGTATCACCAGTGGGTAGTCGTTTATCAAAATGATAAACCGTGGTTATTTGTTAATCCGGAATTAGGACTGTTTTATTCCGGTTTAGCCGGACGGATAATTTGTGATAAATACAGCCGTCTTTCGGAATTTATGCTTGGCGGCGCCAGCGAAATGCCGTTTACTATGATAGAAGAAGAAAAATTTGAGATTGCCAAAAAAGTAGCCGCCAGGTTCTTTAACGACGATAATTTACCGGTGAAAACAGTAACTGAAACTTCTCTTGGTTCTTCCGGTAAAATAGATTTAGAGAAATATGAGACCCTGGAAAAATTTATCAGTCAACGTCGAACCTCTTCCCGGACGCTTTTAGACGGGACGGTGTATCAAGCGACACCTTTTGATACCTTGGCGGCGGTTTTTGAAGAAATTAAAAGACAGACGGGGATTTTAGAAGGAAAAAATTTCCTGGATTTTGGCGCCGGCGCTGACCTTCGGGCGTCACTATCGGCCGCCAATCTTTATGGAATGAAGGTTTTAGCGGTCGAAAAAGATGGAGGCCTTTCTGCCAGAGCCAGGGGAACGCTGGTTGCCGCTAAAGAACAAGGCCTGGCTGACAATGTTCGCTTCTTTGGTAATCGAGACGCTTTTAAATTATCATGGAAAGAAGCAGACTTTATTTATTTCTTCTATACCGAACCGGCGGATGAAAAAGAAGCCGATGAGTTTCGCCGCAAACTGCAGGAAAAAATGAAAGAAACAAAGCCGGGTGCTGTCCTGGCTCTGGTATTTACCGGTTCGCAAATTATTGAAAACCGGGACATCTTTAATGACCTTAATGATTTAACTTCTTCTCCAGTCCAGATTTCTTTTGGACCCAACGAGTTATACCTTAAATTGTATCAGGCAAATGAAAGTTCTGCCGGTATTCAGAAGCAATCAGCCAGAATGTCCGGCAGATACCACGGCTTAAATCTTTTGCCGCCGATTATTATTCCTTTCCTGCCGGCTTTATTCTCTATGGGGAAGGGTGCTTCAGGAGATTATTCTGATGTTTTAATGGCCGGATTTGGTCTGCCGGCTGATTCTTCACCCATCTGGATTATCGGCTGTGCCGTTATCGGCATAATCGGTTTTATTTTAACCGAGGTGCCCCATCTGCTTTTTGCCGTCAAAAGAGAAGTTAACTGGCGGAAAAAGAACGGGTTTGATAAAAAGATTGATTCCTTTATAAAACGGATTAATTCCAGTGAAGGACAAAAGAAAGATAAAGCTAAACAGGCCCTGTCGGAATTTATTGACAGAACCAAGATAAGAATAGGGGATATTTTATACGGAAGAGATGGAGATACTTTAGGGTCGATTAACGGAGAAGCAATCTTAGAAGCTTTAGAGACATTACGAAAATATAAAGGATTATTCCTGACCGGACAGATTTCCTGGCGCCTGGACGTGTTATCGGATTCGGTTTTCTTGTCCGAAAACTTAACCGAAGCGGCTCGGGAATTTACCGAGAACAAATATACGGAACCAGGGTATATAGACCCCGAAACACAGAGCTTAATCGAACGATATTCTTCTCTTATCCCCCGGAAAATCAGGCAGATTAAGGCCTCTGCGGACGAATATAAAGTTGATGAGCAGCGGATTACCGGGGATAAAGAGAATGAGTCTATCCGGGCGAATATTGTTCGAGTTTTAAAGATGGTCCATAGCGTCGACTCCGAGTTAAAGAATTTTAACTTTGAAATTGTGCGAGAAGGAAATAGCAATGAAGTTATTATTAAAGAAGATGGCAAAGAGATATTAATGACCGCCGATTTATCTCTGCCGGGTTTATTCCTGGCGGTGGCTCAGGCTCAGGGTAAACAGCGGGCTGTTGAAATTGCGCCCAAGGTTTCCGCCTTCAGTAATTATCCGGTTTTTCCTGGCGGTATGTTTTCTCTGTGGTATGCCTGCAGTTTATTCGCTCAACTTGATGATACTGCCTACGGGCTATTAAAGAATAGTAGTGAACAAAAAAGCTTTAAAACCAGATTAATGTTATTCCGCGGTAACAGAATGAGGAAAGTAACTGCCCGGCCCGTAGACACCGAAGAAATCCTGAAGCTTATTGACCGGGCTCCGGCTTCTTCCAGTAGTAAAGTGGAAGCAAAATCCGTAAGTAAAAGAAAAGCGGATAGCAAAGAAATGTTCGGTACCGGAACCTCTTTACCCAAGGGTTCAATTGGCAATGTATTTGCTGTTTTATTAAACCAGGAGAGCCCGGTTACAAAACAGGAAGTTGCCCGGTTAACGGAGAGGCAAGTTGCAACCATAGAGCCGGATTTAAGAGCACTGGTTAATAATTTAGGCCTGGTAATGAAAATCGGCAGAGGGGATAGCGCGACGTATGAAATTAAAGAAGAGGTTAAAGGAATTCAATCGGAAATTCAGCCTTTCTTAAATGAATTACCTGTTCGTCCGACCAGGGAGCAGTTAGCCAGGACCGGAGCGGATATTCTTAATCTTAAGGTAAAAATAGAAGCATCGTTATCTCCGGTCGGACCGGCTCATCTTATCTTCGGGATGAAGACGACCGAACAGAATGAACGCAAGCTGGAGGATAAGGGGAAACTGTTAATACTCGACGGAGATTTAGCCGGTGAATATTTTATTGAGCATATCGAGAGATATTCTAAGTCTAAAGAAGAAGTGGAAAATTATTTCTATATTTATAGCTCGGCTGACTATAACCGCAAAAGCCTGATTGCCGAAATACAATATGAAATTATCCCCGGCCAGAACCAGGGTAAAGTTACCCGGATTGATATAAAAGATAACCTTTCCTCATCCTATCGGGGACAAGGACTCTCGTACGTTCTTTTCAATTATGCTTTCCGGGATCTTGTTTCTAAAGGGGCGGAAGAATTTGAAGCCTCCAAGGTGATGTATATGAGGCCGAATATCGGAATTGTCAAGGCCCTGGAAAGATACGGGTTCACCCCCGGTATAGACGTTTTAAGTTTCCTCTCGCCGGATAATGTGGAAAAACCTTTTGAAATAGAAAGCTGGCTTGATGTTCCTCTTACCTACAGGGTTAATCTCAAGAAAGGACCGATAAAAGGGGAAGGAAATTATTTCCGGGTTATTTTTAAAGATAACGCGAATAATCCGGTAACCGACCTCAGGTATTATGAAGAGCATAAAGAAGATTTAGAATTCTTGAAAGAGAAAATCCGTCGGGGCGAAGCCTGGGTGGGACACATAGATTATGAATTAAAAGAGAAAGATAAATTTAATTCTCTTACTCAACTGATACAGCCAGGCGTAGACGAAGCCCTGTTTAGAAAATACGTACTGGAAGAGTTAACCAGGAAGACCCCGGAAGAATTCGAAAGATTGAGGAAAGAGGCGGCCGAAAGAACTGATGATGCCGACGCCATAGAAACATTAAAAGCAATAAATTATAAAGAATTCCAGA
>CAZDKO010000011.1:8561-41311 GCA_964506075.1 uncultured bacterium
GATGATGCCGACGCCATAGAAACATTAAAAGCAATAAATTATAAAGAATTCCAGAACAAACGGGACTCCCTTAATTTCTTCAGTAAAAAACTCAGTGAATGGGGGATAGCCATAGGCTTAACGTGGGCTCTCATTCTCAGATGGGTTGAGGGCGGTTATGTTTTTGGCGTGGTCTCAGGACTGATGTTACTCGCCAGCGCCATATGCCGCTTAGCCAAATGGCGTATAGAGAGAAACTTTACCGATAAAATTATTCGTTCCGGCCTCATTACCCGGGGGAAAATTTCTCTGATAAGGACCGGCGGCAGAGCGCTAAAGATTAAGTCCGTATTAAAACCCTTCACGGAATTAACTGATAAATATTTCCACCATCCTAGGGTAAAAGAAATTGCGGATAAATTCAAATCCATAGCCGAAAAGACATTTAATTTTATTAAAAACAATAAAATTATTTTTATCACCGCTTTAAGCGTTTTTTGTGTTGACCAGGTTTCTAAAGCGGTAATAAGAATGCTGGTGACCATTGACACCGGCTTCTGGCTGATTCCGGGAACAACCGGGATAGCCCATCTTACCCATGATACTCCCACTGTCTTTGAGCCCTGGTCATGGAGTGTATTGATACCGGTAATAGTGTTCTCCGCGCTGACCGTAAAGTGGCATCCTAAATTTCCCAGAAAAATCCAATCGGTTATTTTTGGAGCCATAGGCGGTGCGGCTTTGGGTAATCTTTTTGACCTCGTTGTATTCGGCGGCGTAACCGACTGGATAGCCATCGGTGTTAATGGAAAAGGAATTGTGGCTAATATAGCTGATTTAACCATAATGGGCTAT
Source organism: uncultured bacterium (assembly GCA_964506075.1). Lineage (GTDB taxonomy): Bacteria > CAZDME01 > JAYEMH01 > JAYEMH01 > JAYEMH01 > CAZDKO01. The sequence continues at coordinate 9,396 of CAZDKO010000011.1, forward strand.
TTCCTGACTTTATGGGCAGGGACTTTCAAAAATATGGCGGTTAGTGCTACCAAGCTGATTAAAAGGAAAATAAGAGGAGATAAACAGGAAATTATAGCGGGTGAAATCTATAGTCCGACTATACTTGAGGTCCGGAGCGGTAGACAGGTTAAAGCCGAGATTACCCCGATGTCTCTCTCTGACGTAGACGGGATGAACTGGGTAAATTCTGAGGAAGCTTCTCTATCATTTTTATCTCCAGAGGCTGATAAGGTTTTTGAAGAAGCCCGGATGACTCAGATTAGAGGATATTTCCCCGAAGCGGAGGGTAATATTTTTAAACTAACGGTCAAAAACAGTGATAGAATTGAAGGTTTTATCTATTTAAAAGAGGAAACTTATAAAGGAGAACCCATCCTTAGAATCAGTTATGTTGCTTCTGCCCCCTGGAACCGGGCTGAAAATAAAGCCGAGGCGAGAATATATAAATATGTCGCCAAGGAACTGGTTGCCTTTGCTCTGGAATATAGCCGGCAAACTCTCTCTCAGAGGCGGGTCATTCTTACCGCCCATCCTGATATTTATAACACGCTTTATAAAGAATTTGGATTTAAAGCGACAGGTCATAGAGATGAATATATATATGACGGCGTTGATAAAGATAAAATATTTACTGTGGCGGTCACTATAAATACAGGGAGTTTCTTACAAAAACTGATGTCACCGTTAAAAGAAATAAGAAATAGAAACCTGGTCAATAAATTAGATGAATACATTTATAAAATGAATCCGGCCTTCCAGGAAGCCTTAAAAGAAGGGACAATTCAATATGACCAGACTCAACCTCCTCTTAAAAGATATCGATATCCTTTTGTCTGTGAAGTAGCCGCCCGCTCGAGCAAGATAGTTTTACTGGAAGAATTCGGTTCGTCTTTAAAGATTAGAGTCGTTCAGGGTAGGAAACAGGGTATTCCTGACTCGCATTACTGGGTGGAGATTGAAATTGGCGATAAAACTTATTATTTAAGTTTTACCGATACCCAGTATCTGCCTTTTAAAGATGACCAGAAACAGATTAAATCAAAGGCCCTGGGCGGGTATTATACTCATCTGATGTTCTTAAAACAAATCTCCGGAATGGCTCCGGATCAGAAAGTCAACTTCCGGTTAATTGATGAAAACTTCTATGAAAGGGAAGGACTGGAAATAGAAGACAGGGATGTTTCTGATTTTGAAACCGATAGTTTACCTGAGGTTTTAAGATTATTCAGATTAAATCTGGAACAATTAACGGAAGAAGGCAGGCCTGATATTAAATTGACTAAAGAGAGAAGAGAATCAATGGAGAAAATCTTCATTGATACAGAGGATATTGCGGAGGTTGACGTTAAGAAGTTGAATCCTCTGGTTCAGCAGGAAAGAGCCATTGATAGTATAAGTGCCCTGAATTAAAACGGCATTTTTTTTGTTATGAGGTGAGATTAATGACGCAGGAAAGTTATCTGCCTAACAGTCTTTTTGAACTTCTGGGAATGGATCCGACGCCGGTTAGACGGGAGAGGGTGAGGAAAAATAAGTCTAAAATTGCTCTTTTCCCTCTTTTTGTCGTTATCGGCGCAATTCTACTTTTTTGCTATAATTACCTCAGGATAGAACTTGTTACCCTCAGGGCCAAAGAAACTTTAGTCGGTAAAGGGATTTTTATTCAGACTTATGAAGAATGTTCGCCCCGGATAAAATTAGTTTTTAATAAGCCCGGTTTTGTTTCCAAGACTGAAAGAGGATATTTGATTAAGATTCCCGTAATTAAAACTGATTTAGAGCTGATTACTTCCCGTCCGAAAATCACTATGGCGGGAGAGAATATATTTATCCAGAGCCTGGAACTTTGCCCGCCTAAAGTTAAGCTGTTATTTCCTTAGCTATTATCCAGCTGTTTTTTGATGTTTTTTGCCAATTCCTTCCCGATAAACGGTATTTTCATTAATTTAGAAATTTCCGCTTTTTTAAGAGCATTTAAATTTTTTATTCCTTTTTCATAAAGAGCCCTGGCCCGGATGCGGCCGATTCCTTTTACTTTGACTAAATCAAGCAGTTCCTGTTTTATGCCGTATTTGACCCGCTGTCTGATATCCTCTAACTTATTAGCGAGGTTAAGCGAGTGAAATAATTTGGCCAGTTTCTCCCCGGAGTAAATAAGCCAGTCGGCTGTTTCTATCAAGCGGTGAATATCGCCCGGGCCAATGGCGAATTTCTCGCAGAGTAAATCTTCTTTTTCTTCCCCTGCCCAGCTTTCTAAGAGAAAAGCGGTCTTACAGATAGAGAGATGGTCTTCATAATCAAACTGTTCCTTAGCCAGAAGGAACTCCTGGTCGTGCAACCTGGCGTAAATTTCTACCGCTTCAAAATCTTTCCGGTTAAGCCGCAGGATATCCATATCCGGGCAGAGGCAGATAAGATGCAGGAAAGAAGATATCGTGGTATTTTCTCGACGGGCTTTAATTAATCCGTCTCTTAAAACTACGCCGGAAAGAGGGTCAATATAGAGACGGGAAATTTCTTCTCCGAAAGGGGTGGCTTTAAGGCCGTCTTTAAGGCTTTCAATCATTTTTTCCTTTAACAGGAAATCAATGATTCTGTCTACAATATAATACAGATCTTCGGTCTGTTTCTGGTAGGCGAAAAAGGTGTAACGGAGAAATTCCATTAAGCCTTTTTCATTACGGACATAGCCGGAAGCAATGGCTGATAAAAGATGGGTCCGTAAAGCCGATTCATTTTCCAGCTTGGAGGTAATTGGTTCTGGTTCAGCCAGAATAAATTCTTCAAATAAAGCGGTAGATTCCTGGTCAGAGCGGGCAATCAAAACGGCTTCACCGTAATCATCATATTGAGGCCGACCGGCTCGTCCGCACATCTGTTTGTATTCAAATACGGCAATGGGGTAAGAGCCTAATCCGCTTTCATAGCGACGGTAATCGCGGATAATCGCCCGCCGGGCGGGGAGATTTACTCCCGCGGCCAGGGTCGGGGTGGCACAGATGGTTTTGATTAAATTGCTGCGAAAGGCGTCTTCCACTAATTTTCGCTGTTCACTGCGCAGTCCCGCGTGATGAAAAGCAACCCCGTTTTTGACCGTTGCGGCCAGTTTTCGACAGATTTTTGTTGCTTCGGCTCTTACCCCTTCAATCTTTTCCGAAATAGATTCCAGTTTTTCTTTTTCTTTTTGACTCAGGAGAGGATAAACGGCGTGAGCAATTTTTACCGCCGAGGCTTCGGTAGAGCGGCGGGTACTGACGAAAACCAGGACCTGTCCGTTTTCTTTGACGGTGTCTAATACCAGCGAGGGTAATTCTTCCAGCCCGTGGTCTTTTATAATTTTGTCTTCTCCGTCGGAAAATCTTATTTTCTGGTGAAAGTAGACCCCTTCTCTTAAAGGAACCGGCCGCCAGTGGCTGATTATACAATCGGCATTAAGCCATTTGGCCATTTCTTCGGCGTTAGCGACGGTGGCCGAAAGAGCCAGAATCTGCATCCGGGGATTCAGTTGTCTTAACCGGGCAATTAAAATTTCCAGGGTTGGTCCCCGGGACGGGTCATCAAGAAAATGAATTTCATCAAATACCGCCGTCGTTAAATCATGACTGAGCCAGGGAGCACGGAAACGAAGAAGAGAATCTACTTTTTCCGAGGTGGAGATAAGAATCTGGTATCGTTCCAGATATGAACCGGGGGTATCATAATCACCGGTGGCAATACCTATTTTTATCCCTAAGGGGGCGTATCTTTTACTAAAATCTTCATATTTTTCCGAGGCCAGCGCCCGAAGCGGCACTACATAAAGACACCGCCCGCCCTTTTTTATAATTGACTGGATAAGACAAAGTTCCGCCAGCAAAGTTTTACCGGCCGCGGTCGGCATGGAGAGAACGAAATTTTTCCCTTCCAGCAAACCCGATTTGATGGCCGTTTCCTGAGGGGGGTAGAAAGAACAAAATCCGGATTTCTCTAAAATTGCGGCTATTTCTGAAGGCAGACTATATTTTTGACAGACGTCGGCTATTTTCATTTCTGTGATTGGTTAAATTATGTTCAAAGTGGAATAGAAGATTTATATTCATAAAATACAATAGCACATCTTATTTTTTCAGTCGATAAAAAAATATCAGTTTATCGTGCTTGTTTCTTGCATTCGCCGGTCAGGTGTGTTAAAATAAAGCCGAAAATTTTTTTTGAGGTGAAACTTGCCGGCGAATTTAACTCCCCAATATTTAGAAGCAGAAAAACGCTTTCGTGAAGCTAAAGCCAAGGAAGATAAACTGGCGGCCCTGGAAGAGATGTACGCGCTTCTTCCCAAGCATAAAGGGACAGATAAACTCAAGGCCGGCATCAAGCAGCGAATCTCCAAACTTAAAAAAGCCGAAGAGAAAAAGGCCACCAAGACCGGTGAAGCCTTTATGGTGGAACGAGAAGGGGCCGGACAACTGGCGATTATCGGTCCGCCCAGTTCCGGGAAATCCAGTTTACTGGCCGCTTTAACCAAAGCCAAGCCTAAAATAGGGCCCTATCCTTTTACCACGGCCATACCCTTACCGGGTATTATGGAATATGAAGACGTTCAGATTCAACTGGTTGACCTTCCGCCGATAACCGAAGCCGGAATGGAAGGCTGGCATTTTAACATTATTCGTAACGCCGATGCTTTACTTTTTGTGGTTGATGCTGAAGATGCGGACGTTTTAAGCGAGACAGAAATCGTTATTGAACAGTTAAAAAACAGACGGGTAATACCCGTCAGCGGGAATGTAGAGGAGGAGCCGCCCATCGGGACGGTCTATAAAAAAACCATTCTTATCGCCAATAAAATGGATAGCCCCGTAGCGTTGGAAAATCTCCCGGTGCTGGAAGAGTTTTTTAGCCGGAACTTAAAAATTATGCCTGTTTCTATTTATGATAAATCTGCGCTTGAAAAACTAAAGCGTGAGATCTTTTCTATACTTAATATTATTAGAATCTATTCCAAAATCCCGGGTAAGCCGCCGGATTTACACAGCCCTTTTACTCTGCCGGTCGGAAGTAACGTTACTGATTTAGCCCGGGCAATCCATAAAGATTTTACCAGTGGTTTGGAAAAGGTGCGCCTCTGGGGTTCGGCTCGTTTTGACGGGCAGTCGGTTCCCCTGGATTACGTGCTTAAAGATAAAGATATAGTCGAAGTACATATAAGAAAAAAAGAAGAATAAATGGCAGAATTCGAAACCGAGATTAAGGAAATAATTAAGCGGACTCATAACGTGAAAAGCTTCCGTTTTCTGGTAAAAGATAAAATTGATTTTTTACCCGGGCAGTTTTTCTTCGTGACTATAAAGATAGGGGAAAATGAAGCGACCAAACATTTTTCTTTTTCCAATTCCCCGACCGAAAAAGATTATATAGAATTTACAAAAAAAATTACTGACAGTGAATATTCAAAAGCCCTTGATAATCTTAAAGCCGGAGACTGGGCCCGGCTCCGTTTACCTTACGGAAAATTTACCTTTCAGGGAGAGTATCCCAAAATTGCCTTTCTTTCCGGCGGTATCGGCATAACCCCGATAAGAAGCATCTGTAAATTCGTGACTGATAAAAAAAATCCGGCTAAGATTACCTTGCTTTATAGCTCCAATACCCCGGAAGATATCATTTTTAAAGAAGACTTTGAAAATATGGAGAAAGAAAACGATAATTTAAAGGTGGTTTATACCATTACCTTGCCGGATGACGCCGGCCGCTGGGAAGGTAAAACCGGACGGATTGATAGCGGGATGATACAGGAAGAAATTCCCGATTACGCCGAGCGGATTTTTTATATTTGCGGTCCCCCGGCTATGGTTGAAGCAATGAAGGAAATTATCAGCCGCGATTTAAACCTGGACGCCGGCCGGATTAAGACGGAGAATTTTACCGGGTATTAATTTTAAGTCTTGCATTAACGCCATTTTTTGATATAATTGAAACTCAATCTAATTTCAACAGATAATATAAGGAGGATAAAAATGACCCCAAGAGTGAAAGAAATTTTAAGCTGGTACGGTGCCGATAACCCCGGGACATTAAGTAATCTGGCCCGGATGCTCAATCACGGAACGTTAGCCGGGACCGGTAAAATGGTAATTCTTCCGGTAGACCAGGGTTTTGAACACGGGCCGGCCAGAAGTTTTGCCCCAAACCCGGCCGGATATGACCCGCGGTATCATTTTGAATTAGCCATTGAGGCCGGTTGTAACGCTTATGCGGCGCCGCTGGGTTTTATTGAGGGTGCCGCCCGTGATTATGCCGGAGAGATTCCCCTGATTTTAAAAGCCAATAATAGCGACGTGCTCTATTCGGATAAGAATCCGGTGCCGGCCGTTACGGCTTCTGTCCATGACGCCCTGCGTTTAGGCTGCGCGGCTATCGGCTTTACCATCTACCCGGGTTCTTCTTACCGTAAGGAGATGTATGAAGAAATCCGGTTTCTGGCTGAAGAGGCTAAAGATAGTGGCCTGGCCGTCGTTATCTGGTCTTATCCCCGCGGCGAACAATTATCCAAAGAAGGCGAAACAGCCATTGACGTCTGCGCCTATGCCGCTCAAATCGGCGTCCAGCTCGGAGCGCACATCGTCAAAGTGAAACCGCCCACCGAACACATTGAACAGGAAGCGGCCAGAAAGGTCTACGAAAAGGAAAAAATACCCATCAAAACTTTACCGGAGAGAGTAAAACACGTCGTTCAGAGCGCTTTTAACGGTCGCAGAATCGTGATTTTTTCCGGCGGTCCCTCTAAAGATAAAGCTGCGGTGTTAGAAGAGATTAAAGGGATTAATGACGGCGGCGGTTTTGGTTCTATAATCGGCCGTAACTCTTTCCAGAGACCGAAAAAAGAAGCCATTGCTCTTCTTAAAGAGATAATGGATATTTATAAAAAATAAAGAGACCTGGGTTAAAGGTTTTTCCGAACTAAACCCCGTTAGAGAACCTGGAAATTTTTCTCTAACGGGGAGTTCTTTTTCTTTACCTTGTTACTCATACCTACAACCTTCCCGGGCTGGTTATTTAAGCCCGAAGGTGCCTGCCCCCTAATTTTTTGATTGAGTGATAGAATATTTTGATTTAAAAATATAACAATGATATAATCTAAAATATCAGACCGCTTATTCCAATTTCAGCAATTACGAAATTCGGATATCAATTGTTATGCAAAATAAAAATATGAATAAAGAAAAATGGTCGGATTGGAAACCATTCCCTGATCCGCGTAAAAACGAATTTATCCAAGCTCCTTTTGGTCCTGGGGTGTACGAGCTTCGCCAAAAATGTAAAAATATGTTTATACTTCGTGGCCAAGGAAAAAATTGTGCTTATCGCATGGCTAGCCTATTACCAGCTCCATATGGTCAAGGAACTCGCAGAAATAAACAGAAGCAGGAATATGTTTTTAAGAATATAGAAGAAATAGAATATAGATGTTGCGCTTGTTCGACTAATGGTAAAGCAAAAATACTTGAGCGCAAACGTAAGCATGAAGAACCATGTAAATTTAATGCATAACATTTCGCTCCAGCGGACGGCGCTGGCCACCTGATTTAATGGTCGCCGCCGCTGAGTTCAATCATTAGAAGTAAATGAATATGATACAAAAAATTATTTATACTTTGATAATTCTTATAGTATCGGGTTGCATTTTATATACTATTTGGATAAAGGGGGTAAATATGCCAAAGATAAATCCTCAATATATTTTAGCTGTCATTGGTATTTTAGCCGTTTTGTTCTCATTGATAAAAGTATTTTTCCCTGATATTAATTTAAAAGTCACTTCATGTTATTGTACGCTAGATGAAAATGATAAAGGCTTATTTATCTTAAAATTGCAAACCATTTCTAATGTTGATGTTATGTTGGAGGATGTTAACGTTAAAACTGTGTTAGAAAATGGTAAAGTTATTCCAATGTTTCTTATTAAACTCAGATTGAAAGGGGTATGTTTCAAAATGTTAGACTTTAAAAAACAAGAACGCGATTATAAATTGCTGAAACCATTAGATTCGGATTTAAGAGTTTGCGGTATAAAACAAGGTGTGAATGAATGTTATGTTTGTATGGAATCGGTAGAAAAATTTGAAGATAAAAATACAAAAATTAAGTCATGGTTATTTAGTTTAAAATATCGGCAACATCTTCTACCTATGCCTAATCTGCCTTGGTTTAATAAAAAAATAATTACTGTAATTCAACCGGAAGAGAAAGATCTTTATTTTGATGATTTGCTTTTCCAAAAAATATCTCCCGAAGAGCGGGAAAAAATGTTAGAAGATCTTTAGCCTAAAGTAAATTAAATAGGGACGGGTTCATTTTTTTATTGACGGAAAATCTTTGGCGTCATAGAATATTTGCAAATGCCAAGAGTCGCAAGAAATCTAATTTCCGATATTCCTTACCATATAATCCATAGAGGGAATAATCGACAAAAGATATTCTTTTCTGAGGTTGATTACAAATATTTTTTATCCTTAGTGGAAGAGGCAAGGGCAAAGTATAGATGTAGATTATATTCATATGTTCTCATGTCCAATCATATTCATTTTCTTCTGGAATCTTCTCAAAACTCCGAAAATCTTGCCAAATATATTAAGCTAATTGCCCAAAAATATTCTCAGTATATTAACAAAACATATAAGAGAACTGGTACACTTTGGGAAGGTAGATTCAAAAGTTCTCTGGTATCAAAAGATAATTATCTTTTAGCCTGTAGTAGATATATAGAGATGAATCCCATCAGGGCCCAAATAGTTACCGACCCTAAAGATTATAAGTGGAGTAGTTACAGCTTTAAAGTGGGGCAAAGGAAAAGTAATATTTTGCTTGATTTAGACCCTCTGTATATAAATTTGGGTAAAGATAACAGAGAAAGACAAAAGAAATACCAGGAGTGGTTTGAAGAAAATATTCCTCCGCAAGAATGGGATTTGATCAGGAAAGCAACAAATAAAGGTGGTGTTTTTGGGAATACCCAATTTAAAGAGAGATTAGAGAAACTACTTAAAAGAAAGTTTGATATAAGAGATAAGGGAAGACCTAGAAATAACTCAAATAAATGAACCCGTCCCATTTTTTCTTATAAAAGCAAAGGAGGTACAATGAAAAAATTATTTTCCCTTATGTTAGTAATTGTTACTGTTTGTTTATTGACAACGCCAGTCAAAATTAATGCCCAGAGCGAATCATCCTCGATGGAATATAAAGTGGAAAAAGTCTCTGTCTCCGCAGAAGAACAACAAAAGATATTAGATGAATATTCAAACTCCGGGTGGAAATTGGTTAATGTCATTGAAAGACGAAATGAGGTTTTCTTTTATTTTGAAAGAGAGAAATAAAATAATCTAACAAGGTCGCTCCAGCGGACCACCGCTGCTCCGCTTTGCGAAGCAAAGCGACGGGGGCAGCTAAGCTTTGATGTTAAAATGATTTCAGGAGTGAGAAATGGCGTCAGAACAGAACCTTGACCCGGAAATCGTCAAGAAAGTATGCCGTGTCTATTTTGAACGATATAAAAAGCCGGCCGACCTTCTTGACATTTTGGACTATCTCAATGCTGAAAAAGTGCCCCCTCCGCCGGGAAGCCAGGAGTGGGATTTTTTTAATATTGTCCCCGTGATTGATTTGGCCCCGAAAATATGTCCGGAAGTGATCCCTGCGAAAGGGCCGAAACAAGGCGGCACGATTATCTTGAACATAGAAGGCAAAGTTTATTCGAATGAAATTACCGATTGCAGTTATAGCGTTAGCGAAGATGATTTTGATGTGCTTGAATTGTACGGGGATTCTATTTGTATTGCCGCGAAAATTACCAAGGAACCGATTTCAGATGCCGTCGTCAAACAGGAAGACGTATCGCTATTAATAGGTGCCGAATTACCCTTGTGTGATAGGTCTCCGTCATTCGGCGAGCTATTCATAAGCAGTGCGTCCTTCGGTAAAGAGAAAATTGTTAAAGGGTTCCTTACGGTTGAACGGGCAGAATTATTTGCGGATGTTTCGAAACTGTATGGAGGTTCGGATATCTGCTTATCGGGGAGCATTAATATTGTTTGCCAGAGCGGCAAAACATCACACGGCACATTCAGCGTGAATACACAATTTAACTGGTGATTAACCGGATACGGATATGATTTTAACACGCGGGGGGAAATCCTATGGTCTTGGTAGAAATAAAGAAAAGGCAAAAGATTATACAGCCCGTGTCACAATTGTTATCGTCGCTGCTATTTATGCTTATAGTTTGTGGTGCGAACGGGGTATCAGATAAAAATAAAATGGCAATACCCGAGTTAGGAGTTTCAATAAACATTCCTAAAGGCTGGCAACTGGACAACCCTCAAATGTGCCATCAAGGGGATAATACGGGTCTACTTATGGAAGAAGAACTGGAAGGTCTACCTTTTAGAACCGCCACCTTGCAGATGTCGAAAGAATTCGGGAATACGGTAATTTCAGAGAATCCACTGATAATCGATGGTCACAAAGCCATTAAAGTTGTTGCGGACACCTCAGCTGGGGATAGACTCATTCGGATATATATCAATAAAGGCGAGAAAATGGTGGTGATTTCATTTGTCATATTAAAAGATGAATATCCAGCCAATAAGTCTAGAGTGGAGAAATCTATTAAGTCTATAAAAATAAAATAATTCTAGTCCGAGTGCTCAGCGGACCCCCGCTGCTTCGTTTTGCGAAGCAAAGCGACGGGGGTTGCTGAGTTCAAACGTTACGCGGCGCCACCTGTAAAAGTCAGACAATAAAAAAGGAGGGAAGCTTTGAGAAATATGAATCAGACTACAGTGATTAAGATGTTAAAACGATTCGGTAAAGCGATATGGAAGGGCAGTATTTTAGCCGTCGGTGTATTTATCTGGATAATGGCAGCCTCTTTTTCCGCCCGGGCTGAGGAAAATACAATCTGGCCGCCCTTATACCAGAACCAATGGCAATGGCATGAGAATAAAACCGACCTTACGCCGGAGGAAATAGAGGCAATTTTTCAAAAAACGGCTGAAGAGGAGACGACTTTTCTTGACCCCGAGTTTCCTAATTCCGTATTCCTGGCCAAGCACCTCATTTTAAAAACTAAAGGTACCCCTTCAAAGGGAGACGGAATTAAAATTGACGCTGACTGGAAAGGAACGGCGAATCCAAGCCTTAAAGGTTCCTCTTCCTGTTTTATCCCTCTGGAGCCCGTTGAGGGCATGATTTTGTGGTATGTCGTGGATGCCAAAGAAGGAAAATGGAACGTGAAAATATTCCCCGCACCAACGTATAACTTTTACTTTAGGGAAGAGAATACAGCCCGTAATTTTATGAATGCCGTGGCTTCCGCACGCCGACAAGAAACCGCGATATCCAAGTGGATGACTTTTGGAATAATGACCCAGGATTTGTTTCCGGAACAGGCCGAAGACCTGGGTAAGACCAGGGTGGAAAACGTCTTTGTCGGGATGGTGGCGCTTGACGGTCCGGCCGATAAAGCGGGCATTCAGCCCTCAGACGTGATTACCGAATTTAATGGAATCAAAGTGAAAAACCAGTCCCATTTTGAGTCGCTGATGGAAAGTGTTTCTCCGGGAACAAAGGTGTCGCTGGCTTTGCTGCGGCGCACCAGGGTTCCGGATAAAGAGCCAAAACAATTTACCTGGGAGCCGAAAACCATTGAGATAGTGGCTAAGTAGCTCTGGTATCTTTAATCAGGAGATTATGAGGGGTAATTTTTCCGAAATTATTACCGCTTCCTGGGAATGGACGAAGACTATTCTTTTTCGTCCTTTTAATCTAAAAAAATGGCTGGTTCTGGGTCTTATTGCTTTATTAGCCGGCCAGCTTACCTATGGATTTAACTTTAAAGGTAGTTTTAATCAGCCGGAAGTAAAAAAGTCCCAGGAAACGGCAGTAATAGAGAGTGACCCCGGTATCAATGGCCAGCCTTCTTATCCGTCCGGTTCCTCTTTCTTTAAGCGGCTCTTTCTGGTCGTTAAAGAAAAGCAGAAGATTTTTTTTATTCTCACCCTTTTAATTATCTTTGTCTTTTTTATCAGCGCCTGGCTATATTCCCATTTTTCTTTTGTATTTATTGAAGCCGTAGTTAAAAATGACGCCGCCGTAAAAAAGCCCTTCCGGAACAATAAAGCTTCAGGCCAGTCTTATTTCTTATGGAATATCTTAGTCAGTCTGGCGGGATTGACATTTATAATTTTAATGACTGTTTTTACCTTCATATTTTTATCCGGGAGAGAGAAAATGGCTTTTAATCTTTTTTTCCTGGTTATGACCTTGATAATTTCAGGGATAATTTTTTCTTTGTTAAGTTTTATAGTGAGAAATTTTATTTTACCCGTGATGTATAAAGATAAAACAGGAGTCCTTAAAGCCTGGCCGAAGGTTTTCAATATTATTCTTGCAAATAAAGGGGATGTGTGGTTATATCTTTTAATAAAGGTTGGTTTAATCCTGGCCGCTTCGTTTTTAGCTATGGGGGTAGTGATGCTGATTTCTTTTAGTTTAATAGTGCCTTTGGGTATAACTACCGGCATTTTATTTTTGGGTTACAGAATTATGCCGGATTTTTTACGTTTTGTTTACACAGGTGCATCGCTTGGTGTCGGCAGGTCAGTTCTCTTATTTATTATCTTTTGTATTAATTGTTTTTTTCTCCCTGTTCCGGTTTTTCTCCAGACTTTTAATCTCAAATTTTTAGCCAGGATTGATGAAAAATATGATGTGTTTAAGATAACATCTAAAGAGGTGAGCCGATGAAATGCATTAATCATCCGCAAATAGAAGCAGAGTCAACTTGTATTGCCTGTGGCCAGCCCATATGTGAGACCTGTCGGGTGTCTTTTAAGGGAGAAAATTATTGTAAGAAATGTTTAGCCGAGAAAGCGGGAGAGAAAAGTATTCAGATACGTTCTCCTCTCCTGGCGGTAATCCTTAGTTTTTTTATCGCCGGTGCCGGTCAGGTATATAATGGCCAACTCGGTAAAGGCATTTTAATTTTTTTAACGGCCTGGTTATTTATCCCCTGGGTATACGGAATATTTGACGCTTATTTAGTGGCGCAGAAAATTAACGAAGGTAAAATACAATTAAAAGAAAGGACGGGTTGCCTGATTACTTTGATTGTCGGGGTTTTGCTTATTGTCCCCGTTATGGCCATTTTGGGGATATTAGCGGTTATTGCTATTCCTAATTTTATAAAGGCCAGAGACGTAGCCGGAGCGAAAATATGCGTGGCTAACCTTCGGACTATAAGAGAAGTTAAAGAAAAATATAGAATTGAAAAGGGGCTGGATTATAACGCGGCTATTCCGGACTTTGACCAGAACGGGATAAATGATGGTGATGGTATTCCCGATGTTTTAGAAGTCTATATAACCGGGGAGATAGTTTGTCCTGCCGGCGGGCGCTATGAAGTCGGCCAGTTCAGTGATTCGCCCCGGTGCAGCGTCGGCGATAATAACAGTATGAATAATAATGATGACCATATTCTAAAAGAATAAAATAAAGGAAAATTTTAATGGGGATTAATTTCCTTTTGTATTTTTTACTTATTACCGTCGCCGCATTTGGCCTGTTTTATACGCAGTACAGTTACCTTCAGCTTAAAAGGGTCCTTAAGAGTTTACCGTTTAAAGATAAAAAGCTTAAAGTCGGCACCGATATTTTTCTAAAAGGCTTTTACCGATTTAAACCGGTGGAAATAAGGATATCCCGCCAGGGAAAGGTTTCTCTTCCCTTTGCCCATTTTACGCTCTCAGTCAGCTTCCCTTTTGAAATGCAGGTTTTTCGCGGCGGTAAAACCGGTTCTTTTTCTCCCGGATATAGAAAAATAGAAATTGGTGATGAGGAATTTAACGGCAAATATTTAATTGAGGTAAAAGATATTGAGCCCTCTTTGGTTCGAGCGTATCTTAATGCTGAAAGGCAGCATTTTATTGAACTTCTTTTTCATGATTATAACCCGGGAATTACTCGGCCGTGGGTTAATATGATTTCTTTTGATAAATCATCCGTAGAGGTAGTGATGGTTAACTGTTCTTATAAAACTTTTAATCCGCCACAAATACTGCGAATTTTCGATTTACTGAATGCCCTGGTTTCTTAGAATATAATAGTTCTTTAAATTTAGAAGGTTTTATTACGGTGACTAAGGTAAGTTTGTAAAAGTTTTGTTTTTTTGCGGCCTTCTAAGGGATTTTTTTATGTTTAACCTGTTATCAGCCAATGTAGGTCAGCTACAAAAGGAACACAAAAATGAAAAATTTTTTATTCAGGATGTTAATTTCAGGTTTATTTTTAACTTTATGTTCGGTTTCTTCGGCTGGAGAACTTCAAATGCCGAAAGATAACGAGAAAAGTTATTATAGTTTTAAAGAGAGGCAACAGTTTCAAATCCTTAAGAAGCAAAAAGGCATCCAGAATACAATTTTCTGGTCAGGGCCTTTTAAATTTAAAAAAATAGCTCTAACCTTTGACGACGGGCCTAACCCGAAAAATACCACCTTTCTTCTTAAAGCCTTAGAAGAAAAAAACGTCCCGGCTACTTTTTTTCTGACCGGGGAAAACGCCGAAAGATATCCGGCTCTGGTAAAAGAAATTCAGAAGCAGGGACATGAGATTGGCAACCACTCTTATTCTCACTCCAATATGAGTAAATCCGATCCCTTAAAGGTTATTAAAGAAATCAGGAAAACCCAGAGGATTTTAGAAAGAATTACCGGAAAAGCCCCGGTGCTTTTCCGTCCGCCTTATGGAACGATGATGCTGGAGGATATGGTGGTTATCCCCAGATTCGGCTTAAAAGTAATTCTCTGGACGGTTGATTCCAAAGATTGGTCAAATATTAAAGAGAGTGAAATAGCCGAGAACGTACTTCAAAAAACATGCGGGGGTTCTATTATCGTTTGCCACGAACAATGCCGGGAATCCATTAAAAGCCTTCCCGGGGTAATTGATGCTTTAAGAGAAAGAGGCTATGAATTTGTTACCGTTTCAGAGTTAATAGAAGATTAAACGATAAAATTTAAAATCCTTCACCGTTTACCCCAGCCGTCTTTATTTTATTATCAGGTGTTTTAAATTTTTCTGGCTGAGGTAATTTTTTTTTCTTGACAACGGTGTTATTTTTTGTAAAATAGTGCTACGGGATAATTAGTAATTGGTTAGCTGGTTTCAGTAGTTAGTAGACAGTAGTCAGTAACTTGAATTTACTTTTTGTTTTTTCTGTACTCTGTAAACTGTTCTCTGTAATCTTTAATTTACCGCTCACCAATCACCAATTCCCGCCAAAAAGCTTTGGCGCCCGCCTGCCATCTGTCGGGCAGGGGTCCGCTATGATGTTTGGCGGAAACCACTCACCATTTAACCAGTACTAGTGAATGGGAGAACAAAAATGTCTAAAATTTATCGTTTCGGTATATCGCTGGAGAAAAAACTGATTGACGATTTTGATGAACTGATAAAACGGAAAAAATATCAAAACCGTTCCGAAGCTATCCGTGATTTAATCCGGAAGGAATTGGTGAGACACGAATGGCAGAGTAACACCAGTGAAGTGGCGGCGGCCATTACGCTGGTTTATGACCATCACCAACACGGATTAAGTCAAAAAATTACCCATCTCCAGCACGATTATTATCAGGAGATTATTACCACCCAGCACATTCATTTAGACCACGATAATTGTCTGGAGGTGATAGTTACCAGAGGTAAACCGCCCCGGATAAAAGAAATTGCGGATAGTTTAGAATCACTTAAAGGAGTGAAACATTGTTCGGTCAGCATGGCCACAACCGGGAAAAAGATTACATAATAAATTATCAATGCAAAATTAGCAATTAAAAATTAACAATTTTAAACGGATAATGAAAAAATAGAATTAAATATTACTAATGCTACCTTTATTAAATTTTAAAAAAAGAAACGATTCAATCTTAGGGAAGGGCCATCCTTTCTTTAAAGTAATTTTATTTCTGTCCAGCTTAACATATTTTTTAGTTCTTCCTTTGAGATTAGAACCGAGAGTTTTATTCCCCCCGTTAGTGATTATTCTAACCTTACTTATTCTTTCCCGGGCGTGGCGTAATCTGAAAATTTATTTTTGTATGCTTCTGCCGTTTTTAAGTTTCTTTTTAACCTTTAGCCTGATATTAATTATCATTTATTTTTTAAAATTCGGTTTTATCGCCTTCCCCCTGGATAAAATGCAACCAGTCAGCTTGATGTTCATTAAAGGATTTTTTATTATTTCTCTGACTTTCGTCCAGCTTATAACCATTAACCGTCGGGAAGTGTTATACGTTCTTAAAAAGATAAAAATGCCTGTCCTGGTTATTTCCCTGTTAATGCTGGTAGTCCGTTCCCTTGAGCTTATTATAAATGAATTCAGGCTTTTACCTCTGGCCTGGCGTTCGCGGGGATGGGGAAAAGGCCGGGGAAAAATGAGAGTAAATGAATTAATCCATTCTATTTTTTATCGAGTGGTAAGAAGAAGCTTGATTTTTGAATATGCCCTTCACAGCCGTCATTTTAACGGTGAGTTTTTTACGTTATATTCGCCTTCAGAAAGAAAAGAATCCAATGATATTAGAGATTAAAGATTTATCTTTTACTTACCCTGCCGGAATTGAAGCTTTAAAAAACATCTCGTTTAATCTGGCCAAAGGCGGGAGGCTCGGAGTTATCGGGGGTAACGGTGCCGGTAAAAGCACTTTGCTTTTTGCTTTAGGCGGGCTTTTTCCCGGGGGAAGTTTAAAGGGCGTCGTTAATTCAGAGACAAAAGATATTGGCTTGGTTTTTCAAAATCCTGATGACCAGATTATCGGCAGTACGGTTGAAGATGATATAGCTTTTTCTCTCTTAAAGAGAGGCTTAATCGGGGAGGAAGTTAAGAGCCGGGTTAAAGAGACACTGGATAAGGTTTATCTTACCGGTTTTGAGAAAAGGTCTGCCTTTGATTTGAGTTTCGGGGAAAAGAAGAGATTGGGTATCGCCAGTATTTTAATAAGCGAGCCGGAAATTATTATGTTTGATGAACCGTCTCTGGGTCTGGACCCGAAGCAGCGGCGGCAAATTATGGATATTCTTAAAAGTTTAAAACATACTTTAATTATAGCCACTTACGATTTAGATTTGATTGCTGAAGTTACAGATAAAATCCTGGTCATAGACCGGGGACAAACCGTCGCGACAGGAGAAACCGATAAAATTTTAAATGATTTTGAATTGTTGAAAATTTGCGGGATGAGGTTATGAGGAGAGATTTAAAACTCAGGTATTTTTTTATTTTTTCTTTAGCCGTTCATTTAGGGATAGCCGGCGGAGCCGGCCTTTATTTAGTGGAGCATTTAAACAGGATAAACCCCGGAAGTGACAATAGAGAACAGGTTATCGTTCTTGAAATCGGCTGGAGTGAACCGAAAAGCATCCAGCCAACTCAAGCAACGGTCATTGAGGAAAAGGAAGCCGAAGAGATTGACCGGGAAAAGATAAAGGTGGAAAAGAAAGAGGAAAAAACACCGGCGAAAACCCAGGAAAAGGTACAGGATGAGAAGCCGGTTCTTCAAGAGGCAGAGGAGCGTCGGCCCGATTTTAATCAGGGTGCCGGCTTAAAAGAAGGTCGGTCCGGTCAAGATAAAGTTACCTTAGCCGGAGGAAATAACGCTTATCTGGAAAAAGTTAGACGGCAAATTGAAAAAGCCAAATTTTATCCCCCGCAGGCTAAAATGGCTAAGTTTGAAGGAGAAATTACCGCGGAGTTTCAGATTGATAAACACGGAGAGATACAAAATATAGTTTTAACCAGACTTTCAAAACACAAGGTGTTAAACACCGCCGCTTTTAAAATTTTAACTAAAGCCTCACCGTTTCCTACTCCCACTGATGATTCTATTATTGATAAAACCATAGAAACAACCTTGGTCTTTAATTTAACTTATTAGAAAGGAGCAAGAATGAAGAAAGGTTTTTTGTTAATGGCAGTCTTATTAGCGTGTTTTTACGGAGGGAAAGCCACTGCTGAAGAAAAATACGATTTGGGAGAAGTAGTGATTAAAGATATTGCCGATACTTCGGTGGCTGGTAGAGAGGTGAGTTCTTCTCTTTTCATCATTGACCGGCAGCAGATTGACGACTCATACGCCTATGATGTTTTAGAGTTAATATCCACTCAGGTTCCCGGTGTTTTTGTGACCGAAAGAGGTTTCCTTAACTATGGAATCGGTACCGGTGCTGCCGGAAAAATATCCATCCGGGGATTAGGGGGAGAACCTGATGCCGATGTTCTGGTGCTTGTTGACGGGCAGCCCACCAAGGTGGGACTTTTCGGTCAT
The DNA here is from genome assembly GCA_964506075.1 of uncultured bacterium. Classification (GTDB taxonomy): domain Bacteria; phylum CAZDME01; class JAYEMH01; order JAYEMH01; family JAYEMH01; genus CAZDKO01. The sequence continues at coordinate 27,773 of CAZDKO010000011.1, forward strand.
CCCGTTCCCGATGCTTATCCTTTAGATGAAGTGGAGAGGGTCGAAGTCCTGCGCGGTTCCCATTCGCTCCATTACGGAAGCGGTGCTATGGGGGGAGTAATAAATATCGTGACCAGAAAAGCTCCCAAAGAAGGTTTTGAAACCAGGGTTGAATCCGATTTGGGTGAAAACGAAACTTACCGGGCGTCAATATCTCATAGTGGTAGACTGGAGGATTTCAGTTATTTTGGTTCGGCTATCCACAGAGAAACAGAAGGAGACCGACCCAACAGCCAGTTCAGCGGAGAAAACTATTACGCCAAAATGGGGTATCAAATAAATGAAAACTGGAATTTAAGTTTTAACGGTTGGGGCGTTGATTTTACGGTTCATGACCCCGGCCCGGTTACTAATCCTTCTCTGACCGACTTTCGCAAGGTTAGCCGGGGTGGCGGCGGGGTAACTTTATTTAATGACCTGGAAGGTTCTTACGGAGCCGTTACTCTTTTTGGTGAATGGGGAGACCACGATTTTACGAATTATGACGGCTGGAATTCCAAGGACAGAACGGCCGGTCTTATGGGATTTCAATCTTTTGATTTAACCGATAATAACCGTCTTGAATTCGGGATAGATATGGAACAAATCGGTGGAAAGGGTAAAAACGTCGTCACCAATGTAGATTTCGGCGAGCATTACCAGTGGCTTTACGGGGTATATGTTGACGATGAATTTAAACTGCTCGATAGATTGACTTTACAGACCGGTATCCGGGGACAATGGGGCGAAAATTTAGAGGCGGTGGCTATTCCCCGGGCCGGAATGCGTTTAGAACTTAACGAATCAGCCTTTTTACACGGACAGGTCGGTCGCGGATACCGGGCTCCGACCATTAGAGACCTGGTGCTCTTTGGTTCTTCCAATGAAGACCTGAAGGCGGAGGATTCCTGGAGTTACGAATTAGGCTGGGAGCAGCACTTAAGCGAAGAACTTCTTTTTGACGTCACCGTTTTTTATATTGATGCCGATAATATGATTCAGTTCGATTCGGCTACTTATAAGTTTCAAAACACCGGCGCTTTAGTCAATAAAGGAGTCGAATTTTCAACTTATTTTAATCCGGCTGATTTCTTTAACCTTTCTCTAAGTTATACGGCGCTGGACCAGAGTAAAGACGTTAGCGGTAATGCCCGGCACGTTGTTTCCGCCACGGCGAATCTAAAGTATAAAGATTTATACTTACAGGTTGTTCCTCAATACGTTAACCATTTAAGACTTACTTCCCGTTTCGAGGATTATTTTGTGACCGATTTAAAACTGGGCTATAAACCCAAAGACTGGTTAGAGTTTTCGGTAACGGTTAATAATGTTTTTGATGAGAATTACGAAACGGTTGAAGGTTATCCGATGCCCGGGCAGTTTGTGATGGGGAAAGCGGCGGTTAAGTTTTAAAATCAGTTATCAGTGTTTAGTAGACAGTAGTCAGTAATTTTAAAATGGATAAAATCAAAATCCGTCATCTAATCTGGGGAGGAGTATGGGGGGCTTTAGCTCTTATCCTTCCGGCTATTTTTCACGCCCTGGGACTGGGAACGGCCTTTATGCCTATGTTTATTCCGGTTTTAGCGGCTGGTTTTACTTTAAACTGGCAGATAACCCTGATTTTAAGTTTCTTAATCCCTCTGTTATCCGCCTTTCTTACCGGGATGCCGCCGTTTTATCCTCCCATCGCTCTTCTTATGTGTCTGGAATTTATCACGATGACGCAAATTGCTTATTGGACCTACCAGAGGCTGAAATGGAATATATACGTAAGTTTGACCTTAGGATTTTTAATGGAAAGAGCGGTGCTGGTATTATATGTCTTGAGTATGGCTTATATTTTTCACCTCCCCGGAGAATGGTTAATCTGGCCGGCAGTTTTTAAAAACATCCCGGGAATTATTTTAAGCTTTGCCGTTGTCCCTGTTTTGGTAACCGGAGTAAAAATAAAATTAAATTTTTAAAAAATGATAAAGGCTAAACAAAAATTTTTTGATAATCTGGCGGCGGACTGGCACGATAGAAATTCTTTTAATGATACGGATAGACAGAAACTTAAAGAAATATTTTCAGTCGTAAAATTCTCCAGGGAGGATTATATTCTTGACTTGGGAGCCGGAACCGGCCGATTGTCGGAATTCTTGAAAAGATTTTATGAAATTCCTTTTAAGATTTTTATCTCCGATATCTCCTGGAAAATGGTTAATAAAGGGCAGAAAGTTTTTGATTCTTTAAATTTCTTCTGGTTCCAGGCCGATTCGCAGTGTCTTCCTTTAAAGAGTGAAATTTTCAACCATATTATTTGTTTTTCCTGTTTTCCTCATTTTGAAAATAAAGGGAAGGTAATAGTAGAAGCCCGCCGTTTATTAAAAAAGAACGGGGATTTTTTGATTTTACATGTGTGCAACCGGCAGGAAATAAATCAATTCCATTCCCGGCAGTCTTTTCCCATCAATAAAGACTTACTGCCGGATAAAAAACAATTTCAGAAATGGTCAGAGGAAATGGCTTTCCCGCTTAAAGATTATAAAGACGGGAAAGGTTATTTTATGGCGCGGTTTGTGAAGGAATGACTGATTTCTGGTGAGTGGTTAATTGGTGATTGGTGAGCGGTAAATTAAAGATTACAGAGAACAGTTTACAGAGTACAGAAAAAACAAAAAGTAAATTCAAGTTACTGACTACTGTCTACTGGAACCAGTTAACCGATAAGAAGTTCGCTGAATCGCCGGGCATTTTTTACGGCGTAGCCACAGGCATCATTATTAAAATAACCGTACAGATCCTTCCCTTGTTTTAGCCATGATTTAACTTTATTTATCCATTCCTTTAATTCTTTTTCTGAATAATTTGAACCATAAAGAATGGTTCCTCCGTGAAATCTCAGATAAATGAAATCAGCAGTTAGCTTTTCAATAAGTGGCCAGTTTTTGGAATGGGCGATACACAATGAAAAATTATTTTTTTCGAGTATTTTATAAACTTCTTCGCAGAACCAGGTAGGATGGCGAAATTCAAATGTGTGACGTATCTTTTTAGCAATATGATTTTTTTTAAGTAAGCTTGAGAAATTTGATAATTTTTCAATATTTTTTTTAAAATTTGGAGGAAATTGCCAGAGAACCACCGCTAATTTTTCTTTTAAGGAGGAGGCATTATTAAAGAAAATCCTGAGGGGTTCTTCCGGCTCTTTCAGCTTTTTAATATGGGTGATAAAACGGCTCCCTTTTGCCGCAAAGGTAAATTTTCCGGGAGTGCGTTGATACCAGCCGGCAAATGTTTCCATAGCCGGCAAACGGTAAAAAGTAACGTTTAATTCAACCGTATTAAAATGCTGGGCGTAATACTCAAGCCATTGATTAGCCGGTAGTTTAGCCGGATAAAAAACGCCGTTTGCCCAGTGTTTATAGTTATAGCCGCTTGTCCCGATAAAAATTTTTCTTTTCTTCATTAAAATTTACCGTTAGAATAGTTAATAACGTTAAAAGGCAGAAGGGCTAAAATACATTATATCATGTATGGTAAATTTATGAAAGGTGAGGTTATTAGTTTATGCCGAAGGAAAAGGTTTTAGTCGCTATGAGCGGGGGGGTTGATTCTTCAGTGGCGGCCTGTTTTTTAAAGGAAAGCGGATATGAAGTTATCGGATTAACGTTACGGCTTCTCCCCGAAGAGCATTTGAATATTAATCAGGTAGACCAGGCTAAAAAGATATCGTCCATCTTAGGGATTAAACATTATTCTTTAGATTTAAAGAATATGTTTAAGGAAAAGGTAATGGATTATTTTGGAAAAGAATATCGGCGGGGAAGAACGCCAAATCCTTGTATAAAATGTAACCGTTATATAAAATTCGCCTCTCTTTTTAAGAAGGCCAAAGAATTAGGGGTGAAATATGTCGCTACCGGTCATTACGCCAGAATTGAATACGACGGCTTTAAGAAAAAATATTTACTCAGGAAAGGAATTGACCCTCAAAAAGACCAATCCTATTTTTTATACACTTTATGTCAGAATGAATTACCCGGGATTTTAATGCCCCTGGGTAATTACACCAAAGAATCCGTAAAAAAAAAGGCGGGGGAGTTAAAATTACCGGTGTTTAAAAAAGAAAGCCAGGAAATCTGTTTTATTCCCAGGGATGATTACCGGGAGTTCCTGAGTAATTATATTCCCGGGATAATAACCCCGGGGCCGATAGTTAATAATAAAAACGAAGTAATAGGTAAGCATTCAGGCATAGCTTTTTACACGGTCGGCCAGCGGAAAGGATTGGGAATTTCTTACCGGGAACCGCTGTATGTTACCGCTATTAATCGTCGCCGGAATGCTATTTTTGTCGATACCGAAGAAAAACTCTACTCTAAAAAATTAATTGCCGGGAATCTTCACCAGCTCTATGCGGGGAAAATTCCTGGAAATTTCATGACTAAAGCAAAAATCAGATACCTTCATAAAGAAGCAGAAGCCAGGGTGGTTTTGGAAGAGAATAAAAAGGCCCTGGTGGAATTTAAAAAGGGACAGAGAGCCGTAACGCCGGGGCAAGCCGTTGTTTTCTATGAAGGTGATGTTGTTATAGGCGGCGGAATTATAGATAAAATACTTTCGTAATGACCTATCAAGCTATTTTATGCATTTGGGGGGGTGACAATGATGCTTAGATTGGCTCTTATTATTTTGATTGTATTTTTTATCTGGATATATTTGAGGAATTTTGAACAGAATAACATTTATTTCCCGACGCGGCTGGTGGAATTGACCCCCGAAGAAAGGGGTTTGTTTTTTGAAGAGGTTTTTATTGCCACTCCGGACGGCAAGAAAATCAACGGTTGGTTTATTCCCTCTCCAGACTCGGAAGGAACCATTCTTTTCTGTCACGGAAACGGCGGGAATATCGCTCATCGGATTGATTTTCTGGAGCTTTTTAATCAGGCAAAATTTAATGTTTTTATTTTTGATTACCGGGGCTACGGAAAAAGTAACGGACGGCCTTCAGAGAAAGGACTTTATATAGATGCGCAAAGTGCTTATGACTATCTTAAGAGCCGTCCGGATATAGACAAAGAGGAAATTATCATTTACGGTGAGTCTCTGGGCGGAGCGGTAGCGGTTAATCTGGCCAGTAGAAACAGGGCTTTGGCTCTGGTGACTTTTGGAGTTTTCAGTTCAACCGTAGACATAGGTAAAACTCTTTATCCTTATCTTCCGGTAAAGTTATTTATCTCCCAGAAATTTGATTCTCTCTCAAAAATCAAAAATATCCATGTTCCGAAATTAATTGTTCATAGTTTAGACGATGAAATCGTCCCTTTTACTCAGGGGAAGGCATTATACCTGGAAGCAGCGCCGCCTAAAGAATTCCTTGAATTAAAGGGCGGGCACAACGAAGCTATCCTGATAGAAAAAGAAAAATTTCTTAAGAATTTTATTGATTTTATTAAAAACTATAGCTTAAAATAGAACTATTACAAAATATAAATGTCTTCTATGGCAAGGAGTGTGAGCATGGACAAATCTATTGAAATTAGTCATCTAACGGTGATATATAAAGGCAGAAAGTCTAAAAAGGCTTTAGATAATCTTGACCTTGAGGTTTATAAAGGAGAGGTGTTTGGTTTTTTAGGTCCAAATGGAGCGGGTAAAACCACGGCGATAAAGGCGATGCTGGGTTTACTTTATCCTAATTCAGGCAAAGTTTTTATCCTGGGTGGGTCTCCGTATAAAGCCGCCTCACGGCAAAGAATCGGTTATATGCCGGAGATTGCCACTTACTATTGGTATCTTACTCCCCGGGAATTACTTAGAATGTACGGGGTGTTTTTTAAACTGGATAAAGAGCTGATTAAAAAAAGAACTCAGGAATTGTTAGCTTTAGTAGATATGAAAGGGACTGAAGATATTTTGATGAAAAATTTCTCTAAAGGGATGATGCAAAAAGTAAGTTTGATGCAGGCGTTGATTAATGACCCGGAACTTCTTATCCTGGATGAACCGGCCGGCGGGTTAGACCCCATATCCAGGGTGACGATGCGGGATTTGATTAAAAGATTGAAAAATCAAGGTAAAACCATATTTTTCTCTTCTCATGAATTATCAGAAGTTGAATTGGTGAGTGACCGCATTGCCATTCTTAAAGATGGAAAAATTCTTCGTGAAGGGAATTTAGATAAACTTCTGGAAGAAAGAGGAGCGCATCAAAGCCTTGAACAATATTTCTTAAGCATTATAGGAGGGATCAAATGAGAAGCATTCTCGCTCTATCCAAAAATTGCTGGAAAGAGGTGTACCGCAAAAAAGATATTTACGTTCTTTTTGTCCTCTTGGTCATTTTTTTAATGGTTCTCCTGAACGAGAATTTTTTTAATGTATCGGGGGTTTCCCGTTTTTTAAAAGATATAGGATTTAGTCTGCTGTGGCTGTTTTCTTTAATCGTCGGGGTGACTTTTTCAGCCCGGCAGATTCCTGTCGAAATAAGCAGCCATACCATACAACCTCTTTTAGCTAAGCCCCTCAGTCGCTTTCAGATGATTCTGGGTAAGTTTACCGGGTCGGCTTTAGCCGCGGTTTTCTCTTTTACTTTATTTTATGTGTTTTTTTCCTTGATTTCTCAATTAAAAGGTGAAGGAATAGGCGAAGTGCTTTTTTTTCAAGCCTATTTTTTAGGGGTTCTTTTCCTGTGTCTGGTATGCGCTATGAGTATTTTTTTATCTACTTTTTTAACTGTTTCAGGGAACGTTACGGTTTCTTTACTGATTTACATTTTTATGAGCTGGTTCGGAGAGAATATCCGGATTCAGATATTATCTCCGCAAACATTTATTGCTTTTTCTTCTAACCTGGTCTATCAATTCCTTCCCCATTATGAATTCTATGATTTGCGTATGAGAATAGTTCATGGCTGGGAACCGCTTCCATTTTGGGTAGTCAGTGTTATTCTGATTTACACGGTGATTTACGTCGCTTTTCTGCTTATGCTTAGCTATCTCAAAATACGGAAGAAGAGTTTATGAAAAAAATAGTTTGTATTGTGACTCTGCTCTGGGCTGGTGACGCTATATTCCTTGGTTCAATGATAGGTAACTTTAATTACAATTTTATTATGACTAAGGGTATTTCAGGCAGGGATTTTCTCTTTAAAACCCTGGGTGAAGCTAAAAATTTGATATCGGACATAAGCTATTTAAAGGCGGATGAATATTATCATGGCGGGTTAAAACATAAAGAATGTAAGTTGGGAGATAACTATTCAGAACCGCAAGCCCATGGAATACTTGCTGGTAGAGAAGAAAAAGCGGATGAACTAAAAGATGACCATGAGCATGACGATGAATGTGAAGAATTTGAAGAATTCCTTGAAACGGAATATCTGAAAAGAAAATTTTCCCGGTTTAATATCCTTTTCCGGGTGGGCCGAGCAATTCCGGTTCATACCCATAAACATCTTTATGGTAACGAAGAGAGAGAACTTATTCCCTGGCTTTATTACGCGGTTAAACTTAATCCGCATAATATAGAAGCTTATGTTGTGGGCGGTTATTGGGTGGGTTCCCGGTTAGGCAGGGTTGATGAGGCTTTAAATTTTCTAATGGAGGGAATTCGGTATAACCCGAATGTCTGGCAAATTTATTCAGAGATAGGCAATCTTTATTTTCATCAAAAAAAAGATTATCAGCAGGCGGTGAAATTTTACTCTAAAGCCGCCTCTCTTATTGAATTTGACCAGGATGCCGATAAATACGATAAGAGCCACATTTTCACTTTTCTAGGTGCCAGTTACGAGAATATAGGTCGTTTTGATAAAGCTCTGGAATATTATCGCCTGGACACCGCTCTTTTCCCGGTTCATGAAGGTATCGCCGAGAGAATTAAAAAACTTGAGGAAAAGTTAGGGAAAGAAACGAAGAATTAATTTTATTTTTATATGGACGGTAATAAAAAAACACTTTGTGCTGTAATTATGTTATGGGTAATTAACGGGTTTTACCTTACTTCTAAAATAGATGATTTTAATGAGCTGTTTCTCCAAACGAAAAGCCTCACCAGAGCAGATATTATGGGTAACGCTCTGGGAGAAATGAGGGGTGTTGTTTCTGAATGGAGTTATTTGAAGGCAGACCAGTATTATAATTCGGGGGTAAGTCGTATGGAACAAATACCTCATCTTTCACCGTTCGTAGTAAAAGAAACCCAAATCGGTAAATATGAATCAAAAACAGAACATAATGATAGCAGCCAGAGCGGAAAAGAGGAGAACGAACAGCTAAATGATGATAAAGGTAAAAGTGGATGTGGACATGAACATGGATTGCCGGTTCAAATGAGGGAGCTGTCCCGGTTTAACATTATCCCTTTTATCGGCAAAGAAGTTCATATTACCGAACATAGGTTGCTGCGCGGTTCAGAAGAAAAAGAAATTCTTCCCTGGTTTTATTATGCGGTTAAAATCGACCCTCGCAATGTTAATGCTTACGTATTGGGCGGTTATTGGCTGGGAGCCAGATTGGGTGAGGTGGATGAAGGTTTAAATTTTTTAAGAGAAGGGATGCGGTATAATCCGGATAGATGGGAAATTTATTCTGAAATGGGGGACCTTTATTTTTACCGTCAACAGAATTATTCTGAGGCGATACAATATTATTCTAAAGCAGCCGGTCTTATGACCGATGAAAATGCCGATAGGTACGACAGGAGATATGTTCTTTCTTCTCTGGGGGCCAGTTACGAACATCTGGAGCAGTTTGAGAAGGCTATAGAATTTTATCGTCAAAGTGCCGTTATTTTTCCTAACCACAAAAATTTGATAAGGAAGATTAATAACCTGGAAAGAAGAAGAAAAAATAAGAGAGACTAAGGGGGCAAAAATGAACTGGATTATTTTTTTGATTGGTTTGGTGACAGTTATCTGGGGTTTGGCGGTTTTACTCCGGCCGACAGTAATTTATTCAATGCTCAATTTTTTTTCTAAAGGCAAAAAAAACGTTAACATTCTGGGGACATTAAGGATAATTCTGGGGGTTTTGCTTCTTCTTTTTGCCCGCGAGACTAAATTTTATTTTTTTGTTATTATCTTCGGCATAATCGTATTTACAGCCGGCCTTTTAACTTTGTGTCTGCCTCAAGAAAAAATAATGTTATTCCTGTCTTTTTGGAAAAAGAAGCCATCCTATATTTTCAGGATTTTAAGTCTTGTATCTATAACGGTCGGTTTCGGGCTTATTTATTCCGCCTTGTAACCGGCTAATAACGTTAATAAAACAACACATCACAAAAAAACACAGAGGGGTAAAAATGACTGAAAAGGAAAAAGAACTCGGAGAAGGAGCGGCACCGGAAAATTTAAAACAGGAGTTAAAAAAAGAAACGCCTAAAGAAGAAGAAAAAAGTGCTCCAGCAACTTCTTCTGAAGGAAGCGGGAAAAAAAAGAAAAAAATAAACCGTATGAATCTACAGGAAATAGAGAAAAACCTTATAGCTTTAGAAGCAAAAGATAAAAGCTTAAGTTCTTTATATGCTCAGCACCTGCTGGAGCGAAAACATGAGTTAACGAACAGACCATCCTCGATTTGAAAAATATATTGCGTATATTCCAACGGATTAAGAAATTTATGCTTGAGGATTTGTGGCGTCTGGAGGTAAAGGATATTTCCCGGCATAAAGTTTTTCTCCTTCACCAATTGAAAGTTCTTTACCTTATCTGGAAAGGTTTTATTAAGGGAAAGATTCACCTTCAGGCCGCCTGGCTTACCTACATGACTCTTCTTTGTGTCGGGCCTTTCTTGGCGTTTATTTTTTCTCTGGCTAAAAATTTTGGCGTTCAGGATAGCATCAGGCCTATTATCATGAAAAAATTTGCTGTCGGCCAGGAGGAAATTTTTTCAAAGATTCTGGAATACGTGGATAAAACCAATGTGGCGACATTGGGCACGATCGGTTTGATTTTTCTGGTCGTGGTAGTAATTAATATGCTGGGATTTATTGAAAGCGCTTTTAATGATATCTGGGGGATTAAACGTTCCCGGAATTTATTTCAGAAATTCCGCGATTATATCAGTGTGGGGATTATTTTTCCCATATTAGTTTTAGCGGCTACAGGGATTACCGCCAGTCTTTCTAATATTTTATTTTTAGAGAAAATTAAATATTTCATTTTTATTACCGGTATATTTAAATTCTTTTTATATTTTACTCCTTACATCACTTTATGGCTGGCTTTTACTTTTGTGTATATTTTTCTGCCTAATACCCGGGTTCATTTCCGTTCGGCTTTAATTGGCGGAATCGTCGGGGGGACATTGTGGCAGATTGCCCAGTGGATTTATATTCATTTTCAGGTTGGAATGGCCAGATATAGCGCCATATACGGCGCTTTTGCCAGCTTCCCCATATTTTTAATCTGGGTTTATTATAACTGGACAATTATCCTTTTTGGCTCTGAAGTGTCATTTGCCCATCAGAACGCTAAGACTTATCAGGAAGAGGGGAGGGCTTTTAGAGTTAGTCAGTCTTTTAAGGAGATTCTGGGTTTACGTTTAGTCGCCGGCATAGCCAAAAATTTTAGTCAGGGAGAAAAACCCTGGTCGGCAGAAAGGTTGTCACAGTATCTAAATGTGCCGGTCCGACTGATAAACGAAGTCCTTTTTGAACTTTGTTACGGGGGAATCCTGGTGGAGGTAAAAGGTGAAGAGGTTACGTATCAGCCGGCCAAGCCAATAGATAAAATTTTCATTAAAGAAGTTTTTGACGTTTTGCGTAGTTACGGGAACGGCACTTTTAATTTAAAGGATGATGAGATTAAGAAGCATCTGGAAATTGTTATCAAAGATATAGACCAGGCGATTAGTGGTGCCCTGGAGAATCAGAATTTTAAAGATTTTATTTCTATGGTTTAAATCGTTACAGTCTCTTTAAATTAGAGGCATTTTAAACTAAAAAATCACCTGTGATAAGGGATATTTTTCTATTGACTTGGGGGTAATTTTACGGTAGAATTTAAACGTAACATTTATATTATAAGGGGGGATGTAAATGGGGGAACCATTGAGACGGAAAGAATTTTTAGTAAAAAAGGGGTTACAGTTTAAAATTGCTTTAATTCTTTTTCTGGGTATGGCAAGTGTCGCTATCGCCGCTTTGTTCACTGTTTATCTATTTAACTGGAAGCTTATCAGTCAATTTTTCATTCAAAGGGGTATTTATGTCAGCCTTTATGATGTTTTTCAACGGGCTAATCTGGCGTTAATCAGTCAGTTATTTATTCTCTCTCTGGCAATCGCTGGAGCGAGTATTTTCGTTTCTCATAAAATTGCTGGTCCGGTTTACCGGATTGAACGGAGTGTCCAGGATTTAATTAAAGATAATCTGAGTTCAAGTTTTAAATTAAGAAGAAATGATGAATTGCAGTTTTTAGCTAATTCACTGGATACATTTACCGGGAAACTTAATGAAGAGTTAAAAAAAGAGCGGGTATTGTTTGAGAAGCTCAGTTTATCTTTAGATGTTGTCCAGAATGAACTGAAAAGCGGAAAAATGAATTTTGAAGATGTGCGGGGCAATCTTGAACAAATTAAAAGCTGCATTGATGAATTAAAACTTAATAATGCCAAATTCCAACTGAGGTAGACAGATGAATAAAAAAACCGGATTTACCTTAATAGAAATATTATTTGTCCTTTTAGTTATTGTTTTATTGGTAGCTATTGCTGTTCCCAATTTTATGAAAGCTCAAAACGAGATTAAGAAAATGACCTGTATATCTAATCTCAAAAGTATTGATGATTCGGTTAATAGATACTCCTCCAGTTATAAAAAAGCACTTGGAACTCCGGTGTATTTTACCGATTTAGTACCGGCATATCTTAAAGTACGCCCCGAATGTCCTTCTAAAGGCACCTATTATATTACCGTTGTAGGTTCTAATCCCACCTGTTCCAAATCAGACCTCGGGCATGAACTGCCGACTTCTTGATTGATTTTTAATTAATAAACGGCAAATGCTTTTTTAATCATGGTAAAAATTTTTATTACCGGTAAATCCGGCGTTGGTAAAACAACCCTGGTGAAGCATATAATTAACCTGTATGGTGAATTTACGGGAGGATTTTATACTCAGGAAGTCAGGGAGAATAAAAGACGCCTTGGTTTTGATATTATTTCTTTATCCGGAGAGAAGGGGATGTTGGCCCGCAGCGATTATCGGAGTAAATTCCGGATAGGCAGATATGGAATTAATCTGGCTGATTTAGAAAGGGTGGGGTTAAAGGCTCTGGACGAGGCGGTTAAAAACAAACAATTGATTGTTATTGATGAGATAGGTAAAATGGAACTATTTTCCCAGAGTTTTAAGGAAAAGGTTATTGAAGTTATAAATAGTTCTAAAAAAATTTTAGCGGTGATTACCTTAAGTAAAGATGAATTTGTAGAAAGTTTAAAACTCTATCCCGGCTTTAGAATTTTTGAACTTAACCGCACTAATTTTGATGATGTTTTAAAGGAAATCATCAAAATCCTGGAGATAAAATGAGTCAGTTTTTTTCGCCGCCGGGAAGTATCAAGGGTGGTAAAATTTTTATAGAAGGTGAAGAAGCACATCATATTCTACAAGTAATGCGTTTAAAAGTGGGAGACCGGGTCAGTATTTTTGACGGCCAGGGAAATATTTATCAAGGGGTTATCGTAGAAGAAAGGAAAAAATCGGCCGTCGTAAATATTGTCAGTAAGAAAAAAGAAAAATTTTTGAGTAAACCGGCTTTTTGTCTGGCTCAGGGTATTCCAGCCAGAAATAAAATGGATTATTTGATAGAAAAAGCCACAGAATTGGGGGTGGATAGTTTTTTCCCTCTGGAAACTAAACGTTCTGTTGTAAGGGTGGATAAAAACAGAGCTGAAGCAACCCGGAAAAGATGGGAAAGAATCGCTATTTCTGCTTCTAAACAATGCGGACGCTTAAAACTTCCCGTAATTAATCCCATAATTAAGTTCTCTGAGTTTTTAAAAAGGATTCCGGAATTTGACTTGGTTTTATTTGCCTGTCTGGACGAAAGAACGGTAGCCCTCAAGAATATTATTAAAAACGTAAGTAGCCCCCAAAGTATTTTGGTTTTTATCGGGCCGGAAGGAGACTTTACTCCGGAAGAAATCAAACTGGCTAAGGTTAACGGGTGCAATTTAATTTCGTTGGGGGCCAATGTCCTTAAATCAGATACAGCGGGTTTGGCGGTTTTAGCTATTTTACAGTATGAATATAACCGAAATTAGATTTATCGGTTATCAGGGATGTGGTTTTCAATGATTAAAGAGGGATAAAATGGAAATAAGTGAATTTCAGGAATGGATGCGTAAAATTTATTTTACTAAAGACAGTCAAAAAGGAGCCAACCTTAGTTTTCTCTGGCTAATTGAAGAGATAGGTGAGTTAGCCCACGAAATAAGGGGAAAAAACATTTCAGGTTGCCAGCGGGAATTTGCCGATTGTTTTGCCTGGTTAGTCAGCTTAGCTAACCTTTTAGGGGTTAACCTGGA
>CAZDKO010000012.1:0-13489 GCA_964506075.1 uncultured bacterium
CCCTGGTCTCTTTTTCTAAAGCAAGATGAGCTTCAACTTTAGCAATTTCATTCTTATTTTTTTCTTCTTCCTTTTTAAATACCTCTTCGGCCGTTTTAACTTCCTTCTCTTTTTCTTTCATCACTAATTTATATTGCTCGCTTTTTTCCATTAATTCCAGAACTGCGTCTTCCAGCCCTTTATTCTTTTGTTTTAAATCATCAATTTCTTTAATCATAGCTGTATATTCTTTATTTGATTTCAAACTATAAAGCTGAATGTTATGTTTTTTAATTATTTCTTCATTGGCGGAAACTTCGCCTTCTTTGGCCTTTCTCTCTAATTGAATATTATCAAAGGTCTTTTTCATCTCTTCTAATTCTTTTTTACCGTTTTCCAGAGCTTCCTTATAAAGGACAAGTTCCAGAGGTAATCTTTCTCTATCCTGCTCTAAACTTTGAATTGCCGCATCAATCTTTTGAAGCTCCCAGACTTCTTTTAAACTGATTTTTTCATCCAATGAACATTCCTTTCTTTTATAAACCTATTTTAAACCGTATTTTATCTTTACTTCTTCAATCCCCCGGCGGGTAATCTCCGCTGATTTTTCCAAAGCCCTTTTTTCCTCCGCGTCCAGATCCATCTCTATAACCTCCATAACGCCTCGCCTCCCCAAACGTACCGGCACCCCCAGGAAACAATCTTTAACCCCGTATTCTCCCGATAAATAAACACTGCAGGGAAGGATTTCCTGCTTATCTTCTATTACCGCTTTAACCATTTCGTAAACAGCCGCCGAAGGAGCATAAAAAGCACTACCTTTACCCAGCAAAGAAACAATTTCTGCCCCGGCTTTTCGTGTCCGTTCTATAATTTCTTCAATTTTTTCAGCCGGAATTTTTCCGGAGACAAGCTCCCCATTTACTTTAGCCTGCTGCATAAGCGGGACCATAGTTTCGCCGTGCCCGCCTAAAACCATCGCTTCTACCGATTGGGGATTAACCTTAAGGAATTCGGCGATGAAATACCGCAGCCGCGAAGAATCCAGAACGCCGGCCATACCGAGAACTTTATCGGCCGGAAAGTTGCCGGTAGCGTAAATCAAGTAAGTCATTTCATCCAGCGGATTAGTCACGTTGATAACAATAGCTTCGGGGGAATTTTCCTTTATCTCTTGAGCAATAGAATAAATAATTTCTGAATTTTTCTCTAAAAGGTCTTTTCTAAGCATCCCCGGCGTCCGCGGATATCCCGCGGTGATAACCACTACCCGGGAATTTTGTATGTCCTTATAATTTCCGGTCCCCCGTAATCCGGTCTGATAACCCATAATCGGAGAAGATTCGGCTAAATCCAGCGCTTTACCCCGGGCTATTCCTTCATAAATATCCAGCAAAACAATCTCATCGGCTAAATTATGTTCGGCGATTTTAACGGCTATATTTGCCCCGACATTTCCGGCGCCAATAATTGAAATTTTTTCCATTTATAATCGTATTCCCTTCAAATCTATTCTATTTCAAAACATCAGTAAACCCCGCCAGAAGGGTTCCCTTTTCTAACGGGGTTAAAATCGACGGTTTTCTTTAAAGGCGGTAAACCTTCTTATATCATAAATAGCCCAATAAATCAAATAAAATAAAAAAAATCAAATAAAACACGGATTGAAATACCAAAAAAGAGGAAATATGAGCCGAGAGGGAGTAAACAGATGAAGAGTTAGAAATGAAGGGTTTCCTTCGCTAAGCTGGTTGCCCGCTTAGCTTCGGAGAGGCACTCTACTTCTATGAAGCTGAACACGAAAGTAGCTCAGCGAAGTAGAGTGAAACTTTTAAATTCAAAAAATCCTTTTCCTTATAAATATCACTCCCAATACACCAAAGCCTAAAAGCAAAAGAGAAGCGGGTTCAGGGATTAGTTCCTCTTCCCCGCCAACAGGGGTTAAAAGAAACGCATGAGAATAAGAAAAGCTGCCAGAACTGGCATACCCGACTATCTGACCGGTGTCATTGATGCTTCTGGCTTCTCTTAGTTTCCAGGTGGTTGAACCTGGTTCAATTAAAGTGTTGAGGTCATACATTACGCCGTTATCCCAGAGGCAAGCGTATTTATCACCGTTCGGGTCAGACGCAAAACCAACCACCTGACCGATATCGTTGATGCCACAGCCCTGGGATTGGCTCCAGCCAGGAAGAATATCAAGGGCATGGACAACGTTAACGTTATCCCAGACACAAGCCAGAGAGGTCCCTGAATTAAATACTCGACCAGTTATCTGACCGGATGAATTGATGTCGCTGGCGGCACTGTATTTCCAATCGGTAGAAACCCTGGGAAGTTCTATCATCCCCGCTCCATTCCACAGGAAAGCCCGGTACAGGTTTTCTTTAGTGCGTGAATGACCAACTACCCAACCAGAATCATTTATGCCGTAGGCCAGGCTCTCTATGCCACCGAGGGTACCAAGGTTTTGCATCGTGCCGTTGCTCCATAAGAAAGCGCGCGAACCGCCTGTCGTCGGTAACGCCCAACCGACTATTTGCCCGGAGGCGTTAATTTCAGTGGCCCGGGAGAGAGTCCCGCCAAGAGTGCCCAGGTCGGTTATTTCGCCATTATCCCAGAGGCAGGCATGATAAAGGCCACTCTCCAAATATATTTCGCCGGCTACTTGACCGGAGTTATTGATACCATAGGGAAGGAATCCGTTGGTAAGTTGGTTTATCGTTCCGTCCTCCCATATCACGGCATGTTTATTGTTTAAGTTGCTATCACTAAGCGCCCAGCCCACCACCTGACCAAAATCATTGATGTCCTCAGCCAGACTGGCAGACCCGCCGGGAAGCTCACCCAAATCTGCAAAGGTATAAGTGACAGCATAAACTGGTGACATCGCCACAAAACTCAACAGGATAAAAACACTTAGTAATAAAATATCCCTTTTTTTCATTTCTTTCTCTAATCTACTACCTTTCTTCTGAATAAGGCTAATCCCAGCACTCCAAACCCTAAAAGCAAAAGAGAGGCCGGTTCAGGGATTGGCTCCCCGTCGCCATTTTCATCTCCGCCTTCCCCGGAATAAGAATATTCAATTACCAGCTTGGGCTCATAGCCTGAACCTTTGTCTGCTTGATACCATTCTACCCCTGATGAACTATTTCGCTTCCAGGCAGGGGCGACCCCGGCGGCGTCATAATTAGCGTTTCTTATCCCTATTTTAGTCACGCCCGTCTTGGAAATGGCCGCCAGACCCTCGGCATTTAAAATAAAATCATTATATCCGTTTGTTACCCAAGCAGCATAGGTAATCGGCTCATCACAAAAGGCAATGGTGCCGACATTGACGAAGTCGCTGCTTTCCAGGTCGGTATTGGAGGCCGGATTGGCCGAATAAATATTGGTGCTGGGAGCGACCGAAAGACCATCCATTTTGGCGGCGCCATAGAGTGACAAGACGGCGCTTTCAATTATGGCGTCATCGGGTAAAAAGCTGGTATCAAATAAAGCTATACCCCTGATTAAATAAGTCCACAGATTATCCTGCCCGGTGGTATCCGACGTAAAATAAGCCAACCCCCAGTTGATACATTCTGTGCCGTCATCATCTGACTCATTCCCCGAGGCCGCCCTGAGTGCTGACCAGGAAATTCCTGTCCCGATAGAGCCGGTGAAATGCGCTACGTATCCGTCCACACTCGTGCTTTCCGGGTGAGCATCAGGATAAAAGGTGACGATATAGGCCTGGGCCGGTAAAGATAAAGTTAGCACCAGAACAATTCCCATTATTAATCTAATTATCCGTTTAGTCATCATAATTTTATCCACCTTCCTTTTCCTTTTTGTGAGTAGGCTATTTTATCCAAATAGCCATTAAGTGGGGTAAAAATCAATAAATGGGATTTACCGGTAAACTGTGGAGGGTTTTACTTTCCGGCGTCCGGTATACCAGTCAATTTAGTTACATACGAGGTAAATATACCATATTAACAAGCCCGAAAGCAAATTTTAATTGTCGAATCAAAAAACCATTTTTCCCCATTATTTGATAAAGCCGTTAAAATTCGCCTCTTTTTATATCATAGAAACCTCACTTGAATCGAATTTTCGATTAATTTATTCCCTTGATTTAAGCATTTCTAAATGCCATAATTATATCGGCTGTAACCTGGAATTTATTTTTATATCTTTAATAATGTTTATACTTACTACCTTATTTCTGTTCATATTAATCCTTGTTTACTGGAAACTTCTACCTTTCCAAAAACGAAGTCTATTCCTTTTAATTTGCAGTTTCATTTTTATCTCTCTTTTGAATTTAATCTACGCTGTATTTTTCCTAGTTATGACAATAACTATCTATTTTGCCGGGAAAATAATCACTGAAAAGCAAAAAAGCAAAAAAATCATATTACAAATTGCTTTATCCTTCCTTATAGTCAATCTTTTTTTCCATAAATTTCTGCTGCCACATAACTGGCAATCATTCTCCCTGTATTCAGACAGTAAAATTATCTTACTGTGGCCGCTGGGATTATCTTACGTGACCTTTAGACTCATCCATTATATGGTGGAAAAATATAGAAATAACGTCCCGGAAACTTCTTTCATAGATTTCGCTTCATATATATTGTTTTTCCCCACGTTTTTAGCCGGGCCGGTGGAGCGTTTCCCGGATTTTCAATCCCAGACCGCCGCCGGGCAAAAATTCGACATTTTAAGCTTTAACTATGGCTTATACCGTATAATTTCAGGCATAGTCAAAAAGTTTTTCTTCGCCGATAATCTGGCCCGGTTAATTATGCCCGTTATCAATTATCCGCAAAATTATACCCGGATATTCGTCATTCTATCTATTTACGGATTAGCCGTTAGAATCTATATGGATTTTTCCGGTTATACGGATATAGCTCTCGGGGTGTCCAGACTATTCGGATATAAAATCATGGAAAATTTTAATAAGCCCTTCTTTCAAAAAAATATTGCCTTATTCTGGAGAAACTGGCACATTTCTGTATACAGCTGGATAAGGGATTATTTCTTTTTCCCTCTTTTTGGTTATCGGGCGTCAAATCTCAAAATTTATCTCGGTATATTCTGCACCATGATAGTATTTATGCTGTGGCATGAGTTATCTTTAAATTTTCTGGTTTTAGGGATTTACAATGGAGCCGGATTAATTGTCTGGTATTGTTTTCAGGAGCTCAAAAAGAAAAACATTACCATCAATAGACTGTTTAATCATCGTTATTTAAATCCATTGGCAATATTTTTAACTTTTTCATTCGTAAGCTTCAGCTTTATCTTCTTTTCCCTGGACATCCGTAATGCCTGGAACGTTATTAAATCCATTATTTAGAAAAAACTCATGAATTTAAAAATACTATTTATAGATGCTAATTCGTCGTGGTTAATCCAGAGAAAGGACCTCTTTGATTTAGAGCAAATAATACCGCCGATAGGATTAATGTATATAGGCACCTACCTGAAACATAAATTTGGAAACCTCCTCCAGGTCAAAATAATAAATAAACTGATGGATTGTCCTCTCCCGCCCGATTTACGAAATCACTTAAAAGAATATGAACCTGACATAGTGGGAATCCGCGGTTTAAATATCTATAAAAAAGCCTTTCATGAAACGGCTAAAACAATAAAACAGTTTAACAGGAATATAAAAGTCATCGGCGGCGGACCGTACGTCTCGATGAATATGGAAGAAGCCGCTAAAGACGACCATATAGATTATTTTGTCTCCGGAGAAGGAGAGATGGTCATGGCTCAAATCTTAGAAAAGTTATTAAACAATCAAAAGATATCCAACATAGAAGGCCTGTCCCGGCGGGAAGATGGCCGATTATTTAAAAACACACAGGCTCAACCCGTAAATAATCTGGATGATTTGCCTTTTCCTGATTACAATTTAATCTCGACAGACAGATACAGCAATTTTATGAGCTATGGCTATAATAAGAGAAAACAGGGGGTAATATTTTCCTCACGGGGTTGCCCTTATAGTTGTATATACTGCCATAATATCTTTGGCAAAAAATACCGGGCAAGAAGCCCCCTCAATATTTTCCAGGAAATCGAAAATTTATATAAGAATTTCGGCATTAAAGATTTTTATTTCGTAGACGACAATTTTAATTTTGATTACCGACGCTCCATGGACTTGTTTGACTTAATAATAAAAAACGGACTAAAAATCAACATGTATTTAGCCAACGGCATCAGAGGAGATATTATAGATTATACATTCATAGACAAGATGGTTGAAGCGGGCGTAATCTGGGTTACCTTTTCTGTTGAAACCGCCTCGAAAAGATTACAAAAATTCATTAAGAAATTTATTAATATAGAAAAAATCACCGATAACATCCACTATGCCTGCCAGAAAAACATTATGGTAAATTGCTGCATTATGGTGGGATTTCCTACGGAAACTCTGGCTGAAGCGTATCAGACCATAGAATACGTAAAGCAATTTAAAAAAATCATCATTCCCATGTTTTTTTCCGTCAAGTATTACCCCAACACGGAAATTTATGATTTAGCGTTGAAAAACGGCATAAAAACAGACAAAATAGAAGATGCCTATGCGGAAACGTACCACAATATAAAACATAGCCAGACCCCTCTTATTCCGCAGCAGGCCTTCAAGGATATTTATTTTGAATTTTTAAACGAGGTGTTTCTTTCAAAAGAGCGGCTTTTAAACGCTGTCGGCATCCAGAAAAAATTCCTGACGGAACAGGAAATTCTGGATGTTTACAGTATATTCTTTAGAAAAAGAATTAAAAATCTGGAAGAAGACGTCCTGCATTATGCGAAATAAGATTCAGACAAAAGAAAGGAGTTCATATGGAAGCAGCGGACATAAAAAATAAAATAAGGGGGTTTATCTTAAAAGAGTATCTATATGAAGATTACGCGTTAAAAGACGACGAGCTGCTCTTTAATAGCGGAATAATAGACTCTTTAGGAATGATTAAGCTGTTAACTTATTTAGAAGAAACTTTCGGGGTAAACATCAATCTTTCCGAAATAACTATGGACAATTTTAATACCGTAAGCAAGATAACCGATATTATTACTGACAAATTAAAAGGCAATGGATAAATTATTACACACGCTTCTGACCAAAACAGCCCAAAAAGAACCTGAGAAAATTGCGGTAGAAGACAGAGACCAAACGATAAATTATAAACAGCTGGATTTTTTAAGCAGCCAGCTATCTTCCTTCCTGATAAAACAAAACGTAAAAATCGGCGACCGTATAGGTCTTTACCTCGATAAATCTATTGATGCACTCATTTCGATATTCGGCATACTAAAAAGCGGTGCCTGTTATGTACCTTTAGACCCGATGGGGCCTATAGAAAGAGTAACCTACATTATCAATGAATGCGGAATGGAATATTTAATTATCTCTTCAACTAAAACATTTAAAATTAAGAATATATTAACTCAAAGCACATCCTTAAAAGGCATAATTATCGTGGATAAAAGAAGGGATGAAATTCCCGTTGCTTACAGTAATACGTTTTTCAAAGATACCTTAGAGACAATGAATACCCGTACCCGCCCTTCTTTTAAAAATACCAATCCCGCCTACATTTTTTTTACTTCCGGCTCAACCGGTAAACCCAAAGGGGTAATGATTTCTCATAAAGCTTCACTGACCTTTGTAAACTGGGCTTATGAATATTTCAAAGTTAGCCGCAGGGACAGAATCTCAGCCCATGCCCCCTTTTATTTCGACCTTTCTATCTTTGATATTTTCGTCACTATAAAAGCTGGAGCAACGCTCTGTATTATCCCCCAGGGAATGTCTGCTTTTCCTAAATCTTTAGCGGCGTTCATCGAAGAAAAGAAAATAAGCATCTGGTACTCTGTCCCCTCGGTATTAATACAGCTTATATTGTACGGCAACCTTGAAGCAAAAAATCTTTCTTCCTTAAAAAAAATAATTTATGCCGGGGAAGAATTTCCCGTAAAATATCTTAAAAAATTAATGGACATACTGCCTCTGGTAAAATATTTCAATTTATACGGTCCGACCGAAACCAATGTCTGTACGTACTATCCGATAGACCCGCCGGCTTTATCAGGAGATTCGGTTCCTATCGGAAAACCCATAAAGGGGGTCGAAACCTTTGTCTTAAAAGAAAACGGGGCTTTGGCCGGTAAAGGAGAGAAAGGAGAGCTATACGTCAGCGGACCGATTCTTATGACCGGCTACTGGAATGACCCTCTAAAAACCAGGTCCGTTTTATTCAGAAGTCCGTTTCATCCGGGGAAAAATGTTAAAATATACAAAACGGGCGACACCGTAAAGATTGACCGTGACGGCCGTTACCTATTTTCAGGCCGACGGGACCATATGATTAAAAGCAGAGGATATCGCATTCAACTGGAAGAAATTGAAATCGTTTTAAACAAACATCCTGAAATCGAAAAAGCAATAGCTGTAGCGATAGACGATGAAATCATCGGCAAGAAGATAAAGGCGGTCATCAGTGTTAAAAGCGAAATAACAATCACCGAAAAAGAGATTAAACATTTTTGTTCAAAAGAGCTTCCCCAGTATATGATTCCGGAAATCATAGAATTCAGAAAAAATTTACCCAAAACATCAACCGGGAAAATCGGCCGGTCAAATTTAACTTAAATTTATGGAGTAATAAAATGAGAAAAAATCAACATTCTCTTTCCGAATTCAAAAATGCACTTAAGACCTATCTGGTAAAATGGAGGTATTGGCTTACGCCTCTGTTCATAGCCGTGATTTTTCTAATCATGTTTATTTTATATTTATTAAAGTTTCATTACTATCCGTTTATATATTCGCTTTTCTAACCGAGGATTGATAAATAATGGCTGGAATTTCCATAAAAAAATTTGCGGTTCGGTTTCTTTTATTCATCATATTTCTTTTAATTTTAACGGAAATAACTTTGCAAATCGGCGGTTTTATATTCTCCCTTTCCCGGGAATATAAAAACAAAATCTCTCTCCGGGGGAAAAAAGATTATGTCATTTTATGCCTGGGAGAATCCACCACCGCCGGTCAGGGTAACAATTCATATCCCCTTCAGCTTGAAGAGATTTTAAACGAACGCCATACAGGAATAAACTTTAAAGTAATAAACGGCGGATTGGCCGGAGCCAATACTTCCACAATTCTGGCAAAATTAGAAGATAACCTGATTAAATACAAACCTGATATGGTAATTACCATGATGGGCGTAGATCCTCAATTTACATCCTTAACCTCTGATAAAGCTTCCAGCCCGAAAATGGTTCCGTTGCTGAGATTATCCAAAACATACAAACTGATAAACTTCCTGCGGCAGGACAGAATAAATAAAAAGGCCCAAAGGAAATATAGAAAAGAACAAAACGGTATTCCGAACGGTCAACTTAACCGGCCGTTATTTAACGATGAGGAATTAGACGAGCTGTTGTTTAATCTAAAGCAAGAGCATCTCCAGAAAATTACCACGAAAAACACAGGAATGGTTCCGGAAAGCGGAGATATTTATATAGAAATATCCCACTACCATATAAACAAAGGAAATTACAATCAAGCTAAAAAGCTTCTCAATGAAGCGATAAAGAAGAATCTGGAACTTGATAGAGCGTGTGTTGCCCTGGGAAACATATATGCGCTTCAGGGACAAACCAACCAGGCCGAAGATTCATTTAAAAAAGCAATCCGGGCCAATCCGAAAAACCCCCTGGCTTACTATCACCTGGGAAATATCTATGAATTTCAGAAAAGATACGCTGAAGCCGAAGAAATACTCCGGCGAGCATTAGATATAAAACCGGAAGATTGTAAATTGCACAGAGCATTAGGACTGATACATATGAAACAAAAGAAATATGATGAAGCTAAAACAGTATTTAAAAAATTATTGGATATAAATCCGGCAGACCTGGGCGGATATTTTCTGCTTGCCCTGTGCTATAAAGAAACCGGAGAAACTGACGAAACAGAAAAGATTCTTAAGAAAATGGAACAAATAAACCCGGAAGACCCAGGATTAAAAAATCTCTTAATAATGGCCCGGCAGGAAAAAGAGCCGTCGGATAAAACCGGAAACGTCAGAGAAGAAGATTATTACCATCAAATTGCTGACCTGACAGAAAAAAGCCCAAAAACGGCTCCGGCGGATGCCGACCTTTATATAAAAATGGCCCGGTATTATAAAAACACGGGCAATTATAACAAAGCCCAGAAGATTCTCAAAGAAGCGATAAAGACTAATTTTGAACTTGATAAAATATACATTGAATCAGGCGATATATACAGATTTCAAAAACAAATCGACCAGGCCGAAGATTCATTTAAAAAAGCAATCCGGGTTAATCCTCGAAACATTCTGGCTTACTATCACCTGGGAAACATCCATAAAATTCAGAAAAGATACGCTGAGGGAGAAAAAATCCTTAAAGAAGCGATAGATATAAATCCGGATTATTTTGAAATCCATGCGGAGTTGGGGGAAATATATATGAAACAGGAAAAATATGATAAAGCTAAAACAGCGTTTAAAAAATCCATAGATATAAACCCAACGGTCTTCCGGACGTATTCTCTGCTCACCCTGTGTTATAAAAAAACCGGAGAATACGAAGAAATAGAAGAGATTCTTAAAAAAGCGGAAAAGGCAAACCCGGAAAACATAAGATTTAAAAATCTCCTGGTGCTTTTTTACCAGGACCGGGAAAAATATGAAAGTGCTGAAGAGTACGCCGCTAAAGCCGAGGAACTTAGAGCGAAATTAAGCTATTATAATCCAATAGCCCGCCGTAATTATCAGGAATTAAAAAGAATTTTAATTCAAAAGGGGGTAAAACAGATATGCGTTCAGTATCCCGTGCAAAAATTAGAGCCTTTAAAAGAAATGTTATCTCCCCGGGGCAATATAATTTTCGTGGATAACGAAAAAATATTTAAAGAGGCGGTTAAAAAAGAAGGTTATTATGAATATTTTAACGATATGTTTGGCGGGGATTTCGGACATTGCACCATTAAAGGAAATAAACTTTTGGCCACTAACATCGCTAATGTTATTTTAAACAAATGCTTCAATAAATAGAGTGGCTACCCGCTTAGCTCCGGAGAGACACTCTACTTCTACGAAGCCCCCGCCGTTTTGATTCGCTTTTGCCCCGAGAAATCCGAAGGATTTCCGGAACTAAGTCCTTGAAATCGCTTTGCGATTTCTAAGGGCGAATGCAAAACGAATCAGTTGGGGCGAAGTAGAGTAAGTCTACTACGCTAAACTGTTTTCACGTTTAGCTTCGTAGAACCATTCTACTTCTACGAAGCTGAACACGAAAGTTGTTCAGCGAAGTAGAGTTTTTCTTCTAAACAGCCCCACTCCTAACACCCCAAATCCTAAAAGTAAAACGGAGGCCGGTTCAGGAACAGACGGGGCTGCACCTTCTTCGTAGTTTATCTGGAGATATGGGTCGTAATTAGTGCCAGAATATTCTTTGGACATAATCTGAAGCCCCAACTCTCCAAGGGTCCCATCTAAATCACATTCCAGCATCATCCCATAATTGGTGCCATCTATCCAACTTTGAACTAAACTCTCAAATCCTGTCCAGGTTTTCCATCCTGAACTCGTGTTCACGAAGGAACTGCCGCTAACAGATGAGTTATAACCTGGTTGGGTATTCCAGGTTAAACTTCCTTCATTCCATGACCCTGTGACTTGATGCAGATTAACATAATCGCTATTTTTAATGCCACCGTAATTATAGAGACCAAGAGTCACAGAAGTAATGGTTGACCCAACTGGTATACTACTTAAATCAAATCCCAGGTACAACCTTTCTATATGCGAGAAACTATATCCCGCATCACTTACCTGTATAATAGTATCGCTACCTTCGCTGGCATCTGTAGGTTCATTGTCATGAACGCTGGTATCGGCAATGGAATATAAAGTAGTAAAAATTGCTTCGGCAGACCCTGTGTTCAAAACAAGGCCCAACCCCATTATCCCGACTATCAATAATTTCCTCATTTTCTTACCTTTCCTCTTTAAGATTTTAAATATAATATCTCGTATTGCGCATTTCGCATTTGCTTTCAATTTAAAGGATAAATGGTAGCATACAAATACCAAAGTGTCAAATTTTTTAAATCTTGCGGA
This sequence comes from uncultured bacterium, assembly GCA_964506075.1. Classification (GTDB taxonomy): domain Bacteria; phylum CAZDME01; class JAYEMH01; order JAYEMH01; family JAYEMH01; genus CAZDKO01. Next base: position 12,153 of record CAZDKO010000012.1, read on the forward strand.
TGTTTTAAAAATGGGGGCGGATTTATTTATCTATTCTTAGTCTGCCCCTTGACCTAAACACTATATTCCTGCCTAATATTTGAGAAAGTTTATTTATAAAATCTTTAGAACCTATCGGAATAGAGCTTTTGATTCCTTTTTTGATATAATTCAAATCATTTTCTGGAATCAATTTTTCAAACCATTCTCTATACACCTTTGCCCTTTCCTGTGGAGTTTTGCCTAATTCAAGATAATATGAGTCTAAGTCTAAAATATATCCAGTTTCAATCCTTGTTTTAATGGATTCTCCTCTTATACTCCTTGATGAGTATCTTCATTCTGTTGGCGTAATTCAGTTTCAATCCTTGTTTTAATGGATTCTCCTCTTATACCATAAGATCTTCGGCAGTAAGTTTAAATTCTTTCCTGTTTCAATCCTTGTTTTAATGGATTCTCCTCTTATACTTAAACCTAAATATCTTTTCCTTATCTTCCTCACTGTTTCAATCCTTGTTTTAATGGATTCTCCTCTTATACCGGTCAGGTATCGCCTCAAGACCCGACTGCACCGGCGTTTCAATCCTTGTTTTAATGGATTCTCCTCTTATACAATCATTTCAGCTTTTCGTGCTGACCAAAGAGGTCGTTTCAATCCTTGTTTTAATGGATTCTCCTCTTATACCTTGCTTTCTCCTCAAGTCTCACCTCGCACCCCCTTGTTTCAATCCTTGTTTTAATGGATTCTCCTCTTATACCAGACTCCAACCTTACCACCAAACAACGCCTTTTTAGTTTCAATCCTTGTTTTAATGGATTCTCCTCTTATACAAATCAAACGAATTATCTTCAAACGGTAATCTCCAGTTTCAATCCTTGTTTTAATGGATTCTCCTCTTATACTTATCCGCTTTCAAAGAGACGTTGCTGTAGATAGAGTTTCAATCCTTGTTTTAATGGATTCTCCTCTTATACAATGTTATTGACCTTCAGAAGAATATTTCTTATAGGTTTCAATCCTTGTTTTAATGGATTCTCCTCTTATACACCCGGGGTTTTAATGCCAAATATTGAGGTGTTGAAGTTTCAATCCTTGTTTTAATGGATTCTCCTCTTATACGTTCTCTACCGCCACATCTACAATCGCCCCTGGGTAGTTTCAATCCTTGTTTTAATGGATTCTCCTCTTATACTTTAATATATCCAAAAAATACACCCCTAAATCCGGTAGGTTTCAATCCTTGTTTTAATGGATTCTCCTCTTATACAAAGATGTGGTGAGGAACTGGTCGGAAGATTTGGCGTTTCAATCCTTGTTTTAATGGATTCTCCTCTTATACTACCGCATACAATCCCAT
>CAZDKO010000012.1:13589-40605 GCA_964506075.1 uncultured bacterium
TCCCTACCCCCTTTCTTGTTTCAATCCTTGTTTTAATGGATTCTCCTCTTATACCTGCTCTTTCAGTATTACCGGGAAGATTATAATTTGTTTCAATCCTTGTTTTAATGGATTCTCCTCTTATACCACCGTACCCGTGCCGCTAAACAGCACCCAACCGTGTTTCAATCCTTGTTTTAATGGATTCTCCTCTTATACCAATTTTCCTTGTTTATTAAATTCTAATTCTCTATGTTTCAATCCTTGTTTTAATGGATTCTCCTCTTATACAGTGAAGCCGTACCGCATTCAGCGTGCAAATTGAAAGTTTCAATCCTTGTTTTAATGGATTCTCCTCTTATACTCATAAAATTAATACAAGACAAGTTGATTTGGTAATGTTTCAATCCTTGTTTTAATGGATTCTCCTCTTATACAGACGCCTGCCAAGCTCACGGAGCTAAATATGATGGGTTTCAATCCTTGTTTTAATGGATTCTCCTCTTATACTACCGCATACAATCCCATTCCCTACCCCCTTTCTTGTTTCAATCCTTGTTTTAATGGATTCTCCTCTTATACCATACCATTGAATATTTAGACAATGCAACCTATGTAATGTTTCAATCCTTGTTTTAATGGATTCTCCTCTTATACACTCCACATATCCGTTGCATATTTCTCTATATATTTAGTTTCAATCCTTGTTTTAATGGATTCTCCTCTTATACTGGGTATTGCCTTTACGGGCTTTGAGATATATATTGGTGTTTCAATCCTTGTTTTAATGGATTCTCCTCTTATACTATCGGAGGCGGATAATAAAGAGGCTTTAAAATTAAAGTTTCAATCCTTGTTTTAATGGATTCTCCTCTTATACTATCTTCTATGGAAGGGGGTGCGGCGTGAAAGATTGTTTCAATCCTTGTTTTAATGGATTCTCCTCTTATACAGGAAGAGAAGGAATATATAGAACTTCGCCTTGAATGTTTCAATCCTTGTTTTAATGGATTCTCCTCTTATACTACCAAGTATGAACAGGGTAATACATTAAGGATTCCAGTTTCAATCCTTGTTTTAATGGATTCTCCTCTTATACTATACCCAGGTAGGCGCATATATGCTTGAGTGCCGTGTTTCAATCCTTGTTTTAATGGATTCTCCTCTTATACTTATCCTCTTGGGCATTTGGAGAAAAACAATGAAAGGTTTCAATCCTTGTTTTAATGGATTCTCCTCTTATACAGGAAAAGAAAAGCGATACATTTTGTCCTCGCGAATGTTTCAATCCTTGTTTTAATGGATTCTCCTCTTATACCAGAGAAAGCAGAGGGAGTTTCACGACTCTAAGTCGTTTCAATCCTTGTTTTAATGGATTCTCCTCTTATACTATATACCCCTTGAGCTTCTTTTCGCTGTTCTTGGGTTTCAATCCTTGTTTTAATGGATTCTCCTCTTATACTTTCACCTCCTCGCCGTCTGCAAGCGTTACTGGAACGTTTCAATCCTTGTTTTAATGGATTCTCCTCTTATACAATTTAAAGCCTTTTGATTTATGTGCCAAATGCTAGTTTCAATCCTTGTTTTAATGGATTCTCCTCTTATACCCGGGCCGAAGCATAATATATTTTACCTAAAGTTTTGTTTCAATCCTTGTTTTAATGGATTCTCCTCTTATACCAAATTAAACAAAACAACCAGATTATCGAACGGGCGTTTCAATCCTTGTTTTAATGGATTCTCCTCTTATACAATTCAGCCAAAGACCCTTCTTTGGCAACTACTTCATCGTTTCAATCCTTGTTTTAATGGATTCTCCTCTTATACCAACTGGCCCAGCTCACCTAAAAGCGAGGCAATATGTTTCAATCCTTGTTTTAATGGATTCTCCTCTTATACAAATGAGTTGAGGCCGGAGTAGCAATCACCACTGCTTGTTTCAATCCTTGTTTTAATGGATTCTCCTCTTATACTCTTTTCGCCCAATCTAAACGCTGAGAAACCGCTTAGTTTCAATCCTTGTTTTAATGGATTCTCCTCTTATACGCATATTTATGACCAAGAGTTTGAGTGCAAGTTTAGTTTCAATCCTTGTTTTAATGGATTCTCCTCTTATACTCTTAGAACCCACTATTATAATTTCCCGTTCTTTTTGTTTCAATCCTTGTTTTAATGGATTCTCCTCTTATACCGCAAATTCTTCATAACTCGTGTTGAGCCAAAGACTTAGAGCTTTAATAGAAAGAAATATTTTAGTTAAAATTTTCTTCAACAATTCTCCTTTCTAACAGTTTTTATTAAATTTTACAGGTTTTCCTCTTTCATAACTTCTTGTTTTAAAACAAGTTATGAATTTGCACCGTTTAAACACAAATATTTTTATAGCAACAATCAATACATCTAACCGGATATGAGGTTCTTTTGGGATAATAACCATCCTGGATAACTTCCAAAATATCCTTTATTAACCTTATTGCCTCTTCAAAATCACTATTATTGAAAATTATTTCCTTTAAGAGATATTTACTTCTCACATAGTAAACATATCCTTTCCTTACTTCTTTCTGGTAATTATCCATAATTAAAAGTCCATAGAGAACTGATTGAATCTTATGTGTTCGATAAAGCTTATCTTTATACTCAGCAAATTTATAATCCAAAGGAGCCAATGTGCCGTCTTTTAAGTATAGCAATTCATCTACCTCGCCTTTAAGGTGATAACGTGAAGATGATAAATACACTAACATTTCCTTTTTTAAACAAGAGATTTTCTTTCTTAAGTAATCAGCATTGATACGCGCTCTTTCTTCATGAATGGCTCTTCCCACTAATACTTTATATCTTTTTTCTTCATGCTGGGGGATATTCAAACAATTCATAAAGAATATAAATCGAGGGCAGAATAAGTATTCAACAACCTCAGATGGTGTAATATATACTCCTTGCCCCTCAACCATAATCTAAATAAATTTAGCTATTATCTCATCTGAAACTAATTTCTTATCAAAAGCTTGACCAAGAAGTTTAACTTTTTTGAAATCATCGCTGCACATTGGAAAGATATAAACCGAATCAAGATTTTTATCTATCACATCCTTACAATGAAGCTCCAATTCATCAATCTCGTTATTGTTTAAATTACCTAAAAATGCGCTCTTCTGCACCCGATAAAGACCATAGTTTTTACAAACTTTAGCAATTTTACTTCGCACCTTATCATTTACAATATCATATACTACCCACAGAAGCATCTTTTACTCCTTTTATCAAATTATTAGCAATACGGTGGCATTCAAACTGAATTATGTCTCGATTCTTTATATTACGTCCACGGTATCGGATGGTTTTCTCTAAAACATTATTTAATGATTCAATTAAAATAGCCTTGCCTTCTTTATTTAGAGTTAAACCACCTTTAATCGGAGCAAAATATTCTTTTTTAACTTTTCTTGAACTAAATAAATATACTACTGTTTGGTCAACATATATTCTAAACATCTCAATTAAATCAAAAACCAAAGATTTCTTATTATAGTTATCCGTATGAATAAACCCAAGATAAGGGTCTAATCCTGCCAAGATACATCCTTTCTCCACCAAGGAATAAAGCACCCCATATCCATAATTCAAAAAACAGTTAAATTCATCTTTGGCCGGCTGCCTGGACCTTCCTTCAAACTCAAATCTCTCCGGGACGATAAAACTTAATGCCTCAAAATAGATTCTCCCGACCGAACCTTCAAATCCCATTAAACTCCCTCTTTTCTCATCTAAGTTACCCTCTAAATGCAATAAACTTGGTTTTATCTCTTCTATTTTTCGGGCATACTCTTCTATCTTTTCTTGTTTCTCCGGGCGGGAATTGGCGAGCTTCTTTAAGAAATCAATTTGATTATCAAACTTTGCCACCACCCACGCTTTGGCTAATTCCAACCCCTCATTGGTTTCTGCAATCTCTAATTGTTTCCGTCTAATAAGTGTAGTGGAACCTAATTTCGACAGCCAAACTCGTCCATAAGGATTACCAAAATCATCCAGAAATACTAAATCAATATTGCTATCCATTGCCAGTTTAATAGCGTCAGTAGAAAGATACGCTCCGGTAGTAATCAAAATACTCTCTACTTTTTTGGCGGAAATTTCAAATTCTTTGTTATCGTTTTTAACCAAGAAGCAGTTGTCTTTTTTTCGTAAATATGAACCGTAAGTATTAATTACTAACTGCATCGCTAACTTAAGCTATCTATTTTTATAGCTTAACCCCTTTCTCAACATTTCAGGTGTAGGTAGAGCTCTGCTTAGATTTTCAGGCAATCTTTTTGTCAGTTTATATTCTGCAACCCCTATCGGCTTCCTAATACCGCGCAGTGCATATTCTACTTCTAAGCGATCTCTATTTTTACAGAGAATAATGCCTATGGATGGATTTTCTTCGGGTAATTTTAGCAAATCATCCAACAAGTTCAGATAAAAATTCATCTTACCTGCGTACTCAGACTTAAAATCGCCTACCTTCAATTCAAATGCCACAAGACAACGCAGCTTCCTGTGAAAAAATAACAAATCAATATAGTATTCTTTGCCTTTCAGTCTAATTGGGTATTGACTCCCAATAAAACAAAAACCCCAACCGAGTTCTGTAAGAAAATTCTTCAGATTGATGATGAGCTTTTTTTCCATCTCGCGTTCCAAAATTGGCCCTGCCACATCAAGAAAATCCAAAGAATAAGCATCCTTAATTGCCAAGTCAGCCTGTTCTGCCAAATGAACAGGAAGAGCATTAGAAAAGTTATGCATTTTTTTTGTTGTGGCCTGCTTATGAGCATCTACTTCAATCTGATGAATAAGTACATTTCTACTCCAGGCAAATCGAATAGATGATTCTATATAATATTTCCTTATTTTTTGCTCTTTAACCCTCTGCATAATTACTATATTATGGCCCCAGGGAATTTCTTGCACAAGCTGTGCAAGTTTTAAATCATCCTTATAAGCCCGATAGAAATTTCTCATTCGCCAAAGATTATTGGGTGAAAAACCCTTTTTACCTTTGACTTCATCAGTCAGGTCTTTTGACAATCTCTCCACAATGCCTTCTCCCCAGCCATATCTCTGTTGGCGATCAACGATAGTTTTCCCAATATCCCAATATAATCTTATCAATGCCCTATTTAAACCACGATATGCATTGATACGCGCAGAAGCTATTTTTTCTTTTATTTCTTTTAGGAATTGAAGATAGGCTGTTTTCTCTATTGCTTCTCTTTTAGACATTATTCTCTCCCATTTTAATTCTTCTCACCGTCCCAAATCCACGAGATACAGATTTACCTAAACCAAAATAGTCCGGTATTTCAAAATTCACCGAGAAGGTACCCAAAAATCCAAGCATAGGAGTGCCTTTGAGAGTTGCCGAAGTTTCTTTAATTTTTAAAATATCTACTCTTATCGGTTCAGACACAGTATAACCAAGTCCCTTTGACATAGAGATAATATTGCCGATAAGAATCTTAGACAGAAACTCTTTTCGCTGCTGCCAATTTGTAAACTTTATATATTTTTTATGATTCTCCTCATTCAACGCCAGCCAAGGGGTGAGGAAGGAGTAGCTTGAATTTTTATCTTGAATACCAAATTTTTCTTCTCTGACATTTATTCTTTTCTCCATTATTTCATAAATATGAGAGTTAAGTCTTATACTCTGATATTTATTGTAAATATTTTCTAACACATTGACCCCTTCTTTAGCACTTAAAATAAGCGGTAGATTATCTATCATTTTATATTGGACTAAAGGATATTTATAGATAAACCTATTACCGTTATGTTGATGTAATAACACATAATTATTAAATTCTGTAGCAAAGAATCCTCTTAATTTTGCGGCATTTTCTTCTATGGCTTCATCTGATTGCATAGTTAAAATCAAAGTTTTAAATTTCATAATAATATCCTTAGCAAATTTGGGTTCTATTACTAATATTATCTCTTTTAAATCCTGTCTCTAAAGAATAACGGACTTCCAAATCATGTTTTGATATATAGCCTAATTCGGATTTATCATCAAAAAAAGTTAACTCATTTTTATACTTGTTGTGAATAGAAATAACATGATCGTAAAATTGTTTTTTGAATTTCAAAAACTCTCTCCTTCGCTCAAAAGGAACAAGATTTTTATCAGAGAGCAAAGTCTTATATCTCTGCCATACCGTTTCTGCTTCACCATCAACCTCTACAAAAACATCTACCTTATAGTAATCCTTTTCTTCTATGAGTTTAAATTGAGAAAGTTCATCAAATTTTAACTCTTCAACATTTTTCAAGATATTAATTGAATCGTCGTCGCTTTTCCCGCTGTTTATTTTTTTAAAATAATCTTTACTCAACTGTAAAAATTCAGGTTCACTTATCTTGATTTCTCTATCCTTAATAATTTCTTTAGTTTTGTCCGTAATAAAACTCCCATAGATAGTATAAGGATAATACACCCTTCCATTATTATCTTCTTTTAAAATAAAAAGGTTAACAATGCCTTTTTTATTATCAAAATTTCTATTGCATCGCCCCGCAACCTGATTTATTGAATCAAATGGCGCAAAATCTCGATAAACAATATCTGTATTGATATCAACACCCGCTTCAATAAGTTGAGTGCTAACAACGATTTTTCTCCTTGCACTCTTCCCTTTTATTTTCTTAATCCTTTTTAATCTTTCTTTTGGAATAATATTTGTAGAAAGATAATAAAGTTCAGTTTTTTCTATTTCTAACTTTTTAATATAATCGTAAACCTCTATTGAAGAATTAATTGTGTTTAAAACAATCAGAAAATCTTTATCTGAATTATTTAGTATGTCTTCTTTTAATACTTTTCTAAAATCATCACCGCCGACACATTCTAAGTTTATTCTTAGAGATACTCTATCTAATACCTTAAAATAGTCTTCTTTATTTTCCACTAATGGTTTTATTTCTTTTGTTTCTTCATCGAAAATTAAAGGTTGCGTAGCAGTAATTAAAATAAAATATGTACTAAAGTGTTCCGCAAAAAACTTTATTGTTTTATTGAGAAGCAACCAATATTTATGAGGGATTGCCTGAACTTCATCTAAAATAATAATACTATTTGCGATATTATGAAATTTCCTTATTGCTCGATTCTTATTAGATATTAATGAATAAAAAAATTGCATAAAAGTTGTAACGATAATTTCGGAATTCCAGCCTTCAATTAAAAGAAGATCTTTACCAATATCCCTGTCTATATTTTCAAATACTTCTTCTTTTGTGTCGTAGATAACATCGGACAGATGATGATGTTTTAACAATATATTTGAACCTAATTTTCCCTCGCTAGCAAATTGAAAAACATCTTCAAAAATAGCAAAATTCTGGTCAATGATGCTCAAGAATGGCAGAGAATATATAATCCTTGGAATACAATCTTTCTCATTCGTTATTCTCTTTCTTAATTTTAATGCAAAGGATAAAGAAGTAAGTGTTTTTCCTGTACCAGTAGGAACATTTAATGATAAAATTCTATCTTTTTCTAAAGATATACTTTTAACCTTTGAAATTACTTCGTTATAGATAGCATTTCGTATGTGATTAATTCTATTATTTTTATCTCTATCACCAAATTTAGCTTTTTTATACTTATCAACTATATTTTCATTTATATCAATCCTTTTTCTTATCTTTAGTTCTGCGGCATCTGTCTTATCTGCATCCAATAAAACCGAATATAAAAATAAGGTTATAAAATAATAAAAAAGAGTATTCTCTTCGTTTATATTTCTAACTAATTTTCTTTCCTCTTTTAAGTCTGTTTTGTATTTTTTCCTATATTCTTTAAGCTCACCATAAATATATACGGGTTCACCAGTTAAAACTTTATCTTTAACCACATTACAATCAAATTTAAAATTTATCCTTTGTAATAGATTCTTATAAATTTTGTCTAAATTATCAAAATCAATTTCTTTAACCTGATTCTCTAAAACGCCCTCGTCAAAATTAATAATTTCGTCACCAATGTTATTCAAACTACCATGATGTTTTTTAACTAATAATAAACTTATTATTGGAAAGAACTGATAATATTTCTTATTTAACAAATCCTTATCTGACAAATATCTCTTTACGACATAATATGTAAAAAGGGCTGATATGAAACCATGGTGTGTTTCTGGCTTATTTTTTAACTTTTCTTTTTTCGTTCCATCTTCTTCATTAATATAAGCCTGAAAATAAGAGGTTGCTTTACCACAATCATGAGATGCACCGATTAAATAAGAAATATCTTGAAGTACTTTAAAGTCTATATAATTATCTAAATTGAGTTTCTTAGATGAGGTAATTTCTTGGCACAGATTTCCGACAGACAATAAATGACTTTCTAAAACTTTATCGGGATGGGATTTAAGTTTACCAAATGAATACGAAGCTTTCTTTTTCTCCATGGTTTATTGTCCAATATTGCGAAGATAATTTCGCCTCAATCGGCCTACCATTCCTTTCAAATAGAATATCACTGTATTTTTTAATTATCCTTTCTTGGTTCATTTCTACTGGCACCCTTGTTGAAAAATATTCGCCGGCTAAATTAAAATTTACGCCTTCTTTATCCACGATTTTCTCAGACGGCAGTATTGAATGGATTTGAACATACCTCCCATTAGGAATATGGTTTTCAATTTCAAATTCACCAATAAATTTAAAATTTGCTATATTCTCGCTTAAACCAAAACACGGTGTATATACAGATTTATGAAGTTTCAAATTTTCTTTCATCTTATGATATACGTCCTTATCTGTATGGTAAAAATAAATTCTATACTTTGGGTCTTTTAAAAATTCAAACCCTATCTGGCACCTCTCTGCGATTAAATTCATCCCAATACCTTTAGCGTTTTTAGTATGTATTAAATTCTCAGCAATCATTACTTTTTTTACAGGATTTAATAATCTTAAACCAATAAATGCCTTATCTATTGTAAAATGCTTCAGGTAATCATTATTTTCTTTTTCCATCCCAATCATTGCTCCAATTAAACCACATAGGGCTGTTCGGGGAGGAATAGGAAAGGTAAGCGGAGAGGTAGTAGTATAAAATCGCCTAAAATGAGCATAATCTGCCCATATATCAAATACCAATACCTTGTCTATGTTTTGTTGAGACATACTCACTCCATCAGTTAATTTGATTTTGTTTTATTGCAGTATCTAAATCATCAAAATTAATCTTTATTCTATCATCAATCTTGATATCAACACTTTCAATTTTATCCTTGTTGTTATTTAATGTCTTAACTAATTCTGTTGCGTCTAACTCTAAATCTGAAATGTCCCTTATCTTCTCTTGTTCAATTTTATCAATATCTTTAATTTTGATTAACTTATCTAAATCACCAATATGATAATCTTTCTCCTTGTAATTAACTTTTAAAAGCAGTCTCGGCATTTGGCCTGCCTTGCTTCGTGAAATCAAGTTCTTAGTCCCGTTCCACATTCCATCTAAAAGTAATGTCACATCATCTTCTGTAAGACGTGTATGCTGGGCAGCATTTTCGTTAACGATACCGTAAAAACAGATTAAAGAATAAGGCAAAATGTATGCTCCGGTAAATGTTCCTTGTCCCTTTGCTTCCCCAGAAGGCATAACTGTTGTCCCTTTTATATATGTAAGAACTACTTTATGTAAAGATCTACCAAACTTAAATTGAAGTGGTCCTGTCCATGTTATCGAAGTTCCTTTTTGTCCTTTTTCCTCCCCTTCTTCTCCTTTCTTGCTCTTCTTTGCTTTTAAACCAATAGTTGCTCCAAACAGTCTTAAATCAAGATATTTAAGAGTAAGCTTTTCAGCATCCTTTAAGGTCTTAACATTCTCTTCTTCAATCCTCTCTTCCCGTGTTTTCTGGGTTCCATCATCTTTAACAATTTCTTTAACGAATATCTCCTGCTTCTTAAAATTCATTAAATAGTCTCTTATTGTCCTCTTTAACCTAACATCTGTTACAATATTTATTCCTGTCTCCTCATCAATTCTTGGTTTGTTTTCATCTAAAGGGTCACCATTTGGATTAGTGTCCTTTATATCGTACAGAAATACAATCTCTGACCTGTTTTTTATAACATTATTCATTTTCTTTGCCCTCCTCTTTATTTTCTGATTTAAACAAATCAGCTAAATTCATCCCCAAAACAAAGTAATAACTTATCTCATCATTTGTCATATCCCATTTATTTCCTGCTGAAACAAGATAACCAGAAATTATTGACTCTGTTTCTCTATAATAATTTTTACCATACTCCTCCAATTTATTTTGTATTTCAGGCAAAAGCTTCTTAACCTGCTTTTCATCTAATTTCAATCCCTTTAACCGGGGCCTAAACGGTTCTTTCCCTATCTGAGCATTACTTACCTCGGGGAGTCTTTGTATGTTCAACAATTTCTGCACCAACACGCCTTCAAGAAAAACTGCTTTTTTTGCCTCACTACTAAAAAAGTCAGCAAACTCATTAAAAAATGAATTAACCTTATTGCTCATTCCTCCAGAGCTATTACATATTTTAGCCTTGTCTTCATCCATCTTTTTCACCTCCTTAGAATTTCCTAATATCTTCAATTTATTCAAATAATTCAACAACATAAAACCTTTTAATGTGGATATCTTAGTTGAATAACCATTTATAAATTCTCCTCTTATCTTCTGTATAATAAAACTCATTAAAAAATAATAATCTATCGGTTTATCGGCAAAAATCTTATTTACAATATCAAGAAAATACTTACGATGTTCAACCAAACGGTTCTCTTGGAACATATATATCTCTTTGGTATTTATTGTTTCTTTTTCTCCTATTAACCTATTCTCAAATTGAAATTTGAAAGGTAACGTATTAAAGTTTAACTCTAAAGATATTTCTCCAATCTTTTCTCTTTTTCCCTTCTTTTTATCTTTGCTGTAAATTGGGACTAAACATTTTTTAAAAATATTAATTTTATCCACATCTTTCTTGGCATTAAATAATGTTTCCAACCTTGATGGGAGAACGTCTTCAACATATAATAAGATTTTAAATTCTGAATTTGACTTTTCATAAAACAAGAAATTCATATTCAGATAATTTTTTTGTTCACTCATTAACTCTAATATTTCAGACTCATCATAAGTTAATCGCTCCGCCTCTTTTCTTATAAATTTTGGATCTTTCTGCCGTTCTATAATCCTAAATATTTTTTCTTTTGTTTCATCACTTACGCCTCTAACAAATTTAGGAATCAGAAGGTACCTAAAACCATAAAAATTAAAATTCAACAGCTTGCCTAAATATTTTCTACCTTCCTCAAGTATTAGCGCGCAGTTCCAACATACGGGATAATTCTTCCATGCATATTCTTGCTGAAATCCGCCGCTTACAAATCCGGGTTTATCAACTGTATAGAATTTATAAGTGTCTACAAAGCCGTATACCTCTGATTCTTTTTTGTTACAAACTGAACATATTTGATCATTAGATTTTGATGTTTTTCCATATTTTGAATAAAAGTTTTCTTTTGCAGTATCCACTAAAATCTCTCGAAAGACAGGATATTCTCCAATATATTTTTCATTTATTTTTAAGCTGACAATATTGTTTTCTTTATTGTACTTCTCTCTCAACCCTTTTAAAATATCTTTGCTATTTTTTCTAATACAATTCCCTATTTTCACTAAGAAATTGTTGTTTTCGTCTGAACCCATTTCTCTATACTCTTCAAACCAACTTAATATCTTATTATTAAATGTCTTATCTATTAAATCAGTTACCATAGCAGTTGGTGTTATATCTGTGCCTCTTGGAGTTCCCTTCTTATATAAATATTTTCCCAATTTATTTTCTGAGTATTCCTCAACCTCTATCTTTTTATATTCAAATTCACCCTTTTTATCTGCAAGGGCGATAAATAATATATTCTTTGTACTTTTATTCTTAGGATTATCAATTAAAATGTGTAACGGATTATCAATACTCTTTCCTCGTTTTTTAATTGCATATCTCCCAATTTCTCTTATCGCCTCAATCATAGTCCAATCTCCCTATTTTTCTAATAAACCATTACAAATTTCACACTATAAAACCCTAATTTTTTATTTTACAAATAAAAAAAACCTTCACCGGTTACACTTCTACCCAGCGAAGGTTTTACTTTCCATTCCCGATTAATCGGTTCAGGACCAGCATACATAGCTGGTTTTTATGTGGAGGTTCCCCCTTCGAACTCACCACCCTTATTAAAAAACCACTATAAAATGGATGATATCATTTTAGAATATACTTGTCAATTAATTTTATTTAATAATTACTTTATTCTTTTTCACTTAACTAAGTCACGTGGGCAGACATCAAGAGTTCTGGCAAGATTAACAAGTGTCGTTAAATAGATGTTTATCTTAGCGTTCTCTATCTTACTTATATGTGTTCTGTGAAGATTAGTACTTTTAGCAAGTTGAGCTTGGGTGAGGTTTTTCTTTAGGCGATAATAACGGACATTTTTAGCTATTGTTTTTAAGATCTGCGACATAAAACCTCCTTTGGGCTGCTTTGGCACATGCTAATTTTTCGGACAAAAAAAATATTGCTTACCATTTAATGCTTAGGCATGTGCTAATATTTCTTCCAAAAATTTTTTATATAATCCCCTTTGTTTTTAAAACTGTTAAATAGGCTTTCGATATATTCGTTTTCCTTTTCAGCCACCTATTTAACGTTGACTCTGGTATTCCTAGTTCTCTTGCTAATTCGTACTGTCGGAGATTATTTTCTTGCATGTAGTCTTCGATCTTCGATAGAATCTCCTTCTCTGTCATTCGTTGAAAGTATAGCATATGCTTGGGCATATATCAAGAAGCATTTTAATCTTTTGTAAAAAGGGGCAGAATAATTTTTCTGCCCCTGTTTTAAATCTTGAAAATCGATAATCGTTCTTCTTCGCTCTTTAAAGCAGAGCTTCGAAGAAACATGTAATATTCCCGAAAATCGATAATCGAGAATAGACCGCCATCTCGAATCTTTTTTTATCTAATTTCGATTTTCGATTCTCGATTGCTCTACCCCCGCTGCTTCGCTTTGCGAAGCAAAGCGACGGTGGTGAAGCAGAGTGGGCACAAATTAAACTGTTTGATTTATATCTTTCCAGAATGATATAATATTGACATTAGAACCTCGTTTCAAATTCAGCAATTACGAATTTCGTCTATTAATTGTTAGGCCGCTGGTTCCAAGATATACGAACAAGTTACTACTTCGGACATTGTAATAAGGAAACAGAAAATGAACTTTTTCAGTAGAATGTTTCACCAACGAAAGCCAAATCGCAATCCAGACAATGAGTTCGACCAACTTGTAGAAGAATTAGTCAAAATTGGTCGAGCCGTGGAAGATCCTAAATTCAGTTCGTCAGGCTTTTTACGAAAGCGGGAGACAGCAGAGGAAGATAGACACCCTCGTGCAAGGGAAATAGGTGAACGGCTCAATATAATGGGTGGTTGGGGGTTAATGAGCAAGGCAAACCAACATGTTGAGAGAATACTCGGGCCTATACCAGCGAAAGAACTATCTTGGGTATGGCACAGAATTGGAGATTGGTTAGCCTAAAAAAATAATGATTGAAGTCAACGATTTATCCTGGAACAAGAGCATTTACATCTTTTTAGAAATGGTGCATAATGGTTGTGGAATCTCGTCCAGTCCGGTACTACTGCTGAGCAATACCGTTTAACAGTTCCAAGACAAAAAGCATTAACGCTAAAGTGTCATTTTATATGTAACCCTTCCCTTCCTTCTGCGAATCTTTAACCACTTTTCTACTTCTAAGGTTTTACTGTTTGATTTACATGTATCTCAAGTGATATAATACTAATATCAGAACCTGGTTTTAAATTCAGCAATTACGAATTTCGGATATTAATTGTAAAACAAACTGACAATACTTATACAGCAGCCCAAAAAAATGCGGCGGGGAAAATCATTATGATTCTTTGGTTAGTCACATTAGAATGGAATCAATAAAACTATGCAAAAAATATTTGAAAATTACATTCTATCTATTTCATCCAAATTTACCCACGAAGAGACAAGTGAAATGGGTTACCGCACCGACTTTGAGATTTTAATCAAAGGAATTTTTGAATCAATCAATGTGAAGCGTATAGATCACGATGCGAGAGCTAAACAAGGGAATAAGCCGGATTTTGTTGTGCTTAATCACGATGTGCCCATTCTATATGTTGAAGCAAAAGATATCGACGTATCTTTAGATAAAATTGAGAAGTCTGAACAGATGGCCAGATATTATGGATATGCAAACTTAGTTCTAACGAATTACGTTGAATTTCGTTTTTATAGAAACGGCTTACGTTACGAAGGTCCAATAAAAATAGCGAATTATGATATCAAGAATCGAACTATTACGTCTATTCCGGAAAGTTATGAACACGTGGCTAAAACATTGATTGATTTCGCGCAATCACATAAAGAGCCAATACGATCAGGAAAACACCTCTCAAAAATTATGGGAGGAAAAGCGCAAAGAATTCGGGATAACGTTAAACAGTTTCTTTCTAAAGAGTCAGAAAAAAACGCTGAGATAATGCGTGTATATGAGACTATAAAAAAACTTCTTGTCCACGATCTAACAAAAGAATCCTTTGCGGATATGTATGCGCAAACTCTTGTGTACGGCCTTTTTGTTGCTCGATATCATGACAAAACCCCTGCTAACTTTTCTCGTCAAGAGGCCCGTGATTTGATTCCGAAGTCAAACCCACTCCTCCAGCACTTTTTTGATCATATAGTTGGTCCCGATTTTGATAAACGGCTTGAGTATATCGTAAATGAATTATGCGAGGTTTTTTCTTATGCCAATGTTCAAGAACTTATGCGCCAGTATTTCCAAAATGATTTGTGGGGAGAAACCCATGAAGGGCCTGATCCGGTTATCCATTTTTATGAAGACTTTTTAAAAGAATATGACCATGATCTTCGAAAGAAGCTCGGCGCTTTTTATACACCCTTGCCCATCGTGAGGTTCATTGTGCGCGCTGTTGATTACCTCCTTGAAAAGGAGTTTGGTCTTGCCTCTGGTTTGGCAGATACCTCAAAGACAAAAACTGGTATCCACCGAGTCCAGATTCTTGATCCGGCTGTGGGGACAGGAACATTCATCAGTGCCACCATCCGAATCATATACGAAAGGTTACTTAAAAGTAATCAGAAAGGACGCTGGCCGACATATGTGCATCACGATTTGCTTCCGCGTGTGCACGGTTTTGAACTTATGATGGCGCCATACACGATAGCACACCTTAAACTGAGCATGGCGTTTAAAGAAACAGGCTTCTGGAATTTCCATCGTCGACTTGGTATTTATCTTACAAACTCACTTGAAGAAGCCAGCGTCCCAGAGAGTATACTCCCGGGGTTTGGGTTTGCTGAGAGCATAGCGAAGGAATCTAGAGAGGCATCGGTCATAAAAACTGAAACGCCGATTATGGTGGTAATTGGGAATCCTCCATATGCAGGTGAGTCAAGCAATAAACATTACACTGAGCACAATGTGTATAAGAGAGAATCGGACGGCCGTAAGCTTCAGGAGCGTAACTCAAAATGGCTCAATGACGACTATGTCAAGTTTATACGCTTCGCAGAGAGCATGGTTGAGCGAAGCAGAGAAGGCATTGTCAGTATGATTACTGCACACGGTTGGATTGATAATCCTACTTTCCGAGGCATGCGTTGGCATCTCCTTAATACATTCGATGCAATTTATATACTTGATCTTCACGGCAACGCGAACAAACGCGAACAGGCCTCAGACGGTACGCCAGATAAAAACGTATTTAACATTAAAACCGGAGTGGCAATCCTTTTGGCGATTAAAAAGAAGACAGATAATCAGCACAAGGACAAAACACTTGCGAAGGTGTATCGTGCTGACCAACTTGGGAGCCAGAAGAAGAAGTTCGAATTCTTAAACGCTAATAGCATGGAGAGCATTTTGTGGCAAGAGATTACTCCTGCATCAAACGCTTATGCTTTTATAGCGCGAGATGAAGTAAGGGCGTTAAATTACGAACGGGGCTTTTCTATAAATGATATTTTTGGATTAAAAAACACTGGAGTGGTCACGAAGCGTGACAAATTATGTATCCATGAAACCCGCCAAGCAATGTGGCAGGCAGTGTTAGATTTTATTAGTCTTCCGGAATCAGAGGTACGGCAGAAATACAGTATTCCGGCTGATGTTCGGGACTGGAAATTTAAATGGGCAAAGGAGGATTTGCTGCAAAGCGGTCCTTCAGAAGTGAATGTCGTCCCGATCAGTTATCGTCCTTTCGACATTCGTTTCATGTACTATACTGGACACGCGAGAGGCTTTGTTGGATGGCCCGTAGAAAGAATAGCACGCCATTATTTCGCAGGGGAAAATATAGGATTGTTAGTAACTAAGGCTCATCGCGATGCTGAATATCATCACATTTTCGCCACTCGGTCCATCTCGGAAGTAATTTTTCTGTCGGGTATCACCGCTTCAAATGCAATAAACATACCTCTTTATCTCTATGCTGAAGACGGATCGAAAATACCAAATCTTAAAAAAGAAATTGTTAAAAATATAGAAAAAATTATCGGTAAAGTTTCACCTGAAGATATTTTTGATTATATTTACGCTGTGCTTCACTCACCAAATTATCGTGAAAAGTACAAAGAATTTCTCAAAATTGATTTTCCGCGTGTGCCGTATCCAAAAGACGTAAAAAACTTTCAAGGACTTGTCGCGCTTGGTGCTGAATTGCGCTCACTCCACCTACTTGAATCACCAAAAGTAAATCAATTCATCACCACTTATCCCATCGCCGGATCAGATATTGTGGAGAAACTGGCTTACAAAGACGGCAAAGTTTTTATCAATAAAGATCAATATTTTGGTAACGTTCCCGAATTAGCTTGGAATTTCTATATCGGCGGCTATCAACCGGCACAAAAGTGGCTAAAAGATCGTAAGAATCACACTCTTATCAACGCTGATATTGAGCATTATCAGAAAATAATTGTTGCGCTAAAAGAAACAGAAAGAATTATTAAAGAAATAGATAAAGTTATCATCTGTAAGATTGTTAAGTGAAGCAATAAAGTTGAACAGGAGTCCATTGTGACATGGGAACTAGTCATACTGGAGATACAACCACTTGAGCTGTTGCAATTCTATACCCCGGTTGAAAATGCAAGTGGCGCTGCTGAATAAAAAAATATTGGTCGGCACAAAGATTATTTAAAGAAAAAAAATGTCGTCCATGCCATTTGCCTCATAACAATGCAATCAAGCGGATTGTGCCAGCGCTCCGCACTGCCCCACCCGCTGATTTTTGTGTTAGGTAGTCCAATCCAAGAAGCATAAACTAAAGCGTTATTTTATATGTCGCCCTCCCCTTTCCTTCTGCATATTTTTAACCACCTTTCTATTTCTAAGTACTATTTGCTTTATATGTATCTCAAGTGATATAATGCTAATATCAGAACTTCGTTTTAATACAGCAATTATGAATTTCGCATATTAATTGTTAGACAAAATAAAAAATATAAGGAGGTCAACATGCAATCATGTTTTGTTATTCAACCCTTTGATGGGGATAAATTTGATAATAGATTCAAAGATGTATATTCACCTGCGATCATTGATGCGGAACTTGAGCCATATAGAGTTGATCAAGATCCAAAAGTTAGCATTCCTATCCAAGATATAGAAAAAGGAATTAAGGAATCAAAATTATGTTTAGCAGACATTACTATAGATAATCCCAATGTATGGTTTGAATTAGGTTATGCTATTGCTTGCAACAAAGAAGTTGTTTTAATTTGCTCAGAAGAAAGACAATCAAGATTTCCCTTTGATATTCAACATAGGACAATAATTAAGTGTTCTACAGGTTCCACAAGCGATTTTGAAAAGCTGAAAAAAAATATAACAGCAAAAATCAAAGCATTTCTACAAAAAGCTGAAAAATTAACTACTATAACAGAGGTTTCAAAAGTAGCAAAATTTGAAGGGCTTGATCAACACGAAGTTTATGCATTAGCTGCTATTGCAGAAAATCTTAGTCATCCCGAAGATAATGCTTCAACTTTTCAGATTAAGCGTGATATGGAGGCAGGCGGTTTTACTAAAGTTGCTGCAACAATAGCATTAAAAAGTCTACTTCAAAAAGGATTCTTAAACTGTGAAAATCTTCAAGATGATGGAGGTACTTATTATACGGGGTACAGTTTTACAGAAAAGGGCTGGGGATGGACATTATCAAATAAAGATAAATTTGTGTTACAAAAACCGAAAGAAACAGAAGTTCCATTTTAGTGTCTAACGACGCATTAAATCTGACCTTTCTCTACTCCGCAACAGGTAGATGAGTTTGAGTGCTAACCAATCCCTCAATAAGGATTAACGTTAGAGTGTTATTTTATAAGTAGCCCTCACTTTTCTTCTGCGTATTTTTAACCATCTTTCCACCTCTGAAACCTTAAAACGAACCCCTTTAGGCAGTTTATAATAGGGTATAAAGCCGGTATGAGTCCACTGATAAAGAGTTTTCCGGCTCACCTGAATCAACTCGCTTAATTGGTTTATTGTAAGTAGCTTTTCCACTGCTTTATAGAATACCTTAAACGTCATCTTTGGCATTTTTTCATCTTGACAAACTGCCAAGATAGAATTAACCTAAAATTAAATGGAATATAAAAGGAGGGATTATGGATTTAAAAGAATTTGTCGCAGAAACATTATTTCAAATCATTGAAGGCGTAAAAGAAGCTCAGAAGAAAGCAGCGGAATCCGGAAGTAAAGTGAATCCTCCCATTTCTTCATCTCCTGCTAATCTCGATAGACAAAAATTGATAATAACAGAAGAAACTGAAATGATACAAATAATAGATTTTGATGTTGCCTTGATAGTAAAAGAAGGAGCTGGGAAAAAAGGGGGAATAGGGATTTTTGCTGGAAGTGTCAGCATTGGTGGGCAAAAAGAATCAAATATAGAAAATTCTTCTGTTAGCAGAGTTAAATTCAGAGTGCCTATAACTTTGCCTCCTTCTAAATAATAATTTTATAGGTATATCTCCCTTTTTGTCTCCGTAATTTCAACCAACTTTCCACCTCTGAAATCTTAAACCGCACCCCTTTAGGAAATTTATAATGAGGAATAAAACCGGTATGAGTCCATTGATATATGGTTTTCCGGCTCACCTGAATCAACTCGCTTAATTGGTCTATTGTAAGTAGTTTTTCCACTGATTTAGAAAACCTTATTCTCATTCTCCGCTTTTCTCACTTAACCAAGTCACGTGGGCAGACATCAAGGGCCTTGGCGAGATTAACAAGTGTCGTTAAATAAATATTTATCTTGCCGTTTTCAACATGGCTTATGTAGGTACTGTGAACTTTAATTTCTTTAGCCAGCTCCTTCCGCGTAAGTTTCTTCTTCAAGCGGTAATAACGGACATTTCTTGCTATTGTATTTAAAATGTCTGGCATAATTTCCTCCTTTTCTCATTATTTACTTAACTTATTTGTCAAGTTAAAAGACAAAAAAAATATATCCCACTTAATCTATTTGTCAAGTTTTTGCTTAAAAAAATATTCTTTAGAGAAGATCTTTTGCCTCGCATCCCAGCGCTCTGGCTAACTGTTCAAGTTTCTTGATTGATACCATCTTCCCATTTTCAATCTGGCAGATGTAACTTTCACTTACACCTATCTTTTTTGCAAGCTCAAGCTGTGTTAAGTTCATCCGCAGTCTTTTTGCTCTTAGCTTACGCGCGAAATCAATCGTCATTTAAAAGAACCTTTTTATTCCTGTTGTTTTTAAAATATCATAACTTAACTTATTTGTCAATCATTGCTTTTGCTTTTTATCATTAAGAAATTGAAAATTGATAATCGTTCTTCTTCGCTCTTTAATTAAAAATAATTAGGGCTTCGGAGAGACATGTAATATTCCCGAAAATCGATAATCGAAAATAGACCGCAATCCAGAATCTTTTTTTATCTAATCTCGATTTTCGATTCTCGATTGCTCTACCACCGTTGCTTCGCTTTGCGAAGCAAAGCGACGGTGGTGGAGATGAGGGGATTCGAACCCCTGACCTCTTCCGTGCGAGGGAAGCGCTCTCCCAACTGAGCTACATCCCCAATGTTTTTCCCTTATCCCAGTTAACGTGAATCAAACCCTGCCGGGATAAAATAAATCCGTTTTTCTTTCCATACTCGTAAAGGTCGCGGGTTATTAAAACGTCGTCTCCGCAATAAGAATTCAATTTATCCAATTCGCCGGAGCGGAAATAACGAATCGCGTCTAACCCGCTGCCGCTTTTACCTCTTCCCAGGGTATATTGAGCCAGCTCATCTAATTTCAACCTGTACCCCAGTGAACTGTAAACATCTTCTAAAATATCCAGGGTGGGTAAATCAGCCAGGGGCTTTTCACCATACGGCTCAAGAACGGCGTAATCAAACCGCTTGATGTTAAAACCGATTATCAATTCTGCTTCTTCCATTAAAGGGAAAAGCTCGCCCACCTTATCTTCGGGAAAGAATAAAAGTTTGCCTTGAGAATACGAATAAACCCCGACGACCGATACCTTCAGCGCGCCAAAATTTCTCCCCCCTACTTCAGCAAAAGTATGCTGCGTTTCTAAATCAAGAACCAGAGTGTCTTTGGGCATTATCTTAAAGTAAAAGGGGCCGGGTTAAATTTTTGTTTTTGAAAATCGATAATCGAGAATAGACCGCCTGTCTGCCCTGCCTTGCCCTGTCCGCCGACAGGCGGGCGGCAGGCAATCCAGAATCTTTTTTTATCTAATTTCGATTTTCGATTCTCGATTGCTCCACCATTCGCCACCTTCAGTGGCGAATGGTGGGGACGACAGGATTCGAACCTGCATGTCTTGCGACACTAGCCCCTCAAGCTAGCGTGTCTGCCAGTTCCACCACGTCCCCGGTTTTTAAATAGCCAATAAACAAATTACAAACAACCTAAAAAAATTTTTATCATTGTCTATTGTCATTTGGTTGTAATTTGTATATTGAAAGTTGTAAATTAACGGTTATGACACTTTAATATACCTAAACTTCTAATCTTTGTCAACCGAAACCAGATGGCACGAAGCCCAGCGCCCTTTTTCTTTTTCTTCAAATTTGGGTATAATCTTTGAACACATAGGGATGGCTTTAAAACACCGCGGGTGAAAAGGACACCCGGAAGGGATTTCTATGGCGCTGGAGATTTCCCCTTTTAGAATAATTCGTTCCCTTTTTAACCGGGGGTCAGCCATTAAAGTGGCTGAAGCCAAAGCCTGCGTATAAGGATGAAGAGGGCGCTGGAAAACAAGATTACCGGGCCCACTTTCCACAATTTTACCTAAATACATCACCGCTGTCCGGTCGCAAAACCATTCAACAATCTGTAAATTATGAGCGATAAAAAGAAAAGTTAAATTAAATTCCGACTGTAAATTTTTAAGCAGGTTTAATATCTGGGCCTGGACTGAAACATCTAACGAAGAAACCGGCTCATCGGCTACAACCAATCTGGGGTTAAGGGCTAAAGCCCGGGCAATTCCGATTCGTTGTCTTTCTCCGCCGCTAAACTGGTGGGGGTAACGGTCGATATAAGCCGGATTGATACCCACTTTCTTAAGTAAAGATTTTACCTTATCTCTTTTTTCCGGGCGGCTTTTGACTTTTTTATGCACGATTAAAGATTCTCCGATAATCTCTTCTACCGGGAGGCGGGGGTTAAGAGAGTTAAAAGGGTCCTGGAAAATAATCTGAACCTTTTCGGCGAGATTCTGACCTTCTTTAAAAATATCCTCCCCTTCAATAAATATTTCTCCTTCGGTCGGGGTGAGTAATCTTAAAATTAATCTGGCTATCGTGGTTTTGCCGCACCCGCTTTCTCCTACCAGGCCCATAGATTCTCTGGGATTAACGGATAGGTTTATTCCGTCTACGGCTAAAAGCAGGGCTTTCGTCTGCCGCCAGAAACCTCTTTCCACCGGAAAATGTTTTTTTAAATTTTTTATTTCCAGTAATTTATGGTTCATTTTTTATTTCTCTGGTTATAGATGCGATTCTATGGATTTCTAACGGGGTTCCAGCAGCTAACCCGGTGAGTCTCATTAATTTTTTCCATCGGAGGAAATTTTTCCCGGCACTTATCAGTCGCCACCGGACAACGGGGATTAAAATAACACCCGGAAGGCAAATGAGACAAACGCGGCACTTCTCCCGGAATGGATTTAAACCCGGTAGAATCCTTCCGGTCTCCCCGGGGTAAAACCTCCAGTAAAGCCCGGGTATAAGGATGAAGAGGGCTATCAAATAATTCCTTAGTCTCGGCTATTTCAATAATTTTTCCCGCGTACATTACCGCCACCCGGTCGGTAATTTCGGCGACTATCCCTAAATCATGCGTAATAAAAAGAATAGACATCCCGAGTTTATTTTTAAATTCCAGCAGTAAATCTAAAATCTGCGCCTGGATAGTGACATCAAGAGCCGTCGTGGGCTCATCGGCAATAAGAATTTTCGGGTTTGAAGAAATGGACATCGCTATCATCACCCGCTGACACATCCCCCCGCTCAGTTGATGCGGATAGTTGTTAAACCGCTCCTCTGGAGATGAAATCCCCACCATTTCCAGTAAACGGATGGCTTCTTTTCTGGCTTCCTTTTTGGTCTTACCCTGATGAATCATAACCGTTTCCTGAATCTGGTCTCCAATTTTCCAGACGGGATTAAGTGAAGCAGACGGTTCCTGAAAAACCATGCTGATTTTTCCTCCACGGATCTGGCGCATGGCCTTTTCATCTAAATCAAGTAAATTCCGGCCTTGAAAATTAATCCGGCCGGATTTAATCTTTCCCGGCGGCTCAGGGATAAGGCGAAGGATACTTAAAGCCGTCATACTTTTTCCGCACCCGCTCTCCCCGACTAAACCGAGAACCTCTCCCTCTCCCAGGGTTAAATTAACCTCATCAACGGCTTTAACCACACCGTCCTCGGTATATAAATAAGTTTTCAGTGCTTCTATTTCCAGTATATTCATAGTTTTTAATTTAATCTGGGATCCAGGATGTCCCTTAATCCTTCTCCGAGAAGATTATAGGCCAGAACAGTGATAAGAATGGCTAGGCCCGGAAAAACAGTTAACCACGAGGCAATTTCAATAGTGGCTTTTCCGTCGGTAAGCATATTACCCCAGCTGGCTACCGGCGGCTGGACGCCCATTCCCAGAAAACTTAAAGCCGATTCGGTCAGTATTGCTCCGGCCACACCCAGCGTGGCGGAGACAAAGATAGGAGCCATCGCGTTAGGCAAGAGATGATGAAAAATGATTTTTCTTTTGGGAATACCCAGGACTTTAGCCGCTTCAGAAAAATTCCTTTCTTTAAGCGATAAAAATTCCGCCCTAACCAATCTGGCAATCCCGGTCCAGCCGGTTAATCCAATCACCACCATTATATTTAATAAACTCGGTCCCAGAAAAGCAATAATTGCCAGAATTAAAAAGAAAGTGGGAATAGTCATAAATATTTCCACCAGGCGCATCAGGATAAAGTCAAGTTTTCCGCCGTAAAAACCGGCCAAAGAACCCACCATTATACCGATTAATACCGAAATAAAAACAGCCACAAACCCGACGCTCAAGGAAATTCTCGTCCCCCAGATGAGCCGGCTAAGAACATCCCGTCCCCGGTCATCTGTACCCAGGAGGTGAAGACGGGAAGGGGGCTGCAAAATCCGCGCGGAATCATATTGAGCCGGGTCATAAGGAGAAATTACCGGCGCTAAAATAGCCACAAGAAATAAAATTAAAATTATTATCGCACCGCTAAAAGCCAGCTTATTCTTTTTAAAACGAAACCATAAAATTTGAGTGAGTGTTTTTTCCATTTTTTCTATCCACAATCCTGTGTACTTTAAGTTTAAGAATTCAGGATTAAGTAGTAAGGATTAAGAAATAAGTAAAAGAATTACTTAATTCTTAGAGCGAACGTAGTAAAGTCTTAATCCTTAATTCTTTGTTTTCTGGTAACTGTACTCTGTTCTCCCCGCCCGCCATGTCTTGTGGCGGGCCTGTCCGCTACGCTTTTTAGCGGGTTATTTATATCTTATCCGCGGGTCTGCCCAGGCATAGGCTAAATCAGAAAGTAAAATTCCAAGCTGGGTAAGAAAGGCACCGATTATTACCAACCCCATAACCACCGGATAATCCCGGGCCATAACGGCTTCCCAGAAAAGAAGTCCCATCCCGGGAATAGCAAAAATAGTTTCAAAAATTACCGCTCCTCCGACTAACGACGGCACGCTTAATCCTAAAATAGTAATGATTGGCAGCATCGCATTTTTAAAAGCGTGTTTAAAAATAACCTGGGTAGTAGAAGCCCCTTTAGCCCGGGCTGTCCGAATATAATCCTGTCTGATAACTTCCAGCATACTATTCCTGGTATAACGGGAGAGCCCGGCTAATCCGGTGAAAGCAGAAACAAAAACAGGAAGTAATAAATGTCTGGACAGGTCAAAAATTTTCTCTATAAAACTTAATCCGGAAAAATTTAAAGAAGTAAGACCGCTGATAGGCAGCCACCCCAGCTTGACCCCGAAAAACATCATTAAAAGTAAAGCCAGCCAGAAAGTCGGCGTGGCAAAACCGATAAACACAAAAATTGTTACCGCTTTATCAAAAAAATAATTCTGCCGCAAAGCCGAAATCAAACCCAGCGGGACGGAGATAATCAGGATTAAAACCAGAGAAAGAATATTTATGGTTAAAGTAACGGGGAGCCGCTTTAGAATTTTACGGGATACCTTTTCATCGTCGATAAAAGACCGGCCGAAATCCAGCGTTGAAAGTCTTTTCAACCACTGCCAGTATTGAAACAATACCGGTTTATCTAAATCATAAAGGCTTTTTAAACGCTCCCTGGCCTGATAAGAAATCTTAGGACTCATTTCCGCCCCCAGAGGTGTGGGTTCACCCGGGGCCAGGTGAATTATCAGGAAGGAAAGCAAAGAAATCCCGACCAGAATAGGGATGATAAAAGAAAGACGTTTCAGAAAATAAAATAGCATTAATTACTTCCAGGTATTCAGTAAAGAGTACACCCGCTAAAAAGCGTAGCGGGTAAAAAAACGGCATACAGAAAAATTTTTTGCTTCAGTCTCTGTTATCCGTACTCCCTGCCCGCTGGCAGGCGGTTTCTGTACTCTATTATTATTCCATTAGCACGTGATGTTTCTGCTCCGTTTCGGGCACATACCATTTAATAAAATTATACCCGATGCCCAGAGGAGCAACCTCAATCCCTTTAAATCTTTTATGAACAACAGGCAGCGAATCGGGGACGTAAAGAAATATATAAGGTAAATCATCGGCAATGATGGCGTGTATTTCCTGATAAATCTTACGGCGTTCATCCTGATTAAAAACCCTTCGCCCTTCAATGAGCAGGCGGTCAACATCGGTATTTTTATAAGAAACAAAATTAAATTCACCTTCCCTGGTTTTATCAGAATAGAAAATATCATAAACATCCGGGTCCCGGGCTAAACTCCAGCCCATAATTATCGCTTCAAATCTTTTCTTATCAATAAATTCATGGAGAAAGGTCTGCCATTCAAGAATTCTGATATCCACCTTAATGCCAATCTTCCCCAGGTCATGCTGAATCATCTCGGCGCATTTTTTTCTTTGATTATTACCCTGATTGGTGATTAAAGTGAATTGAAAAATTTTACCATCTTTGTCTAAAAAACCATCACCGTCGGTATCTTCCCAGCCGCAGCTTTTTAATAATTCTCTGGCTTTTTCCGGATTGTAAGGATACGTTTTTACCTCCGGGTTATAAGCCCAGGATGTAGACGGATAAGGACCGGTAGACACCTTGCCCAACCCTAACAGCACCGCGGTAATAATGTTTTCCTTATCAATCGCATAAGCCAGAGCCTGCCTTATCCTTTTATCCTTAAACCTTCCATCAAGCAGATTAAATCCCATATAAGTGAAGGCAAAGCTCGGATAGCGAAACCGTTGAAAATTATCCTGGAAATACGGGGTGTCGGTCTGGCGGGAATATTGAATGGGAGAAAGCCCCATATAGTCAATATCGCCCGCTTTTAAAGATAAAAACATCGTCGCTTCATCAGGAATAATACGGTAAATGACCCGGTCTATATAGGGACGTCCCTCAAAATAATCTTCATAATTATCCAGAACAATTCTTTCTCCGGTGCGCCAATCTTTAAATTTATACGGCCCGGTGCCGACGGGAGACCGGTTAAAATCGGCGGTATTTAAATCTTCTTTCTCCAGAAGATGTTTGGGAATAATCCCCATCCCCCAGCTGATTAAAGCCGGGGCAAAAGGCTCTTTGTAGGTAACCCGGAAGGTATATTTATCGATAACTTCTGCTTTTTCTACCAGAAGGAAATCACCGCTATAAGGGGTAGCCACTTTCTCATCTCTTAATTTTTCATAAGTAAATAAAACGTCTTCAGCCGTAAATTCCTTTCCGTCGTGCCACTTCACGTTTTTTTTGAGATGAAAGGTAATAATTAAGCCGTCTTCACTGATACCCCAGCTTTCCGCT
The DNA here is from genome assembly GCA_964506075.1 of uncultured bacterium. Lineage (GTDB taxonomy): Bacteria > CAZDME01 > JAYEMH01 > JAYEMH01 > JAYEMH01 > CAZDKO01. The sequence goes on from CAZDKO010000012.1 coordinate 40,257, forward strand.
AAATCACCGATAATATTTATATCCTTATCATACTTTACTAATCCGTTAAAAATTAAACCGGAAATATCAGCTGAGGCGGTATCAGAAGCAAGCATCGGGATTAACCTTTTGGCGTCGCCAATTGAGGCTTCAATGATTATATCCCCATAACCGGGTTCTGTTTCTTCTTTTTGCCGGGAAGCAATTTGTTTATCTTTATCCCGACTGCAGCTTAAGGACCCTAAAATAAAAAAAGCCGCCAAAATTAGCGGCCATATTTTCTTCATCAATTTCTCCTTTTATCAAGGTAAACTACTTGATGAATCGTTTTCTTCCTGATTAGTATTCATCGGCGTTACAGGCACAGCGG
>CAZDKO010000013.1:0-35242 GCA_964506075.1 uncultured bacterium
GTGAAGATGAAAAACAGCCTGCCCGGCGTCTTTATTACAATTAGCCACCAGACGATATCCTCTTTCATTTATTTTTAAATCAGAGGCAATCCGGTTAGCCGCCAGAAGCATCTCACTCCAGAAATCAATGTTTCCCCGATTAATATCAGATACCCGTTCAATATGACTTTTAGGAATAATCACCACGTGAACGGGGGCTTGAGGCTGAATGTCATAAAAAGCTAAAACTTTTTCATTTTCATACACAACCTTGGCCGGGATTTTCTTTTCAATGATTTTACAAAAAAGGCAATCATTTTTCTTTTCTTCCATCTGATTACTCCCTTTTCGGTTAAATCAATTATTATAACTCGACCAAACACAATTCGAAAGCATTAATAAACACAGCTATTTAATGTCTAATTCTTAAATGACTAATAAGAGTACAGAAAACAGAGTACAGAGAACAGAAAAAATTATATTTTGAATTATCTGTTATCCGTCATCTGTTATCCATGCTTTTTGTTTTCTCTGGTTTCGGTACTCTGTAATCTGTACTCTTTAATTAACCGGCAAACTGATTAACCATTTATCTGTGGCTGATTACCTTGATCCCCTTCTCTTTTAAAAGAGCGGTGGTCACTCCGTCTCCCTTTTTAAGTTTTCCGGAAAAAGTTCCGTCATAAATTAAACCGCAGCCGCAGGCAGCACTTTTATTTTTAAAAAGGACCGTCTTAATACCTTTTCTCTTAGCTATCGCTAAAACTCCCTCAGCTCCTTTTATAAATTGAGCCGTAATTATCTTACCTTCTTTATCTATGACCTTTGTTTTTCTCTGCAGGACATCCCGGCCATTTCCCTGCCGAATTTCCGAAGGAAGACGCGGCGTAGATAAGCCGCCCAATTCTTCGGGACAAACCGGTGTGGCTTTGCCCTGATCGACCAGAATCTTTATTTTCTTATCCAGCTGGTTAGTCCCGTCCCAGCGGCAATTTATCCCGGCCAAACACGCACTGACTAAAATTAAATCCTTCTTTATCATTAATTATAAATAATTTCTAATATTTAAGAATTAAGTAGTAAGAATTCAGGATTAAGTAATAAGATTAAGAAGTAATTACTTAATTCTTAAAGTGAGCGGAGCGAACGTCTTAATCCTTAATTCTTTACTACTATTTTACTAATCACCAATTAACCATTTAACCAGTTACTCACTGGTACGGATAAAAGATAAAAAATAAAAGTGAGAGAACAGCCAGCACCCAGAGTCCAGGTTTAATTTCTTTGGCCCGACCGGAAATTATTTTAAAAAACGGATAAAGAACAAATCCGGCGGTAATGCCTACCCCGATATTATAAGTAAAACTCATCAGGGCAATGACACTGAAAGCCGGGATCAGTTCAGTATAATCAAAAAAATTAATTTTAGTAACCGCAGACATCATTAAAAAACCAACCAGAATTAAAGCCGGACCATAAGCCTGAGGCGGAACCATGGTAAAAAAAGGGAAAAAAAACAAAGCTAACAGGAATAAAACCGCCGTGACTACAGCCGTCATACCGGAGCGCCCTCCCACTTCTACCCCGGCGGCTGATTCTATATAGGTGCCGGTGGTGGTAGTACCTAAACAGGCTCCGATTATAGTCGCTAAAGCATCAGCCAGCATCGGTTTTTGAATTTCCGGAAGATTCCCCTGCTCATCGAGAAAATTTGCCCGGGCGGAGACACCGATTAAAGTCCCCATGGTATCAACAAAATCCATAATAAAAACGGTAAGAATAACCGCGAAAAAACCCCAGCTAAGCGCTCCCGTAATATCCATTTTCATAAAAACAGGCGCTAAACTGGGGGGTAAAGAAATCCACTTCTCCGGAATTTTAGCCACACCCAGAGGAAAAGAAAGAAAAGTGGTAACAATAATACTTAAAAGAATCGCTCCCTTAAACTTCCTGATCATTAAAACACTCATCAGAAGAAAACAAAAAACAGCTAAAAACACCGGCGGACTGGTTACTGAACCAATTTTAACCGGTGCCCCGGGAGAGCCTAAAACCACAATACCGGTTTCATTCAAACCGATAAAAATTAAAAAAAGGCCAATTCCTACAGCAAAGCTATATTTTAAGCTGGACGGAATACCTTCAGCTAACCAGGAACGCAAACGAAAAAGAGTCAGCAGGGTAAAAAGCACTCCCCCTATAAAAATTGCTCCCAGGGCCGTCTGCCAGTTATAACCCAGAATTTTTACCACCGTATAAGCGATAAAAGCATTTTCTCCCATATAAGGAGCGATAGCAAAGGGTCGCTTAGCATAAATACCCATAAGTAACGTTCCGAAGAAAGCCGAAAGAATCGTCGCTACCATTGAAGGTCCTTTAGGAATACCGGCCACTTCCAGAATAGCCGGGTTAACTACAATTATATAAGCCATAGTTAGAAACGTCGTTAATCCGGCTAATATTTCCGTTTTGAAATCCGTACCTAATTCTTTAAAACGAAAAAATCTATACAACCATTCCATTTTTGCTCCCCCTCCTTATATTTCCACTAATTCGTATTCTAACTCCCCTAATTTTAATTCCGCCGCATATCTAAGTTGAAAAGACCAGTCAATATCGGGGAAACTACTTTTAAAAATATCCTGGCCGGCTTTATGAATGGTTAAATCGGCTGAGGCCTTATCAATAGAAACCGGGTCGGAAGAAGCTAAGATACCAATATTTTCTATTAAAGCTCTTTCCCCTTTAGACATACAGTCGCAATTTCTGGTAAAATAAGTCAGGAAATTGATAAAACCTGTTTTTTTATTTTGTATCGCTGCTGAATAATATTCTACCATTTTTCTCTGGAACCTTTCAATATTTCCATCCCATAAAATTTTAATCGCGCCCGTCCGGCAAACAACCGTACATTCGCCACAACCTATACATATTTCCTTATTAATCCTGGCTTTACCGTCAACAAATCCTATTGCTTCTACCGGACACCACCGGAGACATTCTCCGCATCCGGAACATTTATTTTCGTTAACTTCCGGGAATACGTCTGAATGCTGTTCTAATTTACCGGCGCGGGAAGCACAGCCCATCGCTATATTTTTTATCGCTCCGGCTAATCCCGTCTGACAGTGGCCGGTTAAATGAGCTAACCCCAGAATTCCGTCACATTCAACAATATCACCGGCGATCTTGGCTTTTTTAACATAACGGCCTGAAACGGGAATCTCCCGGTAATATCTACCCATTAATCCGTCGCCAATAATAACCGGAATTCCCAAATTATGCAGGCTGAATTTATGACCGGCCGCCAGTTTTAAATGGTCAACCGAATTAGCCCTTTGCCCTTGATAGAGGGTGTTGGTGTCGGTTAAAAACGGATGAGACACATCCTCTTTTATAAAGTTAATTAAAGGTCTCAGCCAGAAAGGATTGATGAAACCGTGGGTCCCTGATTCGCCGAAATGAATCTTTATCGCTAAAAAATCGGTTTTATTTAAATTCTTTTCCAACCCGCTTAATTGATAAAGACTTTTAATTTTTACTCCGATATCTTTATCCCTGTCTCCCTTTAAAATTTTACAAAAAAACACTTTACTCATTAATAAGTTTTTTCCTCCACTCTTTCTCCAATTGTTCTGGTTCTATCCTTAAAACTTCCTTTATCACTTCCCTTTCTGTTTTCCCCTGATTGAATAATTCAATCATCTTTCGCACCATCCACATACCATATTCATCAATTATATATTTAACCAGGCTATGAACCTGCATATAAGCTAAATGGGCCTGGTCAAAATTTTCTAAATTAGAAAAAATTTCCGACAATTTATAAAAAGGAATCAATTTCTTTTGCCGGGCTAAATTTTTTAGTTCAGTAAAATCTACCGGCTGATTCCGTTTCTCTTCAAAACGGGCTAAACCTTCATTTAACCAGACGGGAATTTTTTCCTTAGTCAATTCAAAAAGCACCACATGGGTATATTCATGTCTAACCAATTCAGATATTTTTTCGGGTCCGGTATCATCATTTATACTCAGACGGATTTTGCCGTCAAAAAGTCCAACCAAATGTTTATGTGGCTGGAAGATTTTTTCAAATTCTTCCCTGGGATAAACAAAAACAGAAACCTGTTTTGCAGGATAAAACCTCAAATCTTTTCCTACAGTCCAAACAGCCTCTTTTACGGAATTATACACCGCGTAAGCTTTATCCCGACTAAGTGCCGGAGAGAAACTTATTTTAAAATATTTAGAATGAAATTCTTCAAAATTTTTCTGGACAGACCACTCTCTTATGACCTTGGCTAAATTTTTTTTAAGACCTGTATCGGCAGGCAAAATCCTTAAAGCCTCCTCCCAGTGATTCATCGCTTCTTCAAAATCATCAATTTTGTAATAAGCCTCACCCAGGAGTCTCAAGATAGTTGTGTCAGAGGGCAGGTATTGAAGGGCGTCGTTAAGAAAGTCTATAGCTATGTTAAATTCATCTTTCTCAAAATAACTATAACCTTGAATTTTCAGCAAATTGCCCAGATGGTACTGATAAATCTTGTTTGCGGGTTCGATTTCTAAAGCTTTTTGTAAATTTTTTATGGCTTCATCAAAATTATTTTGCCTGCCGGTCATTATTCCCAGGTCATTATACAAACTGGCTAAATTTTTCCTGAAGAGCTCCTGTTCAGGAGAAATAAGAACAGCTTCTTCTAACAGTCTAATGGCTTTTTCCTTCTCTTCGGCTCTCAGGGATAAAGCATAATTATTAAGTCCCGTAGACAGAGCCTCTTTTATCTTCTGAGAGTCCGGTTCAAAATCTAAGCCTTTCCTGAGTAACGATAGGCCCAGCGGGTAATTATCTTTGTTTATGGCTAAAACTCCTCCGCAGTAGTAATACTGAAATATAAATCTCCGCGCATTTAATCCAAGAACAACAAGACAAAAAATTAATATGATGGTTGATAATCTTCTGTTTTTCATCGTTTTTAAGGTTAACCCAAAATTCCTAAATAGAAAGGAAGATCTGCATAAATGATTTCATTGTCCGGCTATCTTTTTTCCCGGGAGAAGCCTCTAAACTGCTGGAAACGTCAACAGCAAAAGGGTGAACCATCTCCACTGCCCGTTTAACATTTTCTGCGGAAAGACCGCCGGAAAGAATAATTGGCTTTCCGTATTTCTGGGCCTCTCTGGCTAATTGCCAATCAAAAGATACACCCGTACCCCCGGCCTTACCTTCAACAAAGGTATCCAATAAAATCGCTTTAACGTCTATATAACGGGGGATTAACTTTAAATCTTTTTTATTTTTAACCCGGATGGTCTTAATCACCCGATAGGGATAAAGCTCCTGGCAGAGCTCCGGTGGTTCTTCTCCATGAAGCTGAATGCAGCCTAAATTACATTCACGGGCTATCTCTTTAACCTTTTCAATTCCTTCGTTAACAAATACTCCGACGCAACTAATAAAAGGAGGAATTTTTTCAATAATCTCTTTAGCCCGGGACAAACTTACTTTCCTGGGACTGGAAGCAAAAACAAAACCTAAAGCATCCACCCCCAAATCAGCAGCTAAAATCGCATCTTCCAGATTAGTAATTCCGCATATCTTAACCCGTGTCATCTTCCAAGCAAGCTCCTTATTTTACCAGCCATATCTTCACTTTTCATAACAGCTTCTCCTACCAGAACCGCTTTCACGCCGGTTTTTTCTAAACTCAAGATATCCCTTCTTTCTTTTATACCGCTTTCGCTAATGATTATCCGCTCTCCCGGAATCAGTGGCGCTAATCTAAAAGTAGTCTTTAAATCGGTTTTTAAAGTTTTTAAATTGCGATTATTTATACCGATAAGTTCAACCGGAAGAGTTGAAATTATTTCCCACTCCGCTTCATTATGAATTTCCACCAATACCTCCATCCCCAATTCCTGAGCAACCTTCAAAAATTCTCTAATCTGGTCGCCTTTCAAAATAGAAACTATCAATAAAACTACATCCGCACCATAAAGACGAGACTGCCAGAGCTGGTATTCATCAACGATAAAATCCTTCCTTAAAACAGGAAGGTTTACTTTATTTTTTATTTCTAATATATAATTGAGGTTCCCTTGAAAAAATTTCTCTTCAGTTAAAACGGATAAAGCTCTCGCTCCATTCTCGGCATAACATTGCGCTATAGTAAGAGGAGAAAAATCCTGGCGGATAAGCCCGGCGCTGGGAGAAGCCTTTTTAATCTCACCGATTAAAGCTATATCCTTTGAATCCAGAATAGCTTTTTTAAAACTACGAATGGGCGGGATATCTTTTAATTTCTTTCTAAGTTCGCTAAAAGGCAAACTGCTTTTATCCCGTTGAACCCTTTCCTGAGTGGCTTTTAAAATTTCATCTAAAGAAACCATGTTTTTATTTGGTTAATTGGTTAACTAGTTAACTGGTTAATTGAATTGGCTAACGCGTGATTAAGTTAGTTACCATTCGCTAATTAACCGCTCACCAATCACCAGTTAACCAGTCTCCCCCGCCAGTTCCTGAGATTTCCTTTTAAGCGCTTCCAATTTTTCCCTGGCTTTTCCCCCGTCAATGATAGCTTCGGCTAATTTAATACCCTCTTTAAAATCTCTGGCTTTATCGGAGGCAATAAAAGCGGCCGCGGCATTAAGTAAAACAATATCCCGGGAAGCCCCTTTTTCTCCGTTTAAAACTTTAAGAATAATTTCCGCATTTTGTTTTGCTTCGCTGCCTTTTATCTCTTTTAAATTTGCCCGTTTAATTCCAAAATCTTCCGGTTTGATATAATAAGTGGTTACCCGGTTATTTTTTATCTCGGATATCTTAGACTCCCGGCTTATCGTAATTTCATCAAGATTATCCATCCCGTGAACCACCAGGGCGTGTTTAACCCCAAGATTTCCTAAAACCTGAGCCAGAATTTCGGTAAGTCTCCCGTCATAAACACCCATTACCTGATAAGTCGCTCCGGCCGGATTGGTTAACGGACCCAGAATGTTAAAAATCGTCCTTATTCCGATTTCCCGCCTCGGACCAATGGCGTATTTCATCGCTTCATGAAAAAGCGGCGCAAAAAGAAATCCGATACCCGCTTCTCTAATACATCGGCCCACTGCTTGAGGAGTAAGTGCCAGACTAATGCCTAATGCCTCAATGACATCGGCACTGCCACAGAGACTGGAGACAGATTTATTTCCGTGCTTGGCTACTTTAAGTCCGCTACCGGCAGCCACGAAAGCCACGGTGGTAGAAATATTAAATGGATGGATGCCGCTCCCCCCCGTCCCACAGGTATCAATAACTTCTCCCTCTATATTTTCTATTTTGACTGCTTTTTGCCGCATAACCCGAGCCGCCCCGGTAATTTCCTCAACGGTCTCGCCCTTGAGCCGTAAAGCCGTAAGGAACGCTCCTATCTGAGCGGGAGAAGCTTCTCCACTCATAATTTCATTCATCACTGCTTCCATTTCTGTTTGATTCAAATTAATCTTTTCAATCACCCTGGCAATAGCTTCTTTAATCATCTTCTAAAACCTCTTTTTTTCAGTAATCTTTATATCAGATTCCTTCACAGCTCTATAAAATTTTTTAAAATTTTTTTACCGTCTTTGGTGAAAATAGATTCCGGATGAAACTGTATGCCGAAAACGGGATATTCCTTATGTTTCACCCCCATAATTTCTTTATCCTCTGTTTCCGCCGTTATTTCTAAAGAACCAGGCAGGTTTTCTCTTTTAATAATTAAAGAGTGATAACGGATAGCTTCAAAAGGATTGGCTAAATCTTTAAAAATATCTCTTCCATTATGGTAAATGGAAGACGGTTTTCCGTGCATGGGCTCCTTAGCTCTGATTATCTCCGCCCCAAAGACTAATCCAATAATCTGATGTCCCAGACACACGCCCAGAACAGGAAATTTACCGGCCAATCTTTTTACCAGCTCAGGGCTTAATCCGGCTTTTTCCGGCCGTCCCGGACCGGGAGAAACGACAATCTTTTCAGGATTAAGTTTTTCTATTTCTTCTATGCTAAAAGCATCATTCCTGAACACCTTAATCTTTTTTTTAAGTTCACCTAAAAACTGAACAAGATTATAGGTAAAAGAATCAAAATTATCAATAACGACAATCATTTATAAACCCTCTCTGGCTAATTCTACCGCTTTCATCAGGGCCTGGGCTTTGTTAACTGTCTCCTGGTATTCTTTGGCCGGGACGGAATCAGCTACTACCCCTCCCCCGGCCTGAACATAAAGAAAATCATCTTTCATTACCACGGTGCGAATAGTAATGGCCATATCCATATTACGGGAGAAACTAAAATATCCGACTGAACCGGCATACGGTCCCCTCCTGACATTCTCTAACTCATCAATAATTTCCATCGCCCGGATTTTAGGTGCACCGCTTACTGTTCCGGCCGGGAAACAAGCCTCTAAAACATCGAATTCGTCTTTACCAGAGGCAAGCTTACCCTGGACGTGAGAAACAATATGCATCACGTGTGAATATCTTTCTACCACCATAAACTCAGGCACTTCAACTGTTCCGTATACGCTCACTCTTCCGACGTCATTCCGGCCCAGGTCAACCAGCATAATATGCTCTGCTTTTTCTTTAGGATCGGCCAGTAATTCTTTCTCCAGACTTTCATCCTCTTCCTTATCTTTACCACGCTTCCGGGTGCCGGCTATCGGTCTTAATTCCACTTTATCGCCTTCCTTTCTTACTAGAATCTCCGGAGAAGAACCGATAATATGAAAATCTTCTCCTTTAAGATAGTACATGTAAGGAGACGGATTAATTAATCTCAGGGCACGGTATATATCTAAAGGCGGGGGAGGAGAAGATTCTTTAAAACGTTGAGAAGGAACTACCTGAATTGCCTCTCCGGCGTGGATATATTCCTTGGCCTTATCGACCAGAGCTTCAAAATCACCGCGGGTAAAATTAGAAATCCATTCTGGCCGGGGAACACTCTTTACTTTTTTCTTTTCCATCGGTAAAGATTTTTTAAGTGCATCCTCAATCACATCAATCTTCCTGATCGCTTCCTGATAAGCCTTTTCTTTATCGCCGTCCACTAAAACATTAGAGATAATCTTAATAGTATGTTCAATGTTATCAAATATCAGCAAGGTATCGGTTAACATAAAAAAATAATCAGGTAGATTCAAATCATCCGGATTGGAATCAGGAATCTTTTCAAAACTTCTAACGGCGTCATAACTTATGTAGCCGACTAATCCGCCGTAAAAACGGGGCAAATCTTCAATGGAAACCGGTTTAAACCTTTCCATGATTTTTTTTAACTCCTCAAGCGGTTTTTCCGATTGAAATTTTTGGTGTTTTTTTCCCTCTTGCAGGATTACTTCTTTTCCCTTGGCTTTAAATATCAGGGAAGGATTACTACCCAGAAAAGAATAACGCGCCCATTTTTCTCCCCCCTCAACACTTTCCAGAAGATATGAATACGGTTGATTCCCGATTTTCATAAAAGCCGATACCGGGGTTTCTACGTCAGCGAGAATCTCCCGGTAAACCGGGATTAAATTTCCCCCTTTACTTTTTTCCTTAAATTCTTCAAGATTCGGATAATATTTATTTATTCTCATATGTTTTACCCGGGTCAAATAATTTGCCTCCGGTTACCTCCCATTTATCTTTCTGTAGTTGTCTAAAAAAACAGGATTTATACCCCGTATGACACGCCGCTACATTTTGTTTAACTTTAATTAATAAACAATCCCCGTCACAGTCCAAGAAAATTTCTTTTATCTCCTGGATATGTCCGGAACTCTCCCCTTTCTTCCAGAGTTTTTTCCGGCTCCGGCTGTAAAAATGAGTTATGCCCGTCTTAAGTGAAATCTTTAAAGACTCTTTGTTCATGTAGGCCTGCATCAGAATCTCGTTTGTTTCATAATCCTGTATAATTACCGGGACGAGTCCCGCCTCGTTAAATTTAACCTCTGAAAGAATATCCATGTTTCTCCTCTTTAGTTCTGAATATAAACTACCTAAAAACTATCCTCTTTTTTCACCTATAGCGATAGCTTCTTTTAAATCCAGGTCGCCGGTATATAAAGCCCGACCGATAATTGCTCCCACCAATCCTTTTTTCTCCAGCTTTATTAAAGCCCGTAAATCTTTTTTACTGCTGATACCGCCGGAAGCAATCAGTTTAATTTTCAAAGCGGATAAAACCTGCTTAATGAAGTCTATGTTGGGACCCTTCATCATCCCGTCCCGTTTGACGTCGGTTAAGATAAAAGTGTTTATCCCTGCCTCCTGCATTTTCTTTATAAAATCAATTGTCTTAAAAGTTGTTTTTTTCTCCCAGCCTTTAACGGTCAAGTAGCCGTTAGCACTGTCTACGGCCACTAATATTCTATCTCCATATTTTTCGACTAATTTTTTTAACCACCGGGGAGACTCAAAAGCCCTGGTTCCTAAAATAACCCGGCTCACACCCGCTTTAAAAACCCGGCTGATATCCCGACTATCTCTTAACCCGCCGCCTAACTGAACCGGAATCCTGACGTTTTTTACAATATCTTTAATTAAGGTGAAATTTTTAAGCTTACCTTGAAAGGCACCGTCTAAATCTACCAGATGTATCAGTTTTGCCCCGAAACTCTGCCACGTTCTGGCTACTTTAACCGGATCATCAGAAAAAATTTGTTCGGTCCCTGTTTTCCCCTGACGTAAACGAACACAGTAACCGTCCTTTAAATCAATTGCCGGAATAATCAACATAATATTTTTAAAGCCTTCCTTTAGTGGAAGGAATTCCTTTGACTCTTTTATTGATGGTAATTGCCTCTAACAGCACTTTAGCCAGGGTTTTAAATACAGATTCAACAATGTGGTGAAAATTTTTGCCGTATATTAAATTTACGTGCAGGGTGATTCCGGCTTGACTAACGAAAGCCTGCAGAAATTCTTCCACCAGGCCGATATCAAAATCCCTGATTTTTTCTTTTTTTATCGGGAGATTAAAAATAAGAAGAGGCCGGTTGCTGATATCCAGACTTATAGAAGTAAGAGATTCATCCATCGGCAGAACCTGAGAACCATAGCGGTTGATACCTTTTTTATCTCCCAAAGCCTTCTTAAAAGCCTCTCCCAGACAAATTCCGATATCTTCAACGGTATGATGGAAATCAACCTTTAAATCCCCTTTAGCGTCTATATCTAAATCAATCAAACTGTGCTGGCTTAAAAGAACAAGCATATGGTCCAGAAAAGGTATACCCGTATCTATTTTACTTCGGCCCTGGCCATCGAGATCCAATTTCAAGCTGATTTTTGTCTCTTTAGTTTTTCTGTTAACTATCGCCTTTCTCATCTTTAAAATCTCCTCTTCCCTCGTTTAAAATATTTTCCGTTTCCAACAATCCGATAAAACAATAATAAAATTACTGTTTCTTTTTCTTTTGCAGTCTTATTTCAACCGCGCGCAGATGCGCTTCCAATCCTTCGGCCTCGATAAGCTTAATAATTTCTGCTGAGTCTTTTTCCAATTTCTCCCGGCTATAAGAAATAACGCTGGATTTTTTAAGGAACTGGTCAACAGAAAGAGGGGAAGAAAATTTAGCCGTTCCGTTTGTCGGTAAGACGTGATTGGGTCCGGCCCAGTAATCCCCTAAAGCGGTCGGGGAATAAGAACCTATAAAAATCGCCCCGGCGTTCTTTATTTTTTTAAGCCATTTTTTCTTATCTTCCACGAAAAGCTCCAGATGTTCGGGAGCTCTACAATTAACCAGATCTGCCGCTACCTCTATATCATCCACCAGAATAACTGCTGAGGATTCATTTTCCAGCGTTTTCTGGATAACATTTTTATGCGATAAATTTTTTAGCTGTAAATAGATTTCTTTTTCTACTTTATTCACTAAATCTGAAGAATCAGTAATAAATATAGAGCTGGCTAAAGGGTCATGCTCTGCCTGCGAAAGAAGGTCAGCGGCAATAAAAGCCGGGTTAGAATTCCCTTCAGCGATAATCATTATTTCACTCGGTCCAGCTTCAAAATCTATACCCACAAATCTGGATACCAACCTTTTAGCTGTCGTTACGTAAATATTTCCGGGACCAACAATTTTATCTACCGGAGGATTAACCTCGGTCCCGTAAGCCAGGGCAGCAATGGCCTGAGCTCCTCCCATTTTATAAATCTTTGAAACCCCGGCCAACTTTGCCGCGGCCAGAATATGAGGATCAACTTTGCCATCGTTTTGGGGTGGAGTAGCCATCATAATTTCCGGGACACGGGCAAGCCGGGCCGGGATAGCCAGCATCAAAACCGAAGAAAATAAAGGGGCTCTTCCTCCCGGAACATAAATCCCTACCCGTCCAATCGGGGTATATTTTTCACCTAAAATAAACCCTTTTTTTCTTTTGACCCAGTCTTTCTTACGAAAACGCTGCCGCTGATGAAATACCCTGACGTTTTCAATGGCCTCCTTTAAAGCCCTGATAAAATCCTTATCAAGAGACTGATAAGCGGATTGAATTTCATCATCTGTAACTATAAACTTCCCTTTATCCAGAACCACACCGTCAAACTCTCTGGTATAACCCAAAACAGCCGTTATCCCTTCTTTAGCTACCCGATTACAAATTTCGGTAACCTTGCGGATAGTTTCATCAGAAGAAATATTCTGTTTTCTTCCGGAAAGAAAATGTTCAATTTCTTTTTTGTCATTCGGATAATTTAAACGTCTCATCATTTTTTAAAAGCGGTTATAACGGCTTTGTAATCAGAAGTCCCGAAAATTGCTGAGCCGGCAACGATTATATCTACGCCTGCCTCCTTCACTAATTTAACGTTATCACCGTTTATACCTCCATCTATCTGAATGTCAACCTTTAACTTTTGCTCATCGATTACCTGGCGAAGTTTTTTCACTTTAGGTAAAACCTCCGGCATAAATTTTTGCCCGGGGAAACCGGGATGAACCGACATAACTAAAATCAAATCTATCTTGTCCAGATAATTTAAAATTGACTCAACCGGAGTCGCTGGATTTATTGAAATACCGGCTTTTATTCCCTCATCTTTTATGACCTTAATTAAATCGTTTAAATTTCTACTGGCTTCATAATGCACCGTTATGTAAAGAGGTCCAAGAGGAACAAATAATTTAATAAAATCCTCAGGATTGTTTACCATTAAATGGACATCAAGAGGTAATTTTATTTTTCCTGTAAGCGGTTTAAGTACAACCGGACCAAAAGTCAAATTAGGAACAAAATGCCCGTCCATAATATCCAGATGAAGAAGATCGGCTCCAGCTTCTTCAACTTGCCTGATATCTTTAATTAAATTACCAAAATCAGCCGATAAGATTGACGGAGCCACTTTAATCATCACCAGGATATTCCTCCTCCTCTATTTGTTCTTCTTCTACTGGTTCTATCGGTTCTTCAATCGTTTCGTTATCTGTTTCCTCTATAATGGTTTCTCCCTCCGGGACATCTTCGATTTGCATCTCAGTTTTAAAAATCTTTTCCTCTTTTACCCGTCCGTCAATTAATATCTTTACTCTGGCTTCTCCTTTAATACCAAAAGTTAAAGTCAAATCGGCGTTGGGACGCATAATCCGGTCATAAATTTCTCTCTTCCCGGTTTCATCTTCAAGAATAATTTTTACTTTTTTTCTAAAAAGTCCTCCTGGTATCTTATAATTTAACACTTTATAAGTTAAGCCCTCTTTTAAACCCAAGATTCCTTCTTCTCCACTCACCACTAATCTGATTTTATCTCCAAAGTTGACCGGGGAACCGGCTAAAGGGGATTGCGTTAAAACAATCCCTTCTTTAACGTCGCTTTTCTGAGTAACCACATCTTCAATATTTAATCCTATTTCTTCAAGAAGCCGTGAAACATCGGATATATTCATTTCAACCAGGTCCGGCATAATAAGATTTGGATAGCGCGGTCCTTTACTAACCAGAAGATTCACCTGGCTATAACGTTTAACTTCTTCATCAGGTAAAGGATCTTGATTCAAAATTAATCCTTTCATTTCTTTATTAGAAAACACCTTACTGATTCTTCCTATCTCCAGACCCCGGTTATGTAAAATTATCTGGGCCTGCCTTAAAGAATTCCTGGATAAATCCGGAACAATTACCTGCCGGCTCCCGGCGCTTATGGTTACGCTGATTGGTCTACCGCTCTTAACTTTTATTCCGGGGAGAGGCCTTTGGTTTATAACGTAATCCTCAGAGATCTCTGAATTATACTGTTTTTCCACAAGCCTTAAATTTAAATCTGACCTGTTGGCTATTTCCAAAGCATTGGTAATCTTCACTCCGATTAAATTAGGCACCTCAATTTCCCGTCTATTAATAAGCAAACTAAAGGTGAGAAAACCAGTCCCCGCCATAAAAAATCCGAGAACACACAGCAATAAAATAACGTTCACCAGAGTCTTTAAAAAATTTTTAATCATTTTAAATTTTTAACCAGTTTGACCATAAAAATTTTATCCATATCATCTGATTCAGGATAAAGCCGAATGGAACCGTCACTGGACTGAAACCTCTTTAAAAAAGACGGACAGGTTTTATCAACACTAAACCGCTTGTCATTTTTCAAGAATCCACTAATCACTTTTTCGTTCTCTTCCGCAGTTACGGTGCAGGTAGAATAAACCAACCGCCCGCCCTTTTTTAAAACTTCAGCACTTTCTCCCAGTAATTTTAACTGCTGCTTTTGAAAATTCTTTATTTGTTGCGGTGTAATTCTCCACCTGACTTCCACCCTTCTTCTTAAAACCCCCAGGTTAGAACAGGGGGCGTCTAATAATATTGCGTCTGGCTTTATCCGTAAACTCTGAATATTCTCTCCTCTTAAAAGTAAGGTCTTAATACAGGTTATCCCTAAACGTTTAAAATTATCTTCTACCTTTTTTAACTTCTCCCGACTTACGTCTAAAGCTAAAATTTCTCCCCGGTCATTCATCAGACTGGCCAGATGAGTCGCTTTCCCTCCCGGGGAACTGCAAACGTCAACAATTAATTCCCCGTCTCTGGGAGCGAGAAGATAACTTACCAGCATTGCGCTTTCATCCTGAACCTGAAAAAAACCCGAATAAAAAAACTGATGTCGCAAAATATTGCTACCGTTTAAAATCTTTAACCCTTCCGGAGCAAAACTGGTAATTTCTACCCGGAAACCTTCCTCCTCTAACTTTTTTTTCAGGGCTTCTCTATCCATTTTAAAGGTATTCGCCCTGATAATCAAAGGTGGAACCCGATTATCAGCCTCACAAAGCTGTTTTGTTTTTTCGCCACCGAACTGTCCGAGCCACCGTTCTATCAACCACCGTGGATGAGAGAATTTTACTGATAAGTATAAACTTAAATTGTCCGATTTATCCGGAAATATTATCTCATCTTCTTTTCTTAAAAATTCTCTCAAAACAGCATTTATAAAATCAGCCGCTTTTCTCTTTCCGGATACCTTCGCCAGGTTAACACATTCAGAAACTATGGCATAATCAGGTATTCTGGCCAGGAATTTCCTCTGATAAACGCCTATTCTTAATATGTTAAGTAGCTCCGGTTCTATTTTTTTCAGACCCTGCTTGACAAAACGCCCGAGAATCCAGTCGATTAAACCTTTCTGTCTGATTATTCCTAAAACTATTTCGTTTAAAAGACGTCTGTCTCTTTCCGGCCAATCATCCCGGCTTAAGCTCCCATCAATTAAACTCTGAGCAAACTTGCCTTTATCTACTTCCAGTAAAATTCTTAAGGCTTCTTTTCTAACGGGCTTTTTCAACTTTACCGCCGCCCTCGTAACATAAAAAGCCTGATAAGCTGCATAGCCGCCATGGCTGTAGCGGCTACATAAGTTAAAGCCGCGGCCTTGAGAACCTGTTTAACTCCTTCTCTCTCCTCCGGAGCAATATAAGCGCGCTCTTCCAGAAGAGCCAGGGCGCGGTTACTGGCGTTAAATTCAACCGGCAAGGTGATTATTTGAAAAAGAAGCGCCCCGATAAAAAATAGAATGCCGATATCCATAAGCAGTGGAGTCTGAAATAAAAAACCGATAAAAAAAAGCGGAAAGGCCAGCATACTGCCCAAGCTTGAAACCGGATAAATTGCCTGCCTGATATTCATCGGAAAATACCGGCTCTTATCCTGCAGGGCGTGGCCGGTCTCATGAGCAGCTACGCCCAGAGCCGCGATAGAATTACTTCCGTAAATCCCGGAAGAAAGCCGCAGGACCTTTGCTTTCGGGTCATAATGGTCGGTGAGATTACCGGCAATCTGCTCTACAGGAACATTCTCCAGCCCATAAGAATCCAATAGAAGTCTGGCGACATCTTTCCCGGTCAAATTTCTCATAGAAGGTACCTCTGAATATTTTTGATACGTGCTTCTCAATTTGACCTGGGCCCAGATAGCCAGAATCAAAGCCGGAACCAATAAAATAATAGTTGAGTCAAAGAAAAACATCTCCATCACTCCTTTCAAATTAAACAATAACTGACTAAGAAAACAGAAACCAGAGTACACCTCGCCTGCCGGCGAGGCAGGGAGAACAGAAAAAATTTTATTTTTGATTATTTAAATATTATATATTTATTCGTCATTCCCTGCTTTGTCGTTAGCAGAGAATTTAGTCATTCGTAATTTTATATTTTAAACTATCTGTTCTCCGTACTCTGTAATCTGTTCTCTGTAATAAACCGGCAAACCTGATACTTCTACTCCCCCAACACCACCCCTGGCTTTATATTATGTCCCAGACTGAAATCATAAGCACTCAGTCTTTTACCGCCGGAGGTTTGCACTTCCTTAATTAAAATTAACCCTTTGCGCGTCGCGACTTTCCAGCCGGCTCGGTCTAAAGCAACGATTTCACCCGGTTTTGACTTCCGGCTGCTGTCTTCTTGACTTAAAGAACTTTTCCAGATTTTAAGATTAACTTTTTTCCCTGAAAGATTAATATAGGTAAAAGCGCCCGGCCAGGGAATTGTCCCCCGGATTAAATTATGAATTTGAAAATCATCTTTTTGCCAGTTAACCAATCCATTCTCTTTTTTTAAATTGGGCGCAAAACTGGTTTCTCTGTTACCCTGGGGATGAACCGTCAGCTCGCCTTTTTTGATTAAATCTATAGCTTCTCTTAAAGCCTCCTTCCCTAAAACTGAAAGCTTATCGTGTAATGTAACGGCATCTTCATCCGGCAGAATATCAATTTTTTTCTGAAGAATTATTCCTCCCCGATCTAACTTTTCTTCTATTTTCATAATGGTAACGCCGGTTTGTTTCTCGCCTTCTATAATTGCCCAATTGATTGGTGCTCCGCCCCGGTATTTAGGCAGTAAAGAGGCGTGGACGTTGATGCCGCCGTAAGTTGGAACTGCCAGTAAATCCGCGGAAAGAATTTTCCCAAAAGCTACTACCACCAATAAGTCTGGTTTTAACCCGGTTATTTCTTTTATGAAATCAGCCTGGTTTACGTTCCGGGGTTGAATGACGGTTAAATTATGTTTTTCAGCGAACCGTTTAACCGGAGGCGCGGTAATTTTTCGTCCCCTCCCCTGGGGAGTATCAGGCCTGGTAATTACTGCTTGTATTTCCTCATCAGATTCTATAAGTAATTCTAAGCAGGGAAGGGCAAATTGCGGAGTCCCCATGAAAATTATTTTAAGCCGGTCCCTTTTACTCATAAGTATCGGTTATTATAGCATATATATATTTAGGTGCAAATAAAAAACCCGTTAGGGAGATACCTCCCTAACGGGCGAGTATTCACCTTATAAATCTTTTTATTCTGAAGCGACTACCTCTCGATAAGCTTTGACCATATTCTCTGTATCCGCCTTCACTTCTTTTGTCTCTACCTTGAAGAAACCTTTCTCGCTATCCTTCAAATTAAATAAGCCCTGTTTCTCTTCGGCTGTAAGTATCCCTTCGGTAACCAGCGCGTTTAAACCCGTCCATAAAGCTAAGTCACCCTGGCTCACCTTGTTACCCTCTCCGATTTCACAGACAACTACGATGCAGTCTTTTACACCCGGGACGTTTTGATAAACCTGCGTCCAGGACAGAGGACCGATTAATTCTACTTTCTCTAACTTATCGAAACGGCTCTTAATTTTATCGATGACGTTCCTGGCAGAATCTTCAACTCCAACCACCATATCAAATTGTCCGGCTAAATCAACCGCTCCGTTAGTGGCTTCTTTTATATCTTTATAAAAACCATCTTCCGTCCCCGGGTTATCATAAGCCAGAACAAATTTTAAACTTTTATCCTTACCCAGCTGTTCATTAGCGTTTATAATCGCCAACCCTATACCCGGATTATCCCTAAGCAACCGGTAATTAACCACCACCGCCCGGGGAGCATTATTCCTGAATTCAGTAATCCTGTCACTGTTTAACTTAATATCTATCTTCGGAAAAACCTCCGCCCAAATCCGGGACGCGTCTAATCGGTTTAGCTCTTCTTCCAATTGTTCTTTCATCAGGAGCAGAAAGTCTTCTCTGCCTAAAGATTCGTTATTCCAGCTTTTTTTTACCACATATTGATCTTCATCGTTTTTCTCTATTTGAATAGTCGGCGGATCGTTGACTATTTCTTCAAAATTCGGTCCGCTGTACCCTCTTAATTTCACGCCTTCACTGTTAACCATAGCGTACCCACCGACATCATTAAATTTTTCATAACTCATTCCTTTATCGACTGAAAAAAGCAGATTGTTTCCCTGCTGCACTTTAAAACCTATTCCTCTCGGGTGAAGTTTATTAAGCGGGTTATGACACATGAACCAGGTTTTTATGCCGATATTTTTATAAATTTTCTCTAAACCGGCGTTTTTAACGTAAGCTTCCATATTTTCCGGCTTAATTTTTGTCGTCTTGTCTGCATACCAGGAATTGACCAGATGAAGAGCTTCGTGTAACTCTGAAAGAGGTTTGTCTAAATTCCTTACATCATTCTGGATTTTTTCTAAGCCCGCCCATATGCTCTCTCCTGTATAACTGACCCCTTGATATATAAAGCTGATTTGTCCGCTGGGTATATCAATCGGCAGACAGCCGTGAGTATAAACATTTCCGTATGGGTCTTTTAAATATAAGGTAAAATGCTTCCGGTAAAACAAAGCCAGATCTCTCAGATGAGCATTGTTTATATAATTAGCCTGGTTCCATTTCTTTTCTCCTTCCAGAGCGTTTAATTCGTCAATAACCGTAGTGCCCCATCCTTTATGCGATGACCAGTCTTTTCCCCACCATTCTACCGAAGTATAATTCTGGTGATTTATATCGTTAAATACCTGATACCACCATTGTCCTTTTTCAAGTGCCTGTTCGTATTGTTCCCGTACTTTCTTAGCCGCGGCATCGGTGGATGATTTTAGTTTTTCCCATATGTCTATTTCGCTGGCAGAGGGATTTTTCTTTTTTCTGGCGATTTCAAGAAACCTGTTTACTTTATCGGCCCTTTCTTCCCACCACTGGACAGACATCATGCCGATCCCGTTTAAACCGGTATAGACGTCAGTGGAACCAAAATAAAAGCCAACCAGATCCTGCCATAATTCTTTTTCTTCCGGATTGAGCTGGTCTTTAATGGACAAATATATTTCCTTAAGCTCTTTCCTCATTCCATCAATATCCGCGCTCTGCTGAATAGTCTTCTGCTGGTCATAAATCACAATATCCAGCGAACCTTTCTGAAGTTTCTGTTGGGAGTTGTTGTATTCAGCTAATTTCGCCGTCCACCATCCTAATCTATCACTGGCAATTTCCGGGTCATCCCAGTGTTTTCTCACCAGTTCTTCTGATTCTTTATGTCCGTAGAAATTATATCCTTCATAAACCGGAAGGCTGAACCCCATAATGTTAAGAAACGCCCAGAGGTCATGGTTACCGGTTATATAACGCGCCACACCAAGATTCATTAATTCCTCGGCGGCCCTGAAACATTTGATGCCCGCGGGACCTCTGTCCAGAAAATCGCCTAAAAGATAGAACATTATTCCTGTTTGCTTAATATCTACGCCCTGTGCCTTGAGCTGTTCATCAATAGACTTTTCCGGAAAAACCGTATGTTCGAGCTGAACTTTTTTATTTGTCTTCTGAGTTATTGCGTCGGCAATGTATCTGAGAAACAGGTTTATTTCGCCGTGGTAATCCGAAACGACGGCTATTGACGGCAACTGACCGGCCCCCGGGGTTTTTATTTCTTTTTCTATCCTCTCCATCAGGCCTTCTATTTCGGTTAACCTGGGATTGTTATCATTTAATTCCAAGTTCAAATTATGAGCCCGGGCAACGGCAGTGTTTAAGACCCGGTTTTCCCGAATATTAATGCCTTTACTTAATTCCGGATAGTCATTAACGGCCCCATCCAATCCTTTACTCGTCAAAGACTGTACGTAAGGGACAATATTATTGGCCAAGCTGATGGAAGCCTTTCGGGAATTTAAAGAAGGGATATCACGGACACAGAAACGGGTATTCCCGTATTTATCGGAAAAAGTCGGCTGGTCTAAAGTGGTCGGCTTTGAACCGGAGATATTACCGCCCTGGTCTACGGCCACGTCAACAATGATTTTTCTAGAACCAATCCGGGAAAGAATTTTATCGTCGATTAAAACCGGTGCCTGGGCGCCGGAGACGTAAACAGCGCCGATAATTATATCGGCTTCCCGTAAATCTTTAAATAGATTCCGAGGGATTTTATCAGGCTCTCTCCATGATTCTTTAACGGTAACGTTAAGACCCTTCTCCTTAAAATATGCTTGAAGTTCTTTTCTTCTTTCTCCGTTTAATTCGGCAATGACTACTTCATTACCTAATTCAGCGCCTCTTTCAGCGGCACTTTTTCCCACCACTCCGCCGCCTAAAACAACAACTTTATTTTTCTCTTTACCGGCATAAAGTTGGCCCTGCTCGATCGCCAGAGGCCCGGCAATGGCACTCATGGCCGAAAGAATTGGAGTTTCACCTTCTTTTTCTACCGTCTCAAAGGCAATAGCCACCGCCCCTTTTTCCATTAAATTTTCGGTTAAATCACGGTTGACCGGAGCCGCCAGATGCAGAAAGGCAAAAATAGTTTGTCCTTTCCTGACAAACCTTGTTTCTTCCTTCTGCGGTTCTTTTACTTTAACGATCAGATCTTTCCGCCAGATTTCTTCGCGGGAAGCAATTTCGGCGCCGGCCCTTAAATAATCCTCGTCGGAGAAACCGGAAGCAATACCAGCCCCTTTCTCAACGCTGACACTGGCGCCGGATTTAACTAAACTCTCTACGGCTTCGGGCGTTAGAGCAACTCTTTTTTCTCCCCTGATTATTTCCTTCGGCACACCGACGGTATTTATGACTTCCTTTTCATTAAGAAGACCTCTGACTTTTGTCAAAATTTCCGCTATAACATCCGGGTTATTTTTAGCAGCGCTCCCGCGAAGAGTGTCTCTGACAAACATTTCACCGACTGGATACGCTCCGGCAGAACTGGTAAAAATAAAAGAAGCGCTGATTATTAACGTAACGACTCTTGTTATCCCGGTCTTCTTGTCCAAAAACATTTTTCACCCTTTCTGTTTAACAATGACTATTCAGAAGAAACTATTTCCCGGTAAGTGTCAATTAAGCGTCCGGTATCCTCTCCCACTTCTTCAGTCTTTACCCTGAAAAAATCTTCCCGGCTATCCTTTAAGGTAAATAGCCCGTGCTTTTCTTCCTCGGTAAGCACACCCTCTTTAACCAGAGCGTCCAGTCCCTTCCACAAAGCCAGAGCTCCCTGAGCAACACTATTTCCTTCCCCTATTTCACAGACAACGACAATGCAATCTTTTATTCCCGGCATACCCTGGTAAGCCAGAGACCACGACCGCGGACCCAATACTTCTATGGTTTCTATATTTCCAAATTCATTTTTAATCTTATCAACTATTTTCTTAACCGAATCCGGTTTTTCCGCAGCTGAAACCACCAGGTCAAATTGCTCTTTTAAATCAACTGCTCCTTCGGTCGCTTTTTCAATTTTTTGATAAAAAGCTTCCACCTCGTTGGGATTTTCATAAGCCAGCACAAACTTTAACCTTTTATTTTTACCCAGTTGTTTATTGGCATTGATAACGGCTATTCCCATACCAGGGTTATCTTCTAATAACCTGTAATTAATCAAAACGGCCCGGGGATTATTTTCCTCCTTTAAATCAGCTAATTTACCTTTATCCAGTCTGTGATTTATTTCGGGGAAAATACCGGCCCAGCGGGAGAGATTAATTTTTTTCTGGACATCTTGACTGAACAATTTAAATTGGCTGCTCATTATGGAAGTAATATTCTGCACATCTTCTTTAACTGTATAAAGATCCGACGCAGATTTTATCTCGACAAAAGCAGGTAGATACTTCCCTGTTTCAATTACAGCCATTCCCTTTCCGTATAAAATATTAAAATCATTGAGGCTGATGTCGACATAAGCCAGAGATAACGGCTGCTCCCATCGGACCCCTTCATTTTTCTGCCGGGCCCTGATGGCGACAGGAATGGCTCCATGCAACATACCGCTGATTTGTTCCCACTGGATAAATTCTTTTCCCCCTTCTTTTTTAACCACGTATTCAGAAGGCAGAAGATTAATAAAATTGCGAACCATTATTGTTTCTTGCTCGGCGGTAATATTGTTTAATTTGTTTTTCAACCTTTCTATGAAATCCCGGTTGCCTTTCGATATTTCCTGAACTTCCGACCAGGAAATTAAATCTTCACCGTTAACCTGTACTCCTCCGGAAACGGCATAAAGTAAAGCCGCATTATTAATGACACTGATAAAAACGCTAAAAATATTTATATCCCGGTTAGCGACAAAATTATCTTTATTCGGTTCCTTGGATATAGCCGTATCCACTATATCGGGAATACCGTTAACGTTGACATATCCTCCCCCCATCTGACCGATGTTGCGCCAGTTACCCATCCCGACGTGAGCCAGTGTCTCTTCAGACATAACGCCGGTAATTTCCTTAATTTGTCTGGTATTTAACTGGGCAAAAGGATTATCGGCCGAATGCGGGATATCATAAACGATTCCTTTCTTTAAACCTTCAATTACAGCCGGAATCCAACCTCTTATGTTTCCGTGTCCGAGCACTTTTGCGCCTATTCGTTCTCCCGTAATCCGGCCTTTCTCGATAACCATAGCTTCGGCGCTATTCTGGGCCATAACGGATATTTCTAATCCTTTATTTTCTTTTTCCAGAATCTGCCAGGTTTCCTTCATGAAATTCTCCCAGGTATATGGACTTAAGACGTAAGCCACATTGGGTTTGTATCCATATTCTTCCATATTTAAAAGATTATCAAACATAAGTCCGATACCCGTATAACCGCCTTCAATATACCCACCAATCCAGTAAGCGGCCAAAGCCCTGGGCAACCCTCCGGGAACTTCCTTATCGCTTACCAACCCTTTATCAATTAAGCTGGCTAAAGATGACTTCCATCTTGAAGCTGTCCCCCCAGCCATAGCCATATTTCTAATCAAACCGGCTTTTAAGAGTTCTTCTCCTTTATTATAATACACGTCACTCTTTCTCATTGTTCCCTGGGCTACTTTTTTAACCACTTCTACCGGTATGTTTAAAGAGGTAAGTCTTAAAGCGATGGTTTGAGGGTCAATGCTTGCTAAATTGAGCCCTTCCTTAATAATCTTTAAATCGTCGGCTTGCTTCGTCATAGTATCCTTCTTGGTCATCCAATTCTCATAATATTTAAAGTATCTCATCGCCTGCAAAAATTCATTAATAAAAGCCGAAAAATCTTCTATGTTATCTATTTTCCCCCAACTTATTTTTTCAGCTATCTTTATTGCCTCAGCCGGTTCTTTACGAACGTTATTTTCTAAATCCACATAAGCCATTAATCTTTTTAAATGGTCATTTTTATCAATATCTATAAGATTCTGGACTTGTTCTGTTTCTAAACGGCCGATCTTAGCCGGAAGAAGAAGATTACCTTCAATATCCAGATTAAGCTCCAATTTTTCTATTAAATTCTTAATATCTTCATTTAAATACGGCGCCCATATTTCGGCACTATAAGCACTCCAGCTATCCGCCGGCAAATCCTCTACGGCAAACTTCTCCCCTCTCACCACTATATGGGCATTATTCATCCGATTAAGCTCTTGTATTTCCAGCGCCTCTATGGCTTCAAGACGAGCTCTTTCCTGAAGTTCACCTACGGATACCCATAGTTCCGTTATATTCTTTCGTAACCCAGCCGCCTCTTTATCGTGAAGATGGGGCAGGGTAATTATCTTCTGTATTCCACCCAGTATTTCCACCAGTTTAACTTCAACTTCTTCATCTTTCAACTGGCCTTCCTTAACGTCTTTTAAAACTTTATTAGAATTTTCCAGAAACTTCTTAACGTAAAGAAAAGCCAGATCCCGGTTTTCCTTCCACGACCCTGGAGATAATTTTGCCTGACTTAAAATAACATCTAAATGCCCCAGGATATTTGATGATTCAAAAGTCCCTCCGAGAAGACTTTGGGCGAGCTCATTTACTTTACCGGTGTTTTCACCAACTGCCGTAGGACGTAAGTCCGTCCTGGCTGAATACTCTGACCCGGGATAAGGCGCGACGTAACCAGTAAAGATAAAGCTCTGCACAATTATTAAAGCAATAATCTTCATCCAATTTATCTTCGCAAAGTTTAGTCTTATCACCTTACCTCCTAACTAAACAGCCCAAGTAAAAACTGCTTGGGCTGCGGCAAATTAAACTTTATCAAAATCTTGATAGTCTATTCTATTACTACTCAGAAGAAACTATCTCCCGATAAGAATCAATCATCTCCTGAACATCTTTTCCGACTCTTTGAGATTTAACCATAAAGAAACCTTTTCTCTGGTTATGCCTCAGGTTCCATAATCCCTCTTTCTCCCCAGCGGTTAAAATTCCTTCATCAACCAGAGCGTCTAACCCTGACCAGAGAGCTAAATCTCCGGGAACGGTTTTACCCCTGTCTATTTCACAAACAATAAAGAGACAGTCTTTTATCCCCGGAATATTTTGATAATTATTTAACCAGGATTCCGGTCCGATAACTTCTATTTTTTCTATCTCTCCAAACGCATTATTTATATTAAGGGCTAACCTCTTGGGGGAAAATCTTTCCGACACCACTAAATCAAACTCTCCCTTTAAGTTAACGGCTCCATTAGTCGCCTTGTTAACTGCGGCATAAAAAGACTCAACCGCTTCCGGATTTTTATGGGCGAGAACAAATTTTAAACCCTTCTCTTTACCCAGCTGTCGGTTGGCGTTAATGATGGCTAAACCAATACTGGGATTATTTTTAATAATCTGGGAATTGATAACCACTGCCCGGGGTTTATTTTTCAAATCAGTCAGTTTCATCCCGTTTAATTTCTTATTTACCGTCGGAAAAGCATTAACCCAGCGGGAAAGACTGATTTTATTCTCTACATTCTGGTAAAATTTATTTAAATTGGAAATCCCTTCTTTTCCTTTATCAGCTAAAGTTATCAGTAAAGCCGGTCGGTTAGCTTCTATTTCGCTATCAACCGTACCCAGGGCGCTGGCTATCAGTAATTTATCATCATAGGTAAAATCTCCCAGAGAAAGAGCCCTGGCTGTATCCGGAACAGCGACGTTAATTAAACGCAGCCCTTTGATACCGGCCACCGCATTTTGCTCCCCGGAATGGTTAATGTCCGGCCCTTTACTTACTTTGGTAGCCCGCCGGAAAATATTCAGAGCCGCGTTTCTCCAGTTCTCCAAGACCGGCCTAATCTCCCTATCGTCACCGTAATAACGTGTATCCAGACATTTGATATCAGCCCTATCCATAATCAGACGGACTATAACGGCCGTTACTTCTTCGGCCGAGGCCTTCTCAAGATTTGTTCCTAAGGCGTTTAAACCTCTTTCCAGGGCTTCCCGGCTCAGAATTCCTTTATCCATAAGTCCGCCGTAGTAAACAGTAATGCCGCTATCCGTAAATACTTTCTTATCTTTTCTGGCTTTTAAATCTCCAACGATTTCCGCCCGGTCTTTTTTCTCGTATGTCTTGGTTTTATTTTTATACAGGACTACCGCCGGCTGGTCGACAAAATTAATGTTCCACAAATAAGCGACACTGGCCACAGCCTGTTCTAATCCGTACATAATACTGGTAATTTCTGAAACATTTTTTATTTCCTGCTCTATGACCGGATATCCCTTTTCCCGAAGGGTTTGGACCAGCTCTTCATTTTTATCTTCTTTCCCGGCAACTTTAAACCTTAAGAAAATCCGGTCGTTATCTTTAGGATTTTTCAGGGCAGCTAAACCCAGCTCTTCGCCGTAAATAATATGCAATCCTTTACCTTCTTTCCCCAAACTCTCTTCAAAAAGTTGCTCTGCCCAGGGGGCAATTTGTTTAAGCTCGGGAGGCAAAACTAAAGTCACCTCATCAACACCCTGCTGGGCCAGAAGATAAAGCGTTGTTCCCAGCTGGACGTAAGGGTTATTTTTGGCTTCAGAGATGGTGCTTAAATCAGCCGGACCTTTAAGTAACGCTTCAATAGCCTGCCCTCTTAAGCCGGCGGCTAAAAGGAAAAGCCGCGTCCCCGGAGCGGTAAAACGCCCGCCGATATCAATCCCTCCGTCTAACTGAATGGTTAAAACCCTGGGGTTCTTAGCGTATGGAGTAACACCACTGGGTAAAACGCCCTTTAAATTCTCCGCTCTTTTCTGCCAGAAGGAGTTTTCATAGGTCGGACTGCCAGGGTCAGTTAAAACAATAACCCGGTCTTCTAATTTTACTTTACCTTTATTGTACTGAACCAGCGCCCTTTCCCAGACTTCCAAGTGAGATAAGGTTTCAGCCGTGGTTCCTGATTTAGTGGTGACGACCACGTAAGTATTTTCTAAAGTCGGGTCATTTTCTCTGGTAAAATCTATAACCTTTTTCACTCCATCCGGGTCGGTATCGCTTAAGGTCTGCATAACCGGAAAATCTTTTACTTCTTCAAAAGTTCCCATGACTGTATCAACGCATAAAACTGAACCGCCCATACCGCAAAAGACGATGTATCTGGCGCCGGACTTCCTAATCTCATTAATTAAACCGGTTATCTCGGCTAAACTTTTCGGATTATTCAAAGCCCAGTTTACTATTGACATCCAGCCTAACCGCGGCGCATCACCGTCAAAGCTAATTTTAGCCAATTTATCAATTGCCACCGCTAAGTCGGGATTCTGAGTTTTAAGTTTTCCTAAATCGGCCTTTTCTTTTCCACTCATTAAAAGCAAGGCCTTTAACATCCCTTCGCGGGAAATATCCTCCATGGTTTTTTCTAAATCTTTCTCTATTCTCAATAGATTTGTAGTGTTCAAGGCGTATCTTTCCTCCGCTTGTTGCTGTTGTTCTACCCCGGTAGAAGCCAGAGCAGCCAGGGTCAATTTTAAATCTGGATATTTTTTAAGACAATCTGCTTCAATTTTTTCCGCCGCATTCTCTACTTTTTCATATCCAAAAAGTTTTCTTAAAGCGGCTGTCTCCGCGTCGGATATCACCGGTAATTTCACTTTTGCCCTTTCAGCGACCTGATTCCTGGCGTGCACCCACAAGGCCACCATAACCTCACTTAATCTTTTTAAATCCTCCTGATTAGTCGCCTGTACTCCGAAAGCGTCTTTGGGTGAAGTATTCGACCATCCCCAGAAGGCATCACCGAGCGGCGTCATAAGATGAAAAACTCCTTCCACCTCAACCAGGGTAAACGGACCCTTTCTCCCTTCAAACTTTTCCCAGTTATCTATCAGTTCAAATCCGGGGTAAGCGCCGAAGAAATCCAGCACGTTCCTTTCCATCTGCAGCATAACTTCCTTTTTTAAATCTTCATTCATCGGCGTCCGTTGTTCCTGTAACTGCACCGATTCTTTTACAATGCCTTCGTCCTTAAGGAACTGCACGTATTCGCCTAAAGTCCAGGAAGGCTGATTATATTTTTCTTTAATTCCGGAAAACACCTGGAGCCAGAAAAGAGAAAACCGCACCGCGTCGTCAAAAGGTTCTCCTCTATCATTAGTAAGAAACATATGAAGTGAATATTCAGATTGGGTATTCATGTATCCAGGATGCCGGGTGAGAAATTCCTCAAGACTTAAACCTTCCTTCTGGGCTAAATCTCTGAGCAGAAGATCCATCGTCGCCTTTACCTTGGAATGCCCTTTAGGATGAAGTTTAGCCACGCCACCGAAATGCTCAATTAAATCCCTTATTTCGGTTTTCATCCTTGAGTCATAATAAAAATTTTTATTTAAATCTTTGTATTGGTCAAGGGTTAACTGATATTCAACGACCGGATAAAATTCTTCATCACCTAAATATAGTTTCCCTCCCCAGACAACACTTACCCTATCCGCATCTAAATCAAAATTAATAATGGCGACGTCGGGATTTTGCCGGGAATATTCCATAATATTGCTTTTCTCATTTGACAAAGCTACGCTGTCACTCCGGGAAGGATCCGGCAATCCGCCTTTTTCACAATAAGGATCGTCTTCTGTTCTGAAAACCTGAACTAAATTATCACCCAGCAATTCTTGAAAAAGACCCACGTAGGAAACGGCGGAACCACCTCCAAAATTGACGGCTATCTTCATCGGATTTTTATCTAAAGATTGTTTAAGACCGGCAAATTCTTTTAAAAGCCTCTCGGTATACATCTTTCTTGATTGCTGACGGATTTCACGAGAGGCATTAACGGTCCCGGGAGTTGCAGCTTTTCTATATTCAGCCGAAAGGACCTGTTTTTTCAATCCTTCAAGCATGTCTCCGTATAAAGTGATACCGCCGATAACCGGTTTAAAACCGTTGGTTCCGATTTCCACGTGGCTTCTGGTCACGTATAAACCTCCCTGGGCGGATAGCCTGGAAATATTGCTGTATAATTCCCCCGAACAGCAGGTACCCAAATCAATAACATTCACCCCGGTATCGGTTAACCCTTTCATAAGATTTTTCTTAACCCAGTCAGTCGAAGGGCCATTATCTCCGGCCATTAAAAAAGTATCCCCTGGCTTTAAACCCACCGTTTTCCCATGACGGGCAGAAGTAAATTCGGCTGTGCCTAAACCCCGGCCCATCCAGACTAATAATTCAGCATCAAATTGCTGCGGATATTTGGATTTATCGCCGTAACCGTCGAAACCGCGTACATCATACTCTTTAACAATCTTGCCTAAAATATTTTCCAACGACTGCCCATTAAGACTCCAGGCTAAAATACTTTCATCTTTAATCATGTTTGATTCTCCGCTCAGTCTTTTAGTAAGTTCTCTGGCTTTCTCAGGATTTTCACTCAGGGCGCTGGCCCTTAAATCTTTTTTTTCTTTCTGATAAAATTCACCACCGGAATAAGTACAACCGTAAGTAGTGAAAAGAAAGGTTTGAATAACTATTAAAGAAGCAATCCGAAACCAGTATACTTTCATTTTTACCTTACGCATTATACCCTCCTGTTTTTTGTTTCAGCCCTATTCGGAAGATACAACTTCACGATAGACCTTAATCATTCTTTCGGTATCTGCTCCCACCTTCTTTGACTCCACTTTAAAGGTGTTTCGAGCGCTGTCCTTAAGACTGAATAAACCGTGTTTCTCCTCGGCCGTAAGTATCCCTTCGTTAACCAGCGCGTTTAAACCCGCCCATAACGCCAGGTCTCCCTGGTTAATATTCCCGCCTTCTCCAATCTCACAAACAACCACGATACAATCTTTTATCCCCGGAACACTCTGATAAACCTGCGCCCAGGCCTGGGGTCCGATTAATTCCACCTTCTCCAGATTCTCAAAACGGCTCTTTATTTTATCGATAACCGTCCTGGCCGAATCTTTCGTGGAAACTACCAGGTCAAACTGTCCGGCTAAATCAACCGCTCCGTTAGTGGCTCCCTTTATATTTTTATAAAAACTATTTTCCTGCCCGGGTCTATCATAAGCCAGAACAAATTTTAAACTTTTATTTTTACCCAGCTGGGTATTGGCATTCATAATCGCCAAACCTATACCCGGATTATCCCGGAGCAACTGATAGTTAACCACTACCGCCCGCGGATTATTGTTATCCTTGAATTCATTTATCTTATCGGCGTTTAAGTTCGCTCTTACCGCCGGGAAAACTTCCGCCCACATTTCCGTTTCCCTGTTAATCACGTAATCTGCGGTACGCTTTACTATCGGAGCAAATTTTTCTGCTTTAAGACTGTCTCCGCCGACTAAAGCCCCGTCAATATGCGACTGGGCTATTAAATTAGCTATATTATCCGCTTTAACGCTGCCACCGTATTGAAGACGCATCTGGGAAGCTACCTCTATACCAAACATATCGGCCAGTACCCCCCGGATGAAACTTATGGCTTCATTGGCCTGTTCTGGAGTAGCTGTTTTCCCGGTGCCGATAGCCCAGACCGGTTCATAAGCAATTACAATTTTTGAGGCTTGCTTGGCTTCAATATCAGCCAGGCTTTCTCTAACCATTGAACTAAGAAGCTCGTTAGTCTTACCGGCTTCTCTTTCTTCTAAACTTTCACCGACGCAGACAATCGGCGTCAAGTTATACTTAAGGGCTGTTTTTAATTTCCGGTTGATATTCTGGTTGGATTCTCCGGTAAGCTTTTGCCCCGGGCTTCTTCTTACTTCCGAATGACCTAAAAGCACATAGTCAACATATATCTCGGTAAGTTGAGGAGCTGATATTCCGGAAGTAAAAGCGCCTTTTTCCTCAGCCCACATATTTTGGGCGGCAACATGTATTCTTCCGACGGGAATCTCCCCGGCGTTTTCTAACTGTTTTAAAACCGTCACTACATCTTTTAAATGAATAGTGGAAGGACAGACAACAATATCAACGGTCCCGATATCTCTTACCTCTCCAGCGATCCCTACTAATAACTCGCGGGCTTCGTCGGCAGAAGTAATGGACATCTTCCAGTTCCCGCCGATTATTGGTCGCCTCTGAACCTCGGTCATCTTATCCAGATCTGACTGGGCATAAGAAATTACCGCCGCGCCGCTTAAAAATCTATCAACCTGGTTCTGTGCATACTGGTCAAGACTGTCACCGACTAATAACTTCTCCGCTTTTTCAGCAATATCCTCGGCTTCATTGACCGCCCGGCTGTAATCTTTAGTTTGCGCATAAACTTCTGTGGCTTTATTTAAAAGAACCAGTTCTCTGACCAGCAAAGCATTTAATAATTCCTGATTATTCGCATAAAAATCCCTGTTTCTTATTAAGGCCTCAGGAAAATATCCTGTTTGCCGGGTGAGTCCGACGTGAGCAATCTGATAATAATTATTATCCCTTATTATTATAGCCGGCGAAGTAACCTGAGAAGGATTGGTAACCAGCGTAAATTTCATTTTATCCAGGGTCTTATTTAATTCGTCAACATTAACTAAGCCAGCCAGTTTTTCTCTGACGTTTGGTCTGGCTAAATAAGTCTTAATATTCTCTCTGGCCGAAACGGTAAAATCAGAAGTTCTGTTGGCGGCAAGAGCTGTTTCTATCGCTCCATTAACACTTTCTCTCCATACAGAACGATGTGGGACATCACCTTTTTTCTTGGCCAGGTTAGAAAAATCTTTCAAACTGGCGGCTTTAGCTAAATTCGTAAATCCGGAAAGAGTGCCGTTATTCTCAATAAATTCAATCGCGGCACCGCCGCCGGTAGAAACAAAACTCATTTTATCTTTTAACCCGAATTCCTTGACCGCTTCAGCGGTATTGCCTCCGCAGATAATACTGTTGGCTCCCTGACTAACCGTAAAATAAGCAATTAATTCCGCCACACCCCTGGTTCCGGCCGCAGCCGGCTTTAATTCGGAAACACCCATATTACCGTTCCATAAAATAGTACCGGGTTTTATCTCATTCATAACGTTTCTAAAATTTAAAACCGTCTGGGGACCTATATCCACTATGTACCAGCCGTCAGGAACCGACGTCGGACCAACCGGCACCGTTTTATAAGTGGCATTCTTCATTTCTTCCGGATCAGTGCTGAAACGGTCCACAATTAAAACGTCAACCGGCAAAAGTAATTTTCCTGAATCTTTACCGGTATATATTCTTTCCGCTATTTTTAAATCATCTTCGGATACACTTGAAGCACCGACGCTGCCTCCCATAACCTTAATGAAAGGAACAGCCATCCCTCCGCCGATAAATATCTTGGTCGTCCGATTCATAAGGCCTTCAATCATTTTTACCTTATCCGAGACCTTGGCTCCGCCTAATAAAACTACCATTGAACCTTCGCTTTTAAGAACCGGGGTTAAACCCCTTTCTTCCTCTTCAATCAGTAAACCTTTTACGCCCGGTATATGCTTAGCCACTCCACCGACTGTGGCCTGCTTACCCCGATGAGAGACACCAAATCCGTCCAGAACAAAAACATCGGCTAAAGAGGCTAAATCTTGAGCAAACACCTCATCGCCGGCTTCATCGCCGGGTGAGAAACGGACATTTTCCAGAAGGATTATTTCCCCGTTTTTCATTTTATTCTTCACGTAATCCCTGATTTCATCGTTCACTATATCGTTAAATTTTTTCACCGGAAAACCCGATAATTTCTCTAATCTGGCGGCGATATTGTTCAAACGTAAACTTTCATCGATTCCTTTGGGACGGCCCAGGTGACTCATCAAAACCACTTTACCGCCGCGTTCTCTGATGAAATTAATGGTCTTCACCGAAGCGGCAATCCGGCTATCATCGGTAATGTTGCCTTTTTTATCGGTCGGCACATTATAATCAACCCGGATGATAAACGTCTTCCCATCTATCTGCTCTTTGGGTATCTGGGAAAGATAAAGACTATCCGAAGGGTAAGCACTCAATTTTCCTTCAAGGTTTTCTAAAACGAGCGGATTACTTTTAACCGCACTGACTCTTAAATCCTCTTCCGGTAAATTTTCCCACGCGGGATAAGCAAAAGAATAGCTGGTAAATATAAAAATTTGAATAATAGCCAATGATAGAAATCTAAAAACCAGACTTTTCCTAAGGCTTCTTTTAAACATTTGTTACCCCTCCTTTTATTACTATCTTAAAAATTATTAAAGTTTTTAACTCAGTGGGTACGGTTTATTTTTCTCCTAAATGCTGTCTATTTTTCAAAACCGAAATATAGAGGTTCTGGTCTGAAATTTCGGTTATTTTAGGTGCTATTACCAGATAAGAGTAATCCTTTTCTTTAATCATCCGGGTAAGACGCGGGGTATGAAACCCTCCGGTAATTAAAACAGCAACGCTATCTCCATCCTGTCCCATCTTCTCAAGGCTGTTTTGCAAAATAGCCTCATCTCTTTTAAAAGCCAACTGGTAATATTCTTCCGCTCTACCAAGGTTATTTACAATCATTTCAGTATCTGTTTTTATCCCGGGGATTTTATATTTTCCGGCTTTATCATTTAAGAAATTTAACCATTGGGTAAGACGGAAATCTGATTTATTTTTGTTATAGAGATTATATTCGTCGGGAGTTAACTGAAGATTTATCAGATTGTTAAGTAAAACCAGGTTCACGGATATTTTATCCAGCTCCCTTTCTTCACCGGTTTTAAACAGTTTCTCTTTTATGTTCTTTTCCAGTTCTTTGGCTTCTCTGATTAAATCAGAACCGTTAATCTGTTCACTCAGCTCTAAATAATTAAGGTAATTATATAAATTAGGGTAAGCCTTTAAATTTACGTTAGAACTAAGGGCTAACATCTTTAAAAAAGAATAATAATCGGAGGGGGCAACTTTCTCTAACTTGAATTTAGCGCTTTGAGCCAGGAGCTGTTTTAATTTTTTCTCGGGGAGAATTTTCACCAGTTTTTCAACCAGATTTTTAGAATCAGCCGCAATCTGTTCGCTTTTAATGTCTTTCTCAAAACGAGAGGCGTCTATAAATTTTTTGAAATTAGAAGAGGCGGTTAAATCCAGTTTTAAACTCTGCGACAGCTGTCCGAGATAATCATAATAATCAACAACCTTTATATTTTGTTTTTCAAAGTCAGTCTTTTTCTGTTCCAGTTCTCTTAACTGTTTATTATAAACACGGCCCTTTAATTGCTCTGCCAGCGTCATTAAAACCGCCGTTCTCTCAAGCATTTGTGTTTTGACCTCTTCTACCCTCCAAAAAGTATCTAAATGGGCATTATAAATATCGTCATTTTCTATCCCGTAAAGAGTGAAAGGCATATCAGAGATAATGTCCAGATATTCTTCCCCGGCAATTTCGCCTTTACGCAGATATTCTTCCGCCACCTGTTTCCTGAGTTCAGGGGTTCCATAATTTCTAAGGTATGATAAACTAACGTCTCCACTTCCACCCTCAACCAGAATTAATCTCACCCCATAATTTTTAATCAATTCTTTCAAAAGTTCAGCGGCTTTTTTTTGCCCGTCATAATTACAATGTGCATCCTGAAGGTGAATAATTAATTTTTTGTTCTTTCCCTGATAAAATTCCTGAACCTTGGCTAAATCTTGAGAAACCTTAATCTGGGAAGGATAAAAAAACTTAGGAGATACCGGTTGAATCCCGGAAGCTTTTTCTTCAGGAGGGGCGGTCGGTTGTGTCCATTTAGGGCGGGAAAAGATGCTTTTGGCTTCGGGGGCGGCATGGCTGACTTCTATTTTTAAGGCTAAAGTAATATATATGGTCAAAGAAAAGACTAAAACCAGGTTTATCAATCTATTTTCGGGGAAGAAACATCCTTTTATCTCCATAAATTCACCTCCATTTTATGGAAACCCTTAAAATTAAAAAAAACCGGATTACCTGACTTTCAGCAACCCGGTCATATAAAAAAAACCGGGTCCCATCTTTTCGGCAACCCGGCCTCCGCCAAAAATCACGGCGAACCGTTGGTTTTGCATTGCCCTCCTGTTTAAATCTCAGGAAGGTTGCCCTTTCGAAGATATATTATATATACAATATAGCATAAAGAACTTAAATTGTCAAATTTTTCTAAACTTTTTTTAATAAATTCAAATGCCCTTAAAATACCAATAGTAGTCGAACCGTAAAGCTGTTCTAAAACCATCAATTTGAACCTTATTTACCAGAATATGCTTCATTTATAAAAAACGGCCTGGATAAATTTTTACCCAGGCCGTTTAAATTACAGAGGCTAAATTGTTTAGTACATTCCTCCCATACCGCCCATTCCCGGAGCACCACCCATCGGCATAGCCGGTTTATCTT
>CAZDKO010000013.1:35342-39092 GCA_964506075.1 uncultured bacterium
CCTCCCATACCGCCCATTCCCGGAGCACCACCCATCGGCATAGCCGGTTTATCTTTCTCAGGAATATCGGTAATAGCCGCTTCCGTCGTGATAAGTAATCCGGCGATACTGGCGGCATTCTCTAAAGCCGACCGGGTTACTTTAGTCGGATCAATAACTCCGGCTTCAACCATATCCTCAAATTTATTACTGCTGGCATTATAACCTATATTGCCCTTTTCCTGTTTAATCCGCTGGACGATGACTGAACCTTCCATCCCCGCGTTAGAGGCAATAAGACGGGCTGGTTCCTCTAAAGCCCGGCGAATAATATCAATGCCGATATTTCCCTCTCCTTCCAGCTTGGTTTTTTCTAAAACGGGCAGGGTCCTGATTAAAGCGACTCCTCCTCCCGGCACAATTCCTTCTTCTACGGCGGCGCGGGTAGCGTGAAGAGCATCTTCCACCCGGGCTTTTTTCTCTTTCATCTCGGTTTCAGTAGAAGCACCGACGTTAATAACGGCCACTCCGCCGGCTAATTTAGCCAGTCTTTCCTGAAGCTTTTCCTTATCATAATCTGAAGTGGTCGTTTCAATCTCTTTCTTAATTTGATTAATCCGGGCTTTAATATCAACTGATTTACCGGCTCCCTGTACTATAGTCGTATTTTCCTTATCAATGGTTACTCTTTTGGCCTGGCCCAGGTAATCCAGAGATATATTTTCTAATTTTATCCCTAAATCTTCATGGATAGCTTTACCGGCGGTAAGAATAGCGATATCTTCTAACATCGCTTTACGGCGGTCTCCGTAACCAGGAGCTTTAACCGCCGCACAGGCAAATGTCCCTCTTAATTTATTAACGACCAAAGTCGCCAGGGCTTCACCTTCAACGTCTTCAGCGATAATTACAAGCGGCTTTCCCATTTTGGCTATTTTCTCTAAAAGAGGCAGTAAATCTTTTAAAGCCGAAATTTTCTTTTCATGAATAAGAATGTACGGGTCTTCCAATACCGTTTCCATTCTTTCCGCATCAGTCACGAAATAGGGGGAAAGATAACCATTATCAAACTGCATACCTTCAACGACGTCTAAGTTTGTTTCGGTAGTTTTGGCTTCTTCAACGGTAATCACCCCGTCCTTTCCCACTTTTTCCATCGCTTCAGCGATGAGATTACCGATGGTTTCATCTCCGTTAGCGGCGATGGATGCTACCTGGGAAATCTCTTTTTTATCTTTAACGCTCATACTCAACTTCTTAAGCTCTCCGATTACAATTTCAACCGCTTTGTCAATACCCCTCTTCAAAGCCATGGGGTTAGCCCCGGCGGTAACGTTTTTGACACCTTCACGAAAAATCGCCTGGGCAAGAACCGTTGCTGTCGTGGTACCGTCACCGGCAATATCGCTGGTTTTGGAAGCCACCTCTTTAATCATCTGGGCCCCCATGTTCTCATAAGGTTCCTCCAGCTCAATTTCTTTAGCCACAGTCACTCCATCCTTGGTAATAAGCGGTGAACCGAATTTTTTATCTAAAACAACATTTCTCCCTTTAGGTCCGAGAGTTACCTTAACCGCGTTGGAAAGACTATCAACCCCTCTTTGCAATGAACGCCGTGCTTCTTCGCTATATAACAACTGTTTTGCCATTCTAATCAACCTCCTTTTTACGTATTTTTTTATTTTTCTAAGATGGCTAAAACCTCTTCCTCTTTAAGAATGAGATATTCTTCATCCCCGACACTAATTTCGTTTCCGGAATACTTAGCAAATAAAATAGTATCCCCTTTCTTCACCTCTAAAGGAACCTTTTTATCGCCTTCAACTTTACCTGAGCCAACGGCGATTACTTTACCTTCCTGAGGTTTTTCCTTAGCGGTATCAGGAATTATAATTCCCCCTTTTTTCATTTCTTCCGCCTCGGTCCTTTTAACCAGAATTCTATCTCCCAAAGGTTTAATCTGCATGTTTAAACCCTCCTTTCAAGTAATTAAACGTATTATCAAAAGACCTAATTTTAAAAAAATAAATGGACTTTGTCAAGAATTTTTTTTACCCCTGAACTTTATTTTTCCAGTTACGGGGTAATTAATTTTTTGATAACGGCTTCTCCCATTTCTCTGGTGCCGACGGCACTTGGGTCCTGGGGGGTAGGTTTTAAATCGTAAGTAACATTTTTACCTTCAGCAATTACTCCAGCCACAGCCTTTTCCAGTCTTTCCGCCGCTTCCG
Organism: uncultured bacterium; assembly: GCA_964506075.1. Lineage (GTDB taxonomy): Bacteria > CAZDME01 > JAYEMH01 > JAYEMH01 > JAYEMH01 > CAZDKO01. The sequence continues at coordinate 37,553 of CAZDKO010000013.1, forward strand.
CTTCGCCTAAATATTTAAGCATTAATACCCCGGAAAGAATTATGGCGGTAGGGTTCACTTTATTCAAACCTTTATATTTAGGGGCACTGCCGTGGGTCGGTTCAAAGACAGCCAGACCCTCTCCTAAATTAGCTCCGGGAGCAACCCCTAAACCGCCGACAAGGCCGGCACACAAATCAGAAATAATATCACCATAAAGATTCGGAAGAACCAGAACATCGTAAAGTTCCGGCTTTTGCACCAACTGCATACACATATTATCGACTATTCTATCTTCAAACTGAATGTCCGGATATTCCTTGGCGACATCCCGGGCGGCTTCCAGAAAAATTCCGTCCGAATACTTCATTATGTTGGCTTTATGAACAGCGCTGACTTTTTTCCGATTATTCTTTCTGGCGTAATCAAAAGCAAAACGGACAATCCGCCGGCTTCCTGAATAAGAAATAGGTTTAATGCTTATACCCGAATCAGCTTTAATCGTTGTTCCCTTTAAAGACTCAATATTCTTTATTAAATCGGCGGTGGCCTTATCCCCTTCTTTAAATTCAATTCCGGCGTAGAGATCTTCCGTATTCTCCCTGACTACCACCAGGTCGATGTTCTGATAACGTGATTTAACCCCTTTATACCACTTGCAGGGACGAAGGCAGGCGTAGAGATTAAGTTCTTTCCTCAAAGCCACGTTGACGCTCCGGAAACCTGTTCCTATCGGGGTAGTAATAGGTCCTTTTATAGCCACTTTATTTCTCCGGATAGATTCAATTACTTCCTCCGGAAGAGGCGTTCCTGTCTTTTCCATCACCTCTGTTCCGGCCTGTTTAACTTCCCAGTCAATTTTAACGCCGGTTGCTTCTATTACTGTTCGGGCAACCTCAGCCAGTTCCGGTCCGGTGCCGTCCCCCGGAATTAAAGTTACCTTATATATTTTTGCCATTATCTCTGGTATCTCCATTTAAAATTAACAGCATAATTTATTTTTCTCTCTTCCTCATATATTCAACCATTCCGCCGGAGCGAAGAATTCTCTGCATCATCTCCGGCAGGGAACTAAAATTAATCTTTATATTTTTTGTTTGATTAAAAACCTCACCTTTATCTAAATCAATCTCCAGAGTATCCCCGGCTTCAATCCGATCAGTATCACATTCAATCGCCGGAAGCCCGACATTAATACAATTCCGGAAAAATATCCGGGCGAAGGATTTAGCTAATACGGCATTTATATTGGCATATTTAATGGCTAAAGGGGCCTGTTCACGTGAGGAACCACAGCCAAAATTTCTACCGCCGACTATAAAATCACCTTTTTGAATTTTTTTATAAAAATCCGGATCTATATCTTCCATGACGTGTTTAGCTAACTCGTTCATATCCAGAGTTTTAAACTTATAACGGCCGGAAATGATATAATCGGTATTTATATCATCCCCGAACTTATGAGCCTTACCTTTTACCTTCATAAATATTCCCTCGGGTCTGTTATTTTTCCTTTAATCGCTGAAGCGGCGACGGTAGCCGGAGAACCAAGATAGATAAA
>CAZDKO010000014.1:0-36953 GCA_964506075.1 uncultured bacterium
CCCCGCCGTGTCCGGGAATAATGGTGCTCACATCTTTTATATGAATGGTTCTTTTGAGTATACTCTCACTTAAATCGCCAAAAATAGCCATTATTCCCAGTGTAATACCGGAAATAAAATAAAAAAGATAATGAGATAAAGAGATGTTAAAGAAAATAAGGAAAATAATAACCGCCAGAATGCTACCGGTAATTCCGGCAACAGCCCCTTCTACAGTTTTATTAGGACTTATCCGGGCGATAAGCTTATGTTTACCCCATCTGACCCCGATAAAATAGGCAAAGGCATCCCCTACCCAGGTTACGGCGAATACAAATAAAACCAGATTATTTCCATCCGGTAAAGATTTTAACCCCATAATATGTGAAGGTAACCAACCCACATATATTAACCCCAGGAGACTGGCTGATACGCATTGGACAACGGCAGAAAAATCTTTCTTACTAAATATCTGGCTGATCCAGATGGCCAGAAATATCCCTAATAGCAAAAAAGCCGGATAAGCTAAATTACCGGCTCCAAAAAGATAAGGTAAAAAAGCAGCTCCCAGATAACATAAAATCCGGTGGCAATGTATTTCTTTCTGGTTCATAATTTTAAAATATTCCCTCAGGGCAATTAAAACTATAGCCGTTACGAAAAGCAGAAACAGCCAGTTCCATTTCCAATAAATAAGCCAGATAAAAACAGGCAAAAATAGCACCGCAGAAAGCAAACGATAACGCAATTTTAAACCACCTTCTTTATATGCCTCCATACCGTCTCTTCCTTTTCTGGAAATCAATAATCGCTTCTACTAAATCACGGTCATTAAAGTTCGGCCAGAGTTTATCGGTAAAATACAATTCAGAGTATGAAAGTTGCCACAGGAGAAAATTACTCAGCCGTTTTTCCCCGCTGGTTCTAATCAATAAATCCGGATCCGGAAGTTCGTTTGTCTCTAAAAAGTGGCTGAATGTTTTTTCGTCTATATCGTTTATTTTCATTTTTTTCTTCTGAAGGAAGGGGTAAATTTTTTTCATCGCATTCAGGATTTCCCACCGTCCGCCATAATTAAGAGCCAGAACGAGGGTTAACCCGTTATTTTTTTTAAGGGTGTCCAAAGCTTTCGTGATTGCCTTCCGGGTTGATTCGGGAAACCTGGTTATATCCCCGATAACCTTTAAACGAACATTTTCCTTATCTAATCTTGGCAGGTCACCGGCAACATATTTTTCTAAAAGTTTCATTAATCCCCTGATTTCTTCAGCCGGACGGACCCAATTATCTACAGAAAAAGAATAAAGGGTTATAACCGGAATTTTTAATTGAACAGCGGCTTCTACTATTTTTCTAACCGCTTTAATCCCGGCCTGATGTCCTAGGCGACGCGGTAATCCCCTCCGTTTTGCCCAGCGTCCGTTGCCATCCATTATTATAGCTATATGTTCAGGAAGACGGGAAGCATCTATTTCTTTATAGAGCTCTTTTTTATTATTCTGCCAAATCATAAGACTTAACCGTAGAACAGGTTAAAGAACAAAAATAAATCAAGGGGGAAATTTTTCCCCCTTGATAAAAAATTACAAAAAGTAAAAATTAGACTTCCATAATTTCTGATTCTTTAACCAATACCATATCATCTAACTTTTTTATGTATTCATCCGTCAGTTTCTGTATTTTATCCTGGGATTGAAACCGCTCATCTTCAGATATAATTTTATCTTTCTCCAGTTTCTCTAAATCTTCCTTCGCTATTCTCCGGGTGTTCCGGATAGAAACCTTGCCGTCCTCGGCAATCTTTTTTACCAGTTTAACCAGTTCTTTTCTTCTTTCCTCACTTAAAGGGGGAAGGGAAAGTCTTATGTGTTTTCCGTCATTTACCGGGTTGAAACCTAAATTAGATTTTAAAATTGCCTTTTCAATATCTGCAATAATGGTTTTATCCCAGGGTTGAATCAGAATATTTCGTGAATCAGGAATACTTATTGAGGCAAGTTGTTTTAACGGCATCGTGGCGTTGTAACACTCAACTATAATTTCTTCAACTAAACCACTTGAAGCCCGATTGGTCCGAACGACCATAAATTCCCGCCTCATGGCTTCCAAGGTTTGCTGCATTTTTTTTTCTACTTCGGTAAAAATCTTTTTTTGCTCCATTGTCCCCTCTCTTTATTCAACTAATGTACCTACTTTCTCCCCATAAATTATCTTTTTAATGTTATCTTTTTTCCATATATTACAGACAATAATAGGGAGAGAGTTATCCATACAAAGAGATACAGCCGTAGAATCCATAACTTTCAGTCCATTTTTTAACATTTCAATATATTTTATGGTTTCAAACATTTTCGCTTTAGGGTTTCTTTTCGGGTCGGAACAATAAACACCGTCAACTTTTGTCCCCTTGATAAGAACCTCCGCATTTATTTCTGTCGCTCTTAAAGCGGCCGCGGTATCAGTTGAAAAATAAGGATTTCCCGTTCCTGCCGCAAAGATGATAACCCTCCCTTTCTCCAAATGCCTGATAGCCCGGCGACGAATATATGGCTCAGCAATCTGAGACATCGTTATCGCGCTAAGAACGCGGGTGACCACCCCTGATTTTTCCAGAGCATCCTGAAGAGCCAAAGCGTTGATAACCGTAGCCAGCATACCCATATAATCTGCCGTAGAACGGTCAATACCGTCATTCTTTTCACCCACGCCACGAAAAATATTACCGCCTCCCAGAACAACCGCTAACTGGACCCCGGCACTACTGATTTCTTTAAGCTCCCCGGCAATAGCTAAACTGGCCTGAGAATCTATCCCGTAAGTTTTCTCACCCTGTAATATCTCTCCGCCTAATTTCAAAAGTATCCGCTTATAAACCGGCGACTTAGTCAATTTCCTCTCCTAATACATACCTCGAAAAACGTCTGACCTCTAATTTCTCTCCAATCTTGGCTACACTCTGGTGGATATATTCTTCCACACTAATCTGAGGATCTTTAATAAAAGGCTGTTCAAGGAGACAAACGTCCTTAAAATACTTATCCAGTTTACCCTGGATAATTTTATCCATAATTTCCTTGGTTTTTTTCTCTCCGCTCTGAGAGCCTAAAATTTCTTTTTCTTTCTCGATAACTTCCGCCGGAACATCTTCGCGTTTTATGTAAAGAGGGTTACTGGCTACAATTTGCATGGCAATGTCCCTGGTCATTTGTTGAAAATCATCGTTACGGGAGACAAAATCAGTCTCACAATTGACCTCAACCATAGCCCCGACTTTGCCGCCGGTATGAATATAAGCGGTAATTATCCCCTGTTTGGCAACATGCCCGGCTCTTTTTCTGATTTTAGCCAATCCTTTCTTCCTTAAAAAAACCAGTGCTTCTTCAATATTACCGGCTGACTCTTTCAGGGCCTCTTTACACTCCATCATACCGGCTCCACTTTTATCACGTAACTCTTTTATCAAATCTATATTTACCATTTTAACTTCTTTTTTCACCTTTCTTTCCTGTTTTTGGGCTCTTTTTAATTTCTGGAGCAACCGGCACTGATTCGCCTTCGGGAAGAGACTCCTCTTTATTAACCACCGTCCCGATAGACTGTTTCCCCTCTATAGCTGCATCAGCAATACGGCTCACCAATAACTTAATTGACCTTATGGCATCATCATTTCCCGGGATACAAATATCAAGTAAGTCCGGGTCTCCATTGGTATCAAGAACACCGATAGTAAAAATTTTAACCTTTTTTGCTTCACTTAAGGCTGTTTTTTCCTTAACCGGGTCAACAATAAAAATGATATCAGGTCTATCATTCATGTTTCTAAGACCATAAAAACACTTCTCGAGCCTTAATCTATCTTTATTTACTTTTGCCAGATCCCTTTTAGAAAGCCCTGAAAAGCCCCCTTTTGATTCCACATCTAAAAGCTCTCTTAAATGCTCTATGCTTTTTTTGATAATATCAAAATTAGTCAGGGTCCCTCCTAACCATCTTTTGTGAACATAACTCATCCCGCAGCGTTCCGCTTCCTCACGGATAATTTCCTGGGCTTGTTTTTTAGTCCCTACGAAGAGGACATTTCTCCCGTCGGCTACGGCATCTCTTATATACGCATAAGCCTTTTCAAATTCAGCCATGGTTTTCTGCAAATCTACGATATGAATTCCCTGTCTTTCTCCAAAAATGTATTTTTCCATTTTCGGATTCCACTTCTTGGTCTGGTGTCCAAAATGGACTCCGGCTTCCAACAATTCCTTAAGCGTTATTTCTGGCATATACACTCCTTATTTTAGAAAATTTTGAATTATTATAGTATCATATATACTATTGTTTGACAAGCAAAAATTATCTGACTGCCTCGATTTAAAAAGTTTCCGGATAAAATCAGCTCTATATCAGTTAACCGATGTAGAAATGTCTGCCGTAGACAATTAACTAGCTCCTGGGATGAGTTTTATCATAAACTTCTTTAAGCCTTTTGGTCGAAAGATGGGTATATATTTGAGTGGTTGAAAGACTCACATGGCCTAAAAGTTCCTGAATGGAACGCAGGTCTGCCCCCCGATTGAGCAGATGGGTAGCAAAAGAATGACGAAAAGTATGCGGGGTTACATTCTTGGTCAGGGCAATCTTTTTAATATAACCCTTGATAATCCGGGAAACGCTGCGGTCAGTCAGCCGCCCGCCGTGATTATTTTGAATAAGAACATGTCCATATTTTCTGTCCCGGGAAGATTTTCTTTTTTTAAGATAAATCTGTAACGCCTCCAGGGCTTTTTCTCCGATTGGGCAGATTCTTTCCTTCCTTCTTTTTCCCATTACCTTAACCATCCCATTAATGAAATCTACATCCTCAACATCAAGATTTACCAATTCACTCACCCTTATCCCCGTGCTATATAGAGTTTCTAATATGACCCGGTCTCTTAAACCCAAAAGAGTATCATTCGGGGACTCCAGAAGTTTTTCCAGCTCATCTAACTCCAATACCTCGGGTAATCTGCTTTTATATTTGAATGGAGATAAAAGCAAAGCCGGATTCTTATCTAAAAAACCGAATCTGGTCATATATCTATAAAACGATTTCAAAGCGGATATCTTTCTGGCTAAACTTTTCGGTTTACAGTCCTTCTGTCCTAAAAATACCAAAAATTTTCTGATATCCAGATGGTTTATCCGGTTAAAATCAAGGCCCTGACTATCTAAAAACTTACCGAATTGAATTAAATCAGTCTGATAACTTCTTAAAGTTCTGGGTGAATAGAACCTCTCATCTTTCAAATAACTGAGAAATTTATCTACGCCGTTTTTAAAGGTTAGATTTTTACAAGCCATTTATTTCCTTGACCTCTTCTCGGTAGGAACAATCTTTATTCAAACAGCTGTAAGAATGGCTGTGTTTTGACCTTTTTTCCACCAGGAATGGAGCGCCGCATTGGGGACAGATTTTCTTTACGGGCTTATACTGTGAACTGAAATTACACTTGGGATATTCACTGCAACCGTAAAAAATTCTTCCTCCTTTAGTCCGTCTTTCAATAATCTCCCCCATACAATTTGGCTGGGGACAGGCGATACCCAGGGTAAAAGAACGGCTGTTTTTACAATAAGGATATCCTGAACAGGACAAAAATTTACCGAATTTACCCATTTTTACGACCATTCGCCGCCCGCATTTTTCGCATATTTCATCAGTGACCTCAATATGATTCAGCTTTTTCACTTTTTCCCTGGCTTTATCCAGATGTTTTTTAAACGGCTTATAGAAATTGTTAAGGATCAACTGCCATTCCCCTTTTCCTTCTTCAACTTTGTCAAGTTCATCTTCAAGATTGGCGGTAAATTCAACATTAAGCACGTCAGGAAAATTCTTTACCAGTAAATTATTAATAATCATCCCCAGGTCAGTCGGATAAAAACAAGCTGAATCTTTACGCACATAATCTCGCTGCTGAATCGTAGAAACAATATTTGCATAAGTGCTGGGGCGGCCAATGCCTTTCTCTTCCAGAACCCGGATTAAACTGGCTTCACTGTATCTTGGCGGGGGACTGGTAAAATGTTGAGAGGGATTCATCCCGCGAAGTTTCACTTCTTCATTTAATTCCAGAGGAGGCAAAATTGTTTTTACCGCCTCTTTTTCTTCATTGTGGTTTAATATCTGATAACCGGGAAATTTCATCTCACTGGAAGAAACCCGAAAAACATAGTCTTTGGCCTGAATATTAACCGTAGTAGTTTCTAATAAGGCCGGTTTCATTTGAGAAGAGACGAATTTATTCCAGATAAGTTTATAGAGCTTATACTGCTGCTGGTTAAGAAATTTTTTAATCTGTTCGGGTTCATATTTTATTGAAGTCGGCCTGATGGCCTCGTGAGCTCCCTGTTCCCTTTTCGATTTATATTGCGGTGAAGAAGAAGGTAAATATTCCTTTCCGAATTTTTCGGCTATAAATTTTCTGACTTCTGCCTGGGCCTCTTCGGCTATATGGGTTGAATCGGTACGCATATAGGTAATTAATCCGACGCTTCCTTCTTCACCTAATTCCACTCCTTCGTATAACTGCTGGGCAACAGCCATAGTGAGATTGGCCGAAAATGTTAAGCGGGAAGCCGCCTCCTGCTGCATGGTGCTGGTGATAAAAGGAGCGGACGGAAATTTCCGGCTGTCTTTTTTCTCAATATCGGCCACTAAAAATTTTTCATTTTTTAATTCTTCAACAATTTCCTTAGCTTTTTTTTCGTCACTGATATTTATTTTTTCTTTCCCGGACTTCTCAAGTTTCGCTTTAAAAACCGGGTAGCCGCTTTTCTCAAAATCCGCTTCAATAACCCAGTACTCCTGGGGCACAAAATCTTTTATTTCTTTTTCCCGTTCACAAATTAAGCGAACGGCAACTGATTGCACCCGGCCGGCGCTAAGCCCCTTGCCGACCTTAACCCAGAGAAGCGGACTGAGCCGGTAACCAACGATTCGGTCAAGAATCCTTCGGGCCTGCTGGGCATTCACTTTGTCCTCATCTATTTTGCCGGGATTATCAAGCGCTTTTAAAACCGAACGCTGAGTTATCTCGTTAAAAGAGACCCTGTAAATTTTAGGAGTTATTCGTCTTAGCTTATCTGATAAATGCCAGGCAATCGCCTCTCCTTCCCGGTCCGGGTCAGTAGCGATATATATAGTTTCAACTTCTCTGGCTTCATCTTTTAATTTATTCAAAACCTTTTTCCTCGCGGGGATAACCACATAGTGCGGCTTAAAATTATTTTCTATTTCAACCCCGATTTCTTTTTCCGGTAAATCAACCAGATGCCCCAGACAAAAATCAATTGTAAAATCTTTACCAAGGAATTTTTTTATCGTTTTTACCTTTGTCGGAGACTCAACAATCACCAAAGATTTCGTCATTTTATTTCCTTTTTTGTTTATGTTTATACCATCCGGATAAATCTTTTTCCGGAAAGCTGTTTAATTAATCCTTTTAATTCCAGATTCAAAAGTAAACCGGTAACTTCTCCGGCATTTATACGGCTGTGTCTGATAATTTCGTCTATGTGGGTGCCGCTTTCTGATTCCTTTTCAATAAGAGAAAAAACCTTTTCTTCGGATTGAGATATATTTAATTTCTTTTTATCCATACCATCGTTGCGGTTAGGTTCTTTAGGGAATTGACATTTAAATTCCTCAAGAATATCTTCTATCCCCACCACCATTTTGGCCCCTTCCTTAATCAACTGGTGGACGCCCCAGCTGGTTGGAGAATCAATTTTTCCCGGAACGGCAAAAACCTCTCTTCCCTGCTCCAGGGCTAAATCGGCTGTAATTAAAGCCCCGCTTCTTCTGGCGGCTTCAACAATAATCACTCCCGCCGAAAGCCCGCTGATTAAACGATTCCTTCGGGGAAAATTAGCCGGCAAGGGCCGGGCACGATATGGGAATTCAGAAATAATTAACCCTCTTTCACAAATCTCCCCGGCTATTTTCTGGTTTTCCGGAGGATAAATTTTTCCTAAACCGCTGCCTAATACGGCGATTGTCCGGCCTTTACCTTTTAAAACCCCCTGATGGGCCGCCGTATCAATTCCTCTGGCCAAGCCGCTGACAACAGTAACATTCATCAGGGCTAAATCTTTAGCTAATTTTTCCGCCGTCATCCGTCCGTAAAGTGTCGGCCGGCGGGACCCGACTATGGCTAAAGCCATGTCTTCTTTAGAGTTATATTCCCCCTTTACATACAACACTAAAGGCGGGCTAAAAATTTCCTTAAGTATTTCCGGATAATCATTATCTTCATAGGTAAGAATTTTAATTCCTTTTTTGTCACACTCCGCCAATTCCAGTTCAAGACTGAACGCTTTAAGTTTAGTAAGAGTTTTTATAAAGCCTTCACTGAATCCTTTGGCCTTGAGTTCTGCCATAGAGATCTTAAAAACTATTTCCGGACTGTTGAATTTTTCCAGAATTTCTTTATATTTCTTAAATCCAAAAGCCGGATACATATTAAGCAGAATTAAAGCCTGTCGCCTGTCCATCTTCGTTTAAACCCCTGCTGATATCTTCTCTTTAGCGGCCGTAATTATTCTTTCTTAAAAAGGGTCATCTGGTCTTCACGCAGCAATTTATAATTCTTCAGCAGTTTTATTAACTGAAGGCTGTCTGAATCATCATAATTTTTCGCCGGGTTTACGTTTTCAATCAAAAATTCAAGAATCGTCCGGAATTCTATTATATGGTCGACTCCTTTTCGTTTCAAAATATCCACGCTTTTATCCTGCGTATTTCTGGTTGCCGGAAGACGAGGAATAATAAGAATTCTTTTAAAATTTACCTTTTTAAAAACGTCCCTGGCCTGTCTTGAAGCTTCAGGGGAAAGAAATCTTAAAGGCCCCAGAGAAGAAAATAAAACTGAAGGTGAAAACCGCTTGGAATGCCACACTTTCATTTCTACCAGAGCCCTAGTTATTCCCAGGAGATTCTCCGTGTTTAAAATAAAATTGCGGGGTGGTGAAGAAAAACTCGGGTTAAGATTTACTATAATTAATCCCATTTCTTCTTTTTCCCGGTTTTCATCCCCGCCTGAAATAAGTTCATAATTAATCTTAACCAGAAAATTATTCATTTCAAAATATATTCTGGTAAGCTCTCCGTTAATTTTAAACATAAAAGGTGGTCCTGTTTATATTATGCCCCGGAGCCATTCTACCCACTGCTCTTCCAGCTGATATAAACTCCAGGCAAAAAACTTATTCAAAGCATCTTCGTAATCCGTTCCCTGGGCGATTTCTTTGAAAGTATCGTACAGGAAACGGCTGCCGAAATCGTCAATCAAAAAAGCAATAAAACTCTGGCATTCGGCGTAAACTAAATTTTTCTGTCCGCCGAAACTATTACTTTTTAAAAAATCTTCAATCTTCCTCAGTCTCAGAAAACTTTTATCTCTCAGAGCAGATTCCAATAATTCCCGGCTATAGGGAATCTGGGCGCGGTAAAGGGAATACCCTTCTTTCATCCATAACGGGGCGTTTTTCCCCATCAAGGAATCCAGAAAAAAATACGTGCAGACATAGATAACCCTTGAGTTAATCATTCCCACGGACTCTTTTTCTAACACAGAAAGAGAAATTATGATTTCTTTTCCGCTGTATGAGATTCCCGAAGAAATTACCGAGGGGATTAAACTTTCACTATAGACACTGACATTTATCCTCCGGGGAGGGTAATAATAAATTTCCGAATTAAGGTTTTCCGCGGCGGATTTAAAAAGCTCTATAACCCTGTTTAAAAGCGTCTCTTCCTCACCACTTAAATCCTGCATTATTTTTACTTCCATCAGATTATCCGAATAATATATTTCAGGAGACTTCTCCTTAAACCCCTGGTCAGCTTCTTCCAAACGGCTTTTAATGTGTTGATTGGCCGGGTCAAGCTTTAAAGCCTTTTCCCAGATTCCGATCGCCTCTTTTAACTTGCCATTCCGATAGTAAAATTCCCCCAGAAGAATAAGTATCTCCACGCTGTCCGGTAATGCCTTCACCCCTTTATTAAGTAACTCAATAGAATCAGCTTTTTTCCCCTGACGATAAAGATACCAGGCGTATTTAAGATAAGTCTGAATTAGGTTATCTTTGATTAAACTGCTGGCATGGTCAATGACCCCGGCTTCTTCAAGATATTTTAAAGCCGCCGGATAATTTTCTTTACCGGCCTCCTGTAAAGCCAACTCATTTAATTTTAGTATTTCTTTTTCTTTTTGTTCTTTGGAGCCGTGCAAAACCCGGCCTTCCTTGGTTAATCTATCCACCGCCTTTTTGGCTTCCTGGGATTCAGGATCAATCTTTAACACCAGATTATAAAATTCCCTGGCTTTAACCTCATCCTTTCTGGATTCATAGCCCCTGGCTAAAAACATATAATTTTCTTTCAACGGTACTTCTTTAATGGAAGAGATTTCTTCTCTTTTTACATTAATATTTCCATAGAAAACTTCCATTTTAACCTGCTCTGTATCTTTCTTGATAATCCGCCCTTTAATCACGTTTCCGTTATTTAATACAATTTCATCGGCTGAAGTTCTGCCAGCTAAAAAACAGGCAGAAATAATAATAAACGGAATCAATATCTTTTTCATTTTAAAATAGTTTTTCGTAATGTATTGATGGAAACCGGTCTGACAAAAACCCGGCCGATTTTTCGGGGCAGAACAAAACGGATTTCACCGTTTTTTACTTTTTTATCAGCTAATAAATACGGGATAGCTTTTTCTATTGTTTTTATACCGGGTTGTGTAGGAAGTCCGGCACGTTTAAGCAGATGAATCAGTCTTTCTAAATCAGTGGCGGAAAATTCTTTCATTTTCAGGGCTAATCTCCCGGCAAAAACCATACCGACTGATATGGCCTCGCCGTGGGAGAAGTGTTTATACCCCCCTAAAGATTCCAAGGCGTGACCCAGCGTGTGTCCAAAATTTAAAATAGTCCGGAGCTCTTTTTCCCTTTCATCCCGGGAAACGACTTGAGCTTTAATCTGACAGGAACGAAAAACCAGATATTGCAGAGCTTCTAAATCGTAGTTTAAAATTTTCCTTATATGCTGCTCCAGAAAATCAAACAGGCGGCTATCCCAGATGACCCCGTATTTTATCACTTCCGCCAGACCATTCTGCAGTTGATTAAGAGGCAGAGTCATTAAAAGGTTTAAATCAATAAAAACCAGTTTGGGCTGGTAAAAAGCACCAATCATATTTTTCCCTGAAGGATGATTGACGGCTACTTTCCCGCCCACGCTGCTGTCCACTTGGGCCAGTAAAGTGGTTGGAACCTGTATATAAGGAATGCCACGGGCGTAAGTAGCCGCGGCAAATCCGGCTAAATCTCCTATCACCCCGCCTCCCAGAGCGACAATAAAAGAATTACGTTCAAAGCGGTGTTTCAGCAGGAAATCATAGATTCTCCTCAACTGCTGAAAAGATTTATATTCCTCACCGTCGGGAATGCTTTTTAAATAAATTTCAAAACCCGCTTTTTTTAAATTTTTTAAAACCTCTGCGCCGTATAAAAGTTTCACCTTGGGATTGGTAACAATAAGGCCTTTTAATCCCGGGTTAATCTTTTTTATTTCCTGGCCGAGCTGAGACAAAATTCCCCGGCTGATAATAATCGGGTAACTTCTGGAACCTAATTTTACGGTAAGTGTTTTTTTTCTTTCCATTGAAGGTTATCTTCCTTTAAATCCGGTGATTATTTGTTCGGCTACTTCTTCTTTGGTTAAATCAGAAGTATCAATATGATTTTTAATTACGGCGTAATGTTTTTCTCTCTTTTTTAAAAGTTCGCCGATTGATTTTTGAGGGTCAGCCGTTTTAATGAGCGGCCGGTGCGCAAAACGCCTGGTTCTCCGGTAAATCACTTCGACGCTGGCATCCAGACAGATTAAGAAACCGTTGCTCTTAAGGTTTTCAATATTTTCAGGATTTAAGACCACCCCCCCGCCGGCCGATATGACCTGTTTATCCTGACGCGAAATTTTTAAAACCATCTTTTTTTCCAATTCGCGGAAATATTCTTCTCCGAATTCCACAAATATATGACTGATGGTCATTTTGGTTTCTTTTTCAATTTCACCGTCTATATCCACATATTTCATTTTCAGCTTCCGGGCGACCATTTTTCCCACCGCTGTTTTTCCGGTTCCCATAAAGCCGAGTAAAACGATATTCATGTTTTAAATCCCAGAAGTAAGAATTAAGACGTTCCCTACGGAAACTTTAAGAATTAAGTATTTATTTTTTCTTAATCCTTAATACTTACCACTTACTACTTAATCCTGAATCCTTAATTCTTACTCCTTACTTAGAACTCCCTGACCTGTTTCAAATAGCCATCAAAATTTCTTTTAATTTCCGTAAGGTTATCTCCGCCGAATTTCTCCAAAAACGCCTCGGCTAAAACCAGAGAAACCACGGCTTCCCCGACAATGGAAGCCGCCGGCACGGCACAAACGTCCCCTCTTTCCACCTGGGCTTTGACGGCCTTTTTAGTCACTAAATCAACGGAATCAAGCGGTTTTTTTAATGACGGAATGGGCTTCATGGTTGCCCGGACGATAATCTCTTCCCCGTTAGAGATACCGCCTTCAATTCCACCGGCATAATTGGTTTTTCGGAAGAATCCTTTCCGGGATTGATAAAAAATTTCATCCAGAACCTGTGGACCGGATTTTCCAGAAGCTCCCGCTCCCAAACCTATCTCTACCGCTTTAATCGCCGGGATACTCATAACGGCCTGGGCCAGCCGGCCGTCCAATCTTTTATCCCACTGGATAAAGGAGCCTAAACCAACCGGGACATTTTTAACCCGGACTTCAAATTTCCCCCCTACGGTCACATTTAAAGATATGGCTTCTTCTATTTTATTCTTCATCTCTTTTTCTTTACTTTTAACCGCACAATTTAAAAGGGCGCTTTTAGTACCCGTCTTAATTTTTTCAAAAGTTAATTCTGAAGCATCAATTTTAACCCCGGCAATCTCCACTACGTGGCCGATAATTTCTATCTTAAACTCTTTTAAAAATAAAGAAGTTAAAGCTCCCAGAGCTACCCTGGCCGCCGTTTCTCTGGCACTGGCTCTCTCTAAAATATTACGGATATCTTTTGAATTAAACTTTATGGCCCCGCTTAAATCGGCGTGCCCCGGACGGGGAGACGTAAATTGAACATCGTCTTTAATCTGCCAGGCATCCATAAGATTCTGCCAGTTAGACCAGTCCTTATTTTCTATTAAAACGGCTATGGGACTGCCCAGGGTTTTTCCTCCCCGGATACCGGAAATAATATTTATCTTATCACCTTCAATTTTCATCCGGCCCCCGCGCCCAAAACCCATCTGCCTTCTTTTTAATTGCCGGTCTATAAAATCTTGATTAATCTTTAATCCTGCCGGAAGTCCCTCAAGAATGGCCACCAATCCTTTACCGTGCGATTCCCCTGCAGTCAGATAGCGCAGCATATTAGATTTCCTCCTTGTTTTTAAATCAGAATAAACCTAATTTTTTGAAAATTATCAAATTTAATTTTCCCCAGACATTTATAATATCCTGGCTCCAGAAAAGGGCAATAAGGGACCCCAGACTTAAAAATGGGCCGAAAGGAATGACGTCTTTACGCGACTTAATCTTAAACATAATCAAAGTTAATCCTACGACGGCACCGATTAAAGAAGCGATAAAAATAGCAATAAAAGTATTAAGTACTCCTAAAAAAGCACCCACCATAGCCATCATTTTAACGTCGCCGCCGCCCAGCGCTTCCTTTTTAAAAACAAATTCTCCGGCCACGGCTAAAAGATAAAAAAGCCCGCCGCCTAAAATTAACCCGAAAAGAGAATCAGTAAAGGAAGAATAAAAGCTCCCGACTAAAAGCCCCAGAATCATTCCCGGATAAGTAATTACGTCCGGTATCAGCAAAAATTCCAGATCTATAAAAGCAATGACTACCAGGGCGGCTGAAAATATCCCGAAAGCAAAAAACATCCAGCTGAAACTGAATTTATTCCATAAAAAAAGCAACAAAAATCCACAGATCAGCTCAACCAGGAAATAGCGCCAGGAAATCTCTTTTTTACAATACCGGCAGCGTCTTCCGAGCAGAAGAAAACTGATTAAAGGGATATTGTCATACCATCTGATGGTTTTCTGGCAAGATGTACAATGAGAACGGGGTAAAACGATAGACTCCCCGCGGGGAAGCCGATAAATGCAAACATTTAAGAAACTGCCGATTATCGTTCCTATAAAAAACAAAAAAATGTATATCAGCATAAGTTTATCTTTTCCTGATGGCTTTTTCTAAAACCGTTTTCATCACCTGTAAGGGCGCCTTTTTCCCGGTCCAGAGTTCAAAACTTATCGCTCCCTGATAAAGCAGCATTCCCAGGCCATTGAGTGTTTTCGCTTTTCTTTTGTGAGCCGCTTCCAACAATTTAGTTTTCGGGGGATTATAAATAACGTCGCAGACCAGATGTCTGTCATCTATAACAGACGGATTAACAAGCAAAGGGTCGCTTTCTTTTAAACCTACCGACGTGGCATTAATGATGATATCGGCCCCTCTAATCTTCTCATCCAGAACGTCTCCGGGTTTCAAAAGGAAAAACTCGGTATCACTACTATGGATATAACGTTTTATTCTTATCGCCAAATCCTTGGCTTCATAAAGCACGATGTTAAAAATACTCATTTTACCCACCCCGGCCAGCGCCAGTTCGGTGGCAATGGCGTGGGCCGCTCCCCCTGCTCCAAGAATAACCACTTTTTTATTCTTAAGTTTTACCCGGGCGTCCCTTTCAATAGAGGCAATAAAACCTTTACCGTCGGTATTATGCCCAATAAGTTTACCGTGGTCAACTACTATCGTATTGACCGCCCCGATCATTTTGGCTTCATCAGTCACTCTATCTAAAAAAGCTATTGCTCTTTTCTTGTGCGGCAAAGTTAAATTTATACCCCTGAAACCGAGCGGGAAAAGACTATCCAGGGCTTTCTTTAAATTAGGCGGGTAAATATCAAAAAGCAGATAACGATAATCTAAACCTGAATGTTCAAAAGCCGCTTCATGCATCACCGGAGACAAACTGTGCGTCACCGGATGGCCAAAAAGACCGACTAATTTAGTTAAACCTCTTTCCATTTCTTTCATTCCAGGCTCCTATAGGTTAATTTTTCTAAATTATAGCTTATATATATCTTTAAAGCAAGATTTTTCTCCCCGGTTGTATTTTATAGATTTTACTTGCATAACTCTAAACGGTAATTTATGATGATTTCACTATGAAAGAAAAGACTGTTTTAAGAAAGAGTATATATAAAGGCAAGATTGTAAATCTTTATCTTGATAAAGTCAAGCTTCCTGACGGCAAATTGGCTGAGCGGGAAATCGTTGAACATCCGGGGGCAGTGGCCATTATTCCGATGATATCGCCGGTAGAAATTATCTTGGTCAGGCAGTTCCGTAAACCGGTGGAAGAAATCCTTTATGAAATTCCGGCCGGTAAACTTAATCCCAAAGAAGACGAATTGATTTGCGCCCGGAGAGAATTGGAAGAAGAAACCGGCTATACCGCTAAAAAAATGACTAAATTATTAAGCTTCTACCCCACCCCGGGTATAAGTAACGAAGTAATTTCCATCTTTAAAGCTGAAAACTTAAAGAAAACAGCCGCTTCTCCGGAAAGCGATGAGTTTATTGAGTCGGAAATAATTAAAATAGACGAGGCTTTTAAAAAAATCAAAAAAGGCGAGATAAAAGACAGTAAAACCATTATCGGCTTATTTCTTCTTCAAAGACCTGGATAATCTCTGGTAGGTTTTCTCTAAATCCTCGGAAATGACCCTGGTATTCCCTAAAAAAGGCATAAAATTAGTATCCCCTTCCCAGCGGGGCACCAGGTGAAAATGAATATGTCCTAACACCCCGGCCCCGGCCACCCGACCGAGATTTACCCCTAAATTTATCCCCTGGGCTTTTAACTCTTTTTTGAGGAGTAAAATCCCCCTTTGAACCAGATTTAACATTTCCAGTTTCTCTGAATCATTTAAATCTTCAAAATCAGCCACGTGTCGCAGAGGCGAAATCATTAAATGACCGTGGATATAGGGGTATTTATTAAGCATGATAAAGGCGTGCTTCCCCCGGTAAAGAATTAAATTTTTCCGGTCGTTTTTTTGCTTTAAGGCCTGACAAAAAATACAGCCTTTGGTCTTTTGCGCTTTCACAATATATTCTATCCTCCACGGCGCCCAGATAATATTCATAAAATATAAAATGGTAAATAGTCGTTAGTGAATAGTATTTAGTAAACATTAACGACTAAACACTAACGACTATCGACTAAATACTAACGACTAACAAATTGGTGGGCCCACTAGGACTTGAACCTAGGACTCCCTGATTATGAGTCAGGTGCTCTAACCAACTGAGCTATGGGCCCGGGAATTCGTTTAAAGTGTTAAGTGTAAAGTGTTACGTGTAATATTATAAAATGCAAGGTAGATTATAACAAGTCTATAGGCGGCTGTAAAGAAAAATCAGACTGGCGTATGGCTGATAATTTTTAAAAATAGGGTCAGAATCCATTTTTAGATTTCAGTAATTTATATTTATAAAAAAGGAATCCGACCCTTTTTTCTAAATCTGTTTTAAAGATTAATTAGCTACCAGCCTTTCTTTAAAACTATTTATATCTTAAGCGACCACCTCTTTTTCCCAATGTAAAAAATCCCTCCCATTCCTAACCCTAACAAAATTATAGTAGAAGGTTCAGGAACGAAACAACCAGTCGAAACTATAGGTGTAAATATAGAAATGAATTCATCTGTATCATCAATACTCCAAACTGATCCATTTAACAGTTCTACCCTTTCCTGATCTGAAATGCCTAGCCATGAATCGGAATAAAAAAATGCCGAAGTATTATCTAATAGTGAATCGATTTGGCATCCACCACCACGCCATTTACCACCGGAGACTTTGAATTTATGACATTTAGGAACTGTATATTGATCACCAAGATCTTTTAATATATGTGTTGTGCTATCAGTTAAATCGGTAATTATTACGTCATTATTATCAATATCCATATTCGTTATTGTCCAATTTTTATTTGCGTGCTTCTCATTCTTACAGGCTGTTCCGAATAACATATAACTCCCTATAATATTACCGGTCTGGTCTATTGTTACAGTACTAGATGGAGATAACCAAAAAATCGAGCCCTGATATGGGCCTGTTGTTATCCAAAACATTAAATCAGCAGAACTGGAATCTGAATTAAAAAGGGTCGTATCGCCTTGTATAGGATCGTAGTCCACTCTATACTCTATTGGAAAAGCGTTTGCAAATTTC
Source organism: uncultured bacterium (assembly GCA_964506075.1). Taxonomy (GTDB): domain Bacteria; phylum CAZDME01; class JAYEMH01; order JAYEMH01; family JAYEMH01; genus CAZDKO01. The sequence continues at coordinate 17,373 of CAZDKO010000014.1, forward strand.
CCAATAAAAAAGATAGCTATAAAACATATAAAAATTAACACTATAGGTTTTTTTGTAAACATTACTTTCCCTCCTTTCCCTTCTTTAGGCTGACAGCTAATTATTGTGTAACATTATGTTACAATTTATACGCTAAATTTCGCATCAATGTTTTCGCTCCAGACAAAAAAGGCAACCTTCTATCTTGAAAGGTTGCCCTTAAAAATTAACTCTATTCAGACCCATTTACCTACTACTCCTTTGTGGGATTTTAATTTTACTTCTCTGATATCATTATGTCAAAGGAAAAAAGACGAGGAAATAAGGATTTTTTAAGCTTTTAGCTATTAGCCATCCACCAAACTGGCGTATGGCTTATAGCCTATAGCAGATGGTATAAAGTAATAAAGTTTTTGGCTTTTTGCTATCGGCCATCAGCTATCTGCTACCCGCCATTAGCCATCCGCTAATAGGGTTCAATACTAATCGTAACGACGTACTTTTCTTCCGGCGGGGTGCCTTTTTCTTTTTCCCAGGATCGGTTAAGTTCAAACGTTAAGGTTGCCTGGCCTTTCTGGAGGGCTTCAAATCTATAAATACGGGTACCACCAACTCCCACAGCGTCAAGTCGATGCGGGTCTCTGATGAATTCTGATTCACCCACCTCTTGAATAAGATGAGGGTTTTGCGTCTTTTTATAAGTCCACATATATCCGGTGGTCGGATTTTCGTCTAATTCAACTCTCACGGTTTCACCGATTTTTAAATTAACGTTCTCATCACCGGTCAACTTAAGCACCACCGTGTCTTGTTGTTCAGCCGCACAACACACCGAAACACAGCCAATTATCATTAGAATTAACATTAAACCGATTTTACTATTCATTTTCATTTTTGACTATCCGCTATTAGCTATCCGCCAAACTGGCTTATGGCTTATAGCTTATGGCAGATGGTTTAAAGGAATAAGGTTTTTTTACTATTGACTATTCGCTATCAGCTATCCGCTATCTGCTATTTGCCATGTGCCATCAGCCATACGCTATTTCCATTCCCATTCTTGAAGCTGTAAAGGGTTCAGTTCAGAAAAAGAAAAATCTCTCACCTTTCCCTTCTGGTCAAAATGGATAACCAGAGACCGCACCGTCGCATCCGATTCATGACTCAAAAGACTATAAATTGTTTTTGATTCCGAATACGTATAAATCCAGGTCTCGCCTGAATCCATACCTAAGGATGTTCTGGATAAAGGTTCGCCAAAAATTTCCAGAATATCGGCTTTAGTGGATTTACCTTTTTTTATCAAATCATATTTTTCTGGCTCTAAACCCGGAACTCCTTCTTTGACCGTTCTCATCGCCGGGCCACAACCGGCCATCAGGATTAACAAACATAATATTAAAATTTTTTTAAGCATCTTTTGGCTCCTTCTATTTGAGTTTATATATTTAACATTATAAACTGATTTTTAACCTGTACCTAATTTTTAAATGAATAGTAATTTAAGAATTAAGGATTAAGAAAAAATAAATACTTAATTCTTAGAGTGAGTGAAGCGAACGTCCCGGTCTGCCCTGTCTGCCGACAGGCAGGCGACAGGCAGGTTAATCCTTAATCCTATAAAAATTCTTATTCTCTCCAATCTTTACTTAGAGATTTCCAGAATCCGCCAGTAACCCCGGTCTAAAGGTAGCCTCCCTATGAACGTCCGGGTAGTGGTTAATATTTTCTGCGGGTTACCCAGAACCTCAAAAGGAATATGAAAAATTATTTCCTGGGCTTTTTGTGTAATTTTAATATCCTTCCGGGACACCTCGCGATTCTGGTCAAAGATGGCGTATCTATCCGAGCTAAATTGAAAATGTAATTTCGGCATTTCTACAAAAGGCCGGTCCTCCCGATACCCGAATACGTAAACCGAAACCCCGACCGTCTTCCCCATAGGCCGGGATAACTCAACGGAAATAACCAGATGATTATTTTCACTATGAACAAACTGTCTCCGCACACCGACAAAAGCGGCACTTTCTTCATCAGTCAATCCATTGGTAAAATCTTCTTTTCCCTCTGTAGAAATTACGGCAGAAGGGGTATTCTCTTTCAAAGTTACAACGGGAAAATCGCCGAATAATTCGTTGGAACGAACAAAGGAATTAAGATATTTGGCACTCGCCTTAAATTGCGAGCGGTGTTTCTTAAGCGCCGTCTCTTTAAGTCCGATTTCCTCAGGGTTTAATTTACAAATGTTCCACTGAATCTTATTATAAAACCTTCCGGGAGGAAGTAATTTTTGTTTAGGGTGATACCCTTGAGGTTTGGGCCATTTTTTAAAATGCACCAGATAAGGATAAAGTTCGGCGTTTAATTCTCTTCCAATGTTCCACAGGGCAATATGAGTAAAAAGATATAAGGACTGATGGTCGGGATGATGGTCGACCGGATGCGAAAGGAATATTTTGGTCGGCTTAAATTCCCTTATTATAGTTTCTAAATCTTTTAATATTTCTTCGCCTTTATAAGGTGCCCCGGGACGAAAGGCGTTGGAATAAGGAACTTTATTCACTTCAGAGAGTATCCCTTTAACCGTCGGGCGGTTCCCCCAATGAGTGCACCAGATATTCAGGGTTCTAAAGTCCGGATATCCCAAAAAGATTAATTGTTCCGGAGAAACTCCCAATACTTTGTCTGCGGATACGGCTTCATCATGCCGGATTAACCCCATTTTTCTTATTGCTCTCGGGATTAAAACCAGCCGCTTACGATAAACCAAAAAAGCCCACTGGTTACTATCACCATAGGTAAAGAACACAATCCGTAATGGTATTTTCATAGAAACGGCTTTTTGAATGATACCGCTACAGCCCAGAATTTCATCATCAGGATGAGGCGCCAGAATGAGAATTTTATCATCGGGAGATAAAACTACTTCGGGGATAGCTAAATCCTGACTGGTCTGGGCCAGCAAATAATCCGGATGGAATTTCACAAAAAAACCAATCAGAAAAATCACCGAACAAATAAATTTAAACCAGCGTTTTCCCAAAAACATAATGTTTTATATCCTTATTAAAATAATACCTTAACCACGACCATTTAATTTCAAACAACAAGGTAAATCCCATCTTAATAAAAAATTCCCGGGCTTTTTCCGACATCGTGCCGAAATGAACTCCGCGAATTCCTTCTTTCTTTAAAAATCCCAAATAATGATTTATAAGCTGTGTCCCTATTTCCCGTCCCCGGAAATTTTCGTCAATATTGATATGTAACGTCGCCGGATAATTCCTATGAAAATCAGGCGAATAAAACTCCCCTTTTAAAAGTCCTCTTGCACCACACCTTAAAAATCTGCGGGTGTTGCTCTTTAATAAAACCCCTCTCCTTAGCGCTTTAAAAACCAATTCAGGAATGATTTTTGTTTTTAAAATCCGGCGTATATTCATTATATCTTTAGCTCCGGTTAAATACCCGATTACCTTATTTCTCTCAACAGCCACAAAACACGAATCAGGTTCATAATCCGTAAAATATAACGTCAAAATATCAGCCAGTATCTCCTCATCAGAAAGTATTTCTCTGGATTTACCTAAAAAAGCCGTACGACAACTTATCTTCCGGACTTCTTCCCTGTCGGCAGAATTGAATTTCCTGATACAAATAGAATTTTTATCCGGCACCTGTTTTACCTTTTTTCTGGATTTTATATTACCACATATAAAAATGGAATATGAACATCTTAAATATCCATATTCCTGAAAACCCCCCTTTTGAAGCGGGAAATTAAGACCATTGACTGATTAACTGAAAAATCCCTTTTCTTATCATCATCACGGCAATAGCCGCTAACAATAAACTCGTTACTTTGGAAAGTGCCTTGGCTCCGGATTCACCGATGATTTTCATCAAAACATCAGACAGCGAAAAAATTACTCCGGCTAAAATTACATTAACTAAAACGGAAATCAAAGTAGCCATCAAGCCATACTCTGAAATTATCATTAAAGAGGTGGTAAGCACGGCCGGCCCCACGATTAAGGGGGTCCCTAAAGGAACTACGCCCAGTTCTTTACCCGGCAGACGCCGTTTTTTCCCCGGATTTATAAGGTCAAGCACGGCGATACAAAAAAGAACCACGCCTCCGGCCACCATAAAATCACCGAGAGAAATATTAAGAAATTTTAAGACCGCTTTCCCCAGAAATATAAATCCGACAGCCAAACACAAAGCCGTTATCATTGACTGAAAAATAATTTTAGACCTTTCCTTCTTTTTAACCCCGTCAATAAGAGAGATAAAAAGAGGCAAAACACCAACCGCATCCACCGCCACAAATACAGGAATAAAAGCTAATAAAAAATTTTTCATCATGTCTTCTCCTGAATGCTTGCATCTTCCGATTCAACTTCAGCCCGTCAATTTGCCATTGTTTTCGGGCCATAATGACTAAACTGACGTCTCCCGGATAAGGGACCTTTTACAGAAATATAAAACAGAGGAATCACTCCTCTTCTTCGTAGAACTCTTTCTCATAAATTCTGATGTGTTTAAGTATCCTGGCTCCCTTTGTCCCTTTGGTATAAGCGATGTCAACCTCGGTCCCGGCCGGAATTTCATTGACCGAACCTCCATTTTCAACTTTTGTACCGGATGGAACTAAGTAGATAATTTCCATTTCGCCTTCATCATCCCAGTTTCTCTCAAGAACCGTAATTTTATTTGATAATTCATCCTGAGCGATTACTTGTCCGTAACTATATTCTATGCTTTCTGCCTCTTTTGCCGGAAGATTTTCTGTCCCTTCTTGAGCAAAGCAGACCCCGGAAGAAAAAATCAATATAGAGCTCACTAACAGAGCAAAACATTTTTTTCCCATTTTTTACCCCCTTTTATTGTTTTAATTATTTATTATCTTTAACGTTCAAAACGCCAATTTTACCACGAAAAACTAACTTTACAGCGTACTAGTAAAAGCGGGGGTTGTCAAGATTTTTTTAAAACTGAAAAAATCAAAATAATCTCAGGTTTAAGGCTAATTATTTTAAATTAAATTTCTTGAAGCGGAGGGTTTTTTCAGTTAGAATAGTAAACGATTTTTTAAACAACGGATGAGTTTAAAATGGAAGACCAATTTCTCAATATAGTTCAAATAGACGCTTTTAACCTGGATGATGCCTGGTTCCAATGCGTCAACCAGCTCCTTGACCACGGCTACAGATACAAAATTACTAAAGGAAGTTTTGCCGGTGAAGGAGAAAGACTCGGTTTTGATTTTGTAGTAATCAGGGTTAAACATCCGGGCCGGGAGCCAATTATACCCATAATGCCCGAAGGCTCCGGTATCCCCGCCCCAACAGATATAAAATATGTCACCGAAACCTATCTGCCTTATCTTATGACTGACCAGAAGGCGGAAGGAGAAGATTATACTTACGGAGAGAGAATTCATAATCCGAAAGCCCGGTTAGAACAAACGTTAGACACAGAAAAAATCAAAGAAAAAACGGGGATATCCCTGGAAAAACTAACCGATAATCAAATAAAAGAATTATATCCTTACACCCTGAGCGTTAAAAGAACCAACGGAATAATTACCCTGCATAAGGAAATACCGTTTAACGTTAACCCGTTTCAACAAGTCATCAGAGACTATAAAGAGAAAGGATTCGGAACCAATCAGGAAATAATGGAAATAGGTATGCCTTCGGATATAATCCTCAATGACCCGCCATGTTTAAGATTAATCGATACAAGAATAAGATACGGCAAATTACATTTCATCATCTATTTTCGTTCCTGGGATCTCTGGGGGGGAATGCCTTCTAATCTGGCCGGTTTGCAGCTGGTAAAAAAATACATGGCGGATGAAATTGGTGTTGAAGATGGTGAAATAGTAGCGGTCAGTAAAGGACTTCATTTATACAAGTATGCCTGGGAACTGGCCGAGGCCAGAGCACACAAAAAAATAAACTTTCAGAAATACCAAAAAATTTAAAACCTTTTAAAAACCCACCTCTATTTATATCATTTAACCCGGAATATCCCTAAAATATAAGGACCGATAATTAACAAACCAATCAGTGCCGCACCAATAGCGGAAACAAGAACCGCTCCGGCCGCAACATCTTTGGCTTTTTCCGCTAAAGGATGAAACTCCGGTGAGGCAACGTTTAAAATGAATTCAAAGGCGGTATTAAGCGCTTCGGCGGTCCAGACGGTCACAATCGCCAGTATAATCCAGCACCATTCGGATTTTGTAAAACCAAAATAAAAACCGGTAAGGCAGACTAAAACCGTAACCAGAGCGTGTATCCAGGCGTTATGCTGAGAAACCAGCATGGTAATAATACCTCTGGATGCATATCTAAAACTTTTATATCTATCGCTGAATTTAAATCCGGATTTCTGGCTCTCCATTTATCACCTTTATAAATAATAAACCCGATAGGATTTCTAACTTAATTTTATGCCTAATCAGCTTTAATGGCCCTGGCTCCTTTTTCCCCGGTTCTGATTCTGTAAATTTCATCCAGACAAACAACGGCAATTTTTCCGTCACCAATTTTTCCGGTTCTGGCCGCTTTCATAATTGTCTCTATCATATTATCCACCTGAAAAAGGTCAACGTATATTTCAATTTTAATATTACTGACCAGTGACTGCCCAGGGGCTTTTTGATTGCCAAAACCTTCAACTTCGGTAACGGTCATACCTCCGGCTCCGGAATTTCTAATCGCCTGATAAACATCATCAAATTTTTCCGGTCTGATTATACATTCAATCTTACGCATTCCCCCCCCCTTTATCCTTTATAAGGCGTAATTTTAAAACTTCTGTCTTAATCCAAAAATTCTTTGAGTTTTTTACTCCGGGTAGGATGGCGTAATTTTTTGAGTGCTTTTACTTCTATCTGCCTTACCCTTTCCCGGGTGACCCTGAATATCTCCCCGACTTCTTCTAAAGTCCTGGGATAACCATCCCCGATACCAAAACGGAGGCGTAAAACTTTTTCTTCTTTTTCAGTCAGTGTGGTTAGAACTTTCTGCATCTGCTCCTGTAACATCTGCGAAGCTGTTGCCCAGGCCGGGGAAATAGCCGATTCATCCTCAATAAAATCACCAAAGTGAGTATCATCTTCAGTTCCAATCGGTGTTTCTAAAGATATCGGGTGCTGGGCAATTTTAAGAATACCTCTCACCTTTTCCGCCGAAATATCCATTCTTCTGGCCGTTTCTTCAGAGGTGGGAATCCTGCCTAACTTTTGCACCAGATGTTTTGAGGCCCTGGCGATTTTATTCATCGTTTCAATCATATGAACGGGAATCCGGATAGTCCTGGCCTGGTCGGCAATTGATCTGGTTATCGCCTGACGCACCCACCAGGTAGCATAAGTGGAAAATTTATAACCCTTCTTATATTCAAATTTATCCACCGCTTTCATTAAACCGATATTACCTTCCTGAATCAAGTCTAAGAAAGTGAGTCCGCGGTTAACGTATTTCTTGGCGATACTGACTACCAGTCGCAAATTTGCCTCTACTAAATCCCGCTTGGCTCTCGTAACCGCTATCTCTCTGACTTTTACCTCTTTACTCTGTCTTTTAAATTTATCCAGAGGTGTTTTTAAATCCATCTGTATGCGCCGTAATTTACGATAATGACCGGCGACAGTCTTGCCGAGATTATGGAATTGGCGATAATCCAGCCTGTATTTTCTTTTTAGTTTTTTCTGTGTAATTTTTCTTTGTTTTACCTGATTTTCCAGGTCCTTAAATTCATCCGAGGTAACCTTTAAAGTCTTAAATATTCTGGATAGCTGTCTTTCTTCCTTATTAATTTTGTTTTCCTGCAAACCTATTTTTATAGCTATTCTGCTGATACTATACTGACGCAGGCGAAATTGGTTTATGATGGTAACTATTTTTCTGTGCCATTCGTCACAGAGTTTCTCATATTGAATTTTATCTTCCTGAGATATTCTCTTATGAGATAACCTCCTTTGGTAATAAAGCATCTGTCTTTCGGCAACTTTTATTTTTTGTAAATATTTCGGGATATTCCTGAGAAGTTTTTTCCTGGATTGGGAAGTTTCCACCATACAATATTCTTCAGCATTAACCTTCCGCTTGGTAATCTTGCTCACTAAAGATTTTATTTCCCTGACAGCCAGACTGGTTTTAATGACTGCATCACGGAGATTTTCTTCAGCTTCTTCAATCTGTTTGGCTAAACTTATTTCCTGGTCTCTCGTTAACAATGGAATGCGGCCCATCTGTCTAAGATAAATCTTTACCGGGTCTTCCACCCCGGAAACCTCAGGAATAAGTTTTTCCGGTAAAAGATGTTCCGGCTTTTTCCCTTCTATAATATCTGAATCCACCACTTCAATATTTAAACTATCCAGCATCATCAAAATATTATCTATCTCATCTGAAGAGGTAACATCCTCAGGTAATATATCATTAACCTCCTCATAAGTCAGATGTCCTTTTTCCCTTCCCAGGGAAATAAGTTTTTTTATCTCTTCACCTTTTTTATTTATACTTTTTCGATTTTTTCCTGTCATTTTCCTCATAATCCCGCCTTAAGTAAATTTTGAAGTTCTAAGAGAAGTTTTTTACTGAGTTCTTTCTCCCCCTTAGCGTCAGCCGATTTTATTTCTTTTTCAAGCTGTCTTTGACGTTCTATCTTTTTTTTCTTTTTTATCTGTGAAATACAATCATTAACCGCTTTAATTTCATCCTGAAAAACGGTTTTGTTTAACATTATGTAAGTAAAAATATCTCTGGTTTTTTCTTCCGGGAAGAAATTCATCAGGTTCTGTGGAGCGGGAAGCTTATTTTCATCACCATATTTCCAGATAATCTCGGCAATTTGACGTAAATAAACATCGCGAAAATCCTCCAACGCCATTTCTTTTTTCACCTGTTCAAGCATATGCTCCTTCTCTAAAATCAATTTCAGTAAGCTTTCTTCGGCATTAAGAGGAAATTTAATAACGTTTTTCTCCGGGGACTGATTTATTTTTTCTCTCTGAGACAATTTATTATATTCTTCAATTACGTCATTCTCTTCCAGTCCTAATCGTTCCGCCGTTTGCCTGAGCATTTCCCGTCTGGCAATACTGTTTTCAACTAATTTAAACCAGGGAAGAATCGCCTCAACAATCGCAATTTTACCCTGCACCGTTTTAGAATTATGGATACCCAGGAGCCGTTCTAAATTATAATCGAAAAAACCTCTGGCGCCTTCCACCTTGGAAAGAAATGAATCTTTACCGTATTTGCGGATAAATCCATCAGGATCCAGACCTTCTTCCAGAGAAACAATTTTCACCTGCATTTGATTTCGCAGTAGTATTTCTATCCCTCTCAAAGTCGCCGCCGTCCCGGCAAAATCAGGGTCGTAAATTAGAATAACCTCTTTGGCAAAACGTTTCAGCAGCCGCACCTGCTGCTCGGTCAAAGAAGTGCCGGAGGAAGCTACTATATTGGTTATTCCGGCCTGATAAACGCTTATAAAATCAAAATAACCTTCAACCACCAGAACTTTTCCGGATTTAAGTATCGACTCTCTGGAAAAATTCAACCCGTAAAGGACAGAACCTTTGCTAAAAATAACCGTTTCCGGGGAATTAAGATATTTAGGCTGGGTATCATCTAAAACCCGCCCGCCAAAACCGACAATTTTACCCGAAACATTAAAAATAGGGAAAATAATCCTTTTTCTGAAATAGTCGTAATAACCTTCCTCTATCTTACTGGGTAATATCAGCCCTGCCTTATTTAAAAGAGAAAGAGAAATTTTTTTCTCTTTAGCAAAGGTGCATAAACCGTCACCTTTTATCGGTGCATACCCCAAACGCATCTTTTCTATCGTTTCTTTTTTTATTTTTCTATTCTCTAAGTATGCTAACCCCACCTGTCCTTCCCGGCTATGTTTTAGAAACTGTTCAAAAAATAAGGCGGCCATTTCGTTTAGTTTGAATAATTCCCTGGCTAAATTAGAAGCCGGGGAAGATACAAACTGCGCCTGAGGGATTTTTATTCCTTTCTTCTCTGCCAAACATTTGACCGCCTCGGTGAACTCAATCTGATTATGTTTCATCAAAAAAGAAAAAACGTTTCCCCCCGTGCCGCAGCCAAAACAGTGAAAAATCTGTTTGTCAGGATTAACAAAAAATGAAGGGGTTTTTTCGCTATGAAACGGACAAAGCCCTCTAAAACTGCGGCCGGATTTTTTTAGCGGAATATACTCAGAAATAACTTCAACAATATCGTTTTTATCCTGAATTTTTCCGATTAAATCTTCAGGAATTCGTTCAGCCATATTACTTTCTTTTTATCCGTTCAAAACCTGAACAAGTTAAAACATCAATTTTGTCTTTTTTATCTAATTTATCCAGAAAAAGATTAAGCCCGATGCTATCGCTGGAAATATGCCCGGCGATAATAACGTTCAGATGGTTCTTCTGGGCTTCTTTAAGATTTTCTTCTTTAATATGCATACCGACGATAGTGCCGATACCGGCTTGGACCAGTTTATTGATTTCAGTCTTGGGTCCCCCGGTCCCGCCGGTCATATCCACTAATATTCTGCCGGCTTTGTTTTCTTTGTTCCCGGCTAATATTTTAGGTCCGGCTATATTATTTGTTACTTGATATTTATATTCTGGAATTTCTTTTAAAACTTTTATTACATCTTTAAGTGTTTCACATTTCTTCTGGTCAAAAATTTTCTGAAGATAAGAATTAACTAAATTATCGGCCGGGGTATGAACGCACATAAAAGGGATGTTTAAAAGTTTTGCCGCCCCTACCGCTCTCATATGATTCACCGGGTGAACACTTCTCTCCACCTCTTTAATCCTTTCATTTATTATGCCCTCGGCAACGTTAATCGGCACCCCGACTTTATGTAAAACCTCAATATGAATCGGCATAACTTCAAAAAAACCGGCTAAAGCTTTTCCCTCAGGATGATGAGAGAGAACTAAATCTATCTTTCCCCCTTTTTGTCTTAAAAACTCTGCTAAAAGAATTTCTCCGACTTCTATATCAATCCCGGCCAGAATATTTTTTACATTGATCTCCCCGTCTCCATATAAAATCCGGGTATCACTGAAAGGATTGTTTAATTTTTCTAAATCAAACTCCGCCTGCTCTTTTTTATCCAGCTTTTCATATTGCCCCTTAAGGTCGGCTAATTCTTTTTTAATCTTTGTTTTCCCTCTGGGATCAGCTTCCATACCAACTTCAACAGCTAACTTATAAATTTCCTTCAGTTTCATTTTCTCCCCTCTCTTTTCATCCTTAATTTTTCAATTTCTTCCGGAACTATATTCCTTATATCTTTTTTTTGAAAGTCCTCGGCAGTGAAACGGTCCAATAATTCTTCGTAAATATTAGAATTTAGTTTTTTAAGATCCTTGATTTTTTCTGCCGTAGAATAATCAATAAAAATATTAATCTTTGAAAAAGTTTTTTCCCCGGGCAGGGTTAAAAGTATCTTTTCGTAAAATCTCGTTGAATAATTTACCAGAAAACAAGAAAACTCAGAATTATAAATGCACATATGTATTGAAGGAGGGAGACTGCTCTGCAAAATCCAGATTAAAATCAAGCTGGTAATTATTACCCCTCTGGCCAAACCAAACAGGGCCCCACCGATTCTATTTCCAAAAGTCAGGGTACTACTGCTTTGAGACGTAAAAGTAATGAAACGACTTAAAATAGAAAAAATCAAAATTGACGAAAAAAATATAATTAAATAAGAAGCCCCTCTATTTACCACTAAAGGAATATGGAAACGGGCTTCTAAAAATTCCGTTAACTTATCCTGATAATATAAGCCTATAACCAAACCGGCAATAATACCAAGCAGCCAGAAAACCTCAACAATTAAACCTTTACGAAAACCAAAAAATACGCTGCTTAAAATAATGAATATCAGAACTACATCAAGAAAAGTAAATTGCATCCCCCCGCCCCCGGTTGTAAGAAATTATACCACAAAAATGATTATTAAAGCAAATTAACTCTTAAAAATACGTTTATTTAACTTAATATATTATATCATTTAATATATTTTAGTATGTTTATATCTCACTGAGCATGGCTGACTGAGAAAAAAAATCACCAATTTTAACCTTAACCAGCTGGTTAATTAAAGAATTCTCCCCGGAAAAGTTAACTCTAAAGTAATTTGGCGTTAATCCGGTTAAATAACCCAGGGCATTCCTTTTTTCCACCAGAATTTCCACTTCTCTGTCTCTCTGTTTTTCCCAATACCATTTTTTTAATTCTCTGTCTAACTGATGTAATTGAACACTTCGCTTTTTCTTTACCGGCCAAGGAATCTGTTCGGGAAAAGTGGCGGCTGGCGTTAAATCCCTGGGAGAAAAACTAAAAATATGTAAATGGAGAAAGCTTACTGTCTTGACTAAATCCACGGTATTAGCAAAATTTTTTTCTTTTTCTCCCGGGAATCCTACCATTACATCGGTACTAAAAGTAGCCTGAGGAATTTTAGCTTTTATCTCCCTGATTAAAGCGAGATAATTCTCCCGCGTATATTTTCTACCCATCCGATTTAAAATTTCATTATCTCCGCTTTGTAAAGGGATATGAAAATGCGGACAAATCTTTCGGCTGCCGCTGACTTGTCCGATTAAATCTTCATTAAATTCATTCGGTTCCAGAGAACTAAGTCTAACTCTTAATATTCCTTTTTCATTCTCCAGTTGCTTTAAAAGATCGGTTAAACTTATCCGGGGATTCAAATCCTGTCCATATAATCCCAGACGGATACCGGTTAAAACTATCTCTTTAAACCCATGATTTGCAAGACGCCCGATTTCTTCTTGCACTTCCGGTAACGGACGACTGATTGATTTACCTCTTACAAAAGGGACAATACAATATTTACAAAAAGATTCGCAGCCATCCTGTATCTTAACAAAGGCCCGGGTATGCCGGTGAAACTGCTCAATTTTTAATTCATCCCAATTAGTTTTGTCCGGATTTTTAACCACGGCTATTTGTTTTTTCCCCGAATTTACAGCTTTTTCAAAAAGAGAAAAAATTTTATCTTTGTTTGAATTCCCGGTTACTAAAACTACGCCGGGTAAATCGCTGAAAAACTGCGGGAATTTCTGAGCCAGACATCCGGTAACGATAATTTTAGCCTCCGGATTAAACCTTTTAGCCCGCCGGACGGCGTATTTAGATTCCCTGTCGCTTTTGCCGGTAACCGTACAGGTGTTTATTAAAAAAACATCCGCTTTTTCACTGAAAGGCACACGGCAAAATCCATTTTTTAAAAAGGTATCAATAATCGCTTCAGTGTCATATTGATTAACTTTACAACCCAGAGTAAAACCGGCTATTCGTAAATTCATATTCAATCTTATAATATCAAGAAAAAAATCTGCCTAAAAAACCTTTGTTTCCCCGATAGCTCTCACCTAAAGTCTTACCTAACTCTTCAATTAATTTTTTCTGTTCCGAATTAACTTTAGTGGGAATCTGAACTATCACCTTCACGTATTGACTCCCTTTCCCATGTCCGTGAAGGTTATTAATCCCTTTGTTCCTTAACCGAAAAACTTTATTGGTCGGTGTCCCCGGAGGAATTTTCATCAAAGCCATACCTTCTAAGGTAGGAACTTCAATTTCCCCTCCCAGCGTCGCTAAAGGAAAACTGACCGGAACCTGAATATAAATATCGTCTTCATGACGGGAAAAAATTTTATGGGGAAGGAGGTGAATTAATATATACAGGTCCCCGGAAGGGCCGCCTTTTTCACCCGCTTCACCTTTACCCCGGATACGAATATGCGTCCCTTCGTTTACGCCGGCAGGGATCTTAACCGTAATTTCCGATTTCTTTTTAACCTTACCTCTCCCCTGACAGGTATTACACGGTTCAGAAATAACTTCACCGGTTCCGCCGCACTGAGTGCAAGTTTGACTCAAACTGAAAAATCCCTGTCTGTATTGAATTTGGCCGGCCCCCCGGCAAACCGGACAGACTTTTTTACTGGAACCTGGTTTAGCTCCCTGGCCGGAACAAACGGAACAGGTAACCGTATGGTAAATATCAACCGTTTTTTCTGCTCCAAAAGCGGCCTCTTCCAAGCTAATGTTTAATCTGTATTCTAAATCCGCCCCGCGACGCGGTCCCCGACGACGGCTACTCCCGCCTCCGAAAAAATCAAACAAATCACCAAAAACACCGCCGCCAAAACCTAAATCTGAAAAAATACTTTCAAAATCGGCATTCCGGAAAATATCTTCAGTAGTGTATTGCTGATCAATTCCCGCGTGTCCAAATTGGTCATAAGCCTGCCTCTTTTGAGGGTCAGAAAGGATAGCGTAAGCCTCGGAAATCTCTTTAAATTTCTCTTCCGCTTCTTTCTTCTTATCAGGAGCTACCCCGTCCGGATGATACTTCATGGCTAATTGCCGGTAAGCTTTTTTTATTTCTTCGGCCGAGGCATTTTTCCCTATACCTAAAACTTCATAGTAATCATGTTTAACTACCAACTCCACCCTCGCTTTCGCTCGGTAATTCAAAATGCTAAATTATCAATTAAAAATGTTAATTTATTTTGTATCCTTATCCTCTTCCTCTTTAAATTCAGCGTCAACGACATCTTCTTCTTTGTTACCCTTGGGTTCCTCTCCCATTTCTGACTCCGGTGCTTCCCCGGTTTCCGTTTTCGGAGGCTCCTGCTGTTGCTTGGCCGTGGTTTCACGGTAAATAGCCTCAGATAATTTATGAGAAGCCTCGGAAAGACTATCTATCCCCTTCTTTATTTCTTCAACGTTACTACCTTCCATCACCTTTTTTAAATTTTTAATCTCTTCCTCTATTTTCCCTTTTTCGGTTTCGCTTATTTTATCTCCATAATCTTTAAGGGCTTTTTCCGTAGAAAAGACCAGGCTGTCGGCCTGGTTCTTTATTTCTATCAATTCCTTTTTCTTTTTATCCTCTTCGGAGAATTTTTCCGCTTCCTTAACCATTCGGTCAACTTCTTCTTTAGAAAGCTTGGTTGGGGCCGTTATGCGCATAGATTGTTCTTTGCCCGTTCCTTTATCCTTAGCGGAAACATGCAAAATACCGTCAGTATCAATATCAAAAGTAACTTCAATTTGAGGAATTCCTCTGGGAGCCGGAGGTATGCCCACTAACTGGAATCTACCCAGACTAACGTTATCACCCGCCATCGGTCTTTCTCCCTGTAAAACGTTAATCTCTACCGCCGTTTGGTTATCAGCCGCGGTTGAAAAAATCTGGCTCTTTCGGGTAGGAATACTGGTATTTCTTTCTATTAAACGGGTACAAACCCCGCCCAATGTTTCAATTCCCAGGGAAAGAGGGGTTACATCTAAAAGACGGATATTTTTTACGTCTCCGCTTAATACCCCGGCCTGAATAGCCGCTCCCATAGCGACACACTCCATCGGGTCAACACCTCTTTCTATCTTTTTACCAACCAGATTTTCAACAAATTTCTGAACAACCGGCATTCGAGTTGGTCCGCCGACCAGTATGATTTTATCAATATTTGCCGGTTTAAGTTTAGCGTCAGATAAAGCTTGTTCCACCGGATGTTTACACCGGCTAATAACCGGCGCCACTAAATCTTCCAGTTTAGCTCTGGAAATCGTCATGGTTAAATGTTTGGGCCCCTGGGCATCAGCCGAAATAAAAGGAAGATTAATATCCGTAGTCAAAACATTGGACAATTCTATCTTGGCTTTTTCCGCCGCTTCCTTTAAACGCTGCATCGCCATTTTATCCTGTCTTAAGTCTATGCCGTTATCTTTTTTGAATTCATCGGCAATATAATCAATTAACCTGTTATCCATATCCGTCCCACCCAGTTGAGTATCTCCACTGGTAGAGAGAACTTCAAATCCGCCTTCAGCCCACATTTCCATTATAGTGACATCAAGGGTGCCGCCGCCGAAATCAAAAACCATTATTTTCTGCTCCTTGCCGGCTTTATCAATTCCATAAGCCAGACAGGCCGCCGTGGGTTCATTTATTATTCTTTTGACTTCAAATCCGGCAATAATACCGGCATCTTTGGTAGCCTGCCGCTGATTGTCATTAAAATAAGCCGGAACGGTAATGACTGCCTCGGTAACTTTATCACCCAGATAAGCCTCCGTATCCTGTTTAATCTTTTGCAAAATAAAAGCGGAAATCTGTTGAGGGGTAAATTCCTGTCCATAAACCTTTACTTTATAATCGGTACCCATTTTTCTTTTTATGGCCGTAATCGTTCCCTCAGGGTTACTCACTGCCTGCCGGCGGGCCGGCTCCCCGACGAGTTTCTCTCCTTTTTTTGTAAAAGCAACGTAAGAAGGGAAAGATTTCCCTCCTAAACTGGTTCCTTCCGCACTGGGAATAATTGTCGGCTTGCCGCCTTCCATAACCGCAGCAGCGGAGTTTGATGTTCCTAAATCAATTCCAATAATCTTTGCCATTTTACGCCTCCTTTTTCCTTATTATTTTTTATCTTTTTTCTTACTTATCTTAACCATCGCCGGACGGATTACTTTACCTCCCAAAGTATATCCTTTCTGTAATTCCTCCACAATTGTCTCCTCGGGATGTTCATCGGCTTCATGTTCACTGATAATTTCATGAAGATGAGGGTCAAATTTTTCTCCCAGCGATTTGATATCCATAACGCCGGCTTTAATCAAAATCTCTTTAAACTGCTTCTGTATTAAAATTACCCCTTGTTTAAGCGATTCAAAATCCTTGTGACTATTGGCGGATGCGACCGCCCGGTCTATATTGTCCATTAACGGAAGCAATTTTTGAATTAAAGCTTCTTCCGCAAATTTAATATAATTTTCTTTCTCTTTTTCAGTCCGTTTGCGATAATTTTCAAACTCAGCTTTTAATCGTAACAACTGGTCAAATAAAATTTTATTTTTTTTATTTTCATCTTCACAACTACATTTTTGAACAGAAATAATACTGCGATTTTTATAATTCATAATAAATTAATTTCCCCTCCCTGTGTTCTTAACTAAATGGTCAAAAGCATCGTTTAAACATTCGGCTGTTGAGGAAACCCACGACAGCACCTTGCGATAATCCATCCTTTTGGGTCCGATAATACCGATAGCCCCTATGGGTTCATCTTTAAAATGATAAGAGGCAAAAACCACACTGCAATCTTTCATTTCGCTGCAACCGCATTCCCGCCCGATTAAAACCTTCACTTTTTCATCTTTATTGCTTTTAAAAATCCGTTCAAAGGTATTTTTTTTCTCCAGTTTTTTAAATAAAATTACCATTTTTCCCCGGTCTTTAAATTCCGGTTCATCCAGAAAAAACCCGGTTCCGTCAAGATATACCTCTTTTTTCTCTTTAAATTCATCAAACTCTTTTAATACTTTTTGCGCTTTTTTATAGAGGCGCTTAAAATTTTCTCTGGATTTGCCTTTTAATCCCAGGATATTTTCCTTCAGAGACTTTCTGTTTTCATTGTTTAAAAGTTCGCTTAATTCTTTAAGCTCATCTATAGAGATATCCTCCTCAATATGAATCAATTTATTTTCCACCACACCTAAATCTGAAACTAAAAGCACAATTACCCTTTTCCCTTCCGTAGCCACTAATTCCACCCGGTTAGATTTCCCGGATACGAATCGCGGGGCTATAACTACGGCCGTATGATGGGTAACCGAAGCAAGAACTTTTGAAGTTTGCTTGATAATTTCTTCCATACTTTTTCTTTCCGGCTGATAATACCGGCTTAAACGCGCCAGCGTTACTTTATCTAATTTCTCGGTTTGTAAAAGATTATCAACGTAAAAACGGTATCCTTTATCCGTAGGGATACGTCCCGCAGAAATATGCGGCTGTTTAAAATACCCCATTGATTCCAGCTCGGCCATTTCGTTTCTAATGGTAGCGGTACTCAGATTAAAATGACAACGTTTAACCAGAGCCTGAGAGGCAACCGGCTGGGTAGATTGAATATAAGTATCTATCGCCGCTTTCAAAATATCTTTTTTTCTCTGATTTAACATTTCCGTGTTCATTAATAAGTCACTCCGTTTTTAGCAGTCAAGATGATAGAGTGCTAAAAAAAGCATATCACATTCTGGTTATTTGTCAAGGATTTTTGAAAAGGTGCAGATATAAGTTTACATGTAAACTGGATTTAAAATGCAGGACGGCTCCGAAGCTTTAAAAAATCAGCCCTTGTCCTTACTAAATTATTTCAGAACAAGGGCAGCTTATTTAAAATTATCTTTATTTATTCTTTTTCTTCTTTGGCCGGCTCTTCTTTTTTCTGACTGGCCGCCGACTCTTTCAGTTCATTGACCCCGCCGACTAAAGCTATCAACCCCCCGATTATAAGTATTAATGGGACAGTGGCCATTAAGGCTCTTACAAAAACTTCCCACCAGGCAATTAAACCAATAACACCTAAAATCAACGCTACTAATCCGCCGATAATACTAATAAATTTCCCCATTTTTCACCTCCCTGTACTGCTTAGAAAGTGAAGTTATAATATCACACCATAAACATTCTGTCAACTTCTATTATTATTCAGGTCGTCTCTAAGAATCTTTTTGGCGATTTTACCGGTTGTGGTTTTAGGCAATGAATCCTTAAAAATTATTTTGCGGGGGATTTTATAGGGGGCCACTTGCTGCCGCATAAAAGACATAATTTCTTTTTCCGTTATCTTTTTGTCGGGTTTTAAAACCACCACCGCTACGGGAATTTCCCCTCTTTTTTCTTCCTTCTCCCCGATAACGGCCGCCTCACTGATTTGAGGAATCCGGTATAATACTTCTTCTATTTCCCGGGGATATATGTTCAAACCGTGATGAATAATCAAATCCTTTTTGCGGTCAATAATGTAAATATATCCTTCTTCGTCAATCTTGGTGATATCGCCGCTATAGAGCCATCCGTCTTTTAAAGCCAGCTCCGTCTCTTCCGGACGATTCCAGTATCCTTTCATTACACTCGGTCCTTTAATTAACAATTCCCCCGCTTCATTGGCGGGGGCTTCTTTTCCATTATCCTTCATCACCTTAACCTGAATCCCGGGAAGAGCCAAGCCGACTGAACCGGCTTTGCTGCTTTTATTACCGGGATTAAATGAAACTACGGGAGAGGCTTCAGTTAAACCGTAACCTTCCAGAAGCGGAAATTTAAATTTTTTATTAAAATTTTCCAGGACGCCAGCAGAAAGTTTATCCGCCCCGGAAATAGCTAACCTGACCGGATTTAAAAAGGATAAAATCGGCAGTCTCAAAAACCAGGGTAAGTTCAATTCTCCTAAAATTTGAAATAGCGACGGTATCCCCACCAGAATGCTTATTCTATAACGGATTATCCCTTTAATTATATCTCCAAACGGCAACATTTTATTAAAAATAATAAATTTTCCTCCGCAAAAAATAGGGATTAAAACCGAAACGGTAAAACTAAAAGAGTGAAACATCGGTAAAACGCATAAAAAAGAATCCTTGTTTTTTATCATAATGGCCTGGCTACAGGCACTGACATTAGCTAATAAATTACGGTGTGTAAGCATTGCCCCTTTAGGAT
>CAZDKO010000015.1:0-17516 GCA_964506075.1 uncultured bacterium
AGCTTAAAAACGGCTTTTTCCAAACCGTTATATAAATTTTCTTTCAGTAATTGAAGGTCACCCTTTTTTAAATTAAAAATCAACTGTTTTACTTCTCTGGTTATATATTTAATATGCTTATGATTTTCCGGTTCAGCCTGCCGGTTAAGCTGAGAAAAGGTCTTATATACTTTTGCCGTAAATAACGGAAACCCCGGGAAAAACAAGAGAAAACAAAAATTTTTTTTTATTTTTAACGCTTTAATCTTTTCTCCCCGGCCACTAGCCCAAGCCGTACCGCCTTTTATAAAAAAGGGAACATCACTGCCTAATTCCTGCGCCCAGGCAAGCAATTTTTTTTGACTCAGCTTAAGGCCCCATAACTTATTTAATCCTTTAAGTACGGCAGCCGCATCGCTGCTTCCCCCGCCTAAGCCGGCCCCGACGGGAATATTCTTTTTTAATTCAATTAAAACTCCTCTTTTTATTTTTGTTTTCCGGAGGAAAAAATCAGCGGCCTGATAAACCAAATTTGCCGGGCCTTTAGGAATTTTAGAACTGCTGGATAAAACTTTAATCCCAGAATTTTGTTCTATAAGTTTAATTTCATCAAACAAACTTACTGTCTGCATTACGGTTTCAATCTGATGAAACCCGTCTTTCCTTTTTCCGAGCACGGCCAAATAAAGATTTATTTTAGCCGGAGCTTTAAGACATATCTCCTTCATAAAAATTATTTTTTTAATTTCTTTAATTTATCCTGGACCGTTTTATTCTGGGGATCTAATCTTAAAGAATTTTTCCAGGCCTCTTCAGCTTCCTTAAATTGATTTTTCTTATAGTACACATCCCCCAGATGTTCAAAAACAACCGGGTCTTCAAGTAAAGATACTGCCGTCTTCAGCTCTTTTAAAGCCAGGTTATACATTTCTTTTTTATAATGTACCCAGGCCAAAGTATCAAGATACGCCCCATTTTCAGGTTCCATAGAGACAGCGTAATGAGCTAATTCAACAGCTTCGTCAAGATGAATACCCCTTTCGGCATACATATAAGCTAAATAATTGTAAGCCTCGGCAAATTTAGGGTTAAGTTTAATAGTTTCTTTAAATTCATATATGGATAAAGGTAAATCCCCCATCTGTTCATAAACAATACCCAGATAAAAATGAGCCATATAATCATCCGGAGAAACAGTAATCACCCTTCTGAGAAATTCTGCCGCTTCTTCCAATCTTTTTAGCTTTAATAAAGCTACACCTTGAATAAAATAAGCGGTTTTATCAATAAATTCTTTGCCTTTAAATAAATCTATAGCTTTCTGAAATTCATTCTGCTGCAGATAAAGGCTGGCCAGATTTAGATGCGTTTTTAAATCATCCGGCTTTTCTAAAATTACTTCTTCATAAATTTTAGCCGCCTCCGGAAACATTTTCATTTCTTCATAAAGATTAGCGACAACTAATTTAGCCGGAATGTTATTCGGCTCTATTTTAAGTATATTGTTAAAGATTTTAAGAGCCTCTTCATATTTTCCTATCTGGTAAAACAACATCCCGGTCATACTCAAGGTTTTTACGTCCCGGGGGGCTGAATCTAAGATGGTCTGGTAACGTTCTACCACTTTGTCGTATTTTTTCAATTTGGTGTATACATTGGCCAGACGAAAATTTAAACTAATACTGTGCGGATTAGAGGTAAGCAGTTTTTCATAAATTTTAGCCGCTTCAATCCAATTTTCCTGAGCTTCATAGACGGCACCCAGATTAAAACTTATCTCTTTTTCATCAGGGAAAAGCACTTCGCCGCGCCGTAGTAAGTTTACGGCTTCTTCCCCTTTCCCGGCTAAACTTAAAATTCTACCCATCTCAATATAAACCCAGGGATTCTGCGGGTCTATCTTTAACAATATTTCGAGAATCTCGACTGCTTCGGCATATCTCTTTTCCTGTACATAAAGACCGGCCAGAGCAAAATATGAATCCGGAGATTCCGGGTAAGATTCAATCACCTGTTTAAAATGGTCTTCCGCCTCTTTCAGTCTCCCCTGGGCATAATAAAGAAGGGCCATGTATCTATGGGCAACAGGATTATCAGGTGAAATTTTAAAAAGGGTTTGAAATTCACCTTCGGCCTGTCTTAACCTTCCTGACTTAAAGTAAACTATGCCTAAGGCCTGATGAATAGCGAAAGAATCAGGTTCTTCTTCTGCCGCCTGCTTGAATTGTTCAATTGCTTCTTCTATTTTACCCTGGCGTTCATAAAGTAGGCCGGTAGTATAATGAGCTAAAGTTGTAGAATCCCAGTTTTTTGCCTCATCAGACGGCTCTATTAAAGAGGGCCCGCTTCCTTCTTTCTGGCTTGAAGATGATTCATTTTTCGCCAGGTCTGTATTTAAAGGTTTTTCAGGGGATAACCTTTGAGAGGATGGCGTCTTTTTCAACTCTTTTGTAGATACAGTAGCACAGCCTGCTAAAACTGCAAAAAAAACAAAAACCAGCCAAAAATTCAAAATTTTCAATAATCTACCTTTAAACATTAGCATTGGAAACCTTTATTTTATCTTTTCTTTTTCTTGTGACGGTCTCTTCTCAATCTTTTTTTTCTTTTATGTTTTGAAATCTTACTTTTTTTCCTCTTTTTTCCGCAAGGCATCGGTCTCACCTCCTTTTTCAGAATTAAGCATTAAGGAGTAAGTGGTAAGTATTAAGAAGTAAGTATTCAAAATTAATAAATACCATAAAAATACTTACTTAATTCTTACTCCTGTAAGAAACTTAATCCTTAGAGCGAACGCAGTGAGCGTCCCTGTCTGCCGACAGGCAGGTTAATCCTTAATTCTATCTAATAAATCACCTTATTTAGCGAATATTCGATAATCCCTTCGGCACCGAGTCTTTTTAATTCAGGGATTAAACGGCGAACTTCAGCTTCATCGGTGACTGTCTCTAAAGCATACCACCCTTTCTCACTCAGATTAGAAACTGTTGGCTTGTGCAGGGCGGAAAGTACCGAAAGAATCTTATCCAATGATTTAGCCGGAACATTCATTTTCAAACCGACCTTTTCCTCGGCAACAAGGGCTCCTTTGAAAAGTAAAGATAAATTTTCAATCTTCTGTTTTTTCCAATTATCTTTCCATGCTTTTCGGTTAGCGATAAATTTAGTTGTCGATTCCAGGATTACCTCCACCACTCTTAAATTATGCGCCGCCAGACTTTGTCCTGTTTCGGTTAATTCAACAATGGCATCTACTAATTCGGGGGCCTTCATTTCAGTCGCTCCCCAGGAGAATTCTACTTCAGCCTTAACGCCTTTTTTACTCAGAAATTCCCTGGTAACATTAACCAGTTCTGTAGCTACCCTTTTGCCATTTATATCTTTAACTTTTTGAATTGAAGAATCTTCAGGAACGGCTAAAACCCATTTCACCGGTTTTAGCCCCTGTTTAGCATAAATTAAATCGGCCACTTCCAGCACCTCTGCTTTGCTGTCCAGAATCCAATCCTTACCGGTTATCCCGGCATCTATAACACCCTCATTAACGTATCGGGGGATTTCCTGCGCCCTGATAAGCAAAGCTTCAATTTCTTCATCATCAATAGAAGGAAAATACGAACGGTGATTAACCGAAACGGTAAAACCGGCTTTTTTTAACAGTTTAAAGGTGGCTTCCTGTAAACTTCCTTTAGGTAATCCTAATTTAAGCAATGGTTTTTCTTTTTTCATATCAAATTATTTATTCCTCCATCCAGAGTATAAACCGCCATTCTGCTGCATATTGCGGATAAAAATTTTGCGGCCGAATTCTTTGAATTTATGTTCTGTCCGACCAAAAATCTCCTCAATTTCCCCGTTTTCCAGAGAAAACTTACTTAATAAGACCTTTTTAAAGTGCTGTTTTAATTTATTAGCGGCGATATGCGGATTTTCGTTTTTAAAATCCTTGAAATCTAAAATCAAAAGGTCTCCCAGTTTGTATTTTTGTTCCTGTGTATCTATAAGAAAATTAAGCTCTTGAGTAAATTTTAACGCCTCTTCAAAAGAATTCTTTGGAACAGGAGTTCCCTTATCTTCTTTCAAACCTTCCTTTTTAATCTCGGAAGGTATCTCTTCTTTTTCCTTTAAAGGCTGTGCCGGTTTTTTATTCTGGTTTGCAGCCGTCTTTTTAACGTATGGAGTAGCCTTTATTAAATTACTTATATCATCTTTCAGAAAACGTAAACTTCCTCCTATTTTATAAGCTGTTAGTTTGCCGCTTTTAAGAAGATTATAAATCTGGCTCCGGCTTATTTTAAGAATCTTTTCTACTTCTTTTCTGGTAAGTAATTCCTGAATTTTTATATCAGACATCTATTAGTTCATTAATATAATAATATTATATTAGGGGATGTTAACAATTTTACTCTTCTTTGTCAAGATTTTTCCCATTAATTTTGTGAATCTAGCTCTTAAATTAATCACCAAATCATCAAAAATCAAATAAAAACTGGGAATAAACAGTAAAGTAAGCACTGTTGAAACTAAAAGCCCTCCTATGACCGTAATGGCCAGAGGTGACCAGAGTCCCGCCGCCTCGCTGCGGTCCATAGCCATAGGCATAAGTCCGATAATAGTGGTTAAGCTGGTAATCATAATCGGACGAAGACGGTCCTGCCCGGAGGTAATAACGGCTTTTATTCTTTCCATTCCTTTAGCCCTTAATTCATTAACGTGGTCCAGAAATATGATAGCGTTATTGACGGCGATACCAGCCAGCATAATTAAACCGATTAATACAGAAACACTTTTTAAAGTGCCGGTTAAAATTAAAAATAATACCACCCCAATTAAAGCTAAAGGCAAAGTAGTCATAATCAAGATTGGCTGCCAGACACTTTCAAAAAAAGCCGCCAGAACCATATAAATTAAAATTACGGTAATAACAATAACCGAGAAAAGCTGCTGTTGATTTTCCTGCATTTCTTCATATCCCCCGCCTATTTTATAATGATAGTTTTGAGGCAGTTCCAGGGGTTTAAGCGCCCCCAGAATCAATTCTACCGCTTTTCCCATAGGAAGGCCGGATACAGTGGCCGTGACCTGGATCATCCGCCTTTTATCTTTACGCCAGATTTCGCTGGGACCATAAGCAGAAGAAAATTTTGCCATCTGTTTCAGATAAATCGGGTTTCCGTCAGGATTAATTAAAGTTAAACGGGTTAAGTCTTCATAAGAATCACGGTCTTCCTTTTGCAGACGAACAATACTTTCCACTTCTTCACCTTTGGTATGATAACGGGTCGGAACCAAACCCCTTAATTGAGCGTGTAAAGTTTCTGCTATTTCTTTAACTGAAAATCCCCAGAGAACGGCTTTTTCCCGCTCTATAAAAACGTTGATTTCGGGCCGGGGAGCCCGCATGCGGATACGAATATCAGTCAGCCCCCTTATTCCGGATATCTTCTGGGAAATATAAGCCGCAATCTTTTTTAACTGTTCATAATCATAGCCATAAATATCAACAGTCACCTCTTTTACGGCCATTCTTTCCGGCTCCTTAAAATAGATAAAAGCCTCTTCTATACTCTGGACGTTTTTCCGTAAGATATCTATAATTTCTTTGGTGGAACGCCTTCTTTTCCATACCGGTTGTAATTCCACGTTAATACGGGGTGACCACGGTTTCACCCGCGAGGTCACCATCTTTACTTCAGGAAATTCCAAAAGCATTTCTTCAACTTTTCTTACTACCTCGTCGGATTTTTCCAGTCTGGCCCCGGTAGGCATTTCTATAAAAACAGTAAATTCCTTTTCTTCCGCCCCTCCCCAGAGTTCTGTTCCCCGTTTGACAAAGATAAATGCAGAGATTAAAAATAAAATCAAGGCGAAACAAAGAAACAAAAATCGGAATCGGAGAGTAAAAGTCAATAAATGGCGGTACCAGTC
This sequence comes from uncultured bacterium, assembly GCA_964506075.1. GTDB lineage: Bacteria > CAZDME01 > JAYEMH01 > JAYEMH01 > JAYEMH01 > CAZDKO01. Next base: position 5,908 of record CAZDKO010000015.1, read on the forward strand.
CTTTATCTTATTAGAGCCGGGGGAGAAAGACTCCGCCCAGAGTTCATTAGAATTACTGTTTCCTGAAGACGGTAGTTCCACTTTGTCTGTAGCCATTTTAACCCGGCCGCAAAGCATAGGAACTAAAGTTAGAGCCACAAAGAGAGAAGCAAGCAAAGAAAAAACAATGGTAATTCCAAAACTACTGTAAAGCAGACGCGTCCTTTTATTAGCGATAAGCAGAAACGGAACTATGACTACCACGGTAGTAAGAGTGGAAGCGATTATAGCGGTAGATACTTCTTCAGCTCCGAGGATGGCCGCTGATTTTTTCTCTATCCCTCTTTCTCTTTTCTGGAAAACATTTTCCAGAACTACGGTGGAAGCGTCAACAACCATTCCCACCCCCAAAGCTAAACCGCTTAAAGTCATAATATTAAGGCTTAACCCGGCTAAATACATAAAGACAAAAGTAACCATGACACAACAGGGAATAGATAAAGCGATAATTGAAGTAGCCCGTAAATCTCTTAAAAAAATTAAAAGGATAAAAATAGCTAAAATACCGCCAAAAAGCAGAGAAACTTTTACGGTCTTAACTGAAGAGTGGATAAATTCCCCCTGGTTAAAAACAGTTATTAATTTTAAATCCTTGCCAAGTTGAGGCATAACTGCTTTTAATTCTTTACTGATGTCTTCGGTAACTCTTATGGTGTTGGCCGTGCTCTCTTTTTGAATGTAAATAGTAACGGAAGAAGCAAAATTAGTTCTGGAGAAACCGGTGGGTTCAAGGTAGTAATCTTTGACGCTGGCAATATCTTTAAGCCGCACTATGGCCCCGGTGTCCGGGTTGGCAACAATACTTAAATTCTCTATGTCTTTCAGAGATTTAAATTGGCCGCTTATCCGGATTAAATATTTATCCTTCACCCGCTCAATGTTTCCGACCAGAAGATTCATATTATTCGTATTAATAAGCCCTACGACTCTCTTAATGGGAATCCCCTGGGCTTGAAGTTCGGTTTGAGATACTTCAATTAATATCTTTCGTTCCCGGCCGCCGACTATTTCAATATTAGCTACTCCATTAATTCTTTTTATTTTCGGTCTGACGGTTTCATCAACAATCTGACGGATAATTTCAGGGCTATAACTGGAGACCACGGAAAATATCATTACCGGCATATCCGCGTAATTATATCTGGCAATGACCGGCTTTTCTATTTCCGGAGGAAGTTTATTTTTTATGCGGTTGAATTTCTCTCTTACTTCAAGAGCGGCGAAATCCATATTAGTACCGGGGTCAAAACTAATTTCAACCGTAGCCGAACCCTCTTCACATAACGATTCAATCTTCTGTAGATGGCTCAGGTCTCCCATGGCCTCTTCTATCGGTTTTACGACCATATTTTCTACCTCTTCGGGAGGCATACCTCCCCTGATAGAAACATAGACAGTAACCGTAGAAAATCCGACGTTAGGCATAAGTTCCATGGGAAGGCGGGTAAGAGCTACCCAACCAATGAGAACCATTCCGAGAGTAATCATTGAAATGGTAACCGGACGGTCGTTAGCGAAACGAGCTAAACTCATTTTTTAAATTTCCTAAGGATAAATTCCATCAAAATATACACCGAAGGAATAACAAACAACGTCAAAAGAGTAGACGTGGTCAATCCTCCAATAACCGTAATAGCTAACGGAGCCCGAAGTTCCTTACCTTCGGCTGTCCCTAAAGCGAGAGGAAGAAGCCCAAAAATGGTAGTTAAGGAAGTCATCATAATAGGCCTGACTCTAATTTTAACCGCCTGGACGGCTGAATCCCGGATAGATAATCCCTGGGCGCGCATACTATTAATAAAATCAATAAGAAGAATACCGTTATTAACCACAATCCCGCCCAGCATAATAATTCCCAGTAAAGCTACTGCGCTTAAAGGGGTACTGGTTAAATATAAAGCGATTATCGCTCCGATGATAGCCAGGGGAAAAGTAAACATAATAATAAACGGTTGCATAATCGATTCAAACATAGAAGCCATAATCATATAGACCAATAAAATTGCCAGAATTAAGGTAAAACGGATATCGGAAAAAGAATTCTGCATTTCTTCACTTTCGCCAGAAAGCTTGACCGTATACTCAGGAAGAATATTTAAATTTGCTAATATACTTCTTACCTCAGAAAAGACGTCGGTTAATTTCCGGTTGTAAATATTAGCGGTCACATGGACAATTCTTTCTTGTTCCTGCCTTTTTATCTCGCTGGGCCCATAATCCATCTTTAAAGAAGCAACCTGGTCAAGATACACCGGTTCTCCCTCCGGGGTATAAATGAAAAGACTCCTTAAAGAAGCGAGATTGGCTCTATCCTGAGACCGCAACCTGACCCGGATATCAAATTCCTCTCCTAATTCTTTAAATTTGGTAGGCACTTCACCTTCTATCGCCGCCCGGGATACCTGAGAAATATCATCAACGGAAAGGTGATAGAGAGCCGCTCTATCCTTATTAACCTCAATTCTAGTTTCAATACTCGGTTCAGCCAGAGTATCTTTAATTCCGTAAAGACCTTTTAATTTTGTTAATTGCTTTTTTATTTCCTCTGTCAATTCTTTTAAAACCTTTAAATCATAGCCTTTAATATCTACGGTTACCGGCGCAGCAGTTATAAAACTGCTACCCAGAACACTTTCCTGAAGTAAATATTCAAAATTTACCGCCGGTAATTCAGCTTCTTGTACCTTTTCTTTAAATTCCTGAAGAACCTCAGCAGTCGAGCGAACCTTCTCACCTTTTTTTAATTTTTTCTTCCAGGCCTCCAGGTCATATAGATTAACCATAAATTCCGCCTGGTGAGAACCTAATGTTTCAACCGCTTTTTCGGTACTGGCCTCTTTACTTGAACCAATATTCAGGGTTACTTCTTTTATTTCGGGAATTTTAAAAAGGGTCTCCTCCACCTTTTTAGCCGCCTTATCGGTAACCTTTATCTTTGTCCCCATCGGCATATTAAGCTTAATGATAAATTGCCGCTGGTCCATCTTGGGCATAAATTCTTTATCTAACTGCGTTAATAAGCCTAAACTAAAAATAAAAATAATAACGGCGGTTAAAAGGATAAAAGGGATAGTCGCCTTATTTATAACTTCAAAAATATTAAGAAATTTAGACGGTGGCTTTTCCTCATTGCTTTTCTTTTTTTCTTTCTTTACCGAACCAGCGCCGATTTGTTTAAAAAACAAAGGGATTAAAGTAACGGCTACAAAAAGAGAAGCCACAAGTGAAAAAATTATCGTAAAAGCTAACTGTTTAAAAAGCTGTCCGGCTACGCCGCTGATAAAAACAAAAGGGAAGAAAACAGCAATGGTAGTCAGTGTCGAGGCGACTACCGCGCCATAAACTTCATTGGCTCCGTTAATAGCACTTTTTTCCGGGTCCGAACCCATTTGAATATGGCGATAAATATTTTCAATGACCACTATACTATTATCCACTAACATTCCTACCCCTAAAGCCAGACCGCCCAAAGACATCATATTAAGGCTCATTTTAAAAAACATATTGGTAAAAAACATCAGAATCAGGGTAGCCATAATGGAAATGGGAATCGAAAAGGTAATAATCAGAGAAGCCCGAAAATTTCTCAAAAAAAACAATAAAACCAAAAAAGCCAGAACAATTCCTATGAGGGCAGAATTACTTACTTCCTGAAGTGATTTTTGGACAAATTTAGACTGGTCATAGACAGTATTTACTTCAATTCCTTCCGGTAATTCCGATTTCAATTCTTTAATCGCCTGAGAAACCAGAGCCGCTACTCTTAAAGTATTGGCATCCGCTTGTTTTCGAATGGATACGGAAATATTAGTCATCTCATTATAACGAGAGATACTCGTCTGTTCCTTAAAAGCATCTTTTACTTTGGCGATATCCCGCAGATAAATTAACCTTTTTTCTTCCTTTTCTTTATCTCCTTCCGGATACATCATACCTTCTTCTTTTTCTTTATCTTTAACGACGAGAATAGCGGTATCCTGAATTTCACCGATATTTTTAAATTCACCCATGGTTCTGACTAAATATTCGTAAAATTCAGCTTCTATTGTCCCGGCCGGGAAATTCAGATTACTCTCTTCTAAACCCTTAACGACAGAAAGAAGAGATATCCCTGAGGCCTGGAGACGTCCCTGGTCAATCTCCACCAGAATTTCTCTCTCCGCACCTCCGGTAAGATTCACTGAAGCTACACCCTCTACTTTTTCCAATTTATCTTTGATGTCTCTGCGGCAAATCTCCCTTAAAGCATAAAGAGAAAATTTCTCGCCGGTAACACTTAAAACCATAGTCGGTAATTCCAAAGGATTATATTTTACTACCACCGAATCCTCGGCTTCACGGGGCAATTTTTCTTTTATCAAATCAATTTTTTCCCGGACGCTTAAAGAAGCAAAATCCATATTCGTACCCCAGTTAAAATCCGCTATTACCAGGCTTAAACCTTCTTTGGACGTTGAAGAGATGCGGCGTAAATTGGGGACGGTACCGACTACTTCTTCTATCGGCTTGGTGATAAGAGTTTCTACTTCTTCGGGAGCAGCATTGGCATAACGGGTAACAACACTAAGCTGGGGAAAAACAACCGGCGGAAAAAGTTCCCTGGGCAGACGTAACCACGAGATAGCCCCGATAAGAACTATCCCCAGAAAAACCATACTGATAGTAACCGGTTTTTTTACGGAAAATTCAGCAAGAGTCATGTGTTGGTTAATGGGTTAATTAAAGTTTTAAGTTAAGAATTAAGGACTAAGGATTAAGAAGTAAGTAGTACAAACTAAAAATAAGAAAACTTAATTCTTAGAGTGAGCGTAGCGAACGTCTTAATCCTTAATTCTCAGTTTTCTGTACTCTGGTGTTATATTCCCAGCGTTTCTTCTTCAATAACCTGAACGGTAATATCCGGAGAAACCTCTTCAACGTTTAAAATAACCAGGTCATCCGGAGAAAGTCCTTTGGTAATCTCGGTATATTCATCCGTCATATATCCAGCCTCTACTTCTCTTATTTTAGCTTTATTATCCCGGGGATCAACTATATAGACTTGATATTTACCGTCCTCTTCTTCAATAGCTACTCTGGGAATTACCATTACCTCTTTTTTATCAAAGATTACAATCTCCACCCGGGTAAACATTCCGGATAATAAATGTTCATCCGGATTATCAACCGTTATTTTAGCAATTATGGTTCGGCTTTTTTCCGCCACTACAGGCTGGATGGAAGTAATTTCACCGCTAAAAATAGTTCCCGGATAAGCATCAACGTATAAATTGGCTCTTTGGCCGATAGAAAGTTTCTGAATTTCCCTTTCCACCACCCCGACTTCAGCAATAGCCGTTTTAGCATCAATTAAGGTTCCTACTTTGGTATTGGTAAGAATTAACGAACCGGGGTCCACCAGTTGACTCCCGACGACGCAATCATACGGCGCCTTAAAACTGGCTTTATCCAATTCCGTTTTGGCAAAATCAAGCTCTCTTTGCTTGGCTTCAAGTTCTAAGCGCGCCTGTTGATATTCAAGAGCCACCTGTTCTAATTTAAGTTTTATAATCGCATCCATATCGTAAAGTTCTTTATACATCTGATATTCTTTCTGCTTTTTAGCTAATTCTGCCTGTGCGGATTTTAACTTGGTTTCAGCATACTGAACCCGCTGTTCGTAATCTCTAGGGTCAAGTTCCGCTACAACGCTTCCTTCTTTTACCCTTTCTCCTTCGGATAAATTAAAAGATTTTAGAACTCCCTGAGCTTCAAATTTAATCTCTATTTCGCGAAAGCCTTTAATATTGCCCATAGCCTGAATAATATCCTGGTAATCAGTCTTGGCTACTCTGAAAACCTTAACCGGTAAACCCTGGATAGCCGGCTCTTCCATTTGTCCTCCTTCAGTAGAAGAAACACTTTGTCCGGCGCTATCTCCAGGTTTTATTCTCCAGGGAATTATTTTTTTTTGCCAAAGAAACCAGGCGGTAATTATCCCTATTCCAATTATCACCAGAGTTATAATCCATTGCCCCTTTTTAGCCATCTTAATTATCCCCCTTCATCTTATCTCACCGTATGTATCAGCGTTATTATAAATTATTTAGGAAATTTCAACCTTTTACTTTTTCTTTTTATCCGAACTGGTATAATAAAAACTAATCCCTAAAGCACGGTTTAATGCCGCCAGAGCCTGCTGATGTTCCAACAATGCCCTTGAATAAGAAACCTGCTGTTCACTTAACAAAACCCTCGCTTCCACGAGATTGCTTAAGGGAATAATATCAAGGCTCCTTCTTAACTCCGCAATTTCAACTTCTTTATTATGATACTTAAGTTTACTCTTTATAGCTTCCAGCATTATTTTAGTCCGTTCGTAAGTAAAGTATGCCTCCTTTACATCCATAATGATTTTTTGCCTTAATTCGTTATAATTATTCATCGCTTTCTGAAAAGCTATTTCGGCTTCTTTGCCTTTGGAATAATATTCTAAATCATCCAGGAGTCCGAATTTTAAACTATGGGTGCGGGCTTCAGTAGTTAAGCTTACTTCCGCAATTTCGGTTGGATTGTCTTTTTCCTTTCCGTAAGAATAATCCAGCGTACTGCCTCCAAATGACCAGCTGAGTTTGGCTAAAACAGACCATTCATCCCGCATTCTTAACACGTCATCAGTATAAGCTTCACCTGATTCACCGATATGCCCCAAGATATTTAACTCGGGCCAGGCTTTGCGTTTGGCAATTTTTTCACCATATTTAGAACTGGCTAAACTTAACTGGGCGACACGGATTTCCGGACGGTTACGTAAAGCTAAAGCCAAACACCGGTCTATATCTATCACTAAATCAGGGTTATAATTAACCACTGATTCAATTTCTAAAGCAAAAGGAGTATCTAAGTTTAATACCTGTTGAAATTTTAATTTACTTAAAGCTAAAGCCTGTTGTTGGGAAACTAAATCATAACCGACCTGATTAAACTTGGACTCAAGATTCAGATATTCCACCCGGGAGACATAGCCGGACTGGTACTGTTGAGTCGTTAAATCAAAATATTCACGGGTTTTTTGATAAAGGTCTTTTTGAATTTTAACTACATTCTGAAAATGAATTAAGCTATAATAAGTTTTTTCAACTTCAAAGATAAGTTCTTGTTTTTCCGCCAGAAAATTCTGCTGGGCAATTTTCTGGTCGAGCTCTGCCTGGTGTAAACGAAAAATACTTCTTCCGCCATCAAAAACTAATTGTTGTAACTGTAAAATCCTCTTCTGGGATTCATAATCACCTTCTTCAGTCTTACCGTAGGTATCATGGATTTCTCCGGTTACCGAAGGGAAAAGAACACGCCAGGATTCAAATAATTTCATCTCACTGAGCTCTACGTATTCTTTGGCAATTTTAATCGGGATGCTGTTTAATACGGCAATTTGAACACAGTCGGATAAATTAACCATTGTTTTTTCCGGTTCGGATTTTTTATCTTCCGTTGCGGGTTTCTCCTCCGGCTTTAATAATGAAATAACGCCGTCTTTTTCAACAACCCTTGCCGGCTCTTCTTCCTTTTCTAATTTTAATTCGGCCAGTTTCATATCCTGCTTACGAACCGCCTCGGTTTCTTTCTCGACTTCTACCTGCGTTTTTTCTTTCGCCTCCTTAATAATAAGGCGATTAATCTTTTCCCATAAAGCTATCGCCTCCGAAGCATCAGGATGCTGAGGATAAACTTCAACAGCAGTTTTTAATTCTTTCTGGGCGTCTTCCCAATTTTTCGCCTTCTGATATTTTTGGGCTAATTTATAATGGGTGAGAAAGTCTTCGTTCTTCTGAATCTGCTCTTTGATATCTGAAGAAACTATTTTTAAAAACTCCTGGGCGACTTTATCCGCCGGGTCAATTTTTAAAATTTGCTCCAGTTCCTTCTGTGCCTTTTCCAGATCGCCCCGAATATAATACTCTTTGGCTTGGAAATAAAGTTTGTGGGTTTGGGGGAATAAAACTTCGTCAGTTAAGATTTTACCGGAAGATTTTGGCTCAAAGTTAAAAATCATCACTAAGGTTAAACACAAAATGAAATATTTGTTTATCATTTTATTTATTTTTATCATTTACCTTAGGTTAAAGAGAAAAACACTCCTCTATTTAAACAGCTTAATTTGCAGTATAGCATATATATATATATTAAACAAGGGATTTTTAAGGGTAAATTGAGATAAAAAATAAGAAGCCCGGGGTAAACCAATCCCGGGCTTCCTCTGACACACTCTGATTCACTTTTTAATTTTAGTCGCTATATTTTAATAAATCTTAAATGCTCTAACCCATTAACACTTCTACCTGATAGGTCTTATCTGGTTTAATATTTTTAATTAAATTTCCTTCTATTTCCTTTCCATCGACAAGAATTTTTTTCACTCCTTTTTCTACTCCCCGGGGATTTTTAATGTGGATGTTAAAACATGCCCCTCTAAAAGGCCTCTTGATCCGAAACTCTTTCCATCCAGCCGGAATACAAGGGTCAATCAATAAACCTTCAAAATCCCGACGGGCTCCTAAAATCCATTCAGTCGCCGCCATAAAATTCCAGCCGGCTGTTCCGGTAATCCAGGTAAACGCACCCTCTCCGTATCGGTAGGGATGCTCCGGTCCGATTAAATATTCAGCGTATACATACGGTTCAGTTTTATACAACTCATAATCCGGCTGGGCGTTAGGCATAATTTTCTTCATACCCTGATAAGCAATATTTCCTCTTCCGACCTGACAATTAGCTACAATCATAAAAGTAGCCGCGTGGCAAAAAACAGCCGCATTTTCTTTAGTCCCTTCGGAAAACATGGTCATTCTTCCCAGGCGCGGGTCATAATTGGAATAAGCCGGATAAAATAAAGCGTATCCGTGTTTGCCGTCTAAATATTTATCGGTAGCCGCTAAGAGTTTTTTCAAACGTTCACCCTTAGCCACTTCGCCTAAAATCGCCCAGCTCTGGGTATTAACAAAGATTTTTCCGGCTTCGTTTTTCCTGGAACCGTACATATAACCGCCGTCGGTAAAACCGCGGGAGTACCAGTCTCCGTCCCAGGCGAGTTTATTTATTCGGCTACTCATTACCTCGGCCATATTCATAAAACTTTTAACTTTTGATTTTTCTCCGATTAAATTAGCCAGATCAGCCATAATTCTAAGCGACCGCACCAAAGCCATAGCTAACCAGACACTTTCCCCTTTATGTTTAATTCCGGCCGCATCAATTCCGTCGTTCCAATCAGCATGGCCGATTAAAGGCAGTCCTCTTTTACCCACGTTATTAAAACAAAATTTTAAATTCTTTTCCAGATGTTCAAAAAGAGTTCCCGACCCGTCTTTAATGCTTCCGCCTTTCCATTTTAAATCAATCTCCCAGCCTTTAATCCACTTATCTTTCAAATAAGGAATTTGCTTGGAAAGGATTTTCTTATCGCCGGTTTCTTTAATATAAGAAGCGACGGTGGACGTCAACCAGATTTGATGGTCTTTATTAGGGCGGTAAGTTCCCGGCCCGGTCGTATCTGACCAGCCCGGAGCCGAGGTGCCGTCGCGGCGAATAAGAGAAGCGATCTTCAGTATCTTTTTACGGGCCAGTTCATTATTAATAGAAACAATCGATTCGGCATCCTGACAGGAATCCCGATAGCCGCGTCCGCCGGACCCCTCGTGATAATAGGAAGGAGAACGGGACCAGAAATTACAGATATATAGCTGGTATTTTACCCAGATGTTGGCAATCACGTCAAAATCTTTATCCGGTGTCTCTATCCAGATATTTTCCAGTATTCTTCCTCTCCAGAGTTCCTTAACTTTCTCTAATTCTTTTTTTACCTCACTGAGAGACCGGTATTTATCTAAAAGGGCTTTAACGTGGACGGTAGCTTTGGGATATTTCCAGGGATATCTGCCGTCTATCTTCATATCGCCGCAAAGTGTTTGTCCCAGGATGACGACAAATTCATCTGATTTTCCCGGCGCTAAATTTAACTCGTGTTGAAGTATACCGACTCCATCTTCCCCAGAACAAAATTCTGAATTTTTAAATTTCCCCTCTTCTAAAAACTCCGGGTTAGCTTCAGTTTGAAAACGACCCAGGGCCGATTCTTTTTGAGTAGCGTATCCTTTAACCGGTAAACTACTGGCGAAGAAAAGTAAATAAGGATTTGATTGAATATTCATATCTCCCCAGATAGCGGTTTTGCGCCCTAAAATTGTTTTTAAATTTTTATCAAACCAGATGCGGTCGTAAAGATTCATAATGTTGCGGTATCTGATTTCCATATGATAATCGCCGATTAACCATTCTATATACGGAAAAATCTCTAAATTTTTAGACTGGTTACTTTGATTGGTAATTTTCACCAGCCAGATTTCGCAGGTATCGTGACGAGGGACAAAATAGGTTATTTTACAATGAACGCCTTTATATTCCGTTTCAATGGAAGTGTAACCCAATCCATGAACCGCCTGGAAAGAATCAGGCCGGACTCTTAGAGGCTGGTAAGTGGCGCTCCAGCATTTTTGGCTGTCGCTGTCTTTAATAAAAAGAAAACGTCCCGGCCGGTCAATTTCCCAGTTACCCTGTTCCCAGCGCAGTAAACGGTCGCTCCGGCAGTCTTTATAAAAAGAATATCCGCCGGCAACTTGAGAAATTATGGCGCAGTAATCCTCATTGGTCAGATAATTTATCCAAGGACGAGGGGGTGAAGGGTTAGTAATAATAAATTCTGTTCCATCCTTAGAAAAATGTCCGTATTTCATTTGTGCTGTTTCTCCTTTCCAATATGTTAGGATTAAGAATTAAGACGTTCTCTACGGGAACTTTAAGAATTAAGTTATAACGAAAAATTAAAACTATAACTCAAACTAGGAGTTAAGCGCTTTCTTTAACCCGAAAAGCATTTTACCCAATTCATCGCATCTTTCGTTCATTTCATCAAACTTACCTATTGATAAATAACCTAAATCTTTAGATAAGATGAAATGATATTTTGTTTCTTCTAAAGACGCTTCAGCTAAATTTAAAAAATGGCTATATTCCCGGTTACTTTTTCTTTTGAAACCTTCAACTATATTTGTAGGAATAGAACTTCCTGCTCTTCTTAATTGTGATATTAAACCAAACCTTTCTTCTACGGGAAAATTCTTTGTGATTTTATATATTTCCAACACCAAACTATGTGCTTTCTGCCATACTTTTAAATCTCTAAATGTCTTCATAGCTTTTTTATCAGGATTAAGAATTAAGACGTAAGTATTAAGTAGTAAGGATTAAGAAATAAGCAAAAGAATTACTTACTTCTTAGAGTGAGCGGAGCGAACGTCTTAATCCTGAATCCTGCAAGAAACTTACTCCTTAATACTTACTACTTAATCCTTATTTATTCCACAACTCCTTATAAACATAATACGCCTTGCGGAGATGCCTGATGAACGGACTGAGCGTTCCGTTGGCCTGGCTGACCACGCCCAACCATTCTTCATACATCCACCCGTCGGGAAACGGTCCGATAAACTGACCGTATCTTTCTTGAATCGCCGGATTATTTTCGGGCGGAGGCC
>CAZDKO010000015.1:17616-36622 GCA_964506075.1 uncultured bacterium
CCGATAAACTGACCGTATCTTTCTTGAATCGCCGGATTATTTTCGGGCGGAGGCCCGGCCTTCCACCATTCGTCGCACCACTCAAACAATACTCCCCCTAAAGCATTACCCTGTCCGCTCCCGGCCATATTATACTTAATGTCTTCCCAGCAACCTTTCAAATATTTAGCCTGTTCTTCCTCCATTCTTTCTCTGGTATAATCGCCATACATAAAAGCCGGGCAGCCGTATTCGGTAATTAAAACCGGCCGGTCAAATAAATCTTTAGCGTTTTCCCAGAGACTGCGTCCAAAACCGTAATTTCCCCGGTAAGTATTGGTTCCGAAAATATCCACGTCAGGACAATTTTTAGCCAGGACATCTAAAAATAAGACGTCGCCGTTACAAATCGCCACCGGATGGTTCGGGTCAACGGAATGAATCCATTGAGCCACTTCATTAACAAATTTATAATAAGCTTCCGGATTGGCTTTCACATTGCAGGCGACGCTATAATTATTCTCATTACCCAGTATCCACATTAAAACCCAGGGCTCATCTTTACAATTCATAACCATTTCTTTAACGCTGTTCATCATATTCTGACGGTGCTCAGGATTACTATAATCCGTCCCTTTATACCATTCTGCCCCTGAACCGATGGTGTACATACCCAGATAATCGCCGACGGCGCAACGGATGCCGTATCTTTCGTATAAATCCTTAAGTAACGGCTTATTATAAGCGTGATGATAAAGGCGAATGGTATTTACGCCCATATCTTTCATTAATTGAAAATCCCCCACCGGTGGCTCTACCGCTTCCTCCTGTTTATTATTACCGCTGGTATCCACAAAAGCATCATAAGGACCGTCAATTTTCCCGTTTTTATTATAGTCGGCAAACATCCAGTCTTTATGAACCACCAGCGTTCCGTTATCAGGTGTTAATCCAACTTTATTGGGAGTGTAAGCGACGCACTTAATCTCATAAGGTTTCTCATCTACCAGCATCTGCCAGTGCCCGTTATCATATTTAACCAGTTTGACCTTGCCTTTTCCTCTTCCACCCATAATCTTATGCTTTGAAAAATCAACTTTAGGCGGAACAACTTCTTCGGGTTTAGAGGATACAAGTTTTCCCGGGTCGGTCAGAAAGATATCGTTGTTGACATTATCGTCAAAACCATTCTGAACCGTAATTTTTGCTCCCACCAGTTTCACCCCTAATTCCGGGTGAGTTCGGGTTAAATAATCAATTTTATCAATAGCGACTTTACCGATATACCACGGGGTTTTCCAGTATGTCCAGCCGACGGTAAAAGGGAAATGAACAATAATGGCGTAATAGGCTTTAATCGCCTGGTCTATTAAACCGGCTTTTTCTAAAGCTAAGGCCGTGTAAAAAAGTTTTACGCCCGGGTCTTCATCGGTCGTAGCCCATTTATAAAAACAGACTCTTTGATAATCGGTATTAACAAAATCCCAGTGACTTCCTTCAAGCCAGCCGTGCTGGTCTAACCAGCGATAGTCAGGGTCGCGGTAAATAGAAATATCATTCGGATATATTCCTGCTCCGACGGCTTTAGCCAACCCTTCGCGGTCTTTTATTTCATAAACATATTCCCTTGCCCCTTTATTTTTAAATTCTCCATATTTTTCGTAATTAACGATTTTTTCCGTTCCCGGGTCAGATAATTTTATCGGCTGCGTCGGCGGTAACCATCCGGCTAGGCAAACGCCGTCACTCAAAAAAAATAAACAGACTATGGTTAAAACTAAAAATATTTTTTTCATAATCATCACTCCAATTCTGTTTGATAATGTCTAAGTGTTAAGGAGGTAAGAATTAAGGATTAAAACGCTCACTATGTTCGCTCTAAGGATTAAGTTTCTTACAGGATTAAGAATTAAGACGTTTCCTACGGAAACTCTAAGAATTAAGTTTTTTTACTTATTTCTTACTTCTTACTCCTTACTACTTAATCCTTACTTCTTACTTATTATTATTTTTCCTCGCTACTTCCACATCAATAATATCGCCGAATCTTCTTTCGTAATTACCTTTTTTATAAGTGCTGCCGGCTGAGAAACTGACAAAACCAGGTTCGTTTAAGAGATAATGAAATTCTATCTCTCCGTTTTCATCGGTAGTTTTCGTTCCTTTTAACTGCTCCCAGTAACTGGATTCAAAAATTCCGTAATCAACCACCTGGTTGGGAATCGGTCTCCCTCCAGCGTCGGTAATTTTTACCTTCACCACGGCATCAATCGCCTGGTTAGCGACAAAATAAGTTGTCTGGTCAGGGGTAATTTCAACCTTTAACGGAAGCGGCGGTATTTCCGTTTTATTAAAAGTCCAGATTCGGGCTTCTTTTTCAACCAACAATATTTTTTCTTCAGTTCCATTTTCCTTTTTAATTTCATAAGCCCGCATTTTAACTAAATGTTCACTGTCTTTAGCGCGGGCAGAATCCCACTTTCCTTTCCACCAGAGCCGGCCGTCTTTTTCCAGAGGAAACCAGACGCTGTTATCAACCTGGCATTCAACCAGAGAAACCCATTCGGTAACATAAACCTCAATCGGAATTTCGCCTTTATAATAGCCCATCTTTTTTGGCTCCGTCATTATGGCCTGGTTATAATCTTTAAGTTCTTTATAAACCAAACGCGCCGTCCCGACTTTGTTGGAACTTTCATCAGGGATAGCCAGCACGCCAAACCATTCTTCGGGGTCATTCTGGTCGTGTTTGGTATCATCACCGGAATAATCATCATTTTTCCACCACTCATCCACCCAGGCAAAAACGCAGCCGCCGTTAGCCCCGGCCTGGACCAAGTCATCATACATCCGGAGTACACCCTTGGCCTGCTCCTCATCGGATAAGCCGCCGTAATTTTCAATAACAGAATGACCGACCGGCGAAACAGAAAGGCCGAATTCGGTTATGACTAAAGGTTTCTTTTGAGCGTGCTTTTGCTTTAACCATTCCACGTAAGGACGGTAATGCAGGGCGTGAGAGACAGAAACCGGGTTATAAGAGAAAACGTTAAAACAGACCGCATCCAGATAACTCAGGTCAAGAAGAGCCAATTGCGGCCAGTTAGAAAAAGAAACGTAACGGTTCTTCTCAAAAGCATGAATTTTTTCCACCATTTTAGCAAATAATTCTTCGGTGGTTTTTTTACCGGAAACTAAAACGCGTTCAACCGGCGGTTCATTAGAAACCAAAAAGAGAATGATATTATCAAAAGTCTGGACCCCTTGAATGTCATTTAAAGCCATAGTCAGGGCATAATTTTGCGCCGCCGGAGAACCATAGTCCCGGGTCGGGTCAAACCAGATACCCATAATAACCAGTAAGCCGTATTTCCGCGCCAGTTCTAACTCGCCCGGCGTCAGAGGCGCCCAGGTCCGGATAGCGTTAAAGCCGGCGGAACGAATCAGTTCAAAATCTTTCTCCATAATTTCAGGGTTAATCCGGTGTATCCAGGGAAGCTGATTGGGCCGCCAGCCGCCATAGCCCACGCCCTTGACAAAAATCTTTTCTCCGTTAAGATAAAACCAATCATCTTTAATCTCAACCTGAATGGGGCCATAAAATCCGGTAACTTTTCGCTCTTCCAGAACCGGCGCTGGTGCGGTAACCGGTTTTGGAGGCTCGGCGACCGGTTTAGCCGTTTCTTTCTTCTCGCCCCGTAAATATATCACAAGCCCGATTAAGCCTAAAATTATTACTAAGCCTATAATAATCAGATTTTCTAACTTTTTCTTATTTCCTGTCTTATTTTGCTTATTGGCCATAGAATTCTCCTATCTGATTAAACAGTTAAAACGTAAAAAAGTTACACTTTTCAAGAATTTAAAAATTGAAAAATGATTTTAACATATTGTACCTATAGTGTCAATATAGATAATAAAATAGTGATGTCAAGATAAGTGGGCACTTTCATATTGAAATACTTCTTATTTACAACACACTTTATCTATCTTATGGCCTCAACCTTTGTTCCAAACCCGCATTGGAACAGGTTTTCATATATAAAAATAGGGGCACTCTTTAAAAGTACCCCTATCTCCCTGTTTCTTTGACAACTTCTATTCTATTTTGTTCCCAGAAAAACAGAATTAAGGATTAAGACGTTCGCTTTGCTCACTTTAAGGATTAAGCGTTTCTCAGAATTAAGGACTAAGACGCTCACTTCGTTCGCTCTAAGGACTAAGCTTCTTACAGGATTAAGCCATTCTTTTTACTTATTTCTTAATCCTTACTCCTTAATTCTTACTCCTTACTCACTAATAAATCTTAATCACCGCCGGTAAAACGTAGAATTTATTCTTCGGGTCTAATTTCATCCGGCTTTCCGCCTGAAGAGCCAATTTATCTAAAACTAAGGAATCTTGCAACTCTAATAAAGTGCAGCTTTCCGAATATTCAGTTATTAGCTTTTTATAAGCGGCATTGGCTTCAATTGCCTTGCCCTGCATGCGGAAAGATTCACCGATAATAAACTGGCACATTCCGACGTCATTAAGACCCCGGTATTTCTCAAAAATCGCTTTTGCTTCTCCGACTAATCCTTTATCTCCCAGGGCTTTTATTTCTTTCTGTTGTTTTTTTGCTTCTTCACCAAAAGTATCTATGCATTTCTGGGCTAATTCCTGTGCTTCTTTGGTCTTCCCCTGAGCTAAAGCCGTAGCGGCTTGCTGGGTTAATTCTTTAGAAGACTCCGCCCCAAACGTTAAAGATGAAAAACCAAAAACCAAACCGACAACTAAAATTAAACTAAGATACTTCATATTTCCCCCCTTCTTATGTTAGAATTAAGGATTAAGACGTTCGCTTCGCTCACTCTAAAAATTAAGTTGGAAGCAAAAAACACTAGAACTGAAAATCTGAATTTATATTATAAAGCAAATAATGAAAAAGTAAAGGAAAAAACTATACAAGGATTAAGGACTAAGCCGTTCGCTGCGCTCACTTTAAGAATTAAGTATTTATTTTACTTATTTCTTACTACTTACCACTTAATACTTACTCCTTAATTCTTACTCCTTACTCACTAATATACCTTAATCACCGCCACCAAAGTGTAAAATTTATTCTGCGGGTCTAAACCCATTCTATCTTTGGCGTCATCGGCCAGTTTATTTAAAATAAAAACGCCCTCCCGGATTTCCAATAAATTACGGCTTTCCGGATATTCAGTTATCACTTTTTTATACGCTTTATTGGCTTCTTTATAACTGCCCCGGATTCTAAAAGATTCCCCCATAATAAACTGGCACATTCCGACATCGTTTAAAATCCGGTATTTTTTAAATATAGTTATCGGTTCTTTTGTAATAATTTCCTTGGTTTCATTTTTAAAATCTTTCTGTATCTTTTGAGCTTCTTCGGAAAATAATTTAATACACTTATCGGCAACAGCCATCGCTTTAGCAGCTTCCCCCCGAGCTAAAGATTCTGCGGCCTGACGGGTTAAAGATTGAGATGACTCATCGGCAGAAACAGAAAGAATAAATCCAAAAGTCAGAATAAAAATTAGAATTAAACTGAAATATTTCATTGTTTATCTTTATTTTAGTGGAATTGGATAAAGTTCCGGTTTAGTTGGGACACCACCAGGAGCTAAAGCTAAACGGTCCCGGGCGGCTTCAACTACATCCCAATAAGAATCATCAGCGGTATTATAAATACCATCCGGACCTAAATCTAAACATTGCGCCCCCTGAAGTGAAGGATTATCAATTATCTCTGAAAAAGCATCATTGGCGTCATCAGGAGAATTATCCATTCGCCAGGCTTCACCAATAATAAAATATGCCGTGGCTACATCATTCCTGGCCCACTGAGTGGCTTCATCGTCACCCGGGAGAAGATAATCAGAAAACATATCAATACAAAGTTCAGCTAACTTTCGGGCTTTTTCTGTATCAATATTTAAAGAACTCCAAGCGGCTTTAATCAATCCTACATTATCAACAATTTCCGTTTCATAACCGATTAAACGGGCATAAGCCGCATTAGCCGGCTTCCATAAATCCTGGTACTCTGAATCAGGGTCCGGAGCACATTGAGCAAAGAAAAATAATCCTCGGGATTTATTTTCGTCAATAAGCATTTTATACGCTTCTTCAGCTTCACTGTTATAGCCCCGATGACGATAAGATTCCCCTATAATCAACCAACAGGTACCGACGTCGTTTAAAGCCCAGTATCTAGCATAAACCCCATCAATATCATTTTTGGGTCCCGGGTAGTAAGTTAATCCTTCACTTTGAGTTAACGCTCGAGCTTGCCAAAAATAAACACATCTATTCGCCCATTCAATGGCTTTTTCATAATTTTCTTCGTTATAATTCTTCCATGCCCAAGCCGTTAAATTCCTTGAAGAATCCATCCGTAATTCATCTGGCTCTTCCGGAGTATCAGCTAAAGAAAAAATACTGATGAAAACCAAGCATATTGATATAATAGAAATAACAAGAAAATTTTTTGTACGAAACATTTTTAAAATAGACTTAACTTAAACCTTTATCTTGATTATTATAATTTTTCCCGGGCCGCATCAGCGACATTCCAATAAGAATTGCTCGTCGGGTCATAACACTGGCTGGTTGGAAAATCATTAATCACTTTTTGGTAAGCTTCCCTGGCTTTATCCGGTTCTCCATCCAACCGCCAGGCTTCCCCGATAATAAACCAGGAGGTGCCTAAATCATTGATAGCCCACTGGGCCGGTAAATCCTTGGTATACATATTTATACAAAGTTCGGCAAATTTACGGGCTTTTTCTCTATTATTAATATTTAAATTCTCCCAGGCATTCTTTAATAAACCGACATTATCCAATTTTTCTTCTTTATAGCCGATTAGGCGGGCATAAGCCATATCAGCCGGCTTCCAGAGATAGTGTTCTCCGGTAGTTGAATCCGAAGCGCATTGGGAATAAAAATAGGGACCCTGGCCATAATTTTCATCAGTCAGCATCCGGTAAGCCGTTTCAGCTTTCGTTCCTGAACCGGCAATAAAATCTTCTCCTTTTTTCCGAAAAGATTCCCCAATAATTAACCAGGCCGTACCCACGTCATTCAAAGCCCAGTATTTAGCATAAATGTCTAAAATAGAACCTTCCTGATGCCGGGTTAAATCTTTGCTTTGAAGTTTGGCTCTGGGACCCCAGAAATAAGCGCATAATTCCGCCCATTTAATCGCCCGGTCATAATTTCCTTTACTGTAGTTTTCCCAGGCCCAAATCATCAGATTTTCACTGGTATCCTGGGTAAAATTAACCGGTTCAGAGGCAAACAAGGTAGGAATTTTGTACGCCAAGCATATAGATAGAAGAATCAGAGTATAAATAATTAAATGGTTTTTCATAAATATTGCTCACCTATGTTAATTAAGTATTATATAATCTATAAAAAATTTATCAAGGGAATTCACGTAAAACAACTGGCCTTTTTTATCAAAAGGCCAGTTGTTTTTTAACATTTAAACCTCTTTTACCTCTATTATTGTAGAGGAGTACTGTAAAGCGGATCAGTAGGATCCAATGCCGCTCGGTCAGAGCAAGCTTCATATATACTCCAAATAGGAGCAACTACTTGCGTCGGATTAATCGTGTCGTCGACATTAACACCAACTGCTCCCTTAAATATATCACCAAGAGGTCCACTTCCCAGCGAAACTTCTTGATATATGCTGGTAGCATCAGTACCCTGAATTCTCGTTGCTTCTCCCTGGATAAAAATGCAAGCCGCTACATCATTCAAAGCCCATCTTTCAACAAATATCGGATACATCGGATCAGCGGGAGGTATAGGCGTTCCGGCAGCAGGTATATTCCAAGGAAGTGCCGCTGTTGCCGCATCAATCTGGGTTTGAGTAAGATCACCAACTGCAGTCTGTTGAGCTTTTGCTCTTGGACCCCAGAAATAAGCACAGGCCTCTGCCCAATCCTCAGCCGTAGCATAGTCTGGCGGAGTTGAGGTTAGAGCATCCCACGCATTCTTGGTCATGTTAGCTGAGGTATCAACATATACAGCTGCTTGAGCTAAACCGGCAAACAATGCCACACCACAAATCAACATAAGTGCTATTAATACTTTTTTCATATTTTTCACCTCCTCCTATTAAAATTCCAAATCTGTTTCTTTAGACATCTATTTTTTAAAAAAGTTCCAGATTTATTTTTTTATAACTTAAAATCTTGACCGGATAATACCTAATTTTTCGGTTATTTCGGCCATTTTTGTTGGAGCGATGCAATAACTTCCCGGCCGGGGGATATTAGTAGCCGGTCGGGGAATAGATAATTCTGCCTCTTTGACTTTTGAATCAACAATTTTTAAATCAATTTTAGCCGGAGGGGTAATCTCGGAAGATTTATTAAGATTAAAAGAATTATGAAATATCCCCGGGCCAGTAACTAAATAAAGGATAACTATTATAGAAGAGGCCAAAACCAGAGATTTAGCCAGAACCGGAATTTCAAAAGGATGAAATATACTGCCAAAGATTGAATTAAGGTGATACTGGAATGATTTCTCATCCAGTTTTTCATTGATGGCGTCAATGAGATTAACCGGCGGCGCCACTTCATCTAAATCCTTGACGCTCTGGATAGCCGCCTCCATTAAAGATAATTCTTCTTTACAAATTGCACATCCTTTAAGATGCGCCTCAAAATTCCGTCTTTCTTTTTTATTTAATTCCCCCTCAAGATAAGGAGAAAGTAGATTTTTTACCTCTTTACACTTCATTTTATAAAACCCCTTTTAATTTTTCTTTTAATATTTCCCGCGCCCGGTGCAGGCGGGATTTCACCGTTCCCACTTCACATTTTAACACCCTGGCAATTTCTTCGTATCTCATCATCTCCCGGTCTCTTAAAATTAAGACCGTCCGCTGCGTCTCCTCTAAAGAATCAATTGCTTGGCGGATTAAACTTATCTTTTCTTTACTCTCCAGTGATTCCCTCGGACTGGGTTTACCGGTGGCTAAGTCAAGTCTGACACTGCCTTCTTCCAGTTCCAGCGGTTCATCTAAGGAACGTTTCTGATAAAACCCATGGCGCTTACGGTATTTTAATCTATTTTTACAAAGGTTAACCGTAATCCGGTAAAGCCAGGTGTAAAAACTGGAATCTTGCCGGAAGCGCCTGATGGAAAGATACGCCCGGATAAAAGCATCCTGGGTTAAATCAATGGCTTCGGTATAATTCCCCAGAAAATGATAAGCAATGTTAATAACTTTTTTCTGGTAATTGCCGATTATTTCATTAAAAGCTTCCCGATCTCCAGCTTTACATCTTTTAATTAACTGCCATTCCTGAGAAAGAGCAATCTTTGCACCTGGTTCGTAAACTAAACCCATCTTTTCTTTCTCCTTTTTAGACACCGCTTAATCCAAAAGGTTCCCTTCTTTAATAACTATTTTTAAAGAGACCTACTCCATATTATGTAACCTTATTTTTTCGCAGATTTTCCGGTAGGCGTATATGAAGTATAGCATATATAAGATAGGAAAGTCAAATGATACCGTGTTCCGTATCTCGTATCTAGTATCTCGTATTAACCGGTTGGCCAGTTGACCGGTTTGGTTAAATGGTTAATTAGTTAATTGGTGATTGGTTAATTAAAGAGTATATCCACCTACTTACTAACTACTATCTACTGACTACTGAAAGACAAAGCATAAAAACCCGTAAGATTATAATCTTACGGGTTTTTATGTGCAATCATAATTTATTATTTATTGCGTCTTAACTTCTTCCTCTACTTTTTTCTGGGTTTCGCCGGTTTGACCACCTGCAGCCTTACCGCCGGCCGCTATTTCTTTCTCTACTTTAATTTTATTAAGCCGTCCGCGCGCGCCAACGGCCGGTTTCCAGAACCAGCCCTTAGGGTCCCAGCACTGGGCGAAACTATATTCATCAAGAATAGTTTGAAAATCCTTCTCGGCTTTATCCCACATTTTCTCGTTCATATAGGCCTCACCCCGGATAAAATAGCAGGTTCCGACGTCGTTTAAAGCCCAGTATTCAAAAGCTTTATCTTTAGGAGCGTAGTCGGTTAACGAGGCTTGAAATTTTTTAGCCTCCTCGCTATACTTCTTAATACATCTATCCGTATAAAACTCTACCGCGGCTAAATCCTTAGCTCCTAAAGAATTCCAGGCTTTAACGGTTAAAAACTCTGAAGTATCGTTCCCAATATCATACTTAGTAATGGTGGGGCGTTCAAGTTCTGTTTTGGCTCCTTCTCTCACTTTCCAGAACCAGCCCTGCGGGTCCCAGCACTGGGCGTAAAATAATTCGTTTATAATCTTTTCAAAATGTTTATTGGCTTCTTCCTGCTTACCCTGTTGGGCTAAGGATTTGCCGAGAATAAAGTGACAGGTGGCCACGTCATTTAAAGCCCAGTATTTTTCGTGGACGTCAAGAGTCCCGTTATTATCTTCGTCGGCTTTGGTATCCGGAAAATCGGTTAAACTTCTCTGCTGTTCTAAAGCTTGCTTTTCAAACCGCTCGATACACTTGGTGGTGTAAAGCTCTACCGCACTATAATCCCCGGCGCCAAGAGCCCCCCAGGCCTTAGAGGCCATTTCAAATGACTGCTCAGGAATTATTATTCCCTGCATAGCCAATATTTTATCTTTAGCTCCTTCGGCTACCTTCCAATGCCAGCCTCTCAGGTCCCAGCACTGGGCAAAGCCAAACTTATCAATGATGGTTTCATATATTGCTTTGGCTTCCTCATTTTTCCCTTGCTGACGATAAACTTCTCCTTTGATAAAATAACAGGTTCCCACGTCATTTAAAGCCCAGTAGTCGTTCACCAATTCCTTGGGAGCAAAATCCGTCAATTGGGCCTGTTGTTCTATAGCTTGCTCTTCATACAATTTAATACATTCATCCGCATAAGCCAAAGCGCCTTCATAGTTCTGCTGGTTTAAATAATCCCAGGCTTTAGTGGTCAGTCCCACTGAACTGACATCTCTAGGCGGCCACTCATAGGTTAATTCCGCCGGCTCTTTGCCGGGTTCAACCGTTACTTCAGGAGTAACTGCTTTTTTGGAAACCACTTTATCATAAATAAGTTTCCCTCCCCCGATTATAACCAAAAGCACCAAAATTATTATTACTACCTTCTTCATTTTAAACCTCCTTTTTGCCGGTTAAATAATTATCAGTAGACACTAGTCAGTAGTTAGTAGACAGTTTTCAGAATTTAGAAAGCTTTAATTATACTATATTCTCAATATTTAGACAATATAAAAGTTAAAAAGTTTCTAACTAAAAAAATAAGCCCCGTAAAACCTTTAAATTTACGGGGCTTAATATTAAATTACAAAGTTTTATCTATTCTACCTTTGTTTCCGCGGGGACCTCTTGAACCGGTGCCTCTTGAGTAGTTACCGTTTCTTTTTTTGGTTCCAGCGGTGTCTCTTTAGTTGATGTTACTCCCCCTTTTTCCTTAACGAGCATCTCTTTTTCAACCCGGATTTTATTAAGTCTACCCCGGGCGCCAACAGACGGTTTCCAGAACCAGCCTTTAGGATCCCAGCATTGGGAAAAATTATATTCATCAAGAATGGCCTGAAATTCCTTTTCGGCTTTATCCCACATTTTTTGATTCATATACGCCTCGCCCCGGATAAAATGACAGGTGCCAACGTCATTTAAAGCCCACCAGTCGAAAGCGCTTTCTTTAGGAGCATAATCGGTAAGCTGAGCCTGTTGTTTTTTGGCTTCGGCACTATAGAGGTCAAAACACTTCTGGGTATAATCCTCTACAGCGGCATAATCTTTCGCTCCCAGAGCATTCCAGGCTTTAACGGTCAGGTTCATCGAGGTATAATCGCCATAATCCCTCTTAGCGGTAAAACGGTCAATCTCGTTTTTAGCTCCCAATTGAACTTTCCAGAACCAGCCCTGCGGGTCCCAGCACTGGGCGTAAGATAATTCGTTAATAATTTTATCAAAGTGTTTCTTCGCCTCATCCTGTTTACCCTGCTCGGCCAAAGCTTTACCGAGAATAAAATGACAGGTGCCAACGTCATTTAAAGCCCAGTATTTTTCGTGGACGTCAATAACCCCGTTATTATTCTCGTCAACCTTGGTATCCGGATAATCAGAAAGACTGGCCTGCTGTTCAATGGCGTTCTTTTCAAAAAGGTCAATGCATTTACCGGTATATAATTCCACCGCGTAATAATCCTTGGCATTTAACGCCCCCCAAGCCTTGGTGGTTAAAGTTTGCGAGGTATAATCGCCAAAATCATATCCGGTTCCAAGTGTGGTTAACTTATCTTTAGCTCCATCGGCAACTTTCCAGAACCAGCCCTGCGGGTCCCAGCACTGGGCAAAACCGAATTTATCAACAATAGTTTGATATGTTTCTTTGGCTTTATCTATCTCTCCCTGCTGACGGTAAACTTCGGCGCGAATAAAATAACAGGTAGCCACATCATTTAAAGCCCAGTAATCAAAGGCCAGCTCTTTAGGGGCAAAATCAGTAAGCTGAGACTGCTGAAAAATAGCCTCCTCTTCATATAAATTTATACATTCATCCGTATAGGCCAGGGCGGCTTCATAATCTTTAGCCGTTAAGGCCTCCCAGGCTTTGACAGTCAGAGTTTGTGAAGTCCGGTCGCCAAAATCTAAAACCTTCTCTTTCGGCATTTCTTCAGTAACTTCAATTACCTCTTCCTTGGCCACCTTAGGTTTGGTAACAAAATAAAGCCAGGCTAAACCACCGACAATTAAAAGAATCAGAACAATAATTAAACTCTTCTTCAAATCTTCCTCCTTTCCTATCTCGTGTTTTGTATTTCGTATTAATCGTTTTTCCGGTTAGAATTAAAGATTAAGTGTAGCGAAAAACGCAAAGCGTGTTGCAGTAAATTCCAATTTCCAATATACAAATTACAAACAAACTACAATATACAATAAAGAAAGAGCTGGTTGTTCTTTTGTCTATCACCTGTCTGCTCGCCTCGGTTGGCGAAGCGGGTCGGCAGACAGGTAATTTTTGATATTGTGATTTGTATATTGTTTGTAATTTGTGATTTGTGTATTGTAATTTAAGTTTTACGCTATGGTTTTGCGTTCTTAGCTTTACGTTTTGCATTTTTATTAATCAGTTACCCCTTAATCGCACCGGCCATAATACCGGTGATAATATGTTTTTGCATTATAAGGTAAAGAATCACGATGGGAATAATGGTAATAACGATTCCCGCCATCAGGGTAGACCATTGAGCTAAATGGGCCCCGTAAAAATTCATTAACCCCCTCTGGAGAGGCATAAGTTTATCGTCTTCTAAAATCAACATCGCTAACATATATTCATTCCAGACAGTCAACGAATTAAATATAACTACTACGGCAATGGCCGGGCGGGCCAGAGGCAGCGCTACCCGCCAGTAAATGCCAAACCTGGAGCAGCCGTCAATCCGGGCTGCATCTTCTAAATCCTTGGGAATTCTTTCAAAAAATGTTTTAAATAAAAAGATGGCTAAAGGAAGACCGCTGTTTATTAAAGGGAGAAGATAACCGATACGGGTATTAGCCAGGTGAAGTTTCATTAATAAAAGATAAAGGGCAACAATCGCTCCGGGAACCGGTATTAACATAGTGGCAATGAGTAAAAAGAAAAAGAAGTTCCGACCCGGAAATTCCAGGCGAGCCAAGGCGTAAGCAGCCATAGAACCGATAATAACAATGCCGACTACCACTACCACGGTATAAACTAAACTGTTTAAAAAATAAACACCGAAATGACCTTTTGTCCAGGCAATATAATAATTCACAAAATGAAATTGCCTGGGGATTAAACTCATATCTTCAAAAATCGTCTGGTTGGTTTTAAAACTGGCAGATAACGTCCACAGTAAAGGAAAAAGACAGGTTATGGCGACGCTGATTAATATAATCTGTATCCCCAATTGATTTAAAAAACCTTTGATTTTATACACTAAAGAAGCTTTCACCGTTTCACCTTTAACACCTGTAATTTAAAAATGCGGCTTGTATTTACCTGAAATCTTAATTTGAAATATGGAGAAGAAAAGAATTATCAAACCAAAAATTATACCTTGAGCGCAAGCATAGCCAAAACGCTGGTTACTAACAATATTACTGATAATCCGGGTGATGGGTACCTCAGTATGATAACCCGGTCCTCCCCCGGTCGTAGCGACTATAATGTCAAAAATCTGCATCGTTCCTAAAATGGTTAAAATTACCACCACAATAAAAACCGGTATCATTAAGGGAAAAGTTATTTTGCGGAATATTTCCCAGTAACTCGCCCCGTCAATCCGGGCCGCCTCGTAAAGAACCCGGGGGATACTCTGTAATCCGGCCAGCATTATCACAAAGCCCCAGCCAAATCCTTTCCACATATGGACTATTGCCACTGAAGTCAAGGCTGTCTCCGGCCGGGCCAGCCAGGCTCTGGTTAATTCGGAAAAGCCGATGAAATCTAAAAAATGATTTAGAAAACCCTGGGTGTCAAAAATCCAGTTCCAGATTAAACCAACGACAATACCCGATAAAACCGGCGGTAAATAAAAAACCACTCTATAAAATTTGCCGCCCTTGATATCACGGTCGCAAGCTAAAGCTAAAATCAAAGCCAGACCGTTTTGAAGGGTCAAAGCCAGGAAAGTAATGTAAGCCACCTGGCGCATTGATTGCCACCAGACAGGATCATTAAAAATAATGTCTTTGTAATTCCACAAACCGATAAATTTCTTAGCCAAGCCGACACCCGTCCAGCTATTAAAACTAAGCTGAACCATATTTACAAGCGGATAGATACTAAAAACTATAAAAAGAACCAGGGCCGGCAAAACAAAAAGATAATTTATTAAGGCTGACCTGGTTTTATAATGCATAGTTTTTTATTCCGTTTTATTCTTTTTAACTTCTCTGTCTTTAGTTTCTTGAATATCCTTAGCTACCTGCTTGGGGGTCTTTTCTCCGGCGATAATTAATTGAATTCCTTTATCTATGGCTTCCCGGACTAAAGGCTGTTCAGTTACCGGCCAGATGTTAGGATGCGTAACTATATCCATATCGTCAGCAAAAGCGGCTAAAACCGGAGAAATAACCCCTAAACTTTCTTTATTAGCGGGCAGATTTAGAGTTTTCTCGGATAGAAACGCCTGTTGAGGAACAGCCGTTAACCACTTAAGAAACTCAACGGCCTCTTTACTCTTAGGTGATTTCCCGTTAACGACAAAAGATGAACCGGCTCCTCCCCAAATCCGCATGGGATTTTCTTCTGAAATAGCCGGGGGAGGGAAAACGCCATATTCCAGTTCGGGATTCATTTCCTTATAAACGTTAACACACCAGGAACCGTTAAAAGCCATGGCGACCTTCTCCGTAGCAAAGAGTCTCTCTGCCGTTTTGTTAACCATAATTACAATTCCATCATAAAGCATTCCGGTATCTTCCATTTCTTTAAAAAGAGAAAATACCTTAACCCATTCCCGATCAGTATAGGGAATCTCTCCTCTAAAAGTAGCTAAAACTTTTTCTTCTCCCATCAGATTCATCGCCCAATCAAGAGCCAGAGATTCAATCATCCAGATTTCTCCCCAGCCGCTGACAAAACCGTCTATCCCGGCCTTTTTTAATTTTTTTCCGGCTTCAATAAATTCAACCCAGGTTTTAGGCGGATTTTCCGGGTCCAGTCCGGCTTTTCTAAAAAGTTTTTTATTATACACCATTTGAATATTAGTAACGTCAATAGGCACACCATAAATACCTGACTTCACTTCATAGCTATTACCGGGCTGAAACTCATTAACCGCTAAAGCCCGGGGAAAAAGCTGATTTCGCCACTGGCCAAGGTTAGCATTCATTTCGTCGGTTAAATCCAGAACATGACCGGCTTGAATAAAAAGAGCGAAAACCGATTTCTCTCCTAAAATACCGTAGATATCGGGCAAAGTATCGGTCTGGGCCGCCGCTTTTATTTTTTGTGAATAAGAATCGGACGGGGCATAAAGATTAAATTGAACTTTTATCCCGGTGAGTTTTTCATATTTATCACTGAGTGCATCAAAAGCTTCCTGCCGGTCACTCATCCAGTGCCAGACGAGAATTTTTTCTTTTTCTTCCGCCTTTTTCTCCTTAGAACATCCGGCAATTAAACCTCCGATTATCAGCACAACAGCTAAGGATATAAATATTTTTTTCATTTTTCCCTCCGTATTAGCTGGTTAAAAACCATATAGTCGTTAGTATTCCCTAGATACTATTCACTAACGACTATTTACTGTTCACCAATCACTTTGCCGCTTCCTGAAATTTTTTCGTCAGCATCGGCACTA
Organism: uncultured bacterium; assembly: GCA_964506075.1. Taxonomy (GTDB): domain Bacteria; phylum CAZDME01; class JAYEMH01; order JAYEMH01; family JAYEMH01; genus CAZDKO01. The sequence continues at coordinate 33,953 of CAZDKO010000015.1, forward strand.
TTTCAAATAAATCTCCCACGATACCGTAATTTGCCACTTTAAAAATGGGGGCATCGGGGTCTTTATTTACGGCAATAATAATTTTGGAACTCTGCATACCGGCTAAATGTTGAATTTGTCCGGATATACCGCAGGCAATGTATATATCGGGACAAACAGTTTTACCCGTCTGACCGACCTGATGAGAATATGGAATCCAACCGGCATCAACGGTGCTCCTTGAAGCCCCTACAGCCCCGCCTAAAACCTTAGCCAAATCTTCGATTAACTTAAAATTTTTAGCCTCTCCTAATCCCCGTCCGCCGGAAACAATAATGTTAGCTTCGGTAAGATTAACCTTCTGGGTCACATCCTCTACCATTTTAAGCACTTTTGTTCTGGCCGAAATATCTAATCCGTTAATCTCTTTCTTTATTATTTTCCCTTTTCTGCTTTTATCAAAATTTGCTTTTTGCATTACTTTATGCCGGACTGTAGACATCTGGGGACGTCTTTCCGGACAAATAATTGTGGCCATAATATTCCCGCCGAAAGCCGGACGGGTCTGCAAAAGAATCTTCTTTTCGGGCTCAATGGCTAAACCGGTACAATCAGCCGTTAAACCGGTCTGTAAGCGGGCGGCCACTTTGGGAACTAAACTTCTTCCGACAGCCGTCGCTCCGGCTAAAAAAACCTCCGGTTTTTCTTCCTTTATTAACCGGACTAAAACTTCACAAAAAGGTTCGTCTCTAAAATGTTCCAGCTCTTTATGTTCAATGATAAAAACTTTATCCGCACCGTAACCTATAAGGTTAGCCGATAAAGAACTAACACTATGGCCGATTAATACCGCTGATAAATCCGTATTTAACTGCGCCGCTAATTTTTTACCCTCACCCAGAAGTTCGCTTACTACCGGCATTATTTCCCCGTGGCGGGCCTCGGCAAAGACCCAGACTCCTTTAAAACTCTCCTTATCGGCGATTTTTTCCTTTCTGACTTCTAAAACAATCGCTTCAAATTTACAAGCTTCAACGCAGGCACCGCAAAGGGTACAATTGGGAAGAATTATCGCTTTCCCCCGGGACATTTCAATAGCGCCGTATGGACAGGCGGAAAGACACACTTTACAACCGACGCATTTATCTTTTATGATTTTTATAGACATTGTTTGATTAAATAGTATATAGTCGTTCGTCGTCAGTATTTAGTCGTTAGTATTCACTAGATACCAAATACTATTCACTAACGACTATTTACTGCTCACCACTCACCATCTTCACACCAGTTTCGTTTCTTTTAATTTTGAAAATAATTTATCAACCTGCTCTTCCGGGGCACCGATAATTAATTCGCCCCCGCCTCTTGGCTCAGGAGTAAATATTTTTATAACCCAGGTAGGAGAACCCTCAAGCCCGACTCTTTTTATGTCTAAATTTAAATCGGCGGCATTCCACTTGATTATCTCGGCTTTTTTCGACCGCATCATTCCTTTAAGAGAAGGCAAACGCGGCAAATTTATTTCTTTAACCACGGTTATAAGCGCCGGCAAAGTCGTCTCCACCACTTCGTAACCTTCTTCCATCATCCTCTCTACTCTAAGGTAATTTTTCTCAGGAATAATTTCTTCTATCTTTCTAACGTAAGCCACGTGAGGTATATTCAGACACTCGGCTATCCCCGGACCAACCTGAGCCGTATCTCCATCCATGGCTTGTTTTCCGCAAATAATTAAGTTGAAATTTCCATATCTTTTGAGCGCTCGCGCTAAAGTATAAGAAGTAGCTAAAGTATCTGAACCGGCTATCGCCCTATCACTAATCAATATCCCTTCATCAATGCCTAAAGATATTGCTTCCCGAAGGGCACTTTCCGCCTGAGGTGGTCCCATGGATAAAGCGGTAACCTTACCGCCTAGCTTTTCTTTAAGTCTTAAAGCCTCTTCTAAAGCGTAGGTGTCAAACGGGTTAATAATACAGGGAGCACCTTCCCGGATTAAAGTATTGGTCTCCTTGTTTATTTTTATATCTGTGGTCTCGGGAACCTGTTTTATACAAACAACAATGTTCATTTTCTATCTCAGTTATAAGGATTAAGACGTTCCCTGCGGGAACTCTAAGAATTAAGTTTTTTTCAGAATTAAGGACTAAGACGCTCACTCCGTTCGCTTTAAGGATTAAGTGTTTCTCAGGATTCAGAATTAAGACGTTTCCTACGGAAACTCCAAGAATTAAGCAATTCTTTTTACTTATTTCTTAATCCTTACTCCTTACCACTTACTTCTTAATCCTTACCACTTAATCCTTATTACTTCTTCCTCGCCATTTCCTTAATTAATTCCAGGGCGATAATATTTCTCTGAATCTGATTTGTCCCTTCATAAATCTGGGTAATTTTAGCGTCGCGGAACATTTTTTCCACCGGGTATTCTTTCATATATCCGTATCCGCCGAAAACTTGAATAGCATCGGTGGTTACTTTCATCGCCGTATCCGAAGAAAAAACCTTAGCCATTGCTGAATATTTGGAAACGTTTTTTTCTCCGCTGTCAACCATTCGGGCGGTACCATATACCAGCGCCCGGGCGGCTTCTGTCTGGATGGCCATATCGGCCAGCATATGCTGAATCGCCTGGAAAGAAGAAATCGGCTGACCAAACTGTTTTCGCTCCCGTGAATATTTAAGCGCCGC
>CAZDKO010000016.1:0-35970 GCA_964506075.1 uncultured bacterium
CTAAAGGCGGCACCATTAACTTTAGTAACGTGGAGTTTAAAGGCGAGAGTCTGGCGTCTAATTACCTGGCTGATTTATCCACTAACGCCCAGGGCTATTATACCAATGTTTCCGCCACCCTTTTAGATGATAAAGGGGTAATGAGAGGCACCAGTAACATCACGGTGACGAGCGCCACTGATGTGAGCAAAGCCACTTATTCCACGGCCGATAAGAGCCAGAACTATTTGGTGGTTAGCGACCCTAAAGGCGGCACCATTAGTTTTAGTAACGTGGAGTTTAAAGGCGAGAGTTTAACGGATACTTATGTCGCCGATTTAACCGTCAACCAGCAGGGTAATTTTAATAATGTCTCGGCCACCCATACGGATGTTGACGGTATCGTCAGGGGAACCTACAATATCACGGTAACCAGTCCCACTGACGTCAGCGGTACCACTTATTCCACGGCCGATAAGGGACAGAATTATGTAGTGGTGTATAGTCCAAACGGAGAGTATATTGCCTTTACCAACGTAGAGTTTAAAGGTCAGAGTTTGATGGATAATTATATGGCCGATTTATCTACTAACGGTAAAGGGCAGTATAACCATGTATCCGCCGTTCTTCCGAATGCTGAGCAGGCAATAGCCAATACCAGTGATATCACGGTGACCAATGCCGCCAACGTAAAAGGGTCTGTTATAAACGAGGGTGTGGCTTCCAGTGTTAAATCCGGCGGGAACTGGTTCACTAATTTCTTTACGGAGAGCGTCCCTAACTTTTTCACGGAGACTCTCCCCAATTTCTTTACCCAGGATGTGCCTAATTTCTTTACGCAGACTTTACCCGATTTCTTTACTCAGACTGTTCCCAGTTTCTTTACCCAGACGATTCCTAATTTCTTTACGGAGAGCGTCCCTAACTTTTTCACGGAGACTCTCCCCAATTTCTTTACCCAGGATGTGCCTAATTTCTTTACGCAGACTTTGCCTAACTTTTTCACCCAGGATATCCCGACTTTCTTTACCCAGACTCTTCCGGCTTCACTGGAAAGAGCGGGCAGCCGAATACTGGAAAATCCGGCGTCATTATTAACTCTGGTAACAAGTCCCGGACTTCTTTTTGCCGACGATGAAACTTTTTATACTGGTATGATTGTTATGAATGAAATAGGGAGGGCTTTATACGATACCACCATCGGTTTTGTAATTGACATTGCCAGCTGGACGCATAACCAGGCGGCTAAAATAGATAATGCTTTCTTAAGGACAATCCTGGGGGGCAATGGTGAAGACCCGGCCGTGGTCAATGAAGCGGTTAAAGGTTTCTTTGACCGAAATGTCCAGTCCCAGGTAACTAATCTGGTTAATAAGGGCGGTTTAACCTATCGGGACGCTTTCTCCAGAGCAAATACTATCCAGATGATTACCCAGATAGCCGTCGTTGTTGTAGAGATTGCTATAGCGGTCGTTACTTTAGGTACCACCGCGGTTGCGGCAGTTAAAGGAGTAGCTAGTCTGGCTAAAACGGGATTTTCACTGGTCAAGACCGCGATTAAAGGAAGTAATTTATTTAAAAGTGGAGCGAGTATTATAAAAGGGATAAAGAGTGCTTTTACGTCACTGGGCAAAGCCATTAGCAGCATCTCAAACGCCAAAATAGTTAACAGTATCAAGAATTTTGCTTCAGCCGTCAAGAATCTCCCGGGTAAAGCGCTTAATGCTTTTAAAGACGGCCGGGTTATGCAGGCGCTCAAGAATTTTGGTTCTGCCGTCAAGAATCTCCCGGGTAAAGCCATCAATGCTTTTAAAGACGGCCGGGTTATGCAGGCAATTAAGAATTTTGGTTCAACTTTAAAGAGTCTCCCGGGTAAAGCCATTAATGCTTTTAAGGATAGCCGGCTTGTTCAGTCCGTTAAGAATTTTAGATTTGGAGGTTTATCAACCTCATCCAGTGGTTTAAAAACTACGGGTGGTTTATCAAAAGTTTTCAGAGGGGTTCAGGGTTTCTTTGCCGGTCAAGCCGGTGGTCTCTCTCTGCCTGTTTACGGGTTAAAATTAGGCGGTACTATCAGTCGGTTTACCTCCCTGGTGGCTAAAGGAGCAAAGAGCCTGTCGGCTTTACAGAACATAGGGAAAGTTGCGGGTCTCGTTAGAACTGCTTCGCTAACGGTTTTAAAGACAATCGGGAATATAGGCATTAAAGGAATAAGTCTCATTAAGAATGCCGCCCTGACCGCTTTAAGAGGCATAGCCAATATAGGAAACGTGCTTAAGAATACAGCACAAATTGCCTGGAACGCAATTAGAAATGTTGGTAATGTTCTGAAAAATATGGCTGTCACTGCTTGGAACGCCATTAAGAATGTTGGTAATGTCATTAAAAACATGGTTGCGGCTGCCTGGAACGCCATTAAGAGTGTGGGGAATGCTCTTAAGAATGCCGCCGCGGCGGCCTGGAACGCCATTAAGAATGTCGGTAATGTCCTTAAGAGTGCCGCTCAAGCGGCCTGGAACGCCATCAAGAATGTGGGTAATGTGATTAAGAATACCGCTCAAGCCGCCTGGAACGCGGTCAAGAATGTGGGCAATGTGATTAAGAATACTGCTGCGGCGGCCTGGAATGCCATTAAAGGTGTTGGTAATGTCCTTAGGAATACCGCTGCGGCCGCCTGGAACACCATCAAAGGTGTTGGTAATGTCCTTAAGAATACCGCCGCGGCGGCCTGGAACGCCATCAAGAATACCGGTAGTATCCTTAAAAATGCCGTTCAAACCGCCTGGAATGGAGTGAAGAGCTTCTTTACCCAAAAGATTCCTTCTTTCTTTAAAAATACGATTCAGAAGTTTTTCCAGGAAAAGGTATTTAACAAAGCTTTCTGGAAGAATTTCTTTACCGGCAATAAAGTTATTAACGCTGTTTATCGGGCGACGGTTCAACCGGTAGTCAGAGCCATTCAGTTTGTTATCAGTAAAGTAAAAGGCTTTGTTGACAGTTTCAAAGCTCTCTTGTTTAATAGATCGGCCTCAGCCGGATTAACCTCCAAAGGTCCGTCTTTACTGCAGAGGTTGAAAAATCTTATTATTGGTAAACGGGTTGACGGAGGTAGACAGAAATCTTTAATCTCAAAAATCTTTAATATAATTATTACCCCGCTTAAACCGATAAGGGTGGTAGACGAAGCTGCCATTAAAGCTTTAGGCAGAAGCAGGTGGTTTGTTGAAGCCGGACTCACTTACGGGAAAAACCTCTTATTGGTTGAAGGCTTTAAGCTGACGCCCATCTATCAAAATATGTCACCGGAAGACCAGAGAATATTTGATTTAGCCGGTGAAGTATTCTTAATCATCGGTTTACCCGGGTTAGGCGGAGCCCCGGGGGCGGCTACTCACGGATTCTTTAGTCGAGCCGGGATGCAATCTTTTATTAATTTGTTTAAGAGTCCTAAAGCCTTGTTTGCGCCTTTTATAGACGACATCGGCCGGGGTATAGCCAAAATAGGAGAAGTAGGATTAAGACAGTTCTTAAAGCAAGGGTTAGGGTCTCTTGGCCGGGCCATCTTAAGTGAGTTACATCCGGCTCAGCTCATTCCCAGAACGATTAACATTATAAAAGATGTGACTATATTTAATACCCTGATTACCGGCGTAGGCGGCAGTATCAATACGGCTCTGGGCGGCAACCCGATCCAATTTTCGATATTTAACATTCCCGTCTTCACTAATTTTAGAGATGCGGTTGAGCAAACGGTAGCGACGGCCTGGGTGACGGCGATGCCGATTGTGCCTGACGGTAAAGGCGGACAGACGATAAATCAGCTCTGGATATTTGCGCCCCTGGTGGCTATTGCCAGACCAATCTTACAGCCACTCCTCACCAGAGTGCCGGTTATGGGACCGGTGGTTAAGACTCTGGGTGAACAGGAGGTCTTTATTGGCGGGCGAGCGGCTGAAGGAACATTAGGCAGAATGCAAAGATTTATCTTTGAAGAAGGTTTCCAGGAAGCTATTCCAGAAGCAGTTTTTGGTGTAGTTCCGGGATTAAAAGGAAGTTTGACTTCTGAAGTCGGACAGGAAATGTTTGATGCTACCGGCCGGGGAATGGCTTTAAGTGCGGCCCAGGTACAAGCCAGAGTAGACCAATTACTACAGCAGCAAGCCGCTGGAGTAAGAGGTGAAGGCGGCGCTCTTCCGGGACAGATATATCTGCCCGGTTTTGAACCCGGGGCAACGCCAGCCGGACAGTTAGCTTTTGATTTTGGTAATGTACCGCAGCCCGGTCAACTTCCCGCTTTTGTGACGGCTGGTCTTTCTAATATTCCAGCCATAGTCTCAGGGATGACGGCTTTACCGGGACAGATGGCGCTTAATTTAGGCGCGGTTCAAGCCGGTCAGGCGACGGCCGGAGGAGTTCAGGGCAATCTTTTTGATTTTGCCGGAATGCAGATTGGAGGAACGCCGGCAGTAGCAACAGGGCAAGCGACAACACCTAATTTTGTTAACACTGCAGAATTCCAGGCGACCGTAAACGCCTTTAATAACGCTATAAGTTCAGGGAGAACCCAGGAAGCGGCCAATTACGGTTTAGCCCTTTTTGCTCTGGGCTTAGAAGCTCAGGGAAGAACCTATACCCCGGATGAAGCCGGTCAGGTGAGATTTACCAGGGAAGGAACCGAATTTTTAGCTCAAATAACGGATAAGGGTTCCTTAAGTAAATCACCGGCTTTAGTCTTGGAGATGGGTAGAGGAAAAGAAGCCGGCGGTATCATTATGAACCTTATTTCCATTGAAGCCGCTTATAACCGGGGTAAAGGAGAAGGAAATTATAATATTATCGTTACCCCGCAGGGTAAGTTAGCCGAGCAGTACGTAGAAAATAATAATTGGGCTTTTACCGGTAGAGTAGAAGGGGAAGAAAATGCTTATAAAACCGTCACCGGCAGAACCGCTTTTCTAATTACCGGTATGGGAGCCGAAACCGAAAGCCAGTTCTTAAGAGCCATAGAGAGAGGTGACTTATTGGTTATGGATAGCCAGGCGGCTCAGAGTATTGCCCTGGCGGCCAAACGGGACAGCAACATCAAGAAAGCCCTTAAGAATTTCAGAGCCGGTACGGCCGATGAATTTGACACCCTCTTAAAAGGCAACCCGGCTATTATCGGAACAAATATGACCAGGAAAGATTTCAACCAGTATGCGGAAAGTAACCCGAAAGAAGCGAAAAAGGTTAACCAGATTTTAAGTGACGCCTCTGATACGGCTGATTTAATTCAGGAAATTTTAAGCGCGGTTATTTCTCAAGGCTATGATAATTTAAAGGATATAAATAAGATTGCCACTTTTGCTACGCCTCGCCAGGGAATATTAGGCAGATTAAGAGACCGGCTGGGGATAAAAGTAAACGCAGAGAAAACAGCCCTGAGAGGACAATATGAAGCTAATAAAGAAGTGGTCTCTCTGGTCGCCGGGGTTTTAAGAAACCGCGGTATTGCCGAGAAAATGATTCCGGCTATGGCGCAAAATCTGGCGGACACGACCGTTAACGCCTTAATATTAAAAGCCAACAGTTCCTATTACGTCAGCCATGATGAAAACGGTAAACTGATTTATGATATGGCTGATGAGGCTTCTTTAAAAATGAAAGATACCCGTTTTGGCAGTTCCAAGATGGCCGCTTTTGTGATGGCTAAAGAAGCAATTTCAGCTCAACTCTCAGCCGAAGAAATAAAAGAACTGGTTATGAATGAGCTTTTAAAGACCACCCTTATTTCGGCCGATTTTCCGGGTTTTGCGGAGTTAACCGGTAAAGGCAAATGGGTATTTTTCAGCGGTACTAAAGATATTCCTAAGAGTATGGCGTCTATGGGAATTGAAACCGTGGAGATAGACCCGGCTAAGGATATTGGCTGGGAAAAAGAAAGTGTTATCGCCGTGGCTAACGGGGAAGCGCAATCTCAAGAAATTTTCCAGCAGATTCAGACGGCTCAAGGCGCGGGAGAAAGAGTCGTGGTTATTGTTCACCGGGGTAATGCCGAGGAACTAAAAGGCCTGGCTCAAAAAGCCGGAATTACCGATGAGAACATTCACGCTATAACGGGTGAAAATCCGGAAGCCCTGGGTGAGTTTGAAAGAGAAATGAGAGCGAAACTTCTGTCAATGAAGGGAGGGGATCCCTTACAGGTAATTATCCTGCCCGGTTTTGAAGCCGGTTCCAATATGCTTGGAATTTCAGAAGAAAGCAGTTATAAAGCCAGAGTCATCCTGACCCATCTTAAAGATTATAACCGCCTGCAGCAGACCTTTAAACGGGTAAACGTTGAAGGACGAAGAGCCGAGGGCGAATGTAAATTAATTATAGACGTAAAGAATGACGACGGTTTATTGGCTGAAGAACGGGCTGGAATTCTGGAGATGTTAAATAAAGGAGAGAATCCCCAAAATCAAATTGGTGAAGTTATTGCCAGACAGATTCTGAGTGAGACAGATGCGGCGACGGCTTTAAGAGTCAAAGCAAAAGAACATCAGAAAGTTCAGGTTTCAACGGTTCAAAATGAATTAACGCCGGAAGTATTCAGTAAAATCAGCAAGAATTTCTATGGAGAATTTGGCAAGGTGAATAGTAAAGGCCGGCAAATTGCCGAGCGGGCAATTGAAAAAGCCAGGAGAGAACTGGAACAAACCGGGAAATTATCAAATCTGGCTCTGGGCCGATTAGCCAGTAAAGTAAAAGGAGCGATTAGAGATTTCGGTCAATTAACGCCTCTCCAGAAACTTTTAATGAGGGTTAATGTAGATTTAAGTGATGCCAATAGAACCGAACTTATTGCCGCTTTAGCCAGTTCCGGTTTAAGTCGCGGACCTCTGGCTGTGCCTGAGGAGGATAAGGAAGAAGCCAAGGGGTATGTAATCCGGGGTTCCCCGACTCAAAGAGTCTTGGCTTCGATTGGACGAGCGTTTGATAATTCCGCTTTTCAGCTCCAGAGAGCTTTTAGCCGTGTCGGAAGTTGGATTAAAGCCCATCCCAAAGAGGCATTTACTCTGGGTGGTGCTATCGCCAGTATGGCCCTGATGCCGGTTTCTTTAGCTTTCCTGCCCAGTATCGGTTTATTTGGTTTTATGTCTTCTTTACCTGCACCGGTGATGGCGGCTTTTGGAGCGCTGCCTCTCCTCGGAACAGTCTTACCTAAACTGCCTTCTTTCTTTAAGAAGGGCGTCCCGGTTAAGAAAATGGAGAAAATAGACATAGAGATTCTCGAGGCTATTGCCGATAATAAAGAATCTGTAGATGTTTATAATCTTTTAACCACCGGTCTTAATATTTCTTCAGCCCGGGTTTTTGCCAATCCGAAACTTTTAACGCTGAGTTTAAAAGATACACAGGAAAAGGTTAATTTCTTTAAAGAAAGTAAGATTTTATCAGAAGCGGTCCGGGTTAATCCGGCTATTTTCAATTTAGCGGCCGATAAGCTTAAAGAATTAGAAAATATGCTCTTATTAGCTAAATTGAAAAGAGAACAGGTTGGACAGATAATTGACCGGGCTAAAGATTTAGCCGGGCAGTCGGAGATAGAACGTGAAGTTCAAATGCCTCAGCGGATAGCCGATTATGCAGCAATTAGAGACGATTTATCAAAAGATCCGGAACTGGTCGCCTTATTAAAAGAGGAAATAAATAGATTATTAAAAGAAAACGCCATTAGTAATGAAGCCGTGGCCATTGTTACTCAGCTTACCGGGATAGAAATTAGTTTGCCGGTGAAAGAAGAGGTGGCTGCTGTTGGTAAAGAGGAGGAAAAAATTCCTGCAGAATCTTACTTAGCTACGGATTACGGTGTAGAGCTTTTCAACATCATGGCTTTATACCTGGCGGCAGAAGAAGGTGTTTCTAAAGAGGAATTCTTGGCCGGTCTTTTAAATAAAAAGATTTTAGATTTAGGTTGTGGCCAGGAACACAGATTGTTTAATCAGTTAAAAGAAGAAGGAGCAGTCTCTGTTTACGGCGTGGATAAGAACGTTGAAACCGGGAATGGACTTATTCAAGGCGATATCCATGAGTTAGCCACTGTCCTGGGAAAAGTAGGGGTGGAAGGAATAGAGGCAATTATCGCCACCGGAGTTTTTAATCAGGAAAATGAGGATGTTTACGGATTAGATAGAGAAAAACTAATCCAGGAGATAAATAAAATCTTGGCTCCGGGCGGAGTCCTTTATCTAACCTCCGGACCGAAAAGAGATCTTACTCTGGAAAGATTATTTGCCCAGGCTGGATTTAGTGTTACCAATGTAAGCCCCGGAAAAGATTTAGGTTTCTATAAGGTTTCTAAGCCGGCGATAGAGAGTATGGTCGCTCAGGCAGAAGTTAATACACCTCTTCCTTATCTGGCCCAGGTGATAAACGAAACGAATTTAATCAAGGATTCCTTAGCTTCTTTTGGCATAAGTCCAGACGCTAAGGTAGAAAAAATAACCGTTACCCACTTAAGTGATGACAGTGTGAATTATAAGAGTTTTTATAAAGTGGCGATATCCGTAGCCGGAGAAAAACAGGAATTCATAATGAGAATAGTAGTATTCCTGAACAATCCCCACGCTCAAAATTCAAGTTTTATTGCCAGAGATATAAACGATGTGTATGGAGCGCTGAAAGGTGCCGAAGGGCTGGAGACGCCGGAAGGGAGAATCGGTGAGTTAAGACGTTTACATCAGTACGATGAAAAATTAGCGCCTAAACAGGGTAATGCGGTTTGGTTCCCGAGTTTTGACTATCAATATTTAGCCGTGGCCACTGAAGAATTTAGAGAAGGTAAGCTCCGTGATGAATTGATAGCGGAATTAAACGCGGATAAAACGTTATCTCCGGATGAAATAGCTAACGAAATAACTTTGATAGACAGAAAGATTGCCGAAGTTACGGCCCGAATGTGGGAAGCGATGGGAGAAGCGTATCAAAGATACGTGGACAGTTACGGGGCGCCGAATTTTATTCGTCTTTCCAGAGAAAAGACCGAACAGGGTGTTAAATACGACGGCTGGGTTGAAGGAATGCTCATCTCTTATCAACTGGATAATTCTACCCCGACTGAGGTGTTGAGGGGATTATCCGGTTTAACTTTAGAGACGGTAGCGATGGGACCGATTTTTGACGGTATCATTGACGGATTGGGGATAGAGAAAGGCAGAGAATTCTTAGAGGCTGCTTATAACGGCTTAGGATTTGAAACTTTCAATAAAGAAAGAGACGAGAAGGTTAAAGCCCAGCTTGATGATTACTTCAAAGAATATACAGTCAGGAATTTTGGCTACTACAGCTTAATTGACGTAGATAATTTACGCAATTATAATGATGCGGCCAGTAAACCTTTAATGGATTTTGTCCTGGCGGACATAAGAAAGATTGCCACTAAAATTGTTGAACAGAACGGCGGTTTGGTCAGGCGAAAAGGCGGGGATGAAATTGAAGTATTCCTGCCAGCCACTCTCAGTTCGGAGAAGGCGAAAGAGGTTCTGGAAACTGTTAATAAAACGGTTAGAGATAAGAAATATGCGGTTGCCTCTCTGGGTAATCTGACCGACCGAAGAAGCCGAGACTTAAGCAGAACCCTGCACGTTATCAGGAAAAATGGTGGAAGAGTTGACGGGCGTTTATACGGCGGTCAGAACTTGTTGATTATGCTGGAATATGACGCTAAAGCTACCACCGCCAGAAAGGCCTTAAATGATTTTGTCCGGAAGGCCAACAGAGAATTAAGGGGAATTAAACCTTTAAGAATAGAGCCGTCATGGCTTGATGAAATGGGTAATTTAGTTGACGTTACCGTTTCTCTCGGGGCGGTTTCAAACGCCGAATTGAAACAGAAAGCCGCGGAGTTAAAGCAGCCTTTAGATAAACCGGAAGCAGTTTATAATTTTGCGGTCAGATGGGCACAGGGCGCTTTAGACGAATCTAAATTAAACGGTAAAGACCGGGTTACGCTGGGACTTTATGAGGGGCATAAACACGCTGAAGGCAAGAGTATTTTGACTCAGGCGATACCAGAAATTAAAGTCGGTCAGGAGTTTGAAGTCGCGGGTAGAAAGATTAAATTCGTCGGAGAACAGGACTTAAGAAGTATCGTTGATAAATCAACCGGCGGCCGGGAGAGTATGCTTCTTAGAGTTGAACCGATTGATTATCTGGGAGAAGCGCTTGAGGCGGCTTTACAGGAAGAGACGGGGACAAAAGATTCAAGAATACAAACCAAAGGATTTAAATTAATTAATAGCGCTCTTGGCTACAATGCCGGAGATGAAGTTATTGAGGCCATGATTTACTCCGTCATCGAGCAGTTCCCTGAAGGGTGGGAAGGAGACATTTATATTTCCCGGGCTCCACCGGATGGTGTTTATATTTATCTGGAATCCGCCAGGAATATTTTGCCCTCTCCAGTAGAAATCTGCGGGTACGCCAACGGCGTTAAAGCCGCCGTCAACAAATTATTGGCTGGCGTTGCCGTTAATCACATCTTAAACAGCCGCACTACTTTTACCAGCGGGAAAAAGAAATCTTCCGAGGTTTTTGCCCAGGTGGATTATGTCAGGGATATTACCAAGGAAGAAGTAGAAGTTCAAATTGAAAACGCCCTGCTTAAAACCTATCAGCCGGATGTAATTGAAAGGGAAATTCCTTCACTTCAGAAAGAAAGAGCCTTACAGGCGGTTAATAGAATCTTATCAGTGGCTACCGAAAGAGAAATTGACAGCGTTATCGCCTCCTTTAGTACTGAAAGATTAGCCTCTGAGATAAAAGAATTAAAGTTAGATGAAAGCGGGTTATTACCCGGCTGGATCCAGGCCAACGCCGAACAGCTTGCCCAATTATTGAAAAATAAATTGACCAGAGAGAGTATTAACTGTGGCGTAATCGCTTTAGAGAAATATCTTAAAGAGCTTAATAAGGAAATTTCCAGAGAGGTACTGGTAGATTACGTAACTCTGGAACTGGTCAGGGAGATTCAAAGAGGAGAAATAGGAGAGAAGGGTCTAAAAGAACTGGCCAGTCAGGGTGAAGGTCTATCGGTTCCGATTCAGGTTTTGCAAAACGCGGCTAAATTTTCCGGGGTTCCTTCAACCGTTATCGCCATCAATCGTTACGAAGAAATTACCGGTCCGGCGGTTATTCACGCTAACGGCCGGGATGAAAAAGGTAAACCTTACGGCCACTACGCCGTAATGTTAAAGCCGGTAATAGAAAACGGTAAGTTATTAGGATTTGAAGTTTATGAAACCAACCGGAAGACATTCTTTGTTGATTTAAGTCAATTTAAAGAAAAGGCCAAAGATTATGTCAGGATAAAAGGATTCAGAGGTCAAACTACCGTAGCGATGATTCCGGAAGCTCAGCCCGGAACAGGAACCAGAAAAGGAATTTATAATATAAATAATGCTGAGCTTCTTGCCCTGGGGATTTTAGGACAGGGGACTCTGCCTGTTTTTACACCTTCATCCATACCGGTTGAAGTGGCTCCTGAGGAAGTTAGAGTTGGAGTTTCAGATTTGGCCCGGGTCCTGGTTAAAGAGCCGGGTGAGATGAGAGCGATGGTGGATAAGCTTTTAACCGGGGCAAGAAATGAATTTGGTGGTTATCTAAGACCATCCGCAATAATTGATACGACTCAGGTAAGCCGTGATACTAATTTAATCAGGGTGAATGCCAATGTAAATGAAGAAATCTGGACGAGCGCCAAGGAATGGCTTAACAGCGGCCATCCGTTCCTGTCCAATAAAGATGCCAGGATAATTATTATTTTTGAAGGTGCTTACGCCACCGCCACGCAGGCAAAAATTCTTAAGGAACTGACAAGATTAGCCGGCAGAGGCCGAAGTAAAGATAAAGTTCTCTTATACCAGAAGGAAGAAGGACTCGGCCGGGAATTACTGCCGGTAACCGAATTTAGAATGACGGGAGAAAAAGAAGTAAAGGTGAAAGAACCGGTCCGAGAAGTTCAAAAACTCAGCCGGCCGTCACTTTCCAAGCAGTTAGCCTCTCTATTTTCTGCCATGGCTAACGTTAAATTTATCAGAAAGGCTGCCTTAGGCGTTATCCTTATTTTTATGGTTCTTTTCCCGATACTGACTTCCTGTATCCAGGCACCAAGAGCACCGGACATTATTGTCCCGCCGGTTTCTGAACAAATAACTGTGGTGCCGATTGAAGAAATCAGTCTTTATCAGTCGGGAGAATTAACTTCCCGCCCGGGAACCTTTATTCAGGACACTGATACGGGACTTTTGGTGAGCTATGTTGATTACGAAACCGACAGTTACGCGTTTCTATATGACCAGGGTTTAGGGAGTTTTATCTTTGTTAAAAATAAAGATTACGATTCGGCTAAGGACATATTTGATTTCTTTAAATCAAGATATGAAGAACAAATTACCAGAAAGCCGTATTATACCAATGAGAGTTTGTTATTCAGTGGGTTTGCCAGTGCCTATGACGTCGATACCGGCGAGATACTTGAAGACAAATGGGAAAACGGTCCCAACGCCTGGCTGGCAATAGCTATCCTTCATTATACCCAGGCTACCGGTGACAAGCAGTATATGGAAATGGCTGAAAGTATTGGTGAGTGGCTGCTCTCTTTACAAAATGAAGAAGGCGGTGTTCAGTTAAGCCAATGGCAGAAAATATTCGTGACTGAACATCAGGAAGACGATTACGCTTTGTTTGAGATGTTATATGAAATAACCGGCGAGGAGAAATATAATGAAGCGGCTGAAAAGGTGGCTACGTGGATAGAAGAGAGAGCCTGGAATGAAGAATTGGGTTATTTTAACCGGTCCGTGAGTGAAGAAGCTAAGATTTCTCCGGAACAATTTGAAGAGATTATTCAGGGAATAATAGACGAATTAACGACTTTGAACTTCCGGGAAAATTACATTAATAAAGAGACTTTTATCGCTAAAGCCAGAGCATTGCTCAAAGACGCCGGGGCTCCGGATGAGTACAATGATATTCCGTCGGCGGAAAAATACTGGAATCTGATGAAAACCGGTGACCCAGATGATATTCAGGCTGTAGAAGATTCTATAAAGGAAATATTATACGTGGCACCGAGATATTCTGAAACCGTTTTTACCGTTGACGATGCTTTTGCCACTGATGCTCAGACCTGGGCGATTGATAGTTTAAGTCCGGAAAGATTAATGGCTATGGGAATAAACCCGGAGGCCCTGATACAAACAATTGAAGAGAAGGCGAAAGTTACGGTTAATTACACCAAGCCGGACGGTACCCAAGTTGAAATCTCCGGATTTGATTTTACTGATGAAGAAAATGCCGTTGAAACCAGAGCTTTGGATGGTAATGGGCAACCAGTCAGAATGATTTCCCCGGAATGGACGGCACAGATGATTGGTGTCTATTATAGGATGAGTGTCTATGAGAGAAAACTGGGTAATTTCGATAAATCTGCAGAGTATAGCCAGAAAGCGGAAGAGTATCAAAAGGCTTTAGACGAGATGAGTTATAAAGGGACTCTGCCGTACGCTACCGGCATGAGAACACCCACCGGACACGGCTGGTTAACGCCTTACGGCAAGATTTCTATCGCCGGTATTTCTTATTATGTGCTTAGTCCTGATAATTTGTTTACGCTGGTCGAAGAAGCAAAATGCGATCCGTCTCCAGTTATTGAAGCGCAGAAACAACTTACTCATGAAGACTTAAGGATTGCGCCGGAGGGAGTAACCGTTGGCAATCCCGAAAGAGATTTAGAATATGCGTTTGAGAATTTAGAGGCGACCGCTAATGGTATAAGAAACACTATCGATTCAATACCTACCCTTTATGAAGCCTTAGAGGACGCTTTAAGCGGAAAGGGTGATGCTCATCAACCTTATAATCTATGGGTTCCAGATACGAACTACTACGTTGACGGTAAACTTAAAAAGTATTTTACTCCTGAAGAAATCTTGACGATGGTTGAAAAGGAAGGAGCTAAATTTGAAATAGAAAATATGCCTCCTTATTCCAAAGCTATTCTTACACTTCAAGATGGAACAGAAATAGAACTGGTATTTTCACCCGGCGCCCCTACCACTCGAACCGTGGTAAAAGGTTTAAGGGCAGATGGATTCTGGTCATTGCCCTACGGGTTGGGTATTTATACACCGGAAGAGATAAAAGCCAAAGGTTTGTATTTATCAATTAATCCTCACAAATCTTATGAAGGAATTCTTATCCTTAAGAAAGGAACGGAGTTACAGGGCGAGTTTATATTGGAAGAGGATCGAGCTTTCCCTGTTGTTTATACGGCAGGAATCAAAGGGGCCGAAAATTATATTAACGTTCTTTTGAATTACGGATTCTGGGCGCCATTGGAAGACGCGACTTATAGTATGAAGGATATGTTTATCCCGGGCGTTTCAGAAGGCGAGTTAATTATTGACGAAGAAAGAGCTGACCGGGGCATATGGCGTTTGCCGAGCGGAGAAGAAAAGAAAGTCGTCCGGGTATTCGGTATAAAGAATAATTTAGACACTATTGCCGCTCTGGATTACAGTCGGTTAGATGAAGCGATAAATATACTCAGAAACGCGGGCATCTCCGATAAATATATGGAAGAGGTAGAAGCCCAACTTGCCAATTATAAAGAAACCACCCTTAGTGCCATTCAGCAACAAGAAGATGAGCTCAAGGCCGAGTTAGAAAAAGCTTTAACTGAACTAGAAATGAATCTGGCATTTGCCACGAGCACCAAAGGGATTGATATCAACCAGCCTAATAATCTGTGGATCAGCGACAAGTCGTATTATGTTGATATTAAAGGAGACGGCACGGGATATATGTATATATATCTCCTGACCCCGGAGAAGCTGGGAGAAATAGTGGAAGGTGGCTACGGAACTTTTAAATTTGTAGAGGTTGAAGGAGAACCTCCGTATGCTAACGCTAAATTAACACTTACAAACGGAACAGAGATATCCCTTAAATTTTCTCCGGCCGGGTCAATAAGACGAGAGGTTATTAAAGCCCTAAATAGTTATGGATACTGGTCTTCACCGTTCCATTCACAGGTATATTCTCCCGCTGAGATAAGCAGGAGTCGGAACATAGAGTTAACAATAGATGAAGAAGATAATTATAAAGGTATACTAACTATTAAGAGTTCAAGGGAAGGAGAAGAAGACCAGGTTTTCGAAGTGTTCTTTACCCCCGGCAGTGAAAGCACGAAAAATTATTATCAGGCTTTATTAGGAAACGGCTTCTGGCAGGCTACGGAAGGAAATGTTTATGACCAACCCAATGAAATATTTACGCCGGAAAGGATAAAAGCCGACGGACTTACATTAGAAGTTAACGCGACTTATCCCAATCAAGGCATTTTAACTCTTAAGGACGGGACAAAAGTTAAGGTTGGCTATAAATCAGGTATCCAGGTTTTAAGAGAATTGGCGAATTATAACTTTACTTTAGGACAAGAAAATTTACAAGATATAGAGAAAATGCTGGCTGAAAATGGAATTCCCATTACTATATCTGAATTTACTTCGTTAATGAAAGACAGAAATCCTTTCGGTGGCTGGGTTAGGGTGTCTGAAGACGAGAAAATCTGGGTGTATAGTATTGCCGCCAGCAGAGATAATTATTACACTTCATCCCGCATAAAGGACCAGGCGGTTTTAGATGCCGTGGCTTTAACGGAGGCAAAAATTCAGGCGATTAAGACGGCATTATTAAAAGTGGGTATCCCGGAAGAGAAAATTGAATCGTTAATCAACCAGCTTAAAGGAGAGCTCAGGGGAGCCGATACCAATTTAGTCCAGAATTATTTTGTCATTGATGCACCTGAAGGCGGTATTTTCTTTGTCACCCAGGATGGAGAAGGCATCAGCACCTATAAAGATGGATTATTGATAAGGGAGTTAAAAGGCGGCCTGGAAACTTATAATATTTATGGCAGTGAATTTGACGCCTACGGCATGCCTTACATAAGCATAGAAATAGTTCCCGAGACTGGCGAAATAAAGACAGTCATCAGAACCAGTAAAGCCAATGTTGAAGAGGGAACGGTAAACAGAGATTACATTAGTTTTGACCAGCTGGGAGAAACTGAGACCAGCCGTCGGGAATATAATACCAAGGGTGATTTAATAGACCAGCGCGATGACGAAAGAGGCGTCAGATATGAATATCAAGATGGTCAAGGCAGCGAATACGGTAAAGCTTATAGAGTTATTGCCGACCGGGTCTTTGAAGGGAGAATAGTAGATGAAAGTACTTCTACTCTTCAGAATTTTAAACCGGCTTCTATTTCAAACCTGGTTGATTTACTCAGTCAGCCCGAATATAGTCAATACAATTTATTATTCGGACAAGAACAGTTAGATAAATTTATGGAGGTTTACGGGAACCGGGCGGTTTGGATTTACCGAGTAGAGGATGGCAGGGGTAATTTCTTAAGACTTGATATCTTTGATGATTTTCATTCCAAAGCTTTAGTTTCTCTCTCCGAGACTTCCAGCTCCATATCTAAACTTGAGAAGATTAACGGAGAAAGCAGTATTACCGGCCACTGGGATTGGGACGCCCTGAGTAAACAGGGAACCAGTGGGGAAGAAGTTATTTTTAGAACCGCTGACATTTTAGCCGACCTCGGTCAAGCTGGCGACCAGGCCGCCTATTCTTATTTTAAGGATAATTATGATATTAGTGATTCGGGAAAAGAATGGTGGGGCGATAGAATCATTGATTTAAACACGGGTAAGACTATCGGGTATGATATCTATGATGGTTTGCACAGTCAGCCGGTGATAAGTAAGAGAGAAAATCTGATTACTTTCTCGTTATTTGAAACGCCGACTTCAACCAAGCCTTCGGAGCAGATGGTTTTCTATAAAGGCGCTTTCTACCAGAAGGTGAATTTCCCGGGAATTGTGACCCTGTCAAAGGTATTGGGTAACGTGGAGAACCTCCCCGAAGAGATAAAGACGCGTTTGGACATAACCAACAATACTTTATTAGAACCGGCTGAAGTCGTCAAGGTAAACGGCGAAACCTGGACCGATTACCGTTTCCTGAATAATCCCGGAGTGTTTATCAGCGACCACAAGGTGTCTAAAGATGTTACCGTGGCCTGGCAGGGAGATAAACCGAGTGAAAGTTATACACTTAATCCGGATAACCAGATTATAGGACATTCTCAAACAGAAGGGTCAGTTAAAGCGGGAGATTTATTTACTGATGAACGTATCCAAAAATATGAGGAGGAAACCGGAATAAATCT
Source organism: uncultured bacterium (assembly GCA_964506075.1). GTDB lineage: Bacteria > CAZDME01 > JAYEMH01 > JAYEMH01 > JAYEMH01 > CAZDKO01. Next base: position 17,249 of record CAZDKO010000016.1, read on the forward strand.
CTGGGAAGGACTTAAGGTTTTTGGTATTACGCCGGAAACGCTCCTGCCGAGCGCTAAATTAACCGAATACTATTTAACCGGGTCAACCGTTGACGATAATGTCAGTCCTTCTATACCAAAAGAAGCGGCTTATCGTTATCTCATACCGGGAGATTCTATGGGTGTAGGAAGAGATATTGCCCTGATAAATAACAAGGGAGAGTTTATTATCAATGAATGGTGGTTAGAAGGAACAGACCAGACCAAAGCACCTCTGGGAATTCTCCCCGGCACTTTTGTTCTGCAAACCGACGGTGGATATGAACACAAGATATTCAAGAGAACCCTGACCGGCAAACAGTTGAATGACGAAAGCGGGTTGACTATTTATGATGAAAATGTCACTGCCTATGAATATAAAGTAGAAAACACAGAAGATAAACCGGATGTGGTCTATTATCAGGGTCAGCTGGTGGCGGAAAGATATAAATTCCCGATGGTCGCCGTAGCTAAAGGTATCCTTGGCGTTGCCAGCGACGGCATAGAAACGGTATATTATGATCCAGCTATTCCTCTGCAGAAACCACTGGTAGCGGTTCTTGCCCTTGATAAAGAAACAGCCGAAGACATGATTGAGGAGGAGTTAAGAGGTGAATATATTGTTGGAACTGTCATGGGTGAAGACGGCAGAGAAAAAGTTCTTTTCATTACCAAAAATAATTATGAAGTGACTTATTCTGTGACCGAAGACGGTAAACAGAGAGTGGTTGTCCGGGCCAGAGCCAGTGAAGGATTAGCTATAAGCAAAAAATACATGCAGGAGAAAATATATATTGACGGTGAAATCGTTGATTACAGCCGGTATGAACTCTTTAAGGAATGGCTTGATGACGCCAGGAAATTTATTTCTTATGTCGCGCCGATAGTCCTTAGTTATATGAGTTTCCCGTTGATTGCCGGTATAATAGTTGCCTGGTTCAAACAGCGGTCGAAGAAGAAAGAAAAAATCAGTGCGGAAAAGAAAGAAGGAAAACCACCGTTATCTTCCGGAGAAAAGATTGATGAAACTATAGAAGCGGAAAGAGAGAAAGCCCCTGAGGTTATCCTGTCGAATATTGACGAGTATAACGACTATGGCTTCCAGGGCGGTGTCCCCAAGGTGGTAAAAGACACACATCTTAAACCGCAGATAAAAGCGAGATTAGAGCGCGGAGAAACGAGCAAACATATAATTGAAGCCTTCTTTAAAGATTATGGGGTCTGGTTACAGGCCGTAATGAATGAGAAATATGCGCTGGCTGATTTTACCTATGAAGATATATATTTATTTAATTTAATCTATGCTAACGGCGCAATTTTCTCCAACACTACCGCGCCCTTAATTAATTACCTCTTTTACAAGAGTAAAAAGAAACTGGAGCAGGCGGTGGACGATGAAAGCAGAAAGAAAATTGAACAGGAAATTGGTAAGTTCGTTTCTAAAGAAGTCGAAAGATGGGGAAATATTGTCCATTTGCACGATACGTCTTTATTGGCGAAAGTCGTGATTTTCCGCTCCGCCGCCAGAGAACGTTTAATCCAGAGTGATATAGAGGATTATTTTAGAAGTAAAGAGTTTATAGATTGGTATGACAGCCAGGGTTTGACCGAGGAAGTAAACGAGTATATTGAATCCTTGGGCCAGGCCGATGAACAAAAAGTGGAAGAAGCGGCGAAAAAATTGAATGAAGCGGTAGATAAATTACTGGATATAAAGGACGAAAAAGGTTTAAAGGCGGAAGATCTGGATGTTTTAAAAGAACAGATTAAAGCCAGGAATTCCCAGGGGATAAAAGAGGCTCTGGAAAGTTTGGGCAGGAAGAAAGTCGATGCTTATATAAATGAATTAAATAGTTTCAACGCCTCTTTGAATAGAGAATTTCAGGATTTATTAAATAGCCTGCCGGGTGTCACTATAAAAGAAGTTGGAGAAATTGAAGAGATAATTTCCACCCGTTATAATTCAATTAGAGGTATGGAATCACTACTTCTGTCCGAAGACTTAACTGAAATAAGAGGTAAATTAAAAAGCTCGGCGGCAACCCTCAAGAAATTAGAATCAATTGAAGAACAAACAGCCAACGCCTTAAATAGCGCTATAGCTGATTTAACCAGAGGATTACAGATACCAAAGAAGGGATTCAATAAACTTGTTTTAGACCGGAAGTGGAAAAATATTCAGTCTGGATTAATCGCTTTTATGAACAGAGGAGATATAAGTATAGAAGAATTAATTGCTTTTATGGAAAAGGTAAAAGAAATTGGCGAAGGTGAAAGAAAAGCGATAAGGCAGGAGTTATTAACAGAGGAAAATATAAAGGTTTTACGGACCGAAGATACGAAAGAATTGAGGAAACCTATTGATAGAGGAAAATTTAGAGATTTGGAAGATATTTTTAGAGACCTAAACGCTAAAAAAGCCATTAATACCTTCAAAGGAATAGTAAAGAAAGCTCAGCTGCTTTTACCCGAATATAGTTTTATTCAGAAAACATATGCCGACGTGAGCGGAGGATTCTTTGGCTGGAAGGGTTGGCTGGTGACTTTCAGGAATATGTTTAAGACGATGTATCCGCTTATCATAGTTACCTCTTTGGCTTCGGTCGCTTTACCGATTACCTATAACTTTATAAGCTGGGGGATGTGGTCTTTTGGTGTTGCCGGTCTCTTAGCGGTTACTTTCGGCGCCTACAAAGGCATAAATTTATTAATCAATAAAAAGCTCGGCGGTAATATAGGAAGATGGATACCGGTCTCTACGGAAAAAGGTTATGATGCTCCTTCAGAAACCCACAACAGAAAACTCCGGGCCGGACTGGTGGCTGCACTTGTTCTTTTAGAAAAAGGTCTCTGGAATTTCCTCGTCTGGAAATGGATTGGTGTTCCCATTGTTCATATTTTAAGTTCCTTCTACCTCTTCTCGGGTGGGAACATTCTGCTTCTAGTTATGGTGGCGACTCCATTTATCCTCTTTTTTATGCTGGATATCTTTGCTTTCTTCTATCTGACCGAGGCTTCTCTGGGTTATTTGCTCGGTAAGCATGCCGGTGTTAACCGAATCAACAAATGGAAACACGGGTTACTGGGTAAGGTGATAAACGTTTTATTGCCGTTTAAATTCTTCAGTAAAGGTAAATTAGAAGCCGTGGGAGGGGACTCCGTTATCGAGAAATTTACCGGCGGAGTCAGCCTGGTTGTCGATGGAGACGAAATTTTGAAACCAGAAGGAGCGGCCGGGGAATTCCAGGACAAAATATTACCGCCTACTATAACGGGTCAAGACGGCACACAGCGCGAAATGACCCAGCACGAGAAGAACATTGCCTGGGCAAAAGCCTGGAATATGATTATTGATAAATATTATGCCGACGATAAGATGTCGGCTGAGGAAAAAATGAAATATAAATATGCGATTGAAGGTGAACAAGAAAATAATTATTTATCCGGGAGAATAACCAGAGAACCGGATTTATCCGAAGTGCCGCAAAATGACCGTATCCGCCGCAGACTGTATCATTATCTTTCCACTTTATTTATGAATATGGAAAGAATGCCCGTCTGGGGAGAAATTCCGTTATTCAGCGTTGTTACACCTTGCTACACGGAAGTAATAATGTATTTATATTCGGATAAATCCATAGATGATTATGAAGCCATTAATAAACTCTACGCTACCGGAGAAACTTTGCTTAACTATGTAATCGGCAGATTTCCTGATGAATGGGAAAATTTTGTTAACCGTATGGCCAGAAACAGAAATTATTCCCGGGAAGAAATAAGCCGCCTGCGGAATTTACAGCGCGGGCAGAAACTTGAAATTGCCAATAAAGAACTGCAACAGGAAGTCCGTTTATGGGTTTCTTACCGCTACCAGCCTCTGGCGCGGACAATCAGAGGAATAATGAATTATCGAGACACCTATGAATTCCTGGCCAGGATTAATTTCTCCACGCCGGAAAGCTTAGGGGTGGCTAAAGATAATTATCAAAGAGAGATATTAAAGTTGGTGGACGAAAAGTTTGAATATATCGTTGGTCATCAACCCTATGGCGATTTGATTCAAAGCACAGCGGATAAAGACGTTATCGCCAGAGAAGATATACATTATCTGATGGAAAGATTTAAACATTTCAAAATCTCTTATTTAGGAAATCCCGGCCTTGAGTTTGTTTACAAAGGCACTTTTACACCGGAACAATTGGATAAACTGGTTAAGGCCGGTATACTAGGGGAGATAAAAGACAGGAAATATTTTGTGGCCTGGAATAAAGCGGTGAAAGACGAAATTGATGCGGCGGTGAAAGGTGAAGTTAGCGAAGCGGCGAAAGAATCCATAAAGGCGGCTAAATTTAAAGAGCTTTTAAGTGCAAAAGGGATTGAAGCTGGAGATAAAGATCTCAGTGATATTCTATCCGTCTGGAATAATTCTTATAACGAAAAATATTTTGGGGCTTTACTTGAATATAGAGCCGGAGACCCGCAAAGAGGCGAAAAAGTTATGCACGTTTTTGAAGATAATCGGGGTAATGTAACCGGTAGAATAGTAGAGACAGAAAAGATTATTTTTGAAGTTCCTTATCGTTTTGGCCAGGGTAAACCGCTCAATCAAAATAACATCTTAAAATTTGTCCGGGGTGAAATAGTCCAGTTTATGGATATGAACCAGGATATGTATTTTGAGGAAACGCTGAAGGGGCCTTCTCTGATGGGAGAATTTAAAGATCCGGACGTAGTCATAGTCGGCTTCCCGGAAGACATTGTCACCGACGATGCTACTTACGTGGCTAAAATGCACGCTTTTGCCGATAGGACTTTTAACACTATAGTCCAGAGAACCTTGAACTGGATGGGTATCCGATTCCATTACGGACATCCTGATTATTTGAGAGTGGATGCAGTGCGTCATTTAGGCTTGATTATTCCGCCTTACGTCAATGAAGATATTTTTGGCGCCTATAAAGCCACCCTTCACGGGAAGAAAATTGTTAACAGTGAAATTATGCAGGCCGGTAAAACCAGAGAAGGTGTGTTTTCAGGCTTGATTGGTATCCATTCCAAATTTGCCGGTGGTGGTTGGGAGCAGGCAATGAGCCGCTGGTTACTGCGGCTTAACTCTTCTATGACCGTCGGTTTAAGCCGGGCCTTTATGCATTTTGTCGCCGCTATCGGATTCTATCTTAGAAAACCTCTGGTCGTGTTTGCCGTTACTTCATATCTAACGGTAATTCTTATGTTCGGTGCCAGCGCTTTTGTGGCTTTCCCGTCAGAGTTATTGTTCGGTGTTATCGGTATAGTCTTTATGTCTCAGGCGATTACTTTCACCGGACTGGCCCAGATTGTACTGGAAAAGGGTTTAATTAAAGGAATAGTGGACTTCTTTAAGATGCTTCCTGGTTTGATAGTAGCGTTTGGTTCACAACCTTACGATTCTTACTTCCCGGGCGCGATGGAAGCCTTAAGCGGAAACGCTCAATACATTGGTACCGGACGTGTTTTTGGCCGTGAGCACGAAAAGCCTTTTGCCCCGGATTTAAAAGTGACTGAAGCCAAGGGCGGACGAGGAGAACTTTATGAATATCTGGCTAAAAAACAATTAACCCAGAAAGGTTTAAACTGGGCGGTCATTAACGTAATCTCGGTGGTCCTGGGTATTTACCTGTGGCAGAGTTTAGGCAGTATCTGGTCCTTAATGTTTATAATGATGCCGGTCAGCAGTTTAATCGCTCCTTTTGTATTTAATCCGGGAGCCATCGCCCACAGAATGAGAGGGAGTGCCTGGAGAAAAATTTTCTGGGAAGATATGAAAGGTGGAGCCAAGAAATTACTGCTCCAGTTATTTAGTTTATCGCCGCGGCAAAGAGAGAAATCTGAAACCCGGTTTGAAGATAGATTTAAAGTTTTAGGAGAAACCATTAGTAAGAGCTTTAAAGCTTTTCTGGGATTAAGCCGTTTTGACAAAGCTTCCCAGGATAGGTTTGCAGAAACCTTAAAGCCTCTCTGGAATGAAATATCTAACTTCCTTTTGATTATCGGAATATTCGGAGCCCTGACCGGTATTATGTGGTTTACACCTTTTGGCTGGGGTCTCTTTATGGGCTTCTATTTAGTGGTGCCGCAATTTAGAAACTTTGTTAATTTACTGGTAACCGAGGTTTTAGTCTTCAGCACTTTGATAATTATCAGCACGGTAACCGGCATCGCCGATTTATTTACCTCCTGGTTTAATAAAGGTAAAGGGTTAATAATAAGGACGGATGTTCCTCCGACAATTAAACCAGACGGGGTTATTTATGTTCCGGAAGAGCTAACACCCGAAATAGATAATCCGATTAATTTAGGTTGGGTGACTATAACTAATAAAGGTTTAGTGAATGATATAAAATCTTTTGATAGATTACCCGATAGAGAGAAAGATAACTTAAATTCAATAATTGATTTTGTGTCTCAGTATATCCATGCTCCTCCTCTTAGAGTTAAAATTATTGTTGAACCGGTGCGGACCGGTATGCCCTCAATGTGGTATGACCATCGTTCCAAGACTATTCATATCCAGGAAATTACCCTTTCAGATTTAACACCTTTCAGATATCGTCAGTTTGTGGCCTATCAATGTTTCATTTTACAGGCCCAGTCTAAAAACCCAAAATTTTCTCAGGAAGACCTGATTCAGGGTGCGGTTAAATTCCTGTTAACTGACGGTGATGATCTTATTCAGCCTCTTTCCAGATTTATAAAAACGGCTGATTTTATCTCCTTAGAAGACGGGACTTCTCTGATAAACGCCATTCTTTCCATGGCTTCTTATGACTACACTTATTTACGCGCTCTGTATGGAAAATTCAGCCAGGAAGAAAAATCAACGCTTATTATCGGGAAAAATTTCCATCCCTCGGCTTTATTAGGACCGGAAGACCGGAAGAAACTTTTAGGGGCGGTGGATTATGAAGACGATATCGCCAAAGAAGAAAATCTGGAAGCCGCCAAAAACGTATCACTCTTCTGTAATCCTATGGATGGAGGTTTAGGTGCTTCCGTGGCCAGATGGCAGTATTTAAAAAATATCTGGGAGCAGATTTTTAGAACCGGTGCAGTCAGATTAGGGGCTAAAGGAACGGACCTTTATTTTGAAGTTGAGCTATCCGGTTTTGATGAAAAAGGTAATCCTAAATTAGTCCGCGAAAAAGTAAACATTACCGAACTTAAATACCTGCAGATATTCAGTACCATCAGTCAATATGGAAAAGTAGTGATTCAGGAATTAGTTAATGAGGAAAGTTTAAAACCGATAAAGGAATTTCTGGATACACCCTACCTGCTGGATAGGATTGACGCCAGAATACCCCGGGGAGAAAAGCGAACTTATAGAGATTTCATTACCGGTATTTCCAATTTAGAGGTTCCGGAAGATTTTATAATTCAGGCCTCCCTGCCGACTGTTGAAAAAGAAGGGGAAAAACTTACCCTGGAAAGAACCGCTCCGGGCGGCCACGGACAGCTGGGTACTATGGCTTTATATGGGGCTTTAGAATATCAACCTTCTGCTGATGAGGGCTTGACCAGAATAAGAGCGATATACAACGGCGATGGTCCTAATAATGCTCCGGATGCCTATATAGTAGGCTGGATGGCCAGGAATAATATTCCTATCGTGATGATTTCAACGACTAAAGCCGAAATTGATAAGAAAGGTGGTCAGATTGGCGTTGAAGTAACTAAAGAGGGTAAAGTCAGGACCCAGATGTTGGAACTTGCCCAGGCCAAAGCTAATGGTCAGGACGGGTGGTTTGCCCGGATAGGGCTTCCCGGAGACCAGGGAGATGAAGGAGAGGCTTATACGCAGTATTTTAATACCAACACGGCTTTAATCAACTATTCGGTGCTGGCTCCATTCTTAAAGGATTTAGTAAACATAATCGGGGAGAAAAAATTTGCCGAGATAATAACCCCGGACCTTATAAGAAATGTGAAGAAACAAGGCGATAAGGAATTTATCCAGTTAGAGGGAGCTTTAGGCAGCGCCTTGCTTAACATAAACGGTTTCATTCAGACTACGGATAATGCGGAGGTTAAAGCCCTCATAGGCAAATATAAATTGGATAGACTCCTTTACATCGTCAATGTTAATCAGGAATTAAGAGACAGCTTTTTTACCCCGGTTAAATTTTCTTATGATTATTGGCTCTACGGCAATTCAGACCATTTCGGGGTAAATACCAGCAGTTGGAAATTAGAAAACCGTCGTCAAGGACACGTGCCTGGTTTTGAGCAGATGGATGAGTATTATAACGATGTTCAAAACTGTCTTGATGCTTTTGGTAATGCTTCAACCGTCAATCTTGATTCTCTGGTGATTAAAGGTAAAGTGCATTTAAAAGATGCTGTTCTAAAGGGAGAGGTAATAATAGACAGCAAATATCCGGAAATATTTGATTTAAATTCTCCGGAGGCAAGGGCTCAATTCAAACAGACAGGGGATAAACCTTTAGTATTAGACAATATATCTCTCAGTATCAATGAAGAAGGCAGAATTAAGGTTAAATCCTTAAAGAAAGAACAGGCCAGGCCGTTTGTTATGACTATAGACGGACCTTCAGGCGTGGGTAAGTCACCGGCGGCTAAAGAATTAGCCCAGAGACTTGATGCGGTTTATTTCTCTTACGGAAAAGTTTATCGATTGGTAACCTGGCTGGCACTTCAAGAAGGTATCAGGATTAGTGCTGATATGGATGAAAACACGGTTGAGCAGTTAGTTGAAATGGCTCAAAATATTAACCTGTCAGATTTAGAGGTTAAAATAAGAGAGGATAATCGCCGGTATCACTATTATAAAAATGAGGATGTAACCGATATTTTCTTTGAGGCCGATATTGCCGATAATGTTTCTTTTATTTCCAGGATTCCGCAGGTGCGCCAGATTTTAGCCCGGAAGATGAGAGATTTAATTAAAGATTTAAATAAAAAAGGTAAAAGCGTAATTTTAGACGGGCGGGTGGCTGGAGTAGAAGTAGTACCGGAGGCGGATATTAAAATATTCCTGACCGCCGATTTATCGGTACGGGCAGAAAGAAGAGCAGAAGAATTAATAGCCAAAAAAGGATTGGAATGGGTGTTTCTCGATATATGCGGAACCAAACAGGAATATGAAAATTTATTGAAGGACCGGGGAGAAAATGGTGTCAGAGAAGAAGTGGTGAAAGCGATTCAAGAAAGTCTTGGTAGGAGAGACCGACTGGATACTGAACGTAAATATCTTTCTGCCGCTCAATCGGCTCCTGAGGCAATAGTTATAGATTCAACTAATAAAATAAAAGATGAAACCGTAGCGGAAATATTATCTATTAAAGATAAATTTGAACAGGAACATTTTGGTGGAGGAGCGGCGTCTCTATTAGCCAATTTATTTAGAGGCAGAGTCAAGGGATTAAACTGGGTGACAAGAATTATCTTTGCCCCGGCCATCGTGCCGCATGAAGTCGCTCATTTCCTGATGGCCAAGCTAACGGGTAGTTCCTTTGAAAGAAAGGTCGGGGTCAAAGATTTCTTCAGCCGTATACCGGTTAAAGAAAAGGTTTCCCCATGGGTATATGCGGCCGGGCTTTTGGCTAATATCGCCATGATTTACGGGTTTGCGCCTCTACTGGTATCGCTGGGATATTCTTTTATCACCTTTAGTACCATTATTGGCGGCTTAATTTCATATTTTCTGGTGGCTAATCTGGCTTTCTTCGGAATAGAGTTGCTCTTGGATGCCATTACTCAAAAGGGAGACCTGAGTCGCTTACGGGCCAGGGATGATGTAAAGCAGAAGTTCTCGGTTTTTAGCCAGAAAATTAAATCAGCGTTGCGCTTTTTAAATAAAGAAACCGGAAGCGTTCAGCTGTTTTTAAGTCCTTTTGTCTTAACGTTTGTCATCGGGGTAGGGGTCTTTTCGTTTGTTAATCCTTTTGTCTTAGCGTTTGCCGTGGGGGTGGGAATCTTTTCGTTTGTCTCCGGGATGGTATATTTGGCCCAGCGGGGAGAGGCCTATAAGTGGCAGGAGACCAAGGGACACACCCTGATGATAGTGGGGATGTTGGCCGGTCTCGGCGGGATAGCCAGTTTTGTCAGTTTAATTTTCTTTGGTTGGCAGGTTGCCTTGATATGTTTAACCGGGGTGGCGGGGATGTTATTTGCCTCGCTGATAGTTTATATTGTAATTGCCAAAAGGATAGTGGCCAGAGAAGTTATCAGGAACGCCTTTAAAAGTGAAGAGGAAGTAAAGGCGGCGGTAAAGTTGGTGAAAGAGGCGGGTTTAAAATTTGCCGATCCCAGGGTAAATTTAGCGGCCAGAACCTGCCAGAAAGATATCAACCGTTTTAAAGAGAACCTGGAGGTTTTAAGCAAACTTTATTTGAACGAGATAGAAGAAGAGGAGATATATAAAGATATAGTGCTTAAATATGGAGTGGCTTCACCGCAAGCTCTGGAGAAAAGTGTAGAGGTAGCGCGGGAGGCGTATAAATGGGTACGTTTGGGTTCCAGAGATTATGAAGACGGGCAGACGGTGAGACGGCAGGTTAAATCTCTTAATGATAAAGTTAACCGGCTGGAAGTTCTGGAGGCGTTATTAAAATTAGAGTACAGTTTATTCTGGGAAAGTATCAAGTGGGTGGAAGAACAGGTGGGCTATACGAGTGAAGCAGGCATACCCGAAACCGAATTAAGAGAAAGAGTGGTGCCGCACACGAGTTTACTTAATCTGGATGAATTAGATAAATTGGCGGAAAAAGACCTGGCGGTCAGGATACAAGAATTAAAGGAGAGCATCAAAAAAGAAAGCCAGAAAAAAGACGACAGCGGATTGAGCCCGAGTTTGGGCGCGGCGGCGATGCCCGTCTACAGTTGGGACGACTATCAGAAAGCCCCTAAAGCCCGTATTACTGATTTTACTACCCTTAAAGAAAAAATAAATGAGCTGGGTGTAGCTTTGACTTTTTCCGGTTTAATGGAAGAATACGGCTTAATTAAGCGGGCCGCCGAGATCTTGCCGGAACTCTCAGTTTCTGAACGTTATTTTAAAAACCGGGGTGCTTATCAGGAGCTTATCTCCGAGATAATAAGTAAAGCCGGGTTAGTTGACCATCTTTTAAACAGCGACCCTATTCTCAGGCAGTGTTATGAAATTGCCCGCGAGTCTTACGAAGGAAAGACCTTTAGCTCCGGAGAAAGTTATTTGGTTCATGCTTTAAAAGAAGCCAACCAGATTCAAAAATGGGGTGAATATAGTGGTATTAAAGACTTGAACTTAGTTATTGCCGCCGGGCTTCTTCATAAAATACCGGTTAAAAATTTAAAAAGGGAAGCGGGATTTAAGAAATTAACAAATAAAAAACAGGCTCAGCGGATTATTGAGCTGATTGAGAAATTCAATGAAATAGAATCGCTTCCTTACTTGCCTCCTCGTAGCGGCCTTCATATTATCCAGAATCAAATGAATAAGATAATTAAGAAAACGGGAGGCGATGCGGCTTTAATGCTTTTGGTTCTTATTGATAAACTGGAAACCATAACTACTACTCAGAAAGGTTCCAGGGAAAGAGATTACGTTTATAGAGAAATTATAGATATCTACGCTTCTTTAGCTTCCCGTATCGGCCTTGAGGAGATAGCCAAAGAATTAAGAGACGAAGCCTTCAGGATAAATGACCCGGGAAGATACGAAGAAATCAAAAAAGGAATTGAAAGAGTTTTAGGAATGAAGTACGAAGAAGCCGAGGCCTATCTCAACGTTAAAAGAACACAGCTTATAGCCGAACTTAAGAATTTAGGCGTAAATATAGACAAAGTGAAAATTTTTGCCCGGGTAAAGACGCCTTTCAGTATTTTTAGAAAAATCAGCGCTGAGGAAGAAAAAATCACGGCGGCTTATAAAAAAGAAAAGGTTTATAAAGAAGTCAGCGATTTAGAGGATTTATTCGGTTTTAGATTGGTTTTTGAATCCGACGAGGACCGTTGGAATGCTTTACCGGCAGTTGAGAAATTCGGTAAATATTTACCGGGACAGACTAAACCGGAAAGAAAACTTACCAAAGAAGGAGTGGTCAGATACGAGGCTTTTCACGTCGGGATAAGGGATTCCAAAGGGCGGCCTTACGAAATTAAGTTTATGAATGAAGAAAACTTTGCCAAAGAACTGCAAGGTGAAGGAGCCCACTGGTTATTTGACCTTAGAAGGACAAACCCCGGTCAGATTTTTGAACCGGATAAGAACCCCTTAACCGGTAATTTCACTTTAGATTTTAAAAATCTGTATGAGGCCATATCCAAATGGGATTATGTTGATATACCGGTCAGGGAATACGGGAAGATTATTGCCTTAAGAACGTTAAGGGTGCTTTCTGAAACGACTCCTCTGGATATTGCCGCCAGCCGGGAAATAGATAACGTTAAAGATTATAAGGGGTACCGTTTGCTCCGGGCGACTTATGATGTGGATACGTCTATTTTTGAAGTGAGCCCCAAGAGTACCCCGACTCAGAGAGATAAAAAAGGTGTTTTAGAAACAGGCGATGTGGTTGAGATTATTACCGAAAAAGATAACCTGCTCAGAGCCGACGCTCAAAGCCAGATTTTAAGAATGTGGACCTGGGGAAAATTCAGACACCCCAGAACCGATCTGATTATTAAAATCCTGGCTGACGTTAATAAGGGAAAGACTATGAATGAAAGAAGAGAGGCTTTGGAAAAGGAAGTCTTCTTACAGAAAGCTATCAGGGAAGGCAAGAAATATTTTGAAAAGGCGGTCTTTGATGAATTAAATAAAGAGGATATTAATAATTTATGGGAAACCATCGCTCAGGAATTGGGTTTTGCCAACGGAACCGAATTATACGCTTCTTTAGGCGTCGGCGGGGTTAATCTGGAACAAATAGAAAAAGAAGCCCAGAATATAATGGGACAGAAATTTACTTTAGCAATCACAGCGCCTAAGAAAATTGTGGAACAGGAAAGCCGCGGCGGAATCTATAACCTTGAATTTACCACCTTACAGGATAAGTTAGGTTTGGTGAGAAAAATTGCCAATATTTTGAGCAAGAGGAAAATTAATATTATCGGTTCAAAACAAACCCGGTTATCAGACAACAGAGTCAAAATAAGAGTTACGGTTAACGTTAATAAATATGAAGAGATCGGTAAAATTATTGAAGAATTCAGGAGAGCGGTTGAAGAAATGGATATCACTCCTCAGGGAGATTTAAACGCCCTCCGGTCCCAGACAAACAGAAAGAGAATTTATATACTTGCTGAAGATAAGGTGGGTTTACTGGAAGAAGTCGCCCGGGTATTTGAGAGTAAGAATATTAATATATACAGGTTTGAAGGATTCTCGTCAACTGAGAAAGCCGGTTTCTGTGAATGCGAGTTTGAACTGGATGTTCCGAAAGGTATAACCAGTAAAAACTTACAGCAAAGTCTTGAAAATATAATGGGTTATAATATCAGTACCGAGATCAGTGATATTACCACCTCCCGCCGCGGCCGGGCGGACAGCTTTATCTGGCAGGGTACAGAGTCAATGAAAGAATTTAAAGCCAATTTTAGCCGGATAAAAGAAAATGACGTTACGGCTAAATATAGAGAAAGACTGGTAAAAATTTTAGATGAATATTTAAATAAAACCAGTTTATCAAAAGAGAAAAAAGAAGATTTGCTTAAAAGGACTAAAGAAATCACTATATATGGATTTACCTCTATCGTTAAAGGTGAAAATGATTTCTTCTTAGACTGGAATGACGTGGAGAAAAACGAATTATTTGTGGCTGAGGACGTAATTTCAGAGCTTGATAACCGGGGTCCGCCGACACTTGTTGATGAATATTTCCTCCACACCATTCTCTGTCCCGCCTTAGGACATTACGCCGCCATTATTGAACAGCAAAAAATCTTTCCGGAACATTATTTCTTCGGCCAGTACGAAGAAGAAAAAGGAATTAAATATCTCCCCGGCCACAAAGGTGATATCAATCGTCCGTTTAAAGGATTACTGGGTGAAATCATAAGAGAGGGAATTGATACCGGAGAATATAAAGATACGGAGCTGGCCATAGTTAACTCACCTTACATACGTACAGTCGGCGATTTTAATTTAGGTGCTTTTAGAAAGATTGTCAGTCCGGCCCGAATGAAAGAATTAGGGAAAAAAGCCAGCGAGATAATCAGAAGCTGCGAGAGCCGAAAGCCCGAAATATGGCATATTAATTCCTCAGGCGCCGGCGGCGGGGTGGCGGATATACTTAAGAGCCAGATTCCTCTTTCCAGAAAACTGGGTATAAATATGACCTGGTTTGTAATCGGCGGGGAAAATAGATTTTTTAATATTACCAAGAGTTTCCACAATGCTTTCCAGGGCGATAATTATGCGCAGATTAACGACAGCGATTTAGAATATTATAAAAAGGTTAACGCCAAAAATGCCGACGGCATACTTAAAATTCAGAAGGAGAAAAATTTACCCGACCCGGACATTATAATCATCCATGACCCGCAGCCGGCGGCTTTAATCAATCATTTTAAATCAATATTCCCCAACGCCAAGTTTATCTGGCGAATTCATATTCAACCTGATATTTCTGACGATGAGGCTTATCCGAGCCGGAGAGTCTGGAACTTCTTAAAAGAGTATATCAAATTGTATGACATGGCCGTAAACCACGAAAAAAATCAAATCTTTACCGAAACCGGTTTAGATTTTAATCAAATCCGTCCTTCAATAGACCCGACTTCTTTAAACAATATTGAACTTAAGCCGTACGGGGATTTCATAAAATCCACCTGTGAAAAATACGATATACCCCAGGATAGGCCAATTGTAATTCAAAACGCCAGATTTGACCCGTGGAAAGATCCTTTAGGGGTAATGGAAGCCTGGTATATGGCGGTGGAAACTCTTTTAATATCCCAGAATAAACCGATAAATCAAATTCCCAGACTGATGTTGAGCGGCCCTATGGCCGGAGATGATCCGGAGGGGGTGAAAATATTTAAGAGTCTTAAAGAGAAAGAAACGGAAATCTTGGTCAGATTCAGCCGTTTAGCCAAGAAGTATCCGGATAAAGCCGAGGATTTAACGTTCTTATCTTCTAAAGAAAAAAGAAACATAATTCTACTGCCTTTACTTACCAAGGTCCCGACAACAGAAGAACAGGCTAATTTAGAGGTGATGGAAATACCGTCTAAGACCGCGGTTCTATCTTCGGCGCAGAGGGAAGCCATTACCAGCATGGGATATGACCCGGACAGTTTAAGACCTGACGATATTAACGGATTGGAGACCAATGTTTTTCAAACTGTTGCCGCCGTGATTATTTTGAAATCTATTAAAGAAGGGTTTGGTTTAGCCGTAGCCGGCGGGGCGTATCATGAGAAACCGATTATTGTCAGTGACGTCGGCGGCATATCATCCCAGGTAATAGATATCAGAAAAGACCCCGTTAACGGCACGGCCTGTGTGGTGGGTATTGATCCGGAAACCGGGGAGTTCAAGAGAGAACTTTCTATTGAACAGACAGCCGAATATATTGAAAAGATAATTAACGGTGAAATAGATAAGGAGATGCCCAAGCGGTCAAAGCAATATATAACCGATAATTTCTTAACCGACAGGCATCTTTTAGACTGGTATAACGTGATTCTAAAGGCGCTGTCTCAGCCGGCTAAAAAAGCTGATTCAACCACTCTTTATTCCGGTCCGGGATTTTTAGCTGAGCCTATATTAAAGTTTATTAAAGGTAAGTTACCTTCCACCTGGATAGAAGAAGGTACTAATCAGATAAGATTCCGTCAAATTGCCAGTGATATACTTAAGATAGTTAAAGGTCAGCCCATTACCGGGCTTGAAGACAAGTATCAGGAATTTAGACAGCAACTGGATTTACAACGGATGACCAAGGATAACGGAAAATGGCGGGAAATGGCTGGTTTAGAACACGGGCCTCCCGTGCAAATAGCCAAATCCCTCCGTAACCTCCATCCTGTAATTAAAAAAATTGCTTTTAGTTTCGTTTCCGCCGTATCAATTGTTATGTTACCGGTGGTGTCATCATGTAGTTTTAAAGAAGCGGCTGATTCTTCTTTACCGCGCGATATCAATCCTTTTATCTTAGCGTTTGCCGTCGGGGTGGGAATCTTTTCGTTTGTCTCCGGGATAGTATATTTGGCCCAGCGGGGAGAGACCTATAAGTGGCAGGAGACCAAAGGACACACCCTGATGATAGTGGGGATGTTGGCCGGTCTCGGCGGGATAGCCAGTTTTGTCAGTTTAATTTTCTTTGGTTGGCAGGTTGCCTTGATATGTTTAACCGGGGTGGCGGGGATGTTATTTGCCTCGCTGATAGTTTATATTGTAATTGCCAAAAGGATAGTGGCCAGAGAAGTTATCAGGAACGCCTTTAAAAGTGAAGAGGAAGTAAAGGCGGCGGTAAAGTTGGTGAAAGAGGCGGGTTTAAAATTTGCCGATCCCAGGGTAAATTTAGCGGCCAGAACCTGCCAGAAAGATATCAACCGTTTTAAAGAGAACCTGGAGGTTTTAAGCAAACTTTATTTGAACGAGATAGAAGAAGAGGAGATATATAAAGATATAGTGCTTAAATATGGAGTGGCTTCACCGCAAGCTCTGGAGAAAAGTGTAGAGGTAGCGCGGGAGGCGTATAAATGGGTACGTTTGGGTTCCAGAGATTATGAAGACGGGCAGACGGTGAGACGGCAGGTTAAATCTCTTAATGATAAAGTTAACCGGCTGGAAGTTCTGGAGGCGTTATTAAAATTAGAGTACAGTTTATTCTGGGAAAGTATCAAGTGGGTGGAAGAACAGGTGGGCTATACGAGTGAAGCAGGCATACCCGAAACCGAATTAAGAGAAAGAGTGGTGCCGCACACGAGTTTACTTAATCTGGATGAATTAGATAAATTGGCGGAAAAAGACCTGGCGGTCAGGATACAAGAATTAAAGGAGAGCATCAAAAAAGAAAGCCAGAAAAAAGACGAAAGTCTTGAGCAGAAAGGTACCCCATCATTATTAGCCAATGTATTCACCGGCAGAGCCAGAGGATTAAACTGGGTAATAAGAATAATCTTTGCTCCGGCGATCGTGCCGCATGAGATCGGACATTTATTGAGTGCGATAGTTAGCCGGACACCGTTATTAAGAAACGTGAAGATAAAAGATTTCTTCAGCCGGATGCCGGTGGCAGATAGAGCGCCGCCTTTAGTTCATATATCCGGTTTGGCGGTTAATGCGGCTATCGTCGCCGGATTAACATTCCTGGGGATAAGTAACGCCGGACTAAGTGGAATAGGCGGTATAATCATTTCTTTAACTCTTATTGCCAACGCGGTAATTATTATTTCAGAAGTAGCCCTGGATAAAGTTACTGGCCGGGGAGATATCACCAACTGGTTAAAAGCCAGAGAGAAAGATAAATCAAAATCTATCATTTCACCTAAACGTTCGGGATTTTCCTTCAAGAATATTTTCAGAGAAGCCGCTTTTCTTGTTCCAATATCAAGCGTAGTAATTCTACTTTTGAGTATGGTTTCTCCTGTTTCTGGTTTTCAGTCTATTCCGTTGGAGCCGGTTAAAAATGAGTATGTAATCACGGTTGAGGAGAAAAAGGCTTATGACTTCAGTCTGCTTTACCGGGCCAGAGATAATTTTGATGAGGCGGTTAAGAAATTTGACGGTAATTATTTTGACGGGAAAAGAACCGCCGTAGTCCTCAGAATGATGGAGCTAAATCCTTTCCGGTTATACCAGGATTTACCGGAAGAGACTAAAGAATTTATTTTCTCAGAATCAACTCAAAAGTTACTCGCCGCTGAATCAATCGGGGATATCCGCAGTATCGCCAGAGTTGAACAAAATTATCAAGACCTCCTTTCTTTTTATCTTCATAATAGAGACATAAAGCGTTATGTAGAGGAAGGAAATAGTCTTGAAGAGCTTCTCCCCCGTTCTTATCCGGAAGAACTGCGTCAAGCCTTTTTAAATTATTCTTACGAGATATTATATCCTTTATTTGAACCTCAGTCGGTATGGAATGAAGCGGTTTCTTATCCGACTTCGGTTCAAGGCAGGGTTGAACCTTATTATACCTATCTTGTCGATAACGTCGGAGGCGATACCAGTCTGTTAAGTGAAAAACACGCTATGCTCGGGTATGATATGCCTTCTTTCGTTAAAGATAAGGCTTTATTAATTCAGGTAAAAGATGAATTCCCGTACGTGCGGGCGAAGAACTGGTGGAGTTTACCCCACACCTTAATTGCGATTCCGAAAATATTGGGTGAAAAAATCCAGGAATTATTAATTCCCCAGGATATGGTTAAATGGCAGGTTGACCAGATTATATCCGGAGACTATTCTCCGGAAAATTACTTTGCCAACAGGCAAAAAATCTGGAATTGGGTGGCGTTAAATATTGAGTTTAACCCCAATTTAACTACCGGTGATTCGCAATTTGAAGAACAATTTAAACATATATTCTTCCAGAATCCGGCGGAAACCCTGGTTAAAAGAGAAGGTGTTTGTATAGATTATTCCCTGCTGGGAACTTTTATGCAGAATTACTTATACGAGAAAACCTTCTTTTCAACGCTAGAAGAAGAGGTTGCTCCTCCGAAAGAATATAAAGCCCCATTTTATACGAAAATTGCCAGTATAGCCAGTT
>CAZDKO010000017.1:0-35692 GCA_964506075.1 uncultured bacterium
CGATTTTTACATCAGGCGTAATGGTGAGAGTGATATTCTCATATAGTCCCGCAACCGGATCTTTAACCTGTTTAAACACCAGGCTGGATTTTACCGCATCCACCGATACTACTTCACCCGGGACCGAAATAATTGCCTGTTGTTCTGTTGCTGCTGGTTTTTCCTGTGAGCATGCCGGAATAACTCCTACCATCCCGATTATTACCAGAAGAAACATACATGTTTTAACTGCTTTCATCATTATTTTTCACCTCCTCCTTATAAGATTCAACCTTAAAACCATACCCTTTCAGTTTATATAAATTAAAAGTAAATTATAGGGATAAAATTTAAGGTTTTATTGTTAGATTTGACTTATCTTTTGTGAAACACCTTGACTTTTCTTAAAGTAAGTAGAAAGCCCTCCAGCTTTTGCGCCAAAGGGCCCTTTTATCTCAAACTGGCTTTCCCATTGGGGTTCGCCTTAAACTATTGGCGTAATTTTACCAGATAACCTTCACGATTGCAAGAAGAAAAATTTACACCCTCTCTAAGCAACTTTTTTTTGAAAAAGAAATCCGCGAACATTGAGAAATCATTTTTTTGCCCTTTTTGCTTCCGGGCTCAGACCGGGTGTTTCAAAATATTTGTTGTTTGAGCCATTATTTATGCTAAACTAAAGTTAGTAAGAATGGATCGTGCCCATAAACAAACGAGGTTAATATCAAATATCATCACGCCTTATTTTTAAACCCCTATACCGAAGGTAATGCTACAAGTACAATGATGCTTTTTCCACCCACCGGCCTGGAATATGTAGCGACGAGCGCCAGGGGCCTTGTAAATAAAATCACCCTCATGGATTTACGGCAGGAAAAGGATTTATCCGATACGGAGAAACTCATTAGCTTTATATCCAGCCAGATTGATATTATCTGTGTCGGCATCGGTTGGGACCGGCAGTTTAAGGAAATCTGCCGCCTGCTTAACCGTATGCCGGACGGCATCCCTTTAGTCGTCGGCGGTTATAAAGCCACCGAAAAAGTAGAAGAGCTTTTCAAGGTCTGCCCCACCATAGATATCATCGTCAGGGGGGAAGGCGAAGAAACGATACGAGAACTATTAGGCGGGGTATCACTTAAAGATATCCTGGGTATTTCTTACCGGGAAGACGGCCGTATAATCCATAACCCGAATCGTCCCCTTCCTGATATCGATAGTCTTGCGGTCCCTGACCGAACCCTGCGGCGTAACGAATATCCCCTGGTTCTAAACGGACTGAAAGTGGCGAATATAACTTTTGACTCGGTGTTAAGCGCGCGCGGCTGCCCATTTAACTGCAAATTCTGCACGTTCGGTTTAAACCCCCTGGGCCAGAAAAGAAACTATACGGCGCGCAGCGTTGACTCTGTGGTCAAGGAAATCCAGGGGTTGAAGGCGAAAATTATACTTTTTAGCGATGATGATTTCTTTGCTAACCCCAAGAGGGCGGAGGAAATCTGCGAGGCGATTATTGAACGTAAAATTAAAAAGCGTTTTGTGGCGCAGGCCCGGCTGGATATTGCCAGATATCCGAGTCTGCTGAATAAGATGGTTAAGGCCGGGTTTAAGGCGCTCTTAATCGGGATAGAATCCCCTCACGACTGGATACTTAAACAGCTTAATAAGGGTTTCAATCAAGAAACGATACGAAAATCATTTGCGACCTTGAGGAAATATCCTATTTTCTATAACGGCTACTTTATATACGGGAATATCGGGGAGACTGAAGAAGAGATGCTCTATATCGCGCCATTCGCCAAAGAGATAGGTGTTGATTCCATTGCCTGCAACAAATTAAGGATTGAAAAGTTTTCGCCTTTAAAGGAGCTGGCGCAAAATACACCGGGTTATCATGTCACCGAAAAAGGAGAACTCTATTCCGATGCCTACAGCCACGCGGCTCTAAAAAAAGTAGCGAGAAAAATAAAGTTTTCTTTTTATACCCCTTCCAGATACATAAAGATACTCTGGAAGAATATTTTTATAACCAGGTCCATCACCTTCAGAGAAATATTATTTTTTCTCCTTATCTCCCCCCGCATCATCATAAACCTCATTATCAGGGAAAAACAAAAAGGCAGGCTTAAAGATTCTCTAAAACGCATCTTTATCAAGAATACCTGACCAACAAAGAGCCCTACTCCTTGGAGTAGGGCATTATCAAAGATGGCTCCCATATTGGACGGATTCGCAACCGCTTATGTCGTAAAACATAAGCTGTTTTTTTAGCGACCGCTTCCCTTGCGCTTTGCAAAACATTCCTTACAGTAGACCGGACGGTCTCCGCTTGGTTTGAAGGGAACTTCGCATTCTTTTTTACACTCTTCGCAAATCGCCTTGTGCATCTCTCTGGGACGCCCACCAAATCTACCACTATCTTGAAAACCCATACTTCCTCCTTTATTGTTCAATTAAACTGCCTAACTCCAAATAGTATATTCCAAACAAAAGCTCGTTGCAACATATTTTGTTATGTGGTTTTAATCAAAGATTCTTCTTGATTCTCTCTAATATCATCTCAGATGCGGCTTTATCACCTTTTATCCCGACTCTTACTTCAATTTTACTGGATTTTTCAGTCAGCGGGCGGATATCAATCCACACCTTGCTTCCATCACTATGTTTGCTTATTATTTGAGTAACCTCATCGGTCCTGGTTTCTTTCTCAATGTCCATTTTTAAGGAACTTAAAGCTTTTTTAGTCGCCGCTATCGTGCGCTCATAAGGAGTATTTACTTCATCGCTTAACTTACCGGATAGCCAAAAAGACGTTCCGGCCCCACCGGCAACCGCGCCAACCATGGCCGCGCAACCAGTAAGATGTAAGGCAAAAAAACTTAAACACACCAAAAGCGCAATATTTTTAAACACGCAACACCTCCCCCCGGAATCAAAGCTTGTCTTCTTAATTCTATTTTCAAACAAAAAGGCAACCTCTATTTTGAGAGTTGCCTTTAGAACTGGTTTATTTTGCATCCATCTTCTACTCCACTTCTGGAGTTTTTATTTTACCGCCAAGACATCATAATGTCAATTACAAAAATTCCTCCGGTTCTCGTCTTGCCCGTAAAAAAAACAGAGCCGCCCCTTTTACCGTTTAGCGGCTGCCTCCATTGCGCTTTGAAAAACATTCCCTGCAGTAAACCGGACGGTCTCCGCTCGGTTTGAAAGGAACTTCACATTCTTTTTTACATTCTGCACAGGTTGCCTTGTGCATCTCTCGCGGACGTCCGCCATAACCACCTTGTCCAAATGCCATATTGTCTCCTTTTCCAGTATAGACAGGCCCGGCATAAAATGCCGGGCCATATCCTCTTGATTACAACTTCACTACATTAGCGGCGTGTGCGCCTTTAGGGCCCTGTTGAATTTCAAACTCAACCGACTGGCCTTCATCTAAAGACTTATAGCCATCTCCCTGAATTGCGCTGTGATGCACGAATACATCCTCGCCTGACTCAGGAGTAATAAAACCATAACCTTTTGAGTTATTGAACCATTTTACTTTTCCATTTGCCATTATCTACTACCTCCTTCCTTTATAAAATTTATAGTAAATAACGGCAGAACAACAAAAAATCCGCAAAGTAAACTATTTTACCTTGCGGTTATATCCTCTACTCTCTTATTTACTACTCAATACTTCTACGAATATTATACACTGTTTGCTTTATCTGTCAAGTTTATTCTTGGATATATTTTACCTGGCCTTGACAATCCTCTTAATCCATTTTCAATTTTCGATTGCTCTGTTAAATTAAAAAACCCACCTTTTAAAAATCCAACAACTTGGCCGGTGGTATTTTAAAAACTTTCGCCAATTTTTCAATCGTATCAACTTTAAGTGCCGGTGGGGTTTTACCCTCTATCCTCTGTAAATATTTGTAGTCAATATCGGCTAATTCAGCCAGTTTCTCCTGCGTATAGCCGCGCTGTTTTCGTAATTCCTTTATTTTTCTACCCAGCTTTAATCTTATAGACGTTTCCATAGCACCGTATTTTAACATGGTGATTATCCCCTTGACACCTAACTAAAGTAAGGTGTAATATATTTTAGTGGGGGTATAATATGACCAAAATCCTTATTATCAATAGTGAAATAGCGATATGTGAAATGCTGCACGAATTCTTCGGTAAGAAAGGCTATAAGGTGATGTATGCGGTAAACGGGGAAGGCGGGTTAGACATCTTCAGTCTGGAAAAGCCTCATATTGTGATACTTGATTTAAGCTTAAAACATATGTCCGGCTTAGAGGTTTTAAAAAAGATAAAATCTATGGAGCCTTCTTGCCTTGTTATTATCATTGCCGCTTCTGATTTAGAAGCCGATAAAAAAGAAGCTCTGGAATCAGGGGCTGATTTCTATATGTCAAAACCATTTTCTATTTTAAAATTGGATGAGTTGGTATCGGGGTTATAATAATTTACCAATACCGCGCTTGTTTAAGGCTTTTAATAAAATAAGTAACACCAGGATTAAAAGAGGCACGGCTATGTCCCCGACCCAGAGGATAAGACCGGCGTTATTAACGGCTAAATTCCGGTTTACGATAATATCTCTGATGTGGCCGTAAGCCGCACCCAGGCCAAAAACCGCACTGCCGATACCGGTCGCCAGCCAAAAATTCCCTCTAAACCACAGGCAAAGAAGGCCTAAGATACCGAAAGCCAGGTTTGAAACTGCTACTTCAAATTGAAAGGGGCTTCCGGGCGACCAGCCGATACTTTGCGCCACCTCATCAGCTCTAAAAGCGTGGCCCATAAACCCAAGTAAACCGCCGACCCCTACATTTATGACCAGTAGATAAAGCAACAGGACGCTGATTATTCTCCCGGCTGTTTTTGGTTCTTTGGATACGAAAAGATGGATGCCGGCACCCAGAAAGCTTATTATAAGAAAAATAATAGAAAACATCTCTCCCCCTCCTGTAATTACTGTTAATTAAATGCTGAAGGTTAATCCCCTCTAATAATTATATAATAGCTCAACCGGCGTTGATAGGGAAATTTAAGCCGGGTCTATTTAATCAGTCTTTTTTTCATCAGATAAAGCGCGGCAATAAAAAAGATTGAAGCCGAGACGAGCAATATAACAAAATCCCTGAAGACATTCCACCCCAGCGGTCCCTGGATGAAGGCCCGGGAGATATCCACCGCGTAGGTCAGCGGCAGGAACCGGGAGATGACTTTAATCACCGTCGGCATCTTATCCAACGGAAAGAAAATACCGGAAAAAAAGAACATCGGGGTAATAAACAGTTCCAGATAATAAGTGAAAAAATCAAAGTTCGGGGCGAAAGAGGTTATAATTATCGCTAAAGACGAAAAGAAAAACCCTACGGTTATCCACACCAGCGGCATAAAGAGGAAGCTTGACCAGGAGGCGATGCCGAACAAAAAGAGCACGATAAGCATGATAAAACCGCTAAGCATAGAGCGGGTCATACCCCAGAGTATCTCACCGGTAACCACTTCTTCTACGGTAAGCGGCGTGACGATAAGGGCGCTGTAAACCTTTTCCACCGTCATGCGGACATAAGCGCCAAACGTGCATTCATAGGTAGCCGAGAACATCGCCGTGGAAACCAGGAGCCCGGGAGCGAGAAAGTTTAAATAAGGCATCCCATTGATTAGTCCCATATACGACCCGAGTCCGATACCCATGGCGACAAGATATAATAAGGGTTCCCCCATGCTGACAAGAAAGGTCGGAATCGCAAAACGTTTATAGGAAACCAGGTTCCTCTTCCAAACGTAGTAAATCCGGTAACTCAAGGCCGTAAATAGTTTTTTCATTCGCTTAATCCCCGGCCGGTAAGTTTTAAAAAAACGTCCTCAAGCGTCGCCAGCCGGCGGAAGACCGATAAAGTCTCAGAAGTAGCCAGCCGGGTCAAAATTTCTTTGCTTTCGTGACAATAAAGATATAAGGTATCGCCAACCGCCTCGGAACTGAATTTAAGTCCCTGAAGTTTTTCCAGGATATCTTTGACTCCCTGATGATTACGGACCTCTACGACTTCTTCGCCCACTTCGTTTTTGACCAGTTCTCCGGGAATGCCGGCCTTTAAAATCTTACCCTTATCTAAAATCAGCAACCGGTCGCATAGCTGCTCGGCTTCTTCCATATAGTGGGTATTTAAAACTATGGTGACGCCTTTATTCTTCAAGGTGCGTAATCTCTGCCAGATAAGATGCCTCGCCTGGGGGTCTAATCCGGTGGTCGGCTCATCAAGAATCATAATACTGGGTTCATTAAGCATTGCCCGGGCAATTAATAAACGCCGCTTCATCCCTCCGGAAAGAGAATTTATCCTGTTATCGGCTCTTTCTTTAAGCTCTACAAACTCAAGATACTCCATAATACGCGCTTTGGCCACCTTCCGGGGGATATCAAACAAAGAGGCAAAAAGTTCCAGGTTTTCGTTGACCGTCAGATCCGGGTCCACGTCATTTTCCTGCGGCACTACACCCAGTAACGCCCGGATGCGGCGCTCATCAAGCGAGGCTTTCATCCCGAGGACCGAAACAGTACCGCTGGTGGCTGGTGAAATACACTGGATAATCCTGACCGTAGTGGTTTTACCGGCGCCGTTGGGCCCGAGTATCCCCAGACATTCCCCGCGGCGGACAGTAAAAGAGATACCGGCAACGGCCGTAAAGCCATTAAATTTCTTAACCAGCTCTTTAACCTCTATCAGCGCTTCATCATTCATATCTATTTTCTGATTATTCATTGAATTTTCCGCTCGCTAAATCTTTCTAAGATTATATCCTCAAAAATAAAAAATCCCAAGTAGAAAAAAGCCCATCAAAGCCTGATGAACAAAACCCGGTCTCAAGATAAACCTTGAGGCTTTTTGTTTTTAGGGGTATAATTTTATACAGAGGGACACCCTCCCGAACAATCTGGGGAACGTCCCCAAATTTGTCTCAGTCATATGAAGGTAGAAAACATAAAAATCAAGGGCTTCGGTTTTCTATTTATAATAATCGGCATCGCTTTTTTTATTGGCTTTATAATCAAACTGCATACCTGTATTTTTTATCCTGATTTAGCGGTTGAATGCTTCCTGGCCATTGTAAACTTCCTTTGTATTTTTTATTTAGTAGGCGGCATCGGTTTTTTAAGGCATAAGAGATGGTCGGTCGTTCTAATTAAGTTGCTTTCATTAACGTGGCTGATAGGCATTTTGGAAGCGCTGTTTTTTAGTATGATAATACCTCGCCGTATTTTACTTTCCGGTGATAAATATTTTTTCGCCTGGCCGCTTGGTATTATTATCGATATGCATAAGGATTTCCCGGGTCTTGAAATACTTCCCATTTTGATGTTTCTCCCCTTTATCATTCTTCCGTATATATTTTTGCGTTTTTGTTCATCGCCAATGGTTAAAGATAGATTTAAAATAGAACCGTCCAAAAAAGAAGACCTGATAATACGAATTCTGGCAATTTGTACACCGCTTCTAATATATTTTGTGACTCTGAAAATCTGGTTTTAAAAATCGAAATCGGGGGACACAATACCTATTTATTCTTCTTCTTGCGCCCCGCTCTCTTCTTCTTAAGGTTTATATTACAAATAGATTCCAGATAAACTGCTTTAGCCAAGGTATCAAATGAAACTTTCATATTATTACCTTTCTACTTTTCTATCTTCTTTTTTTAACCATACTACCGTCACTAAAATTATTTTATTGTCGCTTATCGGTTTGTAAATCACATCTAAAGTTTTTGAACCAAACTTTTTCATCACTCTTTTTCTATGTTTATCTTTCGTAGGCAGGATAATGTCAGGCTCTTTTAAAGCTTCTTCTACCTGCTCTTTTTTAATACCCCTTTGCTCCATTCTTTACTTTAGCATGGATAGAACATATTATATGCATCCAACTGCCTTAATATAATTATCGCACAAATAATGTTGTTATATCAACAGGAGTATTCTGCTGGCTACAAAATTAGAATGATACGAAGGATACAGCTGGCTAATATAGGGTTCGTCCACTATGCCGCAATCAACAAAAAGAACTATGCGGTGCGACATACCGCGCCTCTCCCGATAAACACTTTAAAGCTAAAACATTTGGGGCGGGTGTGGTGCGGGTACGCCCACCCCATAAAAAAGCCTAAAAAATTTAAATTAGGATATTTAGATTGTCATTTTAATGAGTTTTGATATAATGTATGTGCAAACAATACACACCTAACTATACTATCAAATTTAGGTATATAGGTCAAGGTTTTTATGATTGGTGACAATATAAAGAAATTCAGGAAGAAAAGAAGTCTTTCTCAGGATAAACTTGCAAGAGCTGCGGATATCCCTTATACTACGCTTATCAAGATTGAGTCAAATATAGTTAAAAAGCCATCTGTGCAGAATATTGCTAAGATTGCAAGGGCTTTAAATATCAGCATAGAGAAACTTATAGAGGAATAATTAATTAGTTCAGGAGTTCTCCGTGGAACATAAAACCAAAGGTCAAGCTGAATCGCAAATTAGCGAGGCCATAATAAAGTTTGAAAAAGATTACATGGGTAGAGGCCCGACTGAAACCAAGACCTATATCATTAAGGATATGGTTTTCGTTCGGCTCAAGGGCGTGCTTACGCCGGCAGAAGAGCAACTTGCCAAGAGTCCGGAAGGCGCTGATTTAATTAAGAAGACCCGCGTGCAGTTATTGGAAGGCGCGCGAGTTTTATTAGAGAAAATGATTTCCGACATTACTACCTGTCAGGTTCAGAGCCTACATACGGATATCAGCACAAAAACCGGCGAACGGGTGATCGTTTTTACGCTGGATAAAAATTTAGATGAACAGTTCTGCTGAAAAAGATTGACTAAATAATTTTTTGGGTTATAATACAGCCATAATTAGGAATTTTAATGGAAGACTGTAAGCAAGGGCCCTAAATAACAAAGGGCTGTTGCAGAGTAAGCCAACAAGCGTTTCTTAGTTCTCTCTTTATGAGAGGGCCGGAAACAAATGTTGGCTTTTTTGTTTTATATCACTACTTAAAGAGGAGGAAGAACAAATGGCAACGCCGCTTGAAAGATGGGTAGAAGAGCAGGCAAAATTATGTAAACCGGATAAAATCCATTTGTGCGACGGATCCGAGGAAGAAGCGCGTCGTCTTATACAGATAGGAATAAAAGAAGAAAAGATCGGTGACACCCCTATCTTTCAGGAGTTGAATCAAAAAGCATGGCCGAATGCTTACTTTCATCGCAACCATCCTACTGATGTTGCGCGTACAGAACACCTTACTTTTGTCTGTCATCCTGACAAAGAAACCGCTGGACCTAATAATAACTGGATGCATCCTAATGAAGCCAAAGAAAAGATGCGAAAACTCTCTGACGGTTGTATGAAGGGTAGGACTATGTACGTGCTTCCTTATATGATGGGGCATCCGGATTCGCCTTACGCTAAGGACTGCATTCAGCTTACTGATGTATCCTATGTTGCGGTGAGTATGCGTATTATGACGCGCATGAGCAGCAAGGTCACTGAAAAAATCAATAACCGCGATAATTTTGTAAAAGGTTTGCATTCGGTGGGTGGTTTTGATCCGAATAAGCGATTCATCATGCATTTTCCCGATGAGCATTTAGTCTGGAGTATTGGCTCAATATCGGCAAGAAATTAAAACATCCACCGAAGATTTATACCGTTAATTGGTTTAGAGTGGATGAGAACGGTAAATTCATCTGGCCGGGATTTGGAGAAAACATTCGCGTTTTAAAGTGGATTGTGGATAGGGCACAGAATAAAGTAAGCGCTCAGGATACGCCCTTGGGACACATACCTCACTTGAAAGATCTAGACTTAAGCGGTCTCGATCTTTCCAAAAGCAAGCTGGAGAAGTTATTTGAAATCAAGCCTAGCAAATGGCAGCCGGAGCTCGATGATATCGAGAAGTTCTTCGGCCAATTCGGAAAACATATGCCTCAGGAGATTCTGGAACAGTACAAAATGCTTAAAAATAGCATGAATAACGGGGCAAGCGATGATTATTTCTATTCCATTCGCCATGCCAACAGAGGAGGCGCTTAATATGGCTAAAGAACCATTACTTAAGACTCGCTTTCCAGATCTAGAATTATTTAAGAGAGGGAAAGTCAGGGATGTTTATGATCTTGGGGACAAACTCTTGGTTGTTTCAACGGACAGGATCTCTTGTTTTGACGTGGTCTTACCAACAGGCATCCCTTATAAGGGCGAGATTTTAACGCAGTTCTCCTTGTTTTGGTTTGAACTCACTAAAGATATTATCGTCAACCATTTTATTTCCGCAGGAATTCCGGATTACCCGAAAGAACTGCACAAATACGCCGATGACCTTAAGGGCCGGTCAATGCTGGTTAAAAAAGCAAAGACAATACCCGTTGAGTGCGTAGTGCGAGGGTATCTTTCCGGTTCAGGATGGAAGGAATATAAGCAAAGTCAGTCAATTTGCGGAATAAAATTACCTTCTGGCCTTAAGGAGTCAGATAAGTTGCCGGCACCAATTTTTACTCCCTCAACCAAAGAGGACGTCGGCCACGATATCAATGTCACTCAGGAATTTGTGGAAAAGGAATTGGGAAAGGATATTACACAAAAGCTAAAAGAACTAAGTCTCGCCCTATATAAGAAAGCAAGCCAATATGCCGAAACAAAAGGCATAATCATCGCCGACACAAAATTCGAGTTTGGCATGTATAAAGGCGGTATCATCCTGATTGACGAAGTCCTTACTCCCGACTCCTCGCGCTTCTGGCCAAAGGATAAATATAAACCAGGTGGGCCCCAGCCAAGTTTTGATAAGCAGTTCGTCAGGGATTATTTGGAAACACTCGACTGGGATAAAACTCCTCCTGCGCCCGAGTTTCCCGAGGAGATAGTTAAAAAGACCAGCGAAAAATACCTGCAGGCTATTAAGATGATTACCGGTAAAGGCATTTAAGGAAGAGTGTTATGACCGCTAAAACAAAACAGGATATCAAATCAAAAATCAATCAATAATTATCGCAGCTTTTGAAAGATCATTTAGGCGAAGAGGTGAGAACCGTTTCAAGCGAAGTTGTGGATGATGCGATTATTGTCAGGTTTACGGGAGTGCTGATCTTGGCCGAGAAGCACTTAGGCGAAGATCCGGGAGGGGCAAGGCCTCATTCATGAGCTTAAAATGAAGCTTATAGAGGAAATAAAGCCTGCTTTGGAGCTTTGCATTGAGGATGCGACAGGCGCAAAGGTTATCCGATACTCACTCAAGCTTTAATTTGGCTACAGGCGAGCGTATTGAAGTATTTACGCTCAACAAAGGCTTGGTATGACAAGGGAGCGTTATAATGATGGAATGGAACCCTAGTGGTGATTATCCTCAGGTAGACAAGACTGCGTATGTTCATGCGACTGCAGTGATAATCGGTAAGGTAAAAATAGGGAAGAATGTATTTGTTGGTCCGCACGCTGTTGTTAGGTCGGATGAGCCAAAAAGTTCCGTTGTTATAGGTGATAATTGTAATATTCAGGATAGGGTTATCATCCATGCCCTAAAAGAATCGTCTGTAGACATCGAAGAAAACACCTCTTTATCACACGGTTGCATTGTTCATGGTCCGTGTAAAATCGGGAAGGGGTGTTTCATAGGGTTCGGCTCGGTTGTCTTCAATTCCTGCTTAGCTGAAGGCGTTTTTGTGCAGTTTTTAGCGGTAGTTTCTGGAGTAAGTATACTGCAAAGCCGCATTGTTCCTGACGGGACGGTAATAAATACAAAACAAAAAACGAGGGGTTTAAAAATTAAAACGGAAGAATCAAAAGGTTTTGCGCAAAGAGTTGTAAAAGCGAACCTAGATTTACTTAAAGGATATAAGCGGGAGGCGTAAATGGGTGATAAATTTCTTGTGGGAATAGTAATGGGCAGTGACTCTGATTTAGAAACAATGCAGGAGGCAACAAAAACCCTGGAGAAGTTCGGCATTAGTTATGAAGTAAACATTATTTCCGCGCACCGCACTCCTCAAAGAGCGCATGAATACGCTTCAAGCGCAGAAGATAGAGGCCTCGAAGTCATTATCGCTGCCGCAGGAGGAGCTGCGCATTTAGCCGGAGTTATAGCTGCATGGACAGTACTTCCGGTAATCGGCGTGCCTATGCAGACGCAGCTTTCAGGAGGCTTGGATTCGCTTCTTTCCATGGTTCAGATGCCTTCGGGTGTACCTGTGGCTTGTGTTGCTACTGGTAAAGCTGGCGCAAAAAATTCCGCTATATTAGCGGCTCAAATTCTAGGCGTAAAATATCCGGATGTTAGAAAAAAACTTAAAATATTTAAAGAGCAGATGGCGGTGGAGGTAGAAGGAAAAAATAAGAAACTTAAAGATATATCTAAAGGGTAAATAATATTAATTAACAGGAGGTTAAGCCATGCTACTTTCAGAGAAAATAAGTCAAATCAATCCGTCTCCCACGTTAAGCATCACTGCCAAAGCAAAGAAGATGCGGGCTGAAGGGATTAATGTTATTGGTTTTGGTGCGGGCGAACCGGATTTTGATACGCCGGTTAATATTAAAATCGGGGAACACAATACCTATTTATTTTTCTTCTTGCGCCCCGCTCTCTTCTTCTTAAGGTTTATATTAAAAATAGATTACAGTTTTTCTATTTTAAGCACCCCTGTCAAGAAATTAGTATTATGTCCCCTGATTTAAAAAGCAAAACGCCCATCAAAAAATGATGGGCGCATCTTGCCTGGCTTTATTATCTGATTTACCTAAACATTAACCAATAGCCGGTCCTCCTTGCTCGCCGGTTCTTATCCTTATGCATGCCGGTAAATCCAGAACAAATATCTTACCGTCTCCAATCTTTCCGGTTTTAGCCCCTTTGATAATAGCGTTGACGGTCGGCTGGACAAAATCTTCGTTGACCGCAATTTCAAGCCTGACTTTTTTAAGAAGATTTACTTCATGAATTACCCCCCGATAGGTTTCAGTGTAGCCTTTTTGCTGACCGCAACCTAAGGCATTGGTAACCGTCATCTTAAAAACCTCCGCATCATAAAGTGCCTTCTTGACATCAGGAAGTTTGTGGGGCTGTATCATAGCTATGATTAATTTCATCTTTGTCAATCTCCCTTCATAATTTTTTTATTCCGTAGTAAATATCTGGAATCCGGCGTAAGACTCCATACCGTGCTCGCCAATATCCAGCCCTTTAAGCTGTTCTTCGTCTGAAGCTCTTAAGCCTATGGTCCTTTTGATAATATAAAAAAGAGCTAGCGTAGACCCAAATACCCACAAAAATACTGAAACTACACCTGTAAGTTGGACGAAAAACTGGGATAACCCTCCCCCGAAGAAGAAACCATTAACTGCACCCACGCCACTGGATTCACCATAAGCGCTTTGAGCAAAAAGTCCCACAGAGAGTGTGCCCCAAGTTCCACAGACACCATGAACTGATATTGCACCCACTGGATCATCAATATGTAAAACCTTATCAATAAACTCAACGCTAAACACAACCAAAATTCCAGCCACGGCGCCAATAATAATGGCAGAAAGTGGCGAAACACAAGCACAAGGAGCCGTAATACCTACTAATCCTGCCAGAGCACCATTTAAAGCCATGCTGGTGTCGGGTTTTCCAAATCTCACCCAGGATGTAAACATAGCCGTAATTGCTCCTGCTGCCGCAGCCAGATTGGTAGTTACAGCAATAGTGGCAATACTTAAGTTTGTACCCGATGTAGTACTTCCGGCGTTAAAACCAAACCAGCCAAACCAGAGGATAAATACACCTAAGGCGGCTAAAGGGATATTATGTCCGGGGATGGCATTAGAGGTCCCATTATTATTATATTTACCTATTCTTGGGCCAAGCAGTATTGTACCGGCTAAAGCTGCCCAGCCGCCGACTGAATGTACCACTGTAGAACCGGCAAAGTCTATCATGCCCTTATTTCCCAGCCAGCCGCCTCCCCAAATCCAATGGCCTACTACGGGATATATCAAAGCGCAAATAAAAAATGAGTAAATCAAATAAGCCGGAAATCGCGTCCTTTCAGCCATTGCCCCGGAAACAATGGTTGCTGCCGTAGCGGCAAAAACTACCTGGAACATCCAGTAAACAAACTGCCATAACCCTTCGGCTGTCGAGGGATTGGCACTACTTAAGAAAAATCCACTCGTGCCAAAAAGTCCTAATTTAGAAGCCCCAAACATTATGCCAAAACCAATCAGCCAGAAAGCAATTGAACCGATACAAAAATCCATAAGATTCTTCATCATGATATTGGCCGCGTTTTTTGCTCTGGTAAAACCTGTTTCCACCATAGCAAAGCCTGCTTGCATAAAGAAGACCAGGAACGCGGCTATCAAAGTCCAGACCGTATTGATTGCTACTGCATTAGCTGCTGTCGTCGCCTCATCAGCAAAGGCAAATAAAGGGGAAACTATAATAACTAAAGTAACTAAAAACGCCTTTGCCACTAATTTTAATATCTTCATAAACATTTTATTTATACCTCCTTCCGTAAGCCCCTATCTAACGGGGGTGAGCTAAAAACTAAACGCCAGGGTAAATCCTCCGTAAAATTGGTCATCCTGATTGCCATCGTTGGAATCCTCCAGACCTCCAAAAGGCATAGAGTAGTTGATATTGGGAATCAAGGATATCTTTTCGGTCAAAGGAATAGTTAACCCTACCCCGATGGCTACGTCTCCACCTTCGCCGTTAATAAAAAGTTCATTATTGTAACCGACATGACCGCTTAAATCAAGCGTTATGGGACTTTTCCCTAACGGAAGGCTATGACTCAATGCCAACACTATATAATCACCATCCCCGCCACCGGAATCTTCATCGCCAAAGTCACGGTACCAGGTTAAACTCGGGGAGAGAAGCGTATTTAAAGTAGTTCCTATATAGAATTCCTGGCTATGCAAATCAGAAGCCGGGAAATCATAATAGGTATATCCGGCCGAAAGGCTGAATTTGCCGGCGTCGTAGGTGTAATCTATGGCGTAATCAACCTCATCTGAATCCAGACTGTCATCTGTTTTAATATCAAAACTGCCCCACATGCTGACGGTAAAGCCATAAGCACTCGCGTATATTCCCTGCTGCATTACCGGATCATCATCCAGGGTAAAACCTCTCCATATGTACTTGGAGTTTACGGCTACATCCGCGCTTACTTCCAGAGGTGAATTTACAAGTATTCCTTCTTTCGCATACGCACCAACAACATTGACCCCCAGGCTTAAAACACATCCCACCAAAAACACACCTAACATCTTTCTGACCATAAACATCTTTACTTCCTCCTTTCAAATTAATGCCTCTTCCAGGCGTTCTTCTGTTCTTATTCGAAGCGCATCGTCCATCGGCAGAACAATAATTTTACCGTCACCCAACTCACCCGTGCGGCAGGTCTCAACAATTACCGAAATTAACTCTTCCACCTGGTCATCGGTAGCGTATATCTCTAACTTGGTCTTAGGTAAAACGAGATAAGCGTCCGGGCGGGTAGTCTCTCTCCCAAATCCTTTAACTTCGGTAATCGTAATCCCGCCCACGGCAACCGACCTTAAAGCCTTTTCCACTTCCTTTAATTTTTCTGGACGGATTATACATTCAATCTTTTTCATGCTCACCTCCATTCTCTCCTTTCATTAAATAAAAAAGGCGGCCTTTCTTTTGTCTTCGCGACATCAGATCGGACGCCTGCGTCCCACTAGGCACTACTCTGTACTGCTTGTAAAATAAGAAAGCGTTCCTTTTAACAGGAACGCCCATGTCCCTCTTATCTTATTGGCACTTCAACGCGCCAGTTTTTTTCTCTACAACTATAAAAGTAAAAAACGAGGTAGTTTGTTAACCTCTTTTTTTTATTTTTTAAATCCGGGGGACACAATACCTATTTATTTTTCTTCTTGCGCCCCGCTCTCTTCTTCTTAAGGTTTATATTAAAAATAGATTCCTGTTTTTCTATTTTAACCACCCCTGTAAAGAAATTAGTATTGTGTCCCTATAATTAAAGGTCATTTTTCTTCGAAAAGACTGAGATAATCCTTATAGACAAACAGCCGGCCATACCGCTTACCCTTATCTTTAGGAACTAAAATTCCTAGTTTGACAAATCTATCAGTGAGCCGATTCGCAGCTTCACGGGATAAATTTGCAACTTGCTCGATTTTCCTGACATTTATTATCGGGAGTCTATATAAGTTCTTCAGTAACACGATAGCGTTTTTACTTGCCCTACCTAGTTCAGATACTTTATGCAAGTCTTTTTCGCGTAAATCGATAACATTATTTGAGGTTTGTATTGCTTCGCCGGCAACCCTGATAACACCTTTTAGAAAAAATTCCAGCCATGAAACAATATTTCCCTTTCTATATTCATCAAGCATAGAAAAATAAAAATCTCTGTGTTTTTTGAAATGTTCCGAAAGATATAACACCGGCCTTTCCAATATTCCCTGTTGACATAAATAAAAGGTAATCAATAATCTCCCCGTTCTGCCATTTCCATCTAAAAAAGGATGTATTGTTTCAAATTGGCTATGTAGCAAGCCCACTTTTATTAAAATAGGTATGTCTTCAGAAGAATAGAAGAATTTTTCCAGATCGCTCATTGCCTCCATCACATATTCTGGTGGTGGCGGAACAAAATGAGCATCGGCTGGACTTGTCCCCATAATCCAGTTTTGACTTTTTCTAAATTCGCCCGGATGCGGATATGTAGAGCCTCTAGCCTTTGTCAACAAAGTAGCATGGACCTCCTTAATCAATCTTAGCGATAACGGTAACTTATCCAGCCTTTTTAACCCTTTATTCATCGCTTTAATATAATGTAAAATATCGTCAACGTCTTTTGGTAAATCTGGAGTTCGTTCTACTTCCGCCTGTAGCGCATCAGTAAGCTTTGCCCGTGTACCTTCCACCTGGCTTGAGTAAGCAGCCTCTTTGTTAATATACATAAATATAAAAAAGTCGATATCCGGTAAAAGCTTAGTCAAACCATCCAATTTACCAAGTTGTAAGTTGGCATTTGCAAGAAGTTTGATTATCTTTGGTTCATTGAAAGAGATTTCTGCTGGCGGAAACTTCTCAGGTATAAAAGCTTTATAATTTCCCTTTTGCTGAACATATTTTCCTATGGTTATCATCCAAACCTCCAATTTGACTTTTCTTAAGATGTCAACATTATAAGTTAAAAGTTGACATCTGTCAAGTAGATGTCAACTATAATTTCAATTATTGAAATTATGATAACCAGGTATAATAGTGTCTCTTCTGTCTTCCTCTGTCAACCGAAAGTTAGGATAATAACTATTCTGTTATATTAAACATTTGTTAAATCAACTGCTAATCTCTAATCCGGGCGACACAATACCTATTTATTTTTCTTCTTGCGCCCCGCTCTATTCTTCTCAAGGTTTATATTAAAAATAGATTCCGGTTTTTCTATTTTAACCACCCCTGTCAAGAAATTAGTATTGTGTCCCCAGATTTTGATTTTGATTGTCATCCAGAATAAACAGGAGTATAATATTTTGGGAAAAGCCTTTTAAAAGGAGGAGATCATGAAAAAGTTGCTTTGCTTTTTACTTGTTTCTTGTTTCATCGCCGGATCCGGAACAGGCACCCTAGCCAAAAACACCAACCCGACTATAGTTACCAATGAAGTAATATTGGCTAAGGAGCCGGATACTTATCTGGAGATCCGGCACATAGTTTTGCGCGGAACCAACGAGGAGATCGGCAAGGCCTTGGGCGACATCGCCCAGGAGTGGCTCGGCATCAAAAAACTCGTTCATTATGCTGGACCGATCTATGCCGAGGCCCGCCGCCAGTATATGGGAAAAAACTACCCGATCCTTCTTGAACGGATGGAAGGCGTGGCCAAATCATACAGCCTGCCTCCCACAGATAACACTTATGTCACCAGCGGCCTTTATTACGATATCGCTCCTTTTGCCTGCTCGGCGGTATTTTTCCCGGCCAGTTCTACGACCAATGGCCACTCTCTTCTTGGTCATAATATAGATTTTCACACCGCAACGATGCGGGAAATGTTAGGAATGGAGCGAGTCGAGGGAGACCATAATCTTTATTCCAGAAATTTCGTCATGGAACTCTACCCGGATAAAGGTTACCCCTCTATCGTCGTAGGTGCCTTGGATTTATTAAACGGCTTCCAGGGCGGGATGAACTCCGAAGGCTTAATCGTGACCATGCTCTCAGATGATCTTGGCACGCCCAATACCAATCCCAATCCGCTGGGCGATGATACCGGCGGTCTGAACTTGCTGCAACTTAACAGATTGATCTTGGATACCTGCGCCACGGTGGATGAAGCTAAACTGGCGATTCTCAATAATAAGCTAGTCGTAGGATTTATACCTGGGCATCTTCAGATCTGTGACCGCTTCGGCAAGTCTTTCATTTTTGATACCGCACCAGGGGATTTCAGTTATCACTACACCGAAAATAATGGCCAGCCGCAGGTCATAACCAATCACGCAGTTTTCCTCTATCCCGACGTCACCAAGTTCCCGCCCTATTCATCCAAAGGCACTTACAATACTTTTTACCGCTATGTCAAACTTACTGATTATATAAAAGGTCATCAGGGAAAATTTTCGCCTGTTGATATCAAGGAAGCCATGAGCCTGGCCTATGCCCATACTACTGATATAGCTGAAGGGTCGGTCGGTCCTTTGCCCCATCGGACGCTCTGGTCCATGCTGTACGATATCAACGAGCGCAGCATTGAAGTAAAATTTTATCTTAATGATGGGCCTATTGATCCGTCAACCGGCGATCCCGCACTAATATTTACCGAGCCCTTCAAGTTCAAACTGAAAAGAGCGGGCAATAAATAAAAGAGAAATGGTTTCTCGGGTAAGACTCTGCTTCGCTGGAACTTGTCGCCGTTTTAGCGGCTCCTTAAAAAGACACCCTGATGGTTTCTTTTTAATGTTTTTCTTCCTTCCGCAGAGAAGCGTAAGCCGGCAAGGAGGAAAATACTTTTCCTCCTTGACAATCCTCCTTTGGCGTTCTCGTCTTGCCCCAAAGAAACAAAAGCAAAAAGCCTATCAAAGAATGATGGGCGAGCTGGTTAAATTTAAGACTTTCGAAAATCGAGAATCGAAATTAGACCGCAATCGAAAATACCAGTTTAATCTATTTTCAATTTTCGATTTTCGATTGCTCTGTTAAATAAAAAAACCCACAAAAGTGGGCAATGGCTCCCCACCTGCTGATTTGCTCGTCCGCATTGGACTACGCAAATCAAGACGCAGAGGGTTCGCCAAATTTGGGCACCGAAAATTATCAGCGCCCAAATTTGGCTCCTCGGGCAAGACTCGAACTTGCGACCCGGTGGTTAACAGCCACCTGCTCTGCCGACTGAGCTACCGAGGAATGATTATTATTTCAAAGAACCTTCTCTTTTAGAAATTTTCTTTCCTGCCCCTGACTTAAAATATTTCTCTCTGTTGCGCGCTTCCTGTCTATTCTGATTATAAACCCGTTAGAAGCACTGATTTCTAACGGGAGATTTTTTCATAATATTTAAGGATAACTTCTTAATGCATTAATTCTTTATTTCGTTTATAGGAACGGGAAACCGCTTCCAGAGTGTCCGGGTCAATACCTATTTCTTTCGCCGAATTGAGATAAAAAAGCAGGACTTTTTCCATGCGGCTGACCGCCTGTTCCCGGGTCGAAGCCGAGGTCTCCAGGTTTAATTCCGGGCAGGCCGCCACGTAAGTTTTTCGGTCTTTCTTATACACTTCAATCGAAAAATACATCTATTCCTCGCACCTTTTTAAAAGAATATTCCACTTTTTATCAATGTGTTTCTGGGTTTCTTCCAGGATATATTTATTTTCCGGTTTAAAAAGATGTTTAAACCGCGTCTGTATTTTAAACAATTCTTCAACCGGCTTTTTTTCTTTGGGATTATAAGTTATTTTATATTTCCCTTCATCCACCTCAAAAAGCGGCCAGTAGCAGGTATCAGCCGCCATCTTGCCGATATCTATGGTAATGGCCGGGTCATATCCCCAACCCAAACGGCACGGCGCTAAAACATTAATAAAACTGGGGCCGTCCTTGGCTAAAGCTTTCTGGACTTTCGTCACCAAATCATTCCAGAAGCCGGCCGCACTCTGGGCTACATAAGGAATATCATGAGCAATGACAATATCCGTTAAATCCTTGCTGAACTGGAGTTTCCCGGGAACCTCTTTACCGGAAGGGGCCGTCGTCGTGCTTG
This sequence comes from uncultured bacterium, assembly GCA_964506075.1. Lineage (GTDB taxonomy): Bacteria > CAZDME01 > JAYEMH01 > JAYEMH01 > JAYEMH01 > CAZDKO01. The sequence continues at coordinate 20,300 of CAZDKO010000017.1, forward strand.
CTCCTTTAGGGGTGGCCCCGCTTCTTTGAATCCCGGTGTTCATATACGCCTGGTTGTTATAACAAATATAAAGAAAACGATGCCGCCTTTCCAGGGCCCCGGAAAGAGACTGTAAACCGATATCATAAGTACCCCCATCCCCGCCAAAAGCAATAAAACGAATTTCTTTATCAATTTTTCCCTGTTTTTTTAAGGAGCGATAGGCCGCCTCAATACCGCTGCAGGTTGCCGCCGAATTTTCAAAAGCGTTGTGTAAAAACGGCACCTTCCAGGCCGAATAAGGAAAAATAGTGGAAAAAACCTCCAGACAACCGGTGGCTGAGGTAACCACGACCGGCTCTTCGGTGGCCAGAAGAACCTGCCGGACAATAAACGGCACGCTGCATCCGGCGCAGGCCCGGTGGCCGCCGCTAAATTTATCTCCCCTTTTGGCTAATTCTTTAAGTGAAGCCATTTATTCTCTCACTCCCAGATAATTAATTTTTTCTTTCACTTTACCGGCGGATAAATCCTTGAGTACCCCGGCTATATCTGAAATTTGAATGTCTCTCCCCCCCAGGCCATAAACAAAATTAACTAATTCCGGGTGATTGGGCTCGTCGTATAAAGCGCTTCTTACCTCCATAAAGACCGGCCCGCCGAATGAATTCAGGGCGTCTGAACGGTCAAAAACGGCTATCTTTTTTACTTTACTTAAAGCTTTAATTAATTCCGCGTACGGAAAAGGCCGAAACATTCTTATCTTTACCAGCCCGGCTTTTACATTTTCTTTTCGTAGTCCATCAATAACGACCTTAGCCGTTCCGGCCGTTGAGCCCAGCGCAATCATCGCCACCTCGGCATCTTCCATTTTATATTGTTCAAAAAGTTCATACTTTCGGTTAAATTTAGCGGAAAACTCTTTGCTCACTTCTACTACCGCCGCTTTAGACTGGTTAACCGCTTCAACCTGAGCCCGCTTATGTTCAAAGAAATAATCGGTAAAATCAAGCGCGCCTAAAGTCACCGGATTATCCACGTCAAGCAGGGGATAGAGCGGTTTATATTGCCCGATGAATTTTTTTACTTCCTCATCAGAAATCATTTCTACCCGTTCCATAGCGTGGCTGATAATAAATCCGTCTGTGGTGACCATAACCGGCAGCAGGGCTTTTTCGGCTATGCGCACGGCCTGAATAACGTTATCATAGCCTTCCTGGGTATTTTCGCTAAAAAGCTGAATCCAACCGGCATCCCGCGCCCCCATAGTATCAGAATGGTCACAGTGAATATTTATCGGTGCCGAAATAGAACGGTTAACCACGCACATAACGATAGGCAGACGCAGCGCCGCCGCAATATAGACTATCTCCCACATTAAAGCCAACCCCTGGGAAGAAGTCGCCGTCATCGCCCGGGAACCGGCCGCCGAAGCGCCCACGCAGGCACTCATAGCGCTGTGTTCGCTTTCTACCGCGACAAATTCGGTATCAACCCGACCGTCAGCGACACACTGGGCAAAAATCTGGACAATTTCCGTTGCCGGCGTAATCGGATAAGCGGCTACAACGTCCGGATTTATCTGCCGCATGGCTTCAGCCATCGCTTCGTTTCCGGTTTTCGCGACAATTAAATTAGTTCCCATTATTATTTAGCTTCTCTTTCCATTTTTATGGCTTTACCCTTAACCGGGCAAACTTTTTCACAAATACCGCAGCCCTTACAATGTTTATAATCCACCCCGATCACTTTACCGTCTTTGACCAGGATAGCGGTGTCCGGGCAATAAATCCAGCACTGGAGACAATGAATGCACTTATCCGGCAGATGAACCGGGCGCATACTTCGCCACCCGCCGGTTTCATATTTTTCGGCATTACCCGCTTCTAAAATTAATCCCCGGATGGGCAATTCCTTCCAGGTAGGAATTTTATCTTTTTTATCTTCCATAAAATTTTTTCTGTTATCCCTGTCCGCCGACAGGCGGGCGACAGGCGGACGTACTCTGTTTTCTGTTATCTTAGCTTAGTTTTCGCTTTTTACCTCTTCATAAGCCCTCTTAATGGCTTCAAGATTCCCATCTATCACTTCCGGCTTATGGCGAAACTTCGCTTCTAATTTTTTCTTCATATCTTCCAGCATTTTTTCCAGATTAAGTAACTCGCTCACTTTAGCTAACGCCCCCAGCATCGGGGTATTAGGAATATCCCTTTTGATGGTCTCCAGGGCAATCCGGGAAGCGTCTATGGTATAAATCTTTCGTCCCTGAATATTAAATTTCTTACGGAGGTCCTGGGGAGATAACTGCGTATTGACAATCAATTTGCCTTCGGCCGGAAGACCCTGGGTAACGTCCAGAGTCTCCATAAGGGTAGAATCAAGCACGACCACAATATCGGGACTGGTAACGCCGGAGTGGACCGTAATGGGCCTGTCACTTAACCGGTCAAAGGCCTGAACCGGAGCTCCCATTCTTTCCGGTCCGTATTCTGGAAAAGCTTGAATAAATTTTCCTTCATTGATAGCGGCATCAGCAAAAAGAAGGGCAGCGGTTTTGGCCCCCTGCCCTCCTCGGCCATGCCAACGAATCTCAATTATATCCTGCATTTTTATATTGTGCTTTCTTTACACCTCTGAGGCAGAACTTCCTTTACCGCCTTTTAATATAAAATAGTAACTCATTAAAGCGGAAATTATCGCCACGTTTAGAAAAGCTCCAACCGCACCCACCACGATTATCCGGTAAAGCTGGAGAGCGACAACCGCCTGATTAAACAAAGCCTGCGGCAGAGAAATAATCAGGTTAACCAGGAAAGCGGCAATAAGCAAAATGACCACTATCCCCAGAATTTTCAAAAGATTGCCGGCCGGTGTCTTTGATATCTCTATACCCTTCTTAAGACCGGCGATAACACCGATATTTTCACTGACAATGGCATAGGGCCAAAAAACCAGCATTAAAGCTAAAACCACGCCAAAAATAATATAGACCGCCAGAAGCAAACCTAAAATAATCTTCACCGCTATTCCGGCGACAGCAATTCCCCCGACTAAAGCCGCAAAAAGTAAACCATAAGCCAGGGCAATAACAAAACCTAACAATCCGGAAAGAAGCAGTTTTAAATAGTAAGTTTTACCGGCGCTGATAAACTGGCTAAGGGCCGCTTTCCCTTTTTTAATTGCTTCCCGGGCACCTCCTAAAACACCTCCCATAACAAAAATCTGAACCAGAAAAGAAATAATAATAACAATCCAGAAACCGATAGGTAAAGTCGGAGTTATTCCGGGAGTCGCCTCCATCCCTATCTGCCGCATAAAAGGCATACTTATCAAACCAAAAATTAAGCTGACGATATAAACAATTAAAACAAGGTGTAAATTTTTAGTGGCGACAGAAACACCTTTTTTTATGGCTTCAAGCATTATTAATTCCCCCCTTCCCTTTATTTTTATTTTATTAGATATTATTTAGCCGCTAAGTCAAGCTTTAGTGCAATATAACAAATGTAGGGAGTGATGTCAAGAATAATTGGCAAACGAACTTCATCTCCCGGTCTAAATTTCCTTCCTCCCTTCAAAAGATTTGGAGAGGGTCGCTTCGTCAGCAAATTCCAGTTCACTGCCTACCGGCAGACCCCGCGCTAACTGGGTAACTTTTATTTTAAAAGGTTTAAGCAAATTAACCAGGTATAAAGAAGTCGCCTCCCCTTCAACACTCGGGTTGGTCGCTAAAATTACTTCCTTGATACTCCCGTTTTTACAACGTTCAACCAGCTCCTTTATCTTTAAATCTTCCGGGCCGATGCCGTCCAGAGGAGTAATCAGACCCCAGAGCACGTGATAAATCCCCCGGAAACTACCTGTTTTTTCAATGGCGGCGACGTCCCGGGGATTTTCCACGACGCAAAGACTGTTTCGGTCCCGCCCCGGATTGGAACAAATAAAGCAGGGGCTTTTTTCGGTAAAATTAAAACACACCGAACAATAGTGAATATCTTTTCTGAGAGCGGCGATATCGTGAGCTAAAGCAATAACGTCTTCCCGGGGGCTTTTAAGCAGATAAAGCACCACCCGCTCGGCACTTTTGACGCCCAGGCCGGGTAATTTCCTGATTTTATTAATTAAATCCTCTACCGTTTTGGGGTAATGCATTTATTCTTCCTCTATAATTTCTCCCTTAAACATATTTAAAATTTTATTAACCAGCGGGTCATGGGATTTTGAAGAAGTAATATCCTGTTCTTTACCATTACTTTCTGTTTTTACTTCTTTCCCGGCTAAAATACAGGCGATAATGATATCCTCTTTAAATTTTTCTTTTAAAATGTTTTCCACCAGGCGGCGGTTATCTTCGGCTTCAACATTCTCTTTATGGAAATTGCAACCACAATTAAAACTTAAAGTGACCGTTTTACCGTCTAATTGAACCGGCTTGCTTTCGGCCAGAAAAGCCGCCGTGGTAATTTTCTTCAGGCGCACCTCTTTAATAATCTCCGGCCAGCTTTCTATTATCCGGCTAATGGAAAGAGAGGAAAAACCAACTGAATCTTTCTCTCTCTGGGGTGTTACTTGCCCGCCGACGCCTTTTGGCGGAGCCTGTCCGCTAACGCTTTGTGGCGGGACCTGCCCGCCGATGCTTTTTGGCGGAACGCTATTGTTATCTTCCGGCTCTCTCCCTCCTTCTATTTTTCTCTCCAGTTCTCCCAGTTTATTTAGAATTTCCTCAAAAGAAACAGAACCGGGCAGTTCCGTAAGCTTAATTACCGCCATCTCCAGCGCTAATTTTACTGAACTGGTCCCTCTTAATTCTTTTTCCACCTCAAACAAAACATAGATGATTCTCAATAATTCTTCCAGACTGAAGCGGCTGCTAAACGACTCTAAACGCTGGATGGTCTGGGGCGGTAAATCTACCAGCGACTGGAGCTCTTTTCCCAGCTTAAGCATTACCAGATTACGGAAATGCCCTAAACAGGTATTTAAAAAAACCCTCAGGTCTTTGCCTTTATTTAATAACTCCTGGATAATTTCCAGACCCTGATGCGTATCGCGATTGAGAATAGATAAGGTCAGTTTTTCAAAAACTTCTTCCTCAACCGTGCCTAAAAGAGAGTAAACGTCACTTTCCGTAATTTTTTTGCCGGTAAAAGAAACCAGCTGGTCAAGGATACTCTGGGCGTCGCGCATACTGCCTTCGGCACCCCGGGTAACGGCAACCAGAGCTTCTTCAGAAATGTCTATCTTCTCCGCCCGGGCAATATTCTGCAGATGATTAACTATTTCCTGGTTACTCAGCATCCGGAAATCAAACCGTTGACAGCGGGAAAGAATGGTAGACGGCACTTTTTCCGGCTGGGTGGTAGCAAAGATAAATTTGACGTGTGCCGGGGGTTCTTCCAGGGTCTTAAGCAGAGCGTTAAACGCCTCGGTCGTCAGCATATGCACTTCATCAATAATATAGATTTTGTAGTTGCCTGAAGCAGGGGTAAATTTGACATTTTCTCTTAAAGTCCGGATTTCATTGATACCGCGGTTAGAAGCGCCGTCTATTTCCAGAACGTCCAGACTCTGTCCGGAAGAAATTTCCTGGCAGGCGGAACATTTGTTACACGGCGTAGTCGTCGGACCTTCGGCACAATTTAAAGACTTGGCTAAAAGGCGGGCCGTAGTGGTTTTACCGATACCCCGGGGTCCGGAAAAAAGGTAGGCGTGCGCAATCCGGCCGGATTTAATGGCATTTTTTAGCGTAACGCTGACGTGTTCCTGTCCAACTACTTCCTCAAAAGTTTTCGGCCGCCACTTGCGGGCAAGGACAATGTAACCCATTATATTATTCCCTTAAAAATTATTTATATTATTTCAGAGATACTCGCTCTTTAATTAAGAAAGATAAAGAGATAAAAATTCGTATAATCAAAAAAACCTGGCCGGAAATTCTTTGTTCGGGTAATTAGAATATAACATAAGTACCGGTGATTCTCAAGAATTTTAGATTAATCCGCCCTCTTAAATTCTAAAAAATAATGCTGGGTGAGAAAATCATATTCTTTTTCCAGGCGGTACCCGGCTCTTTCTAAAGTGGCGATTATACTTTTCTTCTCCGGGAAAATAGCCAGATCTAAATCATGGATGTCATAAAGCCTTTGTGTCTGAAAAATACTCATCAGTAAAATGCGGTTAAGACGGCGCAGGTCCTTCTGTTCTCTTTCCGAGAGAGCCGGTTTCGCCTCATTAAAAACCCCGCCGGCATCCAGGTCAACAATCAGTTCTTTGGCTAACCGGAAATCCGCCGGATATATGTATTGGCGAAACATCACGAAAAAACCGGCAACATCTTCTTCAGATAGATAACCTAAAAAATCATTCCATAATGTTTTATCATTAAGCATTTTATTGAAATCATTGACAATCTTTATCTGGATTTTCAGAGGGACTTCTTCTCCCCGCCAGTTTTTAACAAATTGTTGATTATCTTTACTTAACCGCTTGAAAACGGGGAAATTTTTATCTTTAGACTGAAGAATTTTCACCACCTCTTTAAAATCAACGAATTCTTCTTTGATAAAATCCGGGGCGGGTTTAAACGCAATAATATATAACCGCCCGGTTTCAGGTTTAAGAGAAGACCTTAATTCGCGGACAAAGCTTTCCTTATCCAGCAACGCTTCATATAGACTGCACATAAAGATGATATCAAAAACATGCTTTTTATAAAAGGGGTCTACCGTTTCGCTTTTTACTTCTACCGTAACAATATTTTTATATTTATTTTTTTTAGCTCCCCCGGCAATTTTTTCAAGCATGGCTAACTCAACATCCGTAGCAAATACCGTTCCGGTCCCTTTTAAGGCTCTGGCAAAAGGGAAAGTAAAAATTCCTCTGCCGGCACCGATATCTACAATTTGCATCCCCGGTTTAATCTTTAAGGTTTTAACCACCCTCGGTATCTGTAAAATATCATCCCTGACCGGCGGCACCAATCCCGTGGCGGGGCGAATAAAAGTTTCCCTTTCAAATCCCAACAAATATTCAGCCGGAACCGGCTCCAGAGGTACAACTTTTATAGACACCTTTTCTTTATCTACATCAACAATCAAAAAATGGCGAAAGGAATTTTCTTCCCCCCGGTGCGGACTAAAAAGGGCGCCGCCGGAAGTGACGTAAGTTACCTCGTCTATATTTCTTATGTCAAAGGGATAAAAACCTTCTGAGCCAAAGACAACCCTCACTTTACCGTTAATTAGAGAATGGATGTTGCCGAACCATCTGTTAAGCTGGGTGGGTGAAGTATCCCAGGCACATTTATGAATGGCCAGGAAAACATGGTCATATTTCGAGACATCGGAAATAATCTTTTCCAAAAATTCCTTTTGTTCTCCCTCAATTAAATCGCGGACGGGTAAATTAATCTGGTTGCGATATTCAGAATCAAGACAGATAAATAAATTATTTTTATATTTAAAAGTGTAATAACGTTTTTTATATCTTTTAAGAAATTCTTTCTCGGTAACGCCAAGGTTATTCGGGGGGATGCATCTTTCCCCCGGGATGTCATAAACCGGCACCCCCAGTTCACCCGTAATCCGGTCAAATTCCCGCCACAAAGCTTCAACCTCAGGAGGAGATAACTTAACCTCATTTTCGTATGCCTCCCTTAAAGCCTTATTTCTGTTTTTAGTTGCCTTATCCCCGACCGTATCGACCATATCGCCCAGAAACAGGACAAAATCCGGCTTATATTTTTTCATCTCCCGGACGGCTGATTGGTATTCTTCCGGGGAAGTGGCACCGAAAAACATATCGCTCATCACGATAAAACGGAACTTCTCCGCCTCGCCCGCCAGGGCGGGCTTTATAAATATCATAAGAAAGAGAAGGCCAAAAAAAGTCAATAGCCTGGTTGTTGTTTTATTCATATTAAAACTCTCAATAACATTAAGTTTATTCTTCCCGGCCGAATTCTAAGAAATAATGATGTTTGTGAAAATCATACTCCCGGATAAAACGATAGCCGGCTTCTTCTAAAGTAGCGATGATGCTTTTTTTATTTTGAAAAAGAACCGAGTCTAAATCATGGATATCGTGAATCGCCTGGGTCTGGAAAATTCCCATAAGCAAAAGCCGGTTAAGAACGCGCAGCCGGTTCTGTTGGGCTTCGGAAAGAGTTTTTGCCTTCACGGTAAAAACATCTTCTGTTTCCAGATCGGCAGCCAATCCTTTGACCAACCGTAAGTCGGCCGGGTGGACGTAATAGTGCAATATCACAAAAGGATGGGCAAATTCCTTTCTTTCCCCGTATTTCATAAAATCTTTAAAAAACGTCCTGTCGTTAAGTATAACGTTTAAATTATCAACAATCTTCTCCTGCACTTCCGGCGGGACATCTTCCCCCCGCCAGGATTTTATAAACTGCTGATTCTCCCGGCTTAGCCGTTTAAAAACGGGGAAATCATCACCTTTGGAAAGCAGGAGTTCTATCACGTTTTTGAAATCGGAAAACTCTTCTTGAACAAAATCCGGATCGGGCTTAAAAGAGATATTGTATAAACGTCCGCTTCCTTTCGCCAGGGAAGGTCCTAACCCGCGAAAAAACTCCTCCTGGTCAATCAACCCCTCATAAAGACAGGATACCAATATAATGTCAAATACATGCTCCCGGTAGAAAGGGTCCACACCCTTCGCCCTTACCTTGACGGGAAAAATATTTTTGTACCGCTTCTCTTGGGCTTCCCGGGCAATCCCGTCCAGCAGGTCCTGCTCGATATCCGTAGCAAATACTTTACCGGTGCCCTTTAAGGCATCGGCTAAAGGAAAGGTGAAAATTCCCCGGCCAGCGCCGATATCCACGACGGTCATACCGGGCTTGATTTTTAACGTTTCTATTACTTCAGGAATCTGTAAAAGAGCCGTTCGGTCAACCGGCACTAACTTTGAGGCAGAAGAGAATTTATCGCTCTGTAATCCCGCCAATTCTTCAACCGTAACCGGTCCCAGAGGAACAATCTTTAAGGAGACCGCCTTCCCATCAACGTCCACGATTACAAAATGGCGGAAAGAGGATTCTTCCCCGAGAGTCGGATTAAAAAGGGCGGCGCCGGAAGTGACGTAAGTCACTTCGTCCGCTTTTTGTAAATTAAAAGGGGAAAAGCCGTCGGCACCAAACACGTATCCGACCCGGCCGTTAATAAAGGAATGGACGTTTACATGCCATCGGTGCAGCTGTCCCGGGGACGTTTCCCAGGCGCATTTATGGACAGCCATAAAAACGTTGTTATATTTAGACGTATCCGAAAGCGCCTCCGCCAGAAATTCAAATTGAGGACCGGTGATTAAATCCTGGTTGGAAAAATAAAGTTTAGCAATTATTTTAGGGGACTCTCCGACTGAGAATTGCTCTCCTAAACTGGTGGCGTTATAATATTCGGAATCAAGGCAAACGAATAAGTTGTTCTTGTATTCAAAGGTATAGTATCGCCCGGGATATCTTTTAAGAAAGGCTTTCTCCGTCGCCGCTATATTGTTCAGGGGGATACTTCTTCCCCCCGGAATATCGTAAACCGGCACCCCCAGTTTTTTCGTAATCCGGTCAAAATCCCGCCACAAAGATTCCACTTCCCGGGAAGAAAGCTTAACGTTATTTTCAAAAGCTTTGACTAAAGCCCTGTTTCTATTTTGAGTCGCTTTATCTCCCACTGTATCCACCATATCCCCCAGGAAAAGGACAAAATCGGGCTTATATTTTTTCATCTCCCGGACGGCTGATTTATATTCTTCCGGGGAAGTGGCGCCGAAAAACATATCGCTCATCACGATAAAACGGAATTTGTCGGGACTTTCCGCCAGGGCAGACTGTATAGCTATCGTCAGAAAAAGAAGAAAAAAAACAGGAAATAAGGTTGTTGTTTTAACCTTCATTTTTTAATTTCCGGTATATTTTAGAGAAGTGGAATTAAAATATTTTTAATTTGAAAATAGAAGATAGACCGCAATCGAGATCCTTTTTTTATCTAATTTCGAATCTCGATTTTCGATTGCTCTGCCATTTTTGCTTTGCAAAACCTGAAAATCGATAATCGAGAATTGACCGAATCGAAAATCTATTCTCATCTATTCTCAAATTTCGATTTTCGATTCTCTGCCATTTTTGCTTTGCAAAAATGGCGGAGAGGCAGGGATTCGAACCCTGGAACCCTGAAAGGGTTACGTGCTCTCCAGGCACGCGCACTAGTCCGCTATGCGACCTCTCCGTATTAGTTCCCGGTAAAAAACTATTTTCGACGGATTTTTTTAAAAAATTCTCTAATCAGCTTCCGGGATTCTACTTCAAGAAGCCCGCCCTGAACATTAAGACGATGATTTAAACCTCTATGCCGGGTTAAATCTATGACTGTGCCGGCCGCCCCGGCTTTCAAGTTTTTAATCCCGAAATAAAGGTTCTCCACCCGGGACTGAACCATAGCCCCGGCACACATCGGACAGGGCTCAAAGGTTGTATAAATACTGGTCCGGTTTAACCGCCAGGTCCCTAATTTTTTAGCTGCCCGTCTCATCGCCACCATTTCGGCGTGACCGGCGGGGTCGTGATTTTTCTCTCTCTGGTTATACCCCCGGGCAATTATTTTCTCATCCAGGACCACCACGGCGCCAACAGGTATGTCTTCACTGATTCTGCATTTCCGCGCTTCCTTGAGCGCCTCTTTCATGAATGTAATATGAGAATACTGCTCACCACTCACCATTTACCAATCACCAAAAATAAACTGGCGTGCCTGGGGCGATTCGAACGCCCGACAACTGGTTTCGTAGACCAGTGCTCTATCCAGCTGAGCTACAGGCACATATTTTATCCGGTTCTTCTTATTTTCCCAGACCGAATATTATCTTAAATAATATTTGCCATAAAAATATTGAGCCGGGTCAAGTCCCTTTTCTGTCAATTTATGGCGTCTTTTTTGCCTTTTATTTTTCTGCTGTTTTTTTAGCTTGAACCTTTTTCTTGTAGCCATATTTTCTCCAAAATGATATTTAAAAATTAAACCTTAAGTGGATTTTTATAATATCAGAAATTAATCTAAAAAGCAATTGATTCTCACTTTCCCTTATCAAACTCTAAAAAACCTTCCTCTATAATTTTATCATACAGGGCCTCAGCCATAATTTTATATCCTCTGGAATTTAAATGGCTGCCGGCTACCCCTTTAAAATTTTCGTGATAGTCAAGCCGATTTTCACCCCGGTCCCACATATCCTGGAATAATTTTTCATCGTCTATAAAAGGAAGACCGGATTCTGCGGCGGTATCTTTTAATGCTTCATTAATCAGATGAATCTCTTTCCCCCCTTCCCGTTCCGGCCGGGGCGGATAATTATGCAGGATTAACTTAATGTTTTTATCCCGGATAATTCTTATTATCTCTTTAAGGTCGGCTTTAACCCAGCGGGTGATATCCTCCATCTTTAAGGATATGGCGCTCATTGAAAGTTCGGGGGTTAACTCTTTAAATTCGTCGATAAAGCTTTCTATCATTTTCTGCACTTCCCGGTCGGAGGTTTTTAAATAAAGGCCTCTAAGCTTGGCATAACCTTTGTTTTCTCCCCCTACTCCCCGCCAGCTGGGATTAGCTTTTAAACCCTCAATATAATATTTAGCCGCCTCTAAATAATTACCCTCTACAAAATAAATATCCCCCAGATACCGGTAGTTAGGTGTATAGTCGGGTTCTAATTCTATCCCTTTTTTAAAACAGGTGATGGCTTTTTTAACCGCCGTGCTTCCCCAGAGCTTTTTATCGGGCGTATCTTTTTTATTTTCCAGCCATAATTTTTCTACCAAAATTTTGGCCTGTTCATACTCGTTCTCAAAACGATAGCGGTCATCTCCGGGGACATCTAAAAGTCTAAGGCTCTCAGGATTAACCTTCCTTAATTCGTTGAGGAATTCATTTATTTCTTTTTGGGCCGCTTCATCATTAACCTGCCAGCGTATTTTTCGAAGCCGGAGATAATTTTCATTGATATTATTATCGGGGCCCGCTTTAATCCCTTTAATATAACATTTAGCGGCTTCTTTATAGTTATCTTCCAGAAAATAAATATCTCCTAAGTAACGATAGTTTAAAAAGTAACCCGGCTCGGCTTCTATGCCTCTTTTAAACCAGGCCGCTATCTCCCGGAGGTTTTGCTTTTCAATGAACAGTTTTCTATTTTCCTGACGGTTAATTACATACCAATCCCAGGTTAAATCAATCCACCTGGCGGCATTTTTATATTCCTCCAGGTTGCGATAGACCGCTTTAGAAATTTTTTTAATGTTTTTCTGGTAATTAATTTTGTTTCTGAGGTTATTTCCTAAAAATAAACACAGTCTGTATACCCGCGTTTTATACAGGGCGTCGTTTAAAATAAAAAGAGATTTTTTAAGCCGGGAGTGAGTTTCGGGGTTCTCCCTTTCTAAATAATCATTATATTTGTAATAAGTAAAAAGGTTGGGAGAGCCGGTCATCAGAATAATTAAATCCGGCCTGGTTGAATCAATGGTCACTTTCAGGGTTTCCAGCATTTCTGATGAATTGAGACTGCCTCTTCCGGCATTAATAACTTTAATCTTTTTATCCGGAAAGCTTTTATCCATCATCCTCTGCAGATGGTCCGGATAACTTTCTCCCGGCGGAGCGCCGGTCCCTTCCGTGTATGAATTACCCAAGCATAATATGGTGTATTGAGCTTCACCACTGGAAACAGTGCTTTTTCTGTAAGTCCCGTCCCTTAATTGATTAACCTTGCTTATAATTCTTAAACCAATCTCCAGAAGCAGGATAACGCTGAATAATCCGGCGATAAAGACTATTACTCTTTGCTTACCTTCACGCATTATTAAAACCTTCTTTTTCAATCACGTAATTTTCCAGAACCAGACAATCCATCTGAGTCCTTTGAAAACAGCTGATGGCTTCTTCAAGGGTGCAGACGATCGCCTCGCCCCTTAAGTTAAAAGAGGTATTTATCAAAATCGGGATACCCGTAATCCCCTCAAACTCTTTAATTAACCGCCAGAATCTCGGACTGGTCCGGGGGCTCACCGTTTGCACCCGGGCGGTGCCGTCGGCGTGGGTTACTCCCGGAATAAATTTTATTTTCTCTTTCCTGACCGGCGGGGCTAAAAGCATAAAGGGAGAGAGACAGTCTAATTCAAAAAATTCTCCGGCTCTTTCCTCCAGGACCGCCGGGGCGTAGGGCCGGAAAAACTCTCTCTTTTTTACCCGGGAATTCAATATATCCTTGATATCAGGATTCCTGGGATCGGCGAGGATTGAACGATTGCCCAGAGCCCTGGGTCCAAACTCCATCTTTCCCTGGAACCATCCCACTATCTTATTCCGGGAAATTCTTTCAGCCACGTATTTCAATAAATCTTCCTCGCCAAACTCTTTAAAAGCCAGATTGTAATTTGACAGAATTGTTTTTATCTGAGCACCTTTAAAAGAGGACCCTAAAGAAGCGGTCGTCATCACGTAATTTCTCGGCTTCCCCAGAAGAGAGTGGTAGAGGTAAGAAGCCGCCCCTAAAGACCCGCCGCTATCACCGGCGGCCGGTTGGATAAAAATTTCTTTAAAAGGGGTCTCTTTAAGTAGCTTATAATTAGCCACACAGTTTAAAAATAATCCCCCGGCCAGACACAGTCTATCCATTTTTGTTTCGTTATAAAGGTTATTGGCCATAAGAATTAAAGTATCCTCAATAAACTTCTGGAGACTGGCGGCTATATCATAATGTTTTTCCTTGATTTCGCTTTCGGGCTTTCTGGGTTCGCCAAAAATCTTCACGAATTTCCGGCTGTACATCCTGAGCCCTTTATTAAACGCAAAATATGCCGGGTCTAATTTGAAACTGCCGTCCGGTTTCACCGCCACCATTTCTTTAAACTGCTCCAGATATTTCGGTTGGCCGTAACCGGCCAGCCCCATTACCTTACCCTCACCGGAAAAAACCCTGAAACCAAGATAAGTGGTCACTATGGAATAAAGAAGCCCCAGGGAATCCGGATAATCTATTTCCTTAAGGATTTTAATCTCGCTATCTTTGCCAAAACCATAAGCGGTAGTCGCCCATTCTCCGACGCCGTCGGCGGTTAAAATAGCCGCCTCTTTAAACGGGGAAACCAGAAAGGCGCTGGCGGCGTGGGAGAGGTGGTGTTTAAGGAACAAAACTTTGCCCTCAAAGCCGAGCTCTCTTTTTAAAAGAAGCGGGAGAATTAATCGGTCTTCAAACCAGCTGGGCGTCGTATCCAGAAAATTCTTTAATGAAAACGGGTAGGCCCTTAAATGGTTGAGAATAACCCTGGCAAACTTAAGAAAGGGCTTTTCGTAAAAACCGATGTAATCAACATCATTAATGGTGATATCGCCGGCCTGAAGGCAGAAATTAATGGCGTTAAGGGGGAAAACCTGGGAATATTTCTCCCGGTTAAATCTTTCCTCCTGGGCAGCCGCTACAATTTCCCCATCTTTTAAAAGAGTGGCGGCTGAGTCGTGATAAAAACAGGAAATCCCTAATATATTCATTTTCCTCTATATTCTTTCCAGTTATTCAAGCTGACAGTTGATTTTCCCGGCAATTGAATTTAAAAAATTTTTATCAAAATTAATCTCCAAGGCCTTAAGCGCTTCTTCTCTGGAAATTAACCCTTCCCTGATAAGTTTACTCATTTCTATATGGTAATGGGTATAACCAAAATGTTTCATCGAATTATATACGGAAATAAAATTGAGGTAACAATTGGTTGAACCGGCCGGATAACTTAGCGCCGGCGGTTTCCAGCGAAGTTCTCTCTTGATTAATTCCACGTATTCGCTTTCTCCCTTACCTAAAAACCAGTGAGGAGATAGAACTGTACATTTATGCCTTTTGGCCGCCCGGGTTAAAACCTCCTCCACACTTCGGGGAAAATCCCGGTATTTAGGATTTTGCCTGGTAAAATCATTTAAAAATTCCTCTGTGGCCCTGGCCATAGAAATATATTCCGGGTGACTCTTATCTTCTAAAAACGGATCTTTTCTGGCCGCCTGCCCTTTGGTCCAGCCGGCAATAATTATGGGGATGTCATATTTTTCGGCGATATCAAAACTGAGCTCCATATACCAGATGGAACAAAGATGGCAAATAACGGCTCTGGCGTTTCTCTTTAAAACCTCAGAAAACATTTCTTGCATAAAATCACTTTTAAAAAATAAAAAATCAACGTCCAGTATTTCCACGGCATTTTTTATGCTGGCCAGAGCCTCCTCATTCTCAAAGCCGTTATCAAAGGTAAAAGCGAGCGGGTTTAATTTATATCTCTTTTTCATATAATAAAGGGCTGAGGTGCTGTCTTTGCCGCCGCTGCACATTACCAGGCAGTCATATTCTCCCCGGCCT
>CAZDKO010000018.1:0-35509 GCA_964506075.1 uncultured bacterium
GCTGGCCCAACACGTCTTTTATTTCCTCTGTGGTCAGTTCCGGCAGGGGTTTCTTGACCATAAAACAATGCCTGCAATTTAAATTACATTCCGCCGTCAACTCTATCGTCACGGCTAAAGGAATTCTCTGGTTATGCGCTTTTAATTGAAGACTCTGAGGGATAAGGTTATAGCTCATTAATCTAAATCGTTATCGTTATGAACGTTTGTCCTTCTAGATAAAATAGCATATATTTGTATGGTACTATATAATATGTATATAAGTCAAGAGCGAAAAATTATTTATACGGTCTTCAAAATTTTTTTAAAAAGCATAAAATTTTTTACCCGTGTATTTTCTTCCTCTATCATAGGAAAAGACAACTTCCGGTAAAAATCACCCAGGGTCTTATCTCTTTCGGGTACTAAGGCATAAATAACACCCTGATTCTCTTTACTAACCATTAACTCTAAAACCTTTTTCACCATCATAGTCCCTATATTTCTCCCCCGGTAGAGGAGTTTAACGTAGGGACCGTAGATAAAATAAACACCTTTCTCTTTCTCCAGCAGCCATAGTTTACCTACGGGCACCTTTCCGGATTCGGTTAAAAACCCTCCGGCTATACTGTATCCGTCTTTTAAAAAAGGGCAGAAAGAGAAAAAGCCGTTAAAACTTTCGTGATTCTGCGTGTCTTTTATAAAAACAAAATCAAGGTCGTTACAAGGAAAGAGTCTCCGGACCGCCTTTCTGAAAAAACGAAAAGAATATATGCTTTCCAAACTTTTCTTAATCACCTCCTTAAGGACATAGATAAACCGCACGAACCAACAGTACATATAATTAGACCGGAAAGAAAAATTCTTTAACCGTCCTTTTTTGTAAACCCCGTATACTTTACCCAGGATATCATTCCCATTGATCTTTTCTATATTGCGGTTAAAATCTCCCCTTAAAAGGAAAACGTCTCTTTCCTCTTTTTTAAGAACTCTATGGCAAACATATTGAGAGTATTGTTTAAAAGCAACGATGTCTCCCGGTTTTATCTTATCGGGAGAAACTCTTTTGACCAGAACAGTCTCTCCGTTTTTAAAAGTCGGAAACATACTCTGTCCGAAAAGCTTAAGTGAAATATAATCTTTCTTTTCTACGCTATTTTCACCGCCTGCCATATTGACCTTACTTTTCCTTCGCCGGGGTTATGTTATTACGTAGCGGGCCCCACCTGCCGCAATTTTTAGGGGGGGGACAAGTAACCCCTAATTCGCCTATACCCTTATCCCGCCGATATTATAGCAAGCCTTGCCAAAAGGTACGACGTAATAGACTCGGCCCCCTGATTGAGATTGATATTTCTCTCTCCTACGCCGTCATAACATCCCCCCGTGACCCGGTCGTAAACAACCTGTTTCAGGCTGTTATCACCTAAAAACCAGTTAAAAGCTTCATGCATAAGTTTTTTATAAGAATCATTTCCTGTTATTGAATGCGCCGTAGCAAGAGCATAAACCATCGCCGAGACATCCTCCGGTTGTTGGTCAAAATAACGGCGCTCTCCAATCTTATGATGCCAACCATCCTGGCCTATCGGCCTATATATGCCGTCAATAAAAGTCTTGCTTATCAAAAAATCCAGCGTTTTAATACCTATATCCAAATACTCACTGTTACCGGTATGCTCATGCCCTAAAATAAGGGCCTCCGGCAAAACAGCGTTTGAGTAAGTCAGGTAATTTTCAAACCACTGCCATTCTTCGGAAGATACGCCACGATAAAACGATATCAATTTATCGCAGTGAGTAACTAACAGCTCTTTTAAGTCTTTACCTTCGACATCCCGTATCTTTTTTAAAAGGATGCTTATCCCTTTCGCGTAAAAAGCGATTGCCCGCGGGGATTCAAACATCTTGTATTTTTCTATCCTTTTCTTTAATAAGGAGAGGGCTTTATTTCTTACGCTGTCCGGCAGGTAATCAGCCGCGGCAACAACCGCCAATGCCCAAAGAGCCCGGCCGTTAGCATCATCAAGATTGTCCTTTTTGTTAAGCTCAATATCTATTGACCGGTCGGATTTTACGTAATTGCAAAACACATTGTCCTCGCATAAAACAAACTCAATAAAACGCAAATATACTTCTATGCGCTTGAGCAATTCGCTTTTCTTCTTATCAGGATAAACCGCCTTAAGCGCTCCTCCCAATTCGCCATAACATAAACACGTAACTATCAGGGCGCGCGCGTTATCATCGAGCGTATAACCCGAAGAAATGTCCGGTAAAGACAACCGGGCAAACTGGATAATCCCAAAATCATCTGTCAGGCGAAGAACGTGATTAAGGTTAACGCGGGGAATTTTCTTGCGCTCGCTTACTTCGGCGATATCCCTGGAATATTTTGAGAATAATTTTAAATACTCAAGAGCGACATTTTCCCATGTCATATTGCGGGTCCTGAAATACGCATTCTTTCCAAGCTGCTCTCTCAAAGAAGAATCTTTCAAAAGTTTCATAATGGCTTCGGTATAAGAACCGGGGTCTTTAAAATTAACTAATATTCCCGCCTCCGAGGTAATGAACTCCCTGGCTTGCGGAAAGGGGGTGGAAATTACCGGCCTTCCCGAACCCAGCGCGTAAGAAAGCGTCCCTGAAACAGCCTGATTATAGTCGAGAGAAGTGGAGATATAAATATCCGCAGCCCTTAAAAAATGAAGGAGCTTATCCACGGAAGTATATTCATTATAAAAGTTCACGTGGGAAGAAAGCCCGTAACCGCGGACCTTTTGGATTAAGAATTTACGGTAGTTTTCCCCTTCTTCTTTTAAGACATTCGGATGAGTAACCCCCAGAACTATATATAAAATATTCGGGTAGGCCTTGACAACTTCAGGCAGCGCCTCTATTACATATTCGATTCCCTTTCCTCTGCTTAATAATCCGAATGTCAAAAGGCTTATTTTCTTTGAAACACCTAAAGCAATCTTAGGTCTTAAGCTGGAGACATAGGGCATGGAATGGATGCCGTGAGGAATTATTGAAATTTTTTCTTCAGCTATTCCGTATTCGCGAATAAGGATCTCTTTTGAGAAATTAGTCATCACCACTATGCCGCTTGCTTTTTCGGCTATCGAGCGAACTACCAGGTTAAGCTCAGCGTTAGACGAGGGCAAAATGCTGTGAAAAGTCACAACTGAAGGTTTTTTGAGGACCTCCAGGAAAGAAATGATGTATGAGCCATATTTACCCGCAAAGATACCGAATTCATGCTGAACATTGACGAGCTTGACCTTGTCCATTCCATTGATAGATTTAGCGGTCTCGACGTATTCCTGTTCAGAATACTGATTCATTTGAAAAATAACTTTTTTTGAATAGTAGGAACGCGATATATCGTCAATATTAACCGCGGCTACCCTTGACTCGATGGCAGGTTCAAGCAAATCATCCATCGCCGCCGTAAGGTCCGCGGTAAAGGTAGCTATGCCGCATTCTCTGGGAGGAAAAGTGGATAAATAAATAATTTTAAAAGTTTCTTTCATTTTAAATAAACGCCTTCCTATTATTATTTTTTGAGTTCCGCCAAAAGCTCCTTCATATCGACAGATTTAGCGGCTATGAGTTTATCAGCTGCCCCATAATAGATATATAACCTGTTGTCTTTCAGTACGGTCCCGGTGGGAAAAACAACATTGTTGACATCTCCGCGCTTTTCCCACTTTTCATTCGGAGAAAACAAGGGCCGCTTCAGACGCCCTATGACTTTAGCCGGATTATCGAGATCCAGTAAGGCGGCGGCCGCATGATAAATTCTGCCTTTATGCGAGTCCTCCACGGCATGATAAATAAAGAGCCATCCTTCTTTGGTCTCGATGGGCGGACATCCGCCGCCGATATTCCTGCTTTCAAACCTATATTCGGGTTCAAGCAGGACGTGGTCTCCCAAATCCTTAAGATACCCTCTCCAATAATCATCGCTAAGGTCTTTAAAATCATCAAAATATATCATCTGTATTCCCGGTAGAATACGGTGGACCAATAAAAACTTACCCTTGAACTTCCTGGGAAAGATGAAAGCATCCTTCTCCCACAGCAATATCTCGTCGCCCTGCCTATGCCTTATATATGATTCAAAAATGAAATACCTTTCCCTCATCTTTATCCTCGAAGAGCTAAAAAGGTCGCCTGCTTCGGCATAAGTAATGCGTGGGGATATTACTCCCTGCTTTACGAAATTGACCAGGTCGGTGCTTGTAGCGTAAGCGAAACTGGCGTTTTTACCGTCAAAGACAGTATAAAAAAGATAGTATACACCGTTTAAAAAAACAATCCGCGGGTCCTCTACGCCTTTTTTCTCGTAATCATATTCCGGAAAAAGGACGGGCTCCTCAAGTCTCTTTACGACCTTATTAGCCACTAATTGACAGTAGCCTATTGAGGAAACCATGTCGCCCTGCCTTACGCCCCGGTAAAACATGTGAGTTACGCCGTCTATCTCGATACAGGCGGGATTTAAGACTGCTTGATTATCAAATGCATGGCGTGAACTTTCAAGTATTATACCTTCGCTCTTGACTTTAACCATTTGGCCTCTTTCTTTTTTATCTAATTTTGATTCTGACCTCTTTTTTATTTTCAATCACCGAAGATTTCAAACTCCCACAGGGAATATCCCCACTCGGTCGCCCGGGAGACGCCATATAAGCGAACGTATCTGGCCTGGGTGTCTTTAAGCCATATATTTTGCGTCCCTCCACTATCTTCTTTTATTTCTTTGATAGTCTTCCAGTTAAGGGCGTCATTGGAAATCTCTATTTTATATTCTTTGCCGTAAGCCGCTTCCCACTGTAATCTGATAACCCGTATATTAGACACCTTCCCCAGGTCAATATAAATCCATTGCGGGTCAGAAAATTGTGATGACCACCGCGTGGAAAGGTCTCCGTCGACAACGTTTACAGGTTCAACCCCGGTTTTTTCTGTTGAAGACGCCTTAACGGCCGCTCCTCTGGATAGTAACTTAGGCCCTTGCGGGTCTTTGATGAAGTGAGCTATAACCTCTCTATGACCATCCATTTTAATTTTAACCGGGTTTTTTGTTCCCGTTATATCCCCGCTCCACGAACTAAATTTATAACCAATGTCCGGCCGGGCTATAATTTCTACATGGGAATTAACTTTATATCTGGGGCCAGCCGGTTTGGTTTCTATCCACCCGTCTTTAGCAGAAGTGGTCAACAATTTAGTTCCGGCGATATCTCTTTGGTAAACCGCCACGTAATCAATCAGGTGGAACTGGGGAAATTGAGTGGTCTCATCCGGATAGCCTGGCCAGTTCCCGCCCACCGCCGTATTAAGGATAATATAAAAAGGGACGTTAGGAACGTTCTTTTTGGTCGAAAATCGTTTAACCCCGTCGATATACCAGCGTAATTCCTCGGGTTCCCATTCCAGGGTAAAAGTGTGAAAATCTTTGGAAAAATCCAGCCCGACATAAGGTGCCCCTTCTAACTGATTGTTTGGATATGTCCCAAAATGGTTGGTCATATAAACCTTATCAGGCTCCTGACCCAGCATTTCGACTATATCTATCTCCGGGGGCCATTTACCGACCGCATTCATCAGCCAGATGGCCGGCCAGATGCCTTGCCCTCTGGGTAACTTAGCCCTAATTTCAAATCGTCCGTAAGTTTGGGTAAATCTATCTTTTGTCTCTACCAGTCCTGACGTATAATTGCGTTTTTCTTTGTCTCTCTTCTGGCTCCTCAAGACTAAAAAGCCGTTTTCAAGATATACTTCATCAGGACTGTAATATTGCCACTCTGCATTTTTATCTAAATCGGCATTCTCTACTCTCCATTTACCGGTATCAACCTGATTGCCTTTAAATTCATCCTGCCAGACCAGAATCCAGCCCGGGACTTCTGACGGAGTTTTTTCCGTAAAACCAAAGGAGTTCAAATTGGTTAGAGAAAGAAATAAAAATATAACTAAAAATATTTTAGGGAATTTTTTCATATTATTTTCTTTAGGATCTAACTATTAATAGGGCGCTGTCCCTGGTTTTCTAGTTTTATATTTCACGCCAATCTTTCACACTTAAGGTTCAACCTTATTTGTGTAATTTTCATCTTTCACGGTTTGTATCTTTTTTTCTAAACGGTGTTTACAGACAGAATTATATCTACAAGCTAAACACTTTTCAAAGATACAGTGATTTCTAACAGGGGTAGTTCTGCCGGTCTTTAATTCCTTAAGCCTCTGAATGTTTTTATCCAATCTCAACTGTAATTCGGAGGTATTATTAATCCTGAAAATCCTGTTATTGCCATAGGTGATTATTCCATAATCAGGCCTCTGGCCAAAGGTCTTCTCTATTAACCGCATATAACAGGCTAATTGGAGTTTATGGTCTAAATAGGCATCTTGGGATTTTATTTTGAATGACTTATATTCATAGGGAATATAATTATTATCCTGTCTTTTTATATAGTCTGGCCTTCCAGTAACCTTTATATCTCCTTCTTCATATACTAAACACTTATTCTCATCGCCAATATAAACTATCTTTCTATAATCTGTTAATATCTGGATAAGAATATAGAGCAGAAATAAACACCCGATTATTGTTAAAACTGTCACCGCCACAACCATTTCATCTCCAGAGAGAATAAAGCAGATATCCCAGCGCTCCTAAAGCAAAGAGGATAATAACTATCTTAGCAACGTGTTTCTGACTAAACAATCTATCCATTTCTTTTTCTACTTTAATTTGTTCCTGATGAGAAATACTACCTTTATCTAAATCTTTTTTAACTCTGGCAATTGAAGTATCATCCTGACGCATATTATCAAAATTCCAACTAACCTCACAATATTCAACTTGAGCAATTTCACTGGCGGTTATATTTATTAAATTATTTTCCATAATCCAGAATTATTAATAGGCAGGGTCCCTGGTTTTAAGATTTACACCAATCTTTCACACTTAAGGTTCAACCTTATTTGTGCAGGATGTCTTCTATTTTATAAAGAAAGTAAGCGGTTTCTTATAAATCTTTGCGAATTGCTTTAATTGGACAACATCAATTCGAAGTTGTCCGGATTCGACTTTAGAGATATAAGACTGGGAAACACCTAACAATTCAGCGACTTTTTTCTGATCCAGCGCTTTCTCTTTCCGTGCTTTCTTCAAACATCCAACCAAATATTTATGTTCTTCTGAATAAATTGCTTTTCTCATACTTGACAATCTCCTACCCATATGATATATTCCATATTGTAATATTCCAAATTGGAATATAAACAATAGAAGGACCTCGTGATGGATAAAAATGATTGCGCTATATGGCAAAACCTGCTTAAAGCCGCCGAGATAATCGAAGGCTGGACCGAGAAACAACGGAAGGACTATCTTTTTAAATTAGTTAAGAGAGAGTTTGAAAAAGAAAAGACGTTTTATCGGCACGTGATAAAATTGCTGCTGGTCGATTCGGAAAAACGAAGAAATTTTATTCGGGCGGTGAAAAATGGGAAGTAATTTACCCTGAATTTTGTGAAGGGCTCAGGATAAATTCTTTATGCTTTGCATAAAGAATTTACTCCGCTTATTCTTCTTGCCCTTAGCAGCTGGTTTATTTCTTGTGCCAATTGACACCCGTTTTAACGGCCGCTATTTTTACGCTTTGAATAACACTCTTTGCAGTAAATTGGACGATCGCCACTGGGCTTAAAAGGAACTTCGCACTCTTTCTTGCAATCTGAACAGATCGCTTTATGCATCTCCCGCGGCTGCCTGTCATATCCACCTTGAAAAGCCATTTTGTTCCCTCCTTTGTAAGTACCTGTTTTAAGGTACGGGTTAAAATAACTATTTACCTAACATACCTAAGATTCAAAACTAAACGCGGTTGTTTACCCACGGCCTTTTCGCTTGTAAGGAAACGGCTTCTTTTTATGAACAAACCCTTCCTTTTGGCCGTCGTTACGTCTGGCAAAATGACGATCCTGGCCAAAACCACTTTCCCGAGAGCCACCGTAAGTCTTCTTCTCATGGTCAAATTTTCGATTTTCTTCACTATGGCTTTTTTCAAAATGCCGTCCGCGGTCAAATCTTTTTTCTCCAGAGGCATCACCACGCTCTCTGTCGAAAGGACGGTGAGGGCGACCAAAAGACCGGGAAGGTTTTGAAAAATGCTTCTCGCTAAAAGGCCTGCGTGAAGACTGCTCAATCAAGATATCTATCTTTTTCTCTAAAAAGACCAACTGCTGTTGTATTTTCCTGATTAAAGCCACCACATCCTGCTCATCGGACGCTGGAGATAAAAAATCATTATGTTTAGACTGCTCGTTCATTTATTCTCCTTTCTTATCAAAAATACTGGCTGGATATACAAACCATAACCATAAAAAATTATTACACTACACTTTTATCTTGATTTTTGAATTTTGTCATCGCGCCTTAAATGGACATAGCGATATTCCCCATAATTGTAAATACTTAAAATCTGCATACAATGCGGGAATCTATATTGAAGCAATGGTTAATTTCTTAGCCCGGCTAAGACCTTTAATATAAAATTCTCTTTTAAGAGCCTCTGATCTAGTAGGATATTTTTCGGAGTGAATCAATCTTACCGGCCAGCGATATTTGGTGTAACGACAGGCTTTGCCTCTGTTATGGTCGGATATCCGGCGCTTCAAATCCTTGGTGATTCCGGTATATAGTGTTTTATCCCGACACTGGATTATATAGAGATACCAAAACATAGATACTTATTACCTTAAAGTCCTTCGCGAAGTTTATCCTGAATTTTGTGAAGGGCTCAGAGCCAATTTTTATGCTTTAGTTGATATTCAAGGTCCTTCGCTTCGCTCAGGGCCAATTCTTTATGCTTTGCATAAAGAATTGGGGTGGCTAACGGGATTTGAACCCGTACAAAGAGAGCCACAGTCTCTTGTGCTGCCATTACACCATAGCCACCGTTCTTAGCTAATAGCCTGTTCTGGCTAATAGCGTATAGCCAAAGCAATTACCACTATCTATTTGCTATCAATTACATACCATCAGCCATCTGCTATCCGCTATAAGCCTGAATAGCGAATGGCTAATAGCTTATGGCTGATAGCTTATAGCAAAAAAATACTTAAAATTCTTATCAAAAAGCTAAAAATTTAAGAAAATAAATTCCGTAACTATCCACCCGCAACTATTTGCTACCAGCTATTAGCTAACCGCCAGCAACCATCTGCTATCCGCTATAAGCTAAAATGGTACGCCCGGCGTGATTCGAACACGCGACCCTCTGCTTAGAAGGCAGATGCTCTATCCAACTGAGCTACGGGCGCATTCTAGCGTACAGCTTATGGCTAATGGCCAATAGCAAATAGCTTATAGCAGATGGCGGATAGCAAAAATACTTTAAAACTAAAAAAATTAAAAACTAAATCCGCTTTCCAATATAGTAAACTATTTTAAAGATTTTTTAAAGGCGCAAATCTTTTTAATTAGAGTTTCTGCTTTTTGATAAAGAACCAATCTATCCTGCTCGGAAATATATTCTCTTTTTCTAGCCATATACAATATGTTAACCGTTTCCAAAGCTGAAGAAATACTAATATCTAAGAAAGAACTGAAATTTTTATTCGTTGAAACTCCAGAACCTTCGGCAATGTTATTGGAAATCGATAGAGCCGCTCTTCTTAGCTGGTCTACCATATTATATCTTTCTTTAACCGGGAATGTTTCTGCCAACTCATAAACATCATTAACATAATCAATCGCTAATTTCCAAATATCAAGCTTTTCAAATCTAAACATTTATATAACCGTTTGTCATCTGCCATTAGCATTCGGCAGCAACTAGCTGCCTGAAGAGCAACAGATAGCTGATGGCAGATGGCTAATAGCTTAAGAAACTTTGGCTATCGGCTACGCGCTATCTGCTATAAGCCGCTAAACTGGTCGGGGCACCCAGACTCGAACTGGGGACCTCCTGCTCCCAAAGCAGGCGCGCTAGCCAACTGCGCTATGCCCCGTCTTCTATTTTGCAATAGGTAATTATAGGGTAAAAAAAGGCGTCGGTCAAGGAAAAGGTTGCAAAATTCATTAGCTATTGTATAATCAATTTAGGTCATAAAAGAACATAAAATGACACCACTTAAAAAATTAGCCTTAATCCTGATTGTTTTGATTATCTTAATTTTCTGGGGGAAATGGTATCTGGAAAAGAAATTTCTTCCCGAAAAGATAAAGACACTCACCCTATCCTTTCTTAAAGAGAAATTAGCGTTAGATTCCTCCTTAAAATCAGTTGATTTCGGTTTTTTAAAAGGGATTGAAATTACTGAATTCGAAATAAATAACCCGCCCGAATTCGGAGAGGAAAAATTACTCCGGGTTAAACAATTAATTTTAAAACCGGCCCTTCTCCCCCTTTTACGCAAGCGCCTGGTTATCTCCAGCATAATCATTGCCGAACCAAAAATTAATCTAAAAAGAAACCTGAACGGCAACTGGAACATCGATACCTTTATCGCCCCTTTCTCCCGGAAAAGCGAAGCGGCCGATAAAAGCAAACAATTCGGTTTACAGATTACTAAAATCCTAATCCAGGAAGCTAACATTTTTTTTACCGACGAGAGCGTTGCCCCGGCCTTTTCCAGACAAATCGAAAATTTTAATCTGAACGTCTCTCCCTTTGGCCCCGGCTTAGCTTTAACCTATAATCTTAACTGCCTTATCAAGCCGGATGAAACCACGGTAGAAGCCAAAGGGAAATTTTTCCTCCTGGGCGGAAAAGGAGGGATAAATCTTAATCTCAAACACTTAAATCCGGTTAGTTTCACCCCTTATCTAAATAAATTTACCTCTTTTTATTTTGAAAAAGGCTACATTGACGTGACCTCTGAATTATCCTTCAGTAAAGACGAATTGAGCGGTAATGGCGAGCTCAATTTATCCGACGTAATTTTTTATCTTAAAAACGTATACGATAAACCTTTAGCCTTTAGCTCCGGAAAGATTTATTCCCGGATAGAGATTAACCAGAAAACAGAAACCGTCACTCTGCAGAATACTACCCTTTCTCTCGGCGAAATACAACTAAACGGCGAAGGTCAGATAAAAACCTTTAAAACCACACCGGAACTTATTTTTAATTTTTCTACCCCGCTCCTTGATTTTAAAACTTTAGCTTTTGCTTTGCCTGCGGCCGCGTCTGATTTCTATAAATCTTTAAACGCCAACGGTTCGTTTAAAATCAGCCAGGGTAAACTTTCCGTCCCGTTTAAAAATATGTCCGGAACGGATTACCAGTTAACGGCCGAATTACAAAAAGCCGGAGTAAAACTCCCCTTTCTTAAATCAGCCGTAAACGATATGGAGGGGTTTTTAAACCTTGACCGGGATAAAATAGAAACGGCCAACCTTAAAGCCCGGATTGAGAATTTACCTTTTGCCTTAAGCGGCAGCCGGGGATTTAAATCGCCTAAAAAGATGGATTTAGACCTGACCTTTACCCAATTTTCGCTGGGTGATTTACAAAAAGCTTTAAAAAATAATTTTCCGAATTTTGATTTACCTTTAAACTTTGGGGGCCACGGAGAAGGAAAATTAAAGATTACCGGCGAAGCCGATAAAACTAATTGGCAGGGTTCACTGCGCTTCATTGAAAGTGAAATTTCCGGCCCCAAATGGACGGATAAAATTAAAAAGGTGAGCGGCGAGCTTGATTTTAGCCGGGATTCTCTTTCTTCCAAAGCCATCAACGGCTCCTGGAAAGATAACGCCTTCACCTTAAGCGGAACGCTTCAGGATTTTTCCAAACCACACCTCAAGTTAAAAGTAACCGGAGGAAAAATTAACTTAAACGCCGAGGCGAAATTCTTAAAGGATTCGGGCGAACTGGTTAATTTATCCGGCGATTATCTGGGCATACCGGTCAAAGCCCAGGGGAAATTTAAGAAACTAAATCCTTTGACCATTGACGGTAAAATAGAAAGTTCACCTCTGGACATTGAAAAATTGATAGAAATCTTTCCGCCTAAATTAAAAGAAACTTATAAGAATCTAAAGTTAGCGGGCAAAATAGATTTTAAAACCAACCTTGAAGGCGAGCTTCTGAACTGGAAAAAATGGAAAGCCGGCGGTAGCTTTTACTCTTCTCAGATTCACATTTCCAAATTTAATTTTAAAGAAATGTCTTCCCGCTTTAGCCTTGCGGAACAAAACCTTTCTCTCCCCGATATAAAAGCCGTGCTTAGCGCCGGGGCGGTAAACGGGGATTTTAAAATAAATATGGCTGAAGCTTACCCGGGTTTTTCCGGTAATTTGACCTTAACCAGCGTTGATTTAGCCAGATTCAGTAAAGAAACAGACTGGAAGGATTTAGACATTCAGGGGCTGGCCAGCGGCGAAATCAATTTTAACGGCTTTGGCAGTGATTGGGATAGATTAAAAGGCCGGGGCTGGATTAATCTCTCCGGAAGCCGTCTCTGGGAAATTCCGCTCCTCGGACAACTGGCTAATATTTTATTAATTCCCGGTCTGGATAAAACTATTATTCAGCAAGGGCACTGTACTTTCAATATCAACCAGGGGCGTATCTATAGCAAGGACATAGAACTTCTAAGTGAGAATCTATCCATAAAAGCGGAAGGAAGCGCCGGGCTGGTCAGTCAAGGCCTTAATTTTGACATTTTAATGCAGTTCTCCGGTGCCTTAAAAGACAAGGCGAGCGAACTAACCAAACTGGCTAACCTGGTTTTAAAAACCGTGGAGAAACTGCTGGTGCAAATAGAACTCAGAGGCACCATTAAAGAACCAAAATATAAAGTTAACCCCTTACCGGTAGATAAAATCCTGGAAAGAGAGATTAAAAAGAAAGTAGGCGATTTTCTGCAGGATTTATTGGAAGAAAAGAAATGATGATGAATGGTTAACTGGTGAGCGGTTAATTGGTGAGTGGTAACTACTATCTACCGACTACTGACTACTGTTTATTAATTTCTTTATTTCTTTCACCATTTTCTTCAAGGCCCGATAACGGTGGCTGACTTTATTTTTTTCTTCCGGCAGAAGCTCGGCAAAAGTTTTTCTATAAGGCGGATAATAAAAAAGAGGGTCGTAACCAAAGCCTCTTTGCCCGCGTAATTCATTAAGAATATAACCGGAACATTTTCCTTCCACCACTTTAATTATCTCACCCGGCCCGGCTAAAGCCATAAGGCAATGAAAGGTCGCCTGACGCCTGGAGGGAGGCACTTTTTCTAATTTCTTTAATAACTTAAGATTATTAGCCCGGTAGTCGCCGTTTCTGCCGGCGTAACGAGCGGAAAAAACCCCCGGCTCCCCGCCTAAGGCCTTTACCTCCAGACCGGAATCATCGGACAGGGTAAACCGGCGGGTAAAATCGGCTACTATTCTCGCTTTTTTAACCGCGTTTTCTTTAAAAGTGAGGCCGTCTTCTTTGACCTCGGGACAATCAGGAAAATCATCAAGGGTGAGAATGTTGAAAGGCAAGCCCCGCAATATATTAATAATTTCTCTTTTTTTATTCTTATTTCTGGTAGCTAAAACAATTTCTATTCTGGAAGCCATTAAATAATTTTACCTAAAACATTTTTCTGGATAAGAATAAGTTTTTGTATCCCCTGCCGGGCCAGGTGAAGTAATTTTTCCATATCCGCTTCGGTAAAGGGACTTTTTTCCGCCGTTCCCTGAATTTCTACAAATTTACCTTTACCGGTCATTACCACGTTCATATCCACGTCGGCTTGAGAATCTTCCTCGTAGCATAAATCAAGTAAAACGACCCCGTCTTTCATACCGACGCTGGTAGCGGCGACCCAGTCTTTAACCGGGAATTTTTTCAGTTTGCCTTCTTTATAAACTTTTTTTATAGCTTCGGCCATGGCCACAAAGGCGCCCGTAATGGCCGCGGTCCGGGTTCCTCCGTCAGCCTGGATAACGTCACAATCCAGCCAGATGGTTCTTTCCCCCAATAGCTCCAGGTCAACCACGGCGCGCAAAGAACGGCCGATTAAACGTTGAATCTCGTGGGTTCTGCCGCCTATTTTTCCCCGGGATGACTCCCGGGTAATTCTATCCGTGGAGGAACGCGGCAGCATCCCGTATTCGGCCGTTATCCAGCCCTGTTTTTTATCTCTTAAAAACGGCGGGACTTTTTCTTCAACGCTGGCGGTGCAAATAACCTTGGTATCACCGACTTCAATTAAAACAGAACCTTCGGCGTATTTGCTGAAATTTTTTTTGATTTTTACCGGCCGCAATTCTTTTTCTTTCCTTCTATCCGCTCGCATAATGCCTCCCTGATCCGTCGTTCGCCTGCCTGCCCCCGTGTTTAGATTCTGAAAGAATCTACAGGGGGTATCTCGTATTCCGTTGTTCGTATCTAGTATCTCGTTTTTTATGTTTTCACGGTATACGATTCACGAGCGACGAGATACAATTTAATATATCGATTTTCCTCTGGTATCAACCGCCACGAGTACCGGAAAGTCCTCTACTTCAATTTTAAATATTCCCTCGGTGCCTAAATCCGGATAAGCGCTTTTCAAAAACGATTTAATCTTTTTGGCCAAATAAGCCGCCGCTCCACCAATGGTAACCAGATAGACCGCTTTATATTTTTTGATGGCCTTAATGACGTCCTGGTTTCTCTGTCCTTTGCCGATCATCCCGGCCAATCCCAGGGAAAGAATCTCCGGCGTAAAAACGTCCATTCTGGAACTGGTGGTTGGACCAATTGCCCCGCTGATTTTTCCCGGCCGGGCCGGGGTGGGTCCGGTATAATAGAGAAATTGATTTTTTAAATCCACGGGCAGGGATTTTTTCCCTTTGATAGCCGCAACGAGTCTCTGGTGAGCTTTATCCCGGGCGGTATATAACACCCCCGAGATAGAGATAAATTCACCGGCCCGGAGATTCTCAAGTATTTTTTTATTTTTTATCGGAGTAATTAATTTTTTCATATCAAAGCTCTGCTTTAGCCCAGCGTAAACAATGACAGTTTAAACTGATTGCCACCGGTAACCCGGCGATGTGGGTCGGAGAGCAACTAATTTTTACGTCCAGAGCCGTAAATTTTCCGCCCCAAGCGGCCGCCCCAATCCCTGATTTATTAACCGAATCAAGAATTTTCTTTTCCATCCGGTTGATAATCTCATCGCGACTTATTTTTCCCAGGCGGTCAATTAAAACTTTTTTAGATGATAAAACGGCTTCTTCTAAACTCCCGCCAATACCGATACCGATAAAAAGCGGCGGGCAAGCATTAGCCGCTTTCTCTTTAACTAAATTTACCACCAGGTCTTCTATATTGGAAAGTTCTGAAGTCGGGTTAAGCATCTTTGTCCGGCTTACATTTTCACTGCCAAAGCCCTTAATCAGCACGGTCAATTTTAATTTATTACCCGGGATAATCCGATGATGGATGGGCGAAGGGGAAAAATCGGTTTTATCCCGTTTTAGAGGATGAATGACTATTGACCGGCGTAAATAACCCTCTTTATAACCTTGCTCAACCCCCCGCCAGACGGCTTTTTCAAGCGCGCCGTTGATAAAATTTATCTCCTGCCCAATCTCTAAAAAAATTATGGGTAAACCCGTATCCTGACAGAGAGGAATTTGTTCTCGACCGGCAATTGAGGCATTCTCCAGAATCTTTCCCAATACCCATTTTTCCCGGCCGGAGGCTTTTTTATAAGCTTCACCGAGAAGTTTTTTCACCGGTTGGGGTAATTTAAAATTAGCCTGAAGAACCAATTCCTTTATTTTCGCCTGGACATCATTAACTTTTATTTTTCTCATCACGCGCCTTAAGTTTTTATTTCTAGAATTTTGTCCAGAATTAAACGGGCAACGATTTTTTTATTCTTTCTGGGAATTGAAGAAATTCGACCGTTTTTTTCTACTATTTTAACCCGGGCAAAATCTTTTCCGAGCACCCCGCCTTTTTGCCTGATATCTACGCCAATCATTAAATCGGCCTTTTTCCGTATCAATTTTTTTTGGGTCCGGGCTTCCACATTTTCCGTTTCCGCACAGAATCCCACTAAAATCTTTTTGCCTTTGTTCTTTCCCAGCCAGGAAAGGATGTCCGGATTTTTAACCAGTTTAAGCCGGAGGGTTTCTTTTTTCTCTTTTTTAATCTTAGCCGGCTGACATTCTTCGGGACGAAAATCGGCGACGGCCGCCGCCATAATAATTATATCGGCTTTAGAATAATTAGCCTTAACCTCTTTAAACATTTCCCGGGCCGTCTCTATCCCGATATGGGTGGTAAAAGGACCGTCTTTAACATTTTGGGTTGTCGTGATAAAAATTACCTTCCCTCCGCGGGTAGAAACCTCTTTCGCCAGAGATAACCCCATTTTTCCGCTGGAGGCATTGGTGATAAACCTGACCGGGTCAAGGGGTTCCCG
Organism: uncultured bacterium; assembly: GCA_964506075.1. GTDB lineage: Bacteria > CAZDME01 > JAYEMH01 > JAYEMH01 > JAYEMH01 > CAZDKO01. Next base: position 16,420 of record CAZDKO010000018.1, read on the forward strand.
GGTTCCGCCGGAGGTAATCAAGACCACTTTTCCTTTGAAATCATTTTTAGGCATGCTGTTTTCTGGCGGGCTCTTTTAAAATTTTTAAAACTTCGGCCACAATTTCCGGAATATCTATCAATCTTCCCGTCCCCTCGTCTCCGCAAGCCAGATGCCCCTTAGCCGGTCCCAGAAATTTAAAATCAGCCTTTTTTAATTTTTTAATATTTCCCTGGACGAAACTATTTTGATACATTTGGCTGTTCATCGCCGGACAAATCAAAATCGGAGCGGTAGTACTGATAACTAAAGTAGTTAAAAAATCATCCGCAATCCCGTGGGCAATTTTACCGATTACATTGGCACTGGCCGGAGCGATAATGATTAAACTCGCCCGCTGCGCCAGGGCGATATGGTCGCATTCCCAGACCTTATCGCCGGAAAATAAATCGGTGATAACCCGGTTCCGGGATAGAGTTTCAAAAGTCAAAGGCTGAATAAATTTCCGGGCCGATTCAGTCATAACCACGGTTACCGTAAAGTTCTTTTGGGTCAGGGTACTGACCAGTTCCGCGGCTTTATAAGCGGCGATACTCCCGGTCACGCCAAGGACTATTTCTTTTTTTTCCATAATTTTATATTTTAACCTTACTCTGGGCGATTTCTTCCAGGGCCACCGTTGATACTTTGGACGCTTTACTCTCTACCAGCTTCGGCGCTCCGTCATTCAATTGCTGGGCTCTCCGCGCCGCTAAAATCGTTAATCTAAAACTACCCTCAACTTTATTTCGTAACTCCTCCATAGATACATACATTTTTTCACCTCATTTTTTGGTCTTTGATTTTTCTATCGCTAAGATTTCTTCCAGTCGCTTTAAAGATTCTTCTATCGTGTGGTTAACCACCGTGTAATCAAATTTATCTGAAAATTCAATTTCTTTTCTGGCCTGTCCAAGCCTCTTTTCAATATCGGCTTTTTTTTCGGTTTTCCTTTTTTCCAACCGGCTTTTTAAATCTTCAAAGGTGGGTGAAAGAATAAAAATGGAAACGGCTCCGGGATAATTTTTTTTAATCTGAGCCGCTCCCTGAACATCAATGGTCAATATTACATCCCGGCCTTTTTTGACGTTTTCTTCTAACCTGGCTCTGGGAGTTCCGTACAAAAAACCGTGGACTTCCGCCCATTCGGCAAAAAAATCCTGCCCTGTTTTTTTTAAAAAATCATCCCGGTCAATAAAGACGTAATCTTCCCCGTCTTTCTCTTCCGGCCGGCGATAACGAGTCGTATAAGAAACCGAGCATAAAAGTTCCGGATGCCTTTCCAGTAATTTCCGGCAAAGGGTGGTCTTCCCTGCTCCGGAAGGAGCGGAAATGATTATTATCAGTCCGGAATATCCGTGTATCATTCCAAATTTAAAGCCTGTTCTCTGAGCTTCTCCAACTCTACTTTAACGACGATAGCGCTGTTGGAGATATCAATATCACTGGCTTTATCGTTTAAAGTATTAATTTCCCGGTTAATTTCCTGTAAAAGAAATTCAATATTCTTGCCGCTTGTTTCTCTGGATATCAGTTTCTCCAGGGTCTTAAGATGACTGTTTATGCGGACCATTTCTTCGGTAAAATCGGAACGAATAAGATTAAAATACACCTCTTTATTTAAACGTTCCCGGTCTATCGGCTCTTCATTACAAATTTGCTGCAGTTTTTTTTCAAACTGTCTTTTTATTTTCTCGCGGTACCGGGGCAGATAAGTTTCAATTTTAATCAGTTCTTTATCTATAATACCCAAACGATGTTTTATATCTTTCTCTATCCGCTGCCCTTCCAGCGTCCGGGATTTAACCAGGTGGTCCAGGGCCTGCTTTAAAACTTTACAGATAACCAATTTCATTTTTTCCAGCTGCCTGGGCGAGACGGCAAAATAAAATACTCCGGGGAAATTGGCGATTAAATCTAAATTACTGCCGGATGAATCCTCTAAATGTTTTTGAAGCTTACCCAGATTTTTCTTTAAAGATTCCACTAAATCATTGTTGAGTTTAAGCTCCCCCAATTCTGAGCCTGATTTATCCCAGTATAAGTTTAAAAAGACCACCCCTCTTTTTATTTTCTTTCGGATTTCTTCCTTTAACTCCGGTTCTACAAAAGATAACGCCCGGGGAAGGTTAATCTTGTTGTCCAGGAAGCGATGATTTATTGATTTTAACTCAATACGAATCATCCCGAAATCGGAATTAAGGCTTCCTTCTCCGTAACCGGTCATACTTTTAAGCATATTAATCAGTCCCCTTTATATAATAATTAAAGAATGATTAGTTTACTCCAATTCCACGGATTTGTCAAGTTTTGTTACTTAAACAGGTTAAATGGTTAATTAGTTAATTGGTTAATTGAAAACATAAAAGCTTTAGGTTGAACAAACCTGTTCCAATGCGGGTTTGGAACAGGTTAGCAGGATAACTTATTATTTCGAACCTTTACTGCCGGGTTTAAGGAGTGGTACTCCCTTTTGACAGAGGGGACAGGAAGAAGCCTCAAAACTTTGAACCTCCAGAGAGATTAAAGCTTTAAGCGGGTAGCCCAAATTTAACTTGCCGCCGCTTCTATCCACTAAAGCGGCAATGCCGATTATATCGGCTCCCAGCTCTTCGGCAATGGCCACTGTTTCTTTAACCGAGCCACCGGTAGTGATGACGTCTTCAGCAACGAGCACCTTTTCACCGGCCTTAATCTGAAAACCCCGCCGCAAGGCCATCTGGCCCTCAAATCTTTCGGTAAAAATAGCTCTGGTTCCGCGTATTCTGGCCAACTCATAGCCTAAAATTATGCCTCCGGTCGCCAGTCCCAAAACCAGTTCTACCGGTTCATCTTTAAATTTCTCGTTTAAAGCCTGGCATAATTTACCGGTAAGGTGCGGATACTGCAGAATCTTAAATTTTTCAAAATAGGTATCACTGTGCCGACCGGAAGAAAGTAAAAAATGTCCCCTGAGCACGGTTTGAGTATCTTCCAATATTTTCCAAATCTCTTTATCCGTCATTATTTACACCCTCTCTATTTCCGATAATATATTTTTCACTACCTCGCCGGGATCAGAAGCCTCTCTTACGGGTCTACCCACCACCAGAAAATCAGCGCCCGCTTTGATTGCTTTTTGCGGGGTCATAACCCTTCTCTGGTCACCCGAAGAAGTATCTTGCGGACGAATTCCCGGGGTAACCACCAGGAAATCCGGCCCTAATTTTTCTTTTATGGCTCCCGCCTCCCAGGCCGAAGCCACCACCCCGTCTAAACCGGCTGTCTTCCCCATCGTCGCCAAATCAAGAACCAGGGTCTTTAAATCCTTATTTACCCCCAGGATTTTTAAGTCTTTATCCTCCATACTGGTTAAAACGGTAACGCCGATAATAAAAGGGGGAGTTATTCCCCTTTCTTTTGAAATTTTTTTAACCTGACTGACCGTCTCTTTAACCATCGCTTCCCCGCCTAAAAGATGAAGGTTGACCATAAACATTTTTTTTCTTAAAGAGAGCACAACAGCCTGAGAGACGCTCCGCGGGATATCGTGAAATTTTAAATCCAGAAAAACTTTTTTATTTTTATCGGCTAACCAGTCCAGAATTTCCGGACCGACGGCCGTAAAAAGCTCAATGCCTACTTTATAGATAGAGACTAAATCTCCGAGCGTGTTGACCAACTTCTTCGCCGCAGAGATATCCTCGGTATCCAGAGCGATAATTAATCTATCTTTAGGAGAAAGCTTCATTATTTTCCTTTCATAATTAAGTAATAAGGATTAAGACGCTCACTGCGTTCGCTCTAAGGATTAAGTATTTCTCGGGATTCAGAATTAAGACGTTTCCTGCGAAAACTCTAAGAATTAAGCAATCCTTTTTACTTATTTCTTATCCTTACTACTTACCACTTACTTCTTAATCCTTACTACTTAATTCTGCGTTATTTCCAAACTTCCAACAATATCATTAATGCTTTTAAATTTATTTATTTCCAGATATTCTCTAAGCCCGTCTATAATTTCAAGAGACGCTCCGGGATTAACAAAATTGGCCGTCCCGACGGTAACGGCGTTAGCCCCGGTAATAAAAAATTCCAGAGCATCTTCAGTCTTCAAAATTCCGCCTCCTCCCAGAATAGGCATTTTAACGTGCTGGAAAACCTCCCAGACCATCCTAAGAGCAACCGGGCGGATAGCCGGACCGGAAAGCCCGCCGGTTACATTGGCTAACTTAGGCCGGCGGGAATGAACGTCTATTGATAAGCCTAAAAGAGTGTTTATCAGGGATACTCCGTTAGCGCCGTTATCCCGGGCAATTTCGGCAAACAGGACGACATCGCCAACGTTAGGAGACAGTTTAATAATAAGCGGTCGTTTGGTAGTTGACCGGATCCTTTTTACCAGACGGGCAAAAATTACCGGGTCACTGCCAAAATGAATCCCGCCTTTTTTGACGTTCGGGCAGGAAAGATTTACTTCAATACCGTCTACCCCGTCAACCGTATCCAAACGCTCCGATAGACGCACATATTCATCTTCGTTAAAGCCGGCAATATTGACGATAAGGGCGGTCATAAATTTTTTCAAAAAAGGAATTTTCTCTTTAATAAAATCGTCAACACCTTTATTTTCCAGACCAATCGCGTTAAGCATCCCGGCCGGCGTTTCCGCTAAACGGGGCGCGGGATTACCTTTACAAGGCTTCTCCGTAATAGATTTGGTAATAATACCGCCCAGCTGATTTAAATCAATTAACTTGGAATACTCTTCTCCACAGCCGAAAGTTCCCGAAGCCACTAAAACCGGATTTTTAAGTTTAATCCCGGCGAAATTAACCTTGAGTTCAATCGTTTTATCTTCTATCATTTGAATATCACTTCCGAAGCTAAAAAAACCGGCCCATCTTTACAAACCGACTTATATTGAAACCCGTCTTTATCCAGAGAATCCTTTATCGGCACCGGACAGCCTAAACAGGCACCGAGCCCGCAGGCCATATTTTCCTCCAGGGAAATCTGGCAGGGAAATTTAAACCGCAAACTCAAACCAGCCATTACTTTTAACATTTCTTCCGGACCACAGGCAAAGGCCATTCCCGGTTTTTCATTTTGATTTTTTATCGCCTCTTCAAAGATACGGGTAATAAACCCTTTTTCCCCGTAACTTCCGTCGTCGGTGGAAACACGGCAGGGTATGCCTAAGTTACAAATTTTAGCCTCAGCCATCACCAGTTCTCTGGAACGGGCCCCCAGAAAAAAAATCATTTGTCCGGGAGCATATTTTTCTACCAGTTTAACGGCTAAAGCTAAAAGCGGCGCCGCCCCTATCCCGCCACCGATTAAAATAATCTTTTTATCCTCAGGGATATTATTTAAATCAAATCCGTTTCCTAACGGGCCGATTATATCAACCGTTTCTCCTTCCTTCTTTTTACTTAAAATCAAAGTCCCTTCCCCTTTTATCTGATATAAAATTTCAATTGAAGAAGAATTAATCCCGTGAAGACTAAAAGGCCGGCGAAGAAGAGGTAAGCCGGAATCATTAATCTTAAGATGCACAAATTGTCCGGGTAAACCGTGACGGGCAATCGCTTCGGCCTCTAACACCAGCAAAAAGCAACCGGGAGACACCCCCTTATGGGATATGATTCTGGATTCAATTTGAAATACATTATCGGGATAAGAATTCATAGCTTTAAATTTTTAATTAATTCTTCAATTTGTTTTTGTATTTCCGCGTTATCTTTGATTTTTGCCTGCGGATAAGTAAAGCTCTTTAAAACCCGGCAATTCCTCTCTTCCATCAGTTTTACCGTTTCTTTTAAACAGTTATCCACTCCCAAGCCACTGCCGTAAGTAAAAAACAGGACGATATCCTTCCCGAAAAATCCCTTTGATTTCTCCAGGAATGAGCGGATAGCCGGCGCCGGCTGCATGGCCCAGACCGGACTGCCGAGACAAATAAGCTGATAGGCAGAAGCATCAAAAAGATTATTTTTTAAAGGGACTCTTTTTCTAAAGAAAGCCTCTCGGCACTGGAATAAAAAACGTTTTTCTTCGTTTACAACCTCTAAAGAAATAACCTCAACTTCAAAGCGTAAGCCTAATTTTTCTTTTAGAGTTCCGGCAATTCTTTTAGTGTTACCTGAAAAAGAATAATATATTATCGCTGCTTTCATTTTTAGTTGAGCCGGTTATCCGGCTTTCCGGCTGCCGCCTTAGAGGTTATTATAAACTATTTTACCGCCGACAATAGTAACTTCCACTGTTCCCTGAAGCTTCAAGCCCTCAAAGGGAGAGTTTTTACCCTGGGAGGCAAATTTTTCCACTTCCACTTTATATTCTTTCTCCGGGTCAAAAATCGTCAAATCCGCTTCCGCCCCGACTTCAATCTTTCCCTTTTCCAGGCCTAAAATATGAGCCGGATTAAGACTCATTTTAGCCGCCAGGGTTATAAAATCAAATTTTTCCTCTTTTATTAATTTGGTCACCGCTAAAGATAAAGAGGTTTCTAACCCCGAGATACCAAAAGGCGCTGAGTTATAATCCAGTTCTTTTTCTGCCTGGGTGTGCGGAGCATGGTCGGTGGCAATGGCGTCAATGGTTCCGTCTTTAAGTCCCTTGATAATCGCCTCTCTATCTTTTTCGCTCCTTAAAGGTGGCTTAACTTTGGTTGAAGTCCTAAAACTTTCTACGGCTTCATCGGTTAAACTAAAATAATGAGGACAGGTTTCAGCCGTTATTTTAATTCCTCTCTTTTTGGCCTGGCGAATCAACTCCACGCTTCCTTTAGTGCTTATATGGGCTAAATGAAGTTTTCCGCCCGTGTATTCAGCCAGCATTATATCCCGGCTGACGGCAATTTCTTCAGCGATAGCCGGGATACCCTGAAATCCCAGCCGCGTAGAAATAAAGCCTTCGTGCATTACTCCTTCATCGGAAAGATACATATCCTCACTATGGCTGATGATAATCAGGTTAAACATCTTGCTGTATTCCAGCGCACAGCGCATTACTTCTGAATTAACTACCGGTGAACCGTCGTCGGATAAAGCCACGACCCCGGCCTCTTTTAAATCGCCAATCTCGCTGATGGTTTCTCCCAGACGGTGTTTGGTAATGGTCCCGCAGACGTAAACATTAACCAGTCCTTTTCTTTTAGCCTGATTCTGGATAAACTCTACCACCGAACGGCTATCAACAGGCGGTTCGGTATTCGGCATACAGAGAACACCGGTATAACCGCCGCGGGCGGCGGCCCTGGTTCCGGTTTCTATCGTTTCGGCATCCTCACGGCCGGGCTCCCTCAGATGCGTATGTAAATCAATTAATCCCGGGAAAACCACTTTATTTTCCGCCGGAATCAATTTAAAATCAGGCGGGACTTTGGCAATCTCTCCGATTTTAACAATTTTACCTTTTTCAATTAAAATATCGGAAACTTTATCTAACTGAGTTGCCGGATTAATTACCCGGCCTGATTTTATCAAGAGATTCATGGGATTCCTCTTCTCGTATCTAGTATCTCGTCGCTCGTAAAAGCCCTGTTTTTGAGTGACTAAGATTAAAGTTCGAAACGCTTCATTAAGATAACAGAAACCGGAGAACAGATAACAGACAATAAAAAAGTGTAGATTTTTAATCAGTTATCAGTTTTTAGTAATTAGTTCTCCGTTCTCTGTAATCTGTACTCTTTAGCCAGTTAACTTTCTTTTTTATCATGTATTCCCGAGAGAAGATAAAGAACGGCCATCCGAACCGCTAAACCATTGGTGACCTGTTCCAATATCACCGAATAGGGACCATCGGCCACTTCAGGGTCTAATTCCACCCCCCGATTAACCGGTCCGGGATGCATAATTAAACAATCCTTTTTAAGATATTTAAGTCTATGTTTATTAAGGCCGAAAAGATGCGCGTATTCGCGTAAAGACGGGAAAAGACTCCTCTTTTCCCTCTCCTTCTGAATTCTCAATAAATAAACAACGTCAACTTCTTTTAATACTTCGTCAAAGTTATAATTTATTTCAACCGGAAATTTTTCAATTTCACGCGGTAATAAAGTCGCCGGCGCACAAAGGACCACGTCAGCCCCTAATTTCTTTAGTCCCCAGATATTAGAACGGGCGACCCGGCTATGAGCAATATCACCGACAATAGCCACTTTTAAACCTGAAATTTTTCCTTTTTTCTCTCTGATGGTATAAAAATCAAGCAAGGCCTGGGTGGGATGTTCATGAGCGCCATCCCCGGCGTTTATAATGGAAACGTTGGTGAGGCGCGATAAAAGCTGGGAAAATCCGGAAACAGAATGTCTGACTACCATTATATCTACTTTATATGCCTCAATGTTACGAACCGTATCAATCAGGGTTTCTCCTTTAACCAGGGAGCTGGAAGAAGGAGAAAAATTGACCAGGTCAGCGCTAAGGCGCTTAGCCGCCAGTTCAAAGGAAACCCTGGTCCGGGTACTGGGTTCAAAAAATAAATTGGCGACCGTTTTCCCCCTTAGGGCCGGAACTTTTTTTATCGGACGGGTCGAAATTTCTTTAAACGAGCCCGCTGTATCTAAAATGAAATTTATTTCTTCGGCGCTTAATTCTTCAATCCCTAAAAGATGTTTTCGCTGCCAGTTCATATCTTTATTCCTTCTTTTCAACGAGGATTACCCCGTCCTCTCCATCAATCTCTTTAACCTGCACCTCAATAATTTCGTCCAGAGAAGTCGGGATATTCTTACCGACAAAATCGGCCCGAATCGGCAACTCACGGTGTCCCCGGTCAATCAATATAGCCAGTTGAATCTGGGAAGGCCGGCCAAAATCAACCAGGGCGTTTAAAGCAGAACGAATGGTCCGGCCGGTATAAAGCACGTCATCCACTAAAACCAGCTTTTTACCGTTTATATCCACGGGAATTTCCGTTTTATGCACTACCGGCTGGGAAGCAATGGTGGTTAAATCATCCCGGTAAAGATTTATATCCAGAATTCCTAAAGGGACCTTTCGCTTATCTATCTCGGAAATTTTCTTAACTATCCGTTCGGCCAGGCAGGCCCCGCGAGTCATAATGCCGACAATCACCAGATTTTCACTGCCTCTGTTTTTTTCCAAAATTTCATGAGTAATTCTGGTGAGCGTCCGGTTTAAAGCATTAGAATCCATTATCCTGGCTTTTTCTTTATTGGTCATTTTCTCTCCCATATTTAATTTCGTCGGTCGTATACCGTGAACCGTGTATCGTATTAACCTGTTCCAATGCGGGTTTGGAACAGGTTAATGCTGTCTACTTTTTAAAAAAAACGCCTACCCGCGCTTTCAGGTAGGCAAACATTTCTAATAACTAAGTTATTCTTCATTATTACCCCTTTGTTAGTTTCACCGAACTAACTTAAAAGGTTTTTAGTTTTAATATTTATACCATTAAATCTGCCGGCTGTCAACTAATTTTTTGTTTTTTTATTCTCTCTTTCAGGGGAAGTTTTTCACTGTTTTTTAAAAAGAATGATTGTATAATTCCAGTCAAATTCGGATTCTTTGAATTCCTGTTTTTGCAGTAACCGTTTATCTTCCCAGTGTTCATATATAAGCACATTTTTTAATCTGGCGGTCCGGCTTACCTGTTTTTGTTCTACCAATCCGGTGTTTTTAAGGGCGGCTATCATGTTATTGACGTTAAAATCGTCTCCGCACCTGTTTGTCCATTCATAGAAAACAGTGGATAACAAAAACAACCCTCCTGATTCCAGAAGGTTATATATCCGTCCGGCTAACAATTTATAAATTCGCCGGGGTTCTTTTTTAATCAGTTTCTTCCGGTAAAGAAGATTCATCAGGTTATACAATCTCACGTTATCATATATATAATAAAGCACCTCATTCCCGACGATAAGATCAAATTTCTTTTTAAAATTTATGGTCCTGAAATTTCCCGGTATAAATTTTATATGTTCGCAAGTTAGAGTCCCTTTTGCCCTGGTAATGGCCTCCTTTGATATATCCACAGCCGTAATATTTTCAGCTACCCGGCTAAGATATTTTGTAAACACCCCTTCCGAGCACCCAATTTCAAGTACTTCTTTATATTTTCTATCCTTAATAAATTCAAATTCTTCTTCAAATTTCGGGATGGGTAAACCATGCGGCTGAATAGCTGACTTGAGCTTATTCATTTTGTAAAAACCATCGTACTTGGCTTTTACCAATAAATCAAATCCTGCTTTACCAAATAAAAGCGGCAGAAATATCTTGCGGGCGGTTCTGAAATATGGGTTAAACATCATCTTCTTTATAGTGTCCCCATAGTTTTGCTTGCGCAAAACTAAATATGAGGGCAATCAAAGTGTCCCCCAAAGGGGGACCCTCCAATAACTAATTATATCCTCTCCTTCTTAAAGTCTGGATTTCCCCCAGTTCCTCTGATTCCAGCTCTTTCTCCCCTAATTGACGGTAAACCTCCATTAATCTAAAATGGGGGATAAATTCATTTTCTCTCTTTAAGGAGGTTTTAAACTCACCAATAGCTTCTTTATATCGACCCAAATCCTGATAAAGACAACCTAAATTATAATGGATACGGGCATAATCCGGGGCAATCTTTTGTAAGTCCTGATATACCGACAAAGCATCCTGATACTCACCAATCATTCTATAGGCATAAGCAAGCTTATAATACGCGGAGGGATAATAGGGATTAATTTTTCTGGACCAGTCAAATTTTACGATAGCCTGGGGAAGATTTTCCTCATCCAGACATACAACGCCTTCTTTTAAAAACAATTCCGCCAGATACGGTTTTATTATCTGCTGTGACGTAAAAAAGAAAATTATTATCGCTAAACTATAAAGCAGTCCTTTTCTAAGCGGTTTTAAAATCCTGAACATTCTATTTCTAAAAATAATGAAAAGGCCGTCGGTTTTTCCCTCTTCTTCTAAAATCATATATTTAACGGAGACGGTCAAAGCCACTATGAACCAGAAAAAAACAGCAATCCCGGGCTGACGCAAGGAAGGCGAAACCAAATTATCCATTAAAATACCCACCCCGCCCAAAAAGAAAGCTAACGGGTATTTTTTCCAATGAAAAGGGGCCTTTATCCAGAGTTTTAAACCCAACGCTAAAAAAGCAATGACCAGCCAGAGAAATACCCCCAACCCTAAAAGACCCATTTCCTGCCCTATTTCTAAAAATTCGTTATGAGCGTGAAATATAATGGGAGAGGCAATCAGCCGTAAAGACTCGGCGGTTCGGTGTAAAGGGAAATAAATGTCAAAAGTTCCCGCTCCCCATCCCCTGAAAGGAAAAACCTTAATCATTTCCAGGGTACTTTTCCATATGTGTTGACGGACGGCAAATGAAACCGTTCCCGGGAATAAATATTTTTCCACGCTTTCCTGATAAACAATTATTAATAAATATAAAACGCCCGTAATGAGAAAAGGGAACAAAGCAAAAATAAATCCTTTTAACAATTCCATTTTATACCAGTAATTCACCAGAATAGCCACGTAAAAAATTACAAAATAAAAATATAAGACCACCCAGGCACCCTGACAATAACTTAAAAGTAACGTGAAACTGAGTAGAATGGAAGAAAAGAGAAGAAACATCTTTTCATATTTAAAATGGGAATAACTAAAGAAAGAAAAACTTAAAGATATCATCAGGAGCAGATAACTGGCAAAAAAATTGGGGTTACCAAAAAACTGAAAATAAACAGGGAATTTCCAGAAACTGAGTTTTAAATAACTGACACTTTTATAGAGACTGAAAACACATATAACTACGGCCGCTATAAGAGTGGTCCGGCAGATAAGACTTAATTTGGAACGTTCTCTTAAAGTGGTAATAACGATGAGAAATAATAAAAGATAACCCGAGTAGGCAGATAAAATCTGAATCCCGGTATATTTATAGCGGGAGAAGAGAGTAGATATTAACACAAAAAATATAAATAAAACAAAGGGAATTAAGACGGGATTCCTGGGAATTTTTATAGTTTCTGAGTCAGCCAGCTTTAAAAGCCAGACCAGACTGATAAAAGTTATTCCAAGCTTAAAAAAGACGGCTTTAATTATAACCAGGTCAAAAGTTTTCGTGGTGAATAAAAACGGCAGAAGGGTTATAATAAAAAATAACCCCCAAAAAATAATCTTATCGTAAATCTTTGTAACCTTACCATCAGACATAATGCGTAGAGTGCATTTTAAAAAATTAAGCCACCGGAACAAAATCTATATTTTCCCGATGAAGTTTTTCATTGCCCTTAATAAATATTCTTTTCCTGAAACGGCGGGATATTATCCGGATTTCATCCTGTTTTTCGGCATTAAGATATTGGGCTACCTGCGGGTGTAAATTCAAATGAATTTCCTTTTCCCTGGTTATAAGGGCGTATTCTTTTAATTTTCTTAAAGCCAGAAGGGCTGTACTGACTACGCTTTTAACTCTCCCTTTGCCCCGGCAATAAGGACACGGATCCTCTACGAATTCACCCAGACTTTCCCGGACCCTCTGCCTGGTCATCTCAACAATTCCAAACTGACTGATATCTAAAACCTTGGTCTTAGCCTTGTCTTTTTTAAACGCCTCTTTCAAAATCTGAGAAATTTTCTGGCGATTCTGATGTGAGTTCATATCAATAAAATCAATTACAATAATCCCGCCGACATCACGAAGACGGAGCTGGCGGGTAATCTCTTTAGCCGCTTCTGAGTTAATCTTCAGGGCTGTTTCTTCCAGATTTTTCTTTCCTTTAAAACGTCCGCTGTTAACATCAATAGCCATAAGCCCTTCTGTCTGTTCAATGGTAATATATCCTCCGGATTTAAGCCAGACCTTTGTATCAAATATCTTTTCTATCTCTCTGTCTAAATTAAACGTTGAAAGCAAAGGTTTTTTACCCCGGTAGAGTTCAAGTCTAGACCTGAGGTGCGGCGCCATAAGATTAATAACTTTTTTAAGATGACGGTATTCAACGTTAGAATTAACTACTAATTTTTCCACGTCATCAACTAATAAATCCCTCACCACCTTAGAGGCTAAATCTAATTCCTGATGTAAAAGATAAGGCGGGTGAGCTCTTTTATAGCCCCTCTGGATTTTTTTCCAAACATGCAAAAGATATTTTATGTCTCCTTTGAAATCCCTTAATTTTTTACCTTCTCCTTCAGTTCTGACAATAAAACCAAAATTTTTAGGTGCAATTTCTTCAATCATTTCTTTAAGTCTTTTTCTCTCTTCGTAATTTTTAATCTTTCTGGATACGCCCACCCCGGTTAAACCCGGCATAAGAACCAAAAAACGGCCCGGGATAGAAATATAAGTGGAAAGCCTCACCCCTTTATGCTGGAATGACTCCTTTATTGCCTGAACCAGGATTTCATCATTTGCTTTTATCTCATCAACAAAAGCGGCCACGCCTTTTTTTCTCCTTTTGTTAATCGTGCCGACGTTTTCTCCCTGGAGAATCCTTAAGGACATTTCTTCATCCACGCCGGTTAATAAATCAGACCGGTGGAGAAAACCGCTCCGGCTTAAACCAATATCAATAAACGCGGCTTCGATACCGGGATGAATGTTTTCCACCCGCCCTTTATAAATATTTCCGACTACACCTTTATCTTTTTCTCTCTCCAGATGAACTTCCTCCAGAACATTATTTTCAAGAACAGCCACTAATATTTCGTTATCTTCGCTATTTACTATGATTATTTTTCCCATAAAAAGTCTCCCTGAATAAAACTTTAATTAAAATCATTAAAAAAAACCCCACCCGTCTTTTCCCCTGTCACTATAAATTCCAAAGGATTCATCACTGCAAAACTCTAGATTACTTAAATCCTTGATTAATCGCGGGTGGGCTAAATTATCTATCAACTTATTTGACTTATATGTTTATCCTCTTTAACAATATCCCTTTGGTTGGATGTTTAAAACTTTGGCGCAGCTATTTCCAGCTGTTCTTCCGGTTCTTTCTTTTCAACAACAGGCGGCTGCTGCTCACCGGGTAGTTCTATTGTGAGTTCTTCTTCCGGACCTTTTATTGCCGGAGAAGGTTTTCCCTCCCCTTTTCCGAATTCTTCTTCTTTTTCCATTTCTTTAAGTTCCTGTTCTATCTCTTCAAAAACCTTTATTTCTTCATCCGCTTTGGCCGCTGTTTTTTCGATTAATTCTACGGTATTATTCCCTTCAAAATCCATTAATTGTTTGGCCATTTCTTCCTTTTCATCCTTGCCAAAAACCGTAGGAGTAACGAAAACAAGAATTTCCTTTTGTTCCTTATCAATCGTCTTTCTTTTAAACACCCAGCCCAGAACCGGGATATCCCCGAGTAAAGGAATTTTATAATTGGAATCAATTTCTTTTTCGTAAATTAACCCACCGATAACTACGGTATCACCGCTTTTTACCAATACCTCCACTTCAGCTTTTTTGGTTTTAATAATCGGATATTCTCCGGCAGTAAGCTGTCTCCACTCTCCAATTTCACTCACTTCCGGGGTAATCTTCAAATTGACCATATCATCCTGATTTATTTTCGCTGTAACCTTTAAGGTCGTACCTACGTCTTCAAATTCAATCGTATAATCCGTGCCGGTATCGGTTACTTCTGATTTCTGAATAGGAACTTTTTCACCCACCAGAATATAAGCTTCCCGGTTATGTAAAGTCGCCACCCGTGGATTAGATAGTATCTTGGTATCGGCTAAAGCGTCTAAAGCCTGCCAGGCAATCTCAAAACCATATGCATCGAGAACCCCCAGTTTAAAAACCCCGGCATACTGTTTAAGGTTACCATCGTCATCATACAAATCAGACTCTTTTAAAAAATGACTGGTAAATTCTCCCCCTTTATGGTCAATTTCCGCTTTTTTCTCCGCCGGCGTCATTCCGTCAACCGTTTTCCCGGTAGTCGGATCTATTAATTTATTAACAATGTCATCCAGGGCCGACCCTTTATAATGGGTCGGGACCAGCTTGGTTCCGTCAATTGCCCAGTGAATTCCTAACTGCCGCACTAAAGTCGCCGAAGTCTCCACGATTCGCGCTTCAATCATCACCTGGGGGGTACGGGTATCAATCTTCTCCGCTATTTTCTTTAATTCCGGGAAATTAGAAGGAATTTCGGTGATTACTAAAGAATTCGTTCTTTCATCCACGACTATGTTGCCCCTGGTTGAAAGCACTTTGGCTAACGAATTTTTGACTTCCATCGCATCGCTGAAGCTAAGAACCATTACTTCTGTTACCAGAGGTTCCTTTTCTTTTTCGGCGGCGGCCAATTTCAGTAAAGCCTCTTTCTCTTCGTTTAAACGGGCGATCGTCGTTACCCGGATAACGTTCCCTTCTCTTTCGTAAGAGAGCTTATTAGCTTTAAGAACCATATCTAAAGCCTGTTCCCAGGGAACATCTTCCAATCTTAAAGTTATTACCCCCGTAACTTCATTTCCCCAGATAATATTCATTCCCGTCTGTTGAGCGAGAGCCGCTAAAACATCGGTCACGTTAGCTTCTTTAAAAGTCAAATTTACAATGCCGGATTGAGCGGCTTCCTGGCTTTCTTGAGATACTTCTTCCATTTCTATAAACTCTAAATCTTCAGGAACGTCAAACTCTAAATCTTCGGTACTAACTTCTAAAGGCACTTCAGCCGGAGCTTCCGGAAACACCTCTTCTTCAGCTACAAGTTTTTCCTCTGCAATAACATCCCCGGTCACAGATTCAGATTGTCCCTCCGGATTAATAGAAACTTCGCCTGTCTGTTCTATTTTTCCCTCGGTCTGAGAAAAAGAATAAGTAGAAATCAAACATAAAATCAATAATACTCCCGGTGCTGTCCACCAATACAATTTTTTATTTATCTTCACTGATTCGGCCCTCCTGATTCCCAAAATACCAGGGAGAAAGTTTTATCGTTATAACTTAAAACTACCTTTTCTTTTTCTATTGTTATAATAGTTGCCCCTTCAATCTCATCCCCTACTTTTAAAATCTCTCCGTTTAATACCACTAAAGGGTTTTTAGCGTGCCACAGGATTCCTTCAAGTTTTATCTTATCTTTTATCGCGTCATCGTCATATACCTTCCCACCGAGAAGAGGGATAAAAGGATCTTTATATACTTCTATTTGTTTGACGTAGTCTGAAAATTTAAAATCTGGACTGCCGTCAGCCTTTACCTCTTCTCCTTGAGCCGAAGGACTAAATCCTGCGGCAAATAAAAAAATGAGGCAATAAATTATTCTGGATTTTAAATTATTAACCATTTTATTTATTTTTAAATGAATTCCTGATACATATAAACTTCAATAGTTAAATCTATCTCGTGGCCGTTTCCTTCGCCCGGACCGCCTTTAATAGAAATATCAGCTACTTTAATGAACCTTTTAGTTCTTTCTAAAAGGTATAAGAATTTCTCTAAATCATGAAATCCGCACTTCATCTTAATCTGAATCGGCAAACGGATATACTCTCCCTGGGAGCTGACACCGGCTAATTCTTCAATTGGCCCGGTAGGCTGAGGATAAATTGAAATGAATTCAATCTCTCCGGATTCTATAATTTCTGTCAACTCCTTTAAAAGGACGGGAACATCTTTTTCCCTCGGCAATTTTTTTTCATATTGAACCAGGGTATCCTTTATATCCTGGATCTGGCTGAGTAATTGAGGTTTACGGACAATTTTCTCTCTCGCGGCTAAAATATCCTTTTCTAAAACTTCGGATTTAGCCCGGTAATTACGAATACTTCTTATCTGCGGTTTGAATATCAGGAAAAAACTGCCGAAAACAATAACTACCATGAACGCAATAATGACTCCAAGTTCATGAAGTTGCGATTTTTCTAAATCAGGAAGTTTTATTTTTAACATATTTTCAAACTGTTCCTTTTTTATTTAAACTGACAGGCTAATTCAAAAGCCATAACCTCTCTATTGAGAATATTCTTCCTCTGGGTAAAAATTAATTCCACATCAGAAAAATCCTTAAAAAATTCCTCATCGCTCTCAAGCTTGGTCATAAAATTACCAACCGAGTCAATCATTTCCTCACCGGTCAGAGAAATAACTATTCCTTTAATAACCATGGTTTGAAAATTCTTTATAACCCAGGTTACCGTGACTTCTTCTTTTTTCCCACTATCCCTGACGGGGACTTTAATTTTTTCTCTTCGGGAGGTCATATTCAGTTCGGTTAACCAGATAGAAGCCGGAACATTTTTGCTCAGCTGGTATAGTTTGCCTGACCAGAGCAGCCGGCTCTGGGATAAATTTTCAATAGCTTCTTTTTTAACGTCTAATTCCGTCTTCAGTTTTTCCAGCCCCAAAACTTCCTTCTCTTCTTTCTCCATTATTTTCCACTCTGCATCTAATCGATGATATCTTCTGGCCTGAACCTTCAGTTGAATACCTAAAAATAAAGACAGCATAACCACAATAAGAAATAATCCTACGGCTGTCCCGAGAAGCATCAAAATATAATTATTGAATTGGCGTTTCTTCCTTAATTCTTCCGGGAGAAGATTTATTTTTATCATATGTTCTCTTGTGAGCGAAGAGCCAAACCTGCTCCGATGCATAAATAGGGCAGGTTTTCTTCTAATTTACTTTCATTAAACCGCTTTTTATCAACTATAATATTATTAAACGGGTCCCAGAGACTAACGGGAAAATCCAACACTTTATTAAAAAAACCGTCAATCCCTTTAAGCTTAGCCACCCCCCCGCTTAGAAAAACTCTGAAAGATAATTTCTCTACGCTTGAAACCTGGCTTTCATAGTAATCAAAGGAACGACGAATTTCATTGGCTAAATTTTCTAAAACCGGCGTCATAATTTCAAAAGGCGGTGAAGATTCTCCTTCTACCTCACTTTTTATTTTTTCCGCCTGTCTAAATTCCACGTTAAGCCTTTTAGCCAGACTTTCCGTAAGGTTGTTACCCCCCATCGGAATATCCCTGGTAAAAAGAAGCACTCCTTTATTTAAAATACTGACGTTGGTAAGACTGGCGCCTAAATTTACCAGACCTATAGCTTCTTCCTCAGCAGATGCTTCCGGATTAGCGTGAAGAAAAGCATTCACTAAAGCAAAGGAATCAATATCAATGATAACCGGTTTCAAACTCTCCTTTTCTAAGAGTTCAATATGTTTATAAACGAAATTTCGCTGGGCGGCAACCAGTAAAATTTTCATTTTTTTACCCTCACCGGCTTGCCCCTGGTCAAGAACCTGAAAATCCAGAATTACATCTTTTAAATCAAAAGGGATATGAGGTTTGGCTTCAAACCTGACCGCACTTTCCAAATCACTTTTTGACATTTGCGGGAGGTCTAAATAACGAACTACGACGGCAGGACCTGAAAGACCGGTAACAACTTCATGATTGGCCAACCCGGTCTTAGCGACAACGCGTTTTAAAGCTTCACTGAGAGCACTTTTCATCGCCCCTTCTTTAACGGGCTCTCCGATAATATCTTCAATGGTAAATTTATCTAAAAAAAGCTTTCCCTCAGATTTAGAAAAAGAAACAACCTTAACGCTATGAGTCCCTATATTTATGCCGGAAAAAGAATTTGTACCTAACGTTTTTTTAAAAGGTAATTTAAACATATCTCCTTCTTAAAATTTAATTTTATAATTCTACCACTTATTTTAATTATGGTTGTATATATAACTAAATAATAAATGGTATTAATAACTTATATAATTTATATAAGTGTATCATAACTTTAAAATAGGTGTCAAGAGAAAAGGATAAAGAATTTACCTTTATTATGTTAAAAAAAAGAGGGCGATTTTTATAAACCACCCTCTCTTTTTTTGTATCACTAACTAACGACTAATAAGTGCTGTAAGGCAGCGTATGAGCATTATATTCGCCAGCCGTTCCGCCAACACTGCAGGTAGGAACTGAAGCAACGGCATTGATGCCATACACACCGGATGAAGGACAAGTCGGTTCTACCTTCAAATAATCCGGGCACAGGTCAGATGAAGTCGGCGCACTTCCTTGCGGTGCACCGGTACTCATCGCCCAACGCTCTTTAGCCCCTTCAATCTGCTTTAAGTTAGCAACACAGGTACTTGCTCTCG
>CAZDKO010000019.1:0-33584 GCA_964506075.1 uncultured bacterium
GCTACGGGATTACCCGGTTTATTGATTTTTAAACGTAAAGTTAATTGCTAATTTTGCATTTTAAATTGATATGCTACCGGAGGTGAAGAAATGTATAAAAATAGAGTGGTTGAAAGAATAATTAAATTAATGATGCTGGTTGGTTTGGTGGCAGGTTTGACCGGATTGGCTGAAGCCTCTACCGGAAGCATTATCGATACTTTTGCCGATGAGAGCCTGATTGCCTCCAGGACGCATCTTGACGTAATTTCCGGGAAAGTTTATCTTGATGCCGTTTCGACTAAATACGAAACTAATGCGTCAGCAACTAATAAATATGAAGCTTTGTATTCAACTCATTGGGGAGCGCAAACTTTTACCACGACGGCCACAGACCACAAAATAAATTCAGTTAAATTGCAGTTAAGAAGAGAAGGCACCTCTACGGCGTACACTTTGTACGCCTATATATACGCGACTTCAGGCGGTTCTCCTGTTGGCCCCGCGTTATCTTCCGGAAGTTATCTAAGAGGTTCAATCCCGTTGTTTGTAACCTCAATAACAATTCCTATGAGCGAACTGGTAATATCCCCGGGTACAGTGTATACCATTGTGCTTAGCTGTCCGTCGGCGACTTCCTTATCAAACGTACAATGGTATGGTTACGAAACCAGTTCTTATCCGGGGGGAGCCTGGTTTAGCTCTGCAAACAGCGGGGGAAGTTGGACTCTAAACTCAGCCAGAGACCATACCTTTGAAGTTTGGGGAGATGCTTATTACTCTTCCGGAAATTTTGTCTCGGCGAATCTCCTTGACGACCTGGACGTTTCCAGTATCGATTCGTTTGATTACAAGGTTTCTTCGCTCCCTGACGGCTCAAGCCTGCAGGTCCAGTTTTCACCGGATAACGTTAACTGGTATAATTCCTCCGGGGTATTAAACGGCTGGGAAAGTTTATCTGCCGGGGAGAATACCATTAGTTTATCTTCACTGGGATGGTCGGGAGAAATTTTTTATTACAAAACACAGTTTCTCTCCAGTTCCGCTGTAGCCACGGCGATTCTGGATGAAATCAAGTTGAATTATAGCGAGGGCGTTCCCGAACCCGCCTCACTTTTATTTTTGGGAATCGGGATAGTTGGATTGGAGGTGAAGAGACAATTAACAAGAAAAAGGAAGATAAAAACCATTTAATAAGGGGGCAAGAAGAGTGATTAAAAATATAGCTAAATTGATAATGTTGGTTGTTTTGGTATTAAGTTTTACCGGGTTAGCCGAGGCATCTACGGGCAGTATAATCGATACTTTTGCCGACGAAAGCCTGATTGCTTCGAAGAGTTACCTGGATATAACCGCCGGAGAAGTTTACCTTGACGCTTTTTCATCGTCATATGAGAATTATACGTCAGGAACCAATAAATACGAACATATGCACGCCGGTTATTGGGCGGCGCAGACTTTTACCACGACTACAACCCATAAAGTAAATTCGATTACGCTGCCGCTTAAAAGAGAAACCTCCAGTACCGGAGGGACAGTTTATTTCTATATCCAGACAACCTCAGGCGGACAGCCTTCCGGAACTATTATATCGTCCGGAAGTTATGCCAGATCCGCGATATCACAATCTGTGAGTTTCATAACGATTCCTATGAGTGAAGTAATCTTATCTCCGGACACGGTTTATTCTATTGTCGGTAGATGTACGGAATATCATTACGGTGTAAGCTGGTATGGTTATGAAACCGGCGCTTATGTTAATGGTTCGTGGTACAGAACTATAAACAGCGGCAGCAGCTGGTCAGAAGAGTCAACCAAAGACCATTGTTTTAGAATTTACGGGAATGCGTATTATTCCTCCGGTAATTTTGTTTCGGCTAATCTTCTTTCCGGCCTGGACGTTTCCAGTGTAGACTCGTTTGATTACAATGTTTCTTTGCTTCCTGTCGACTCAAGCGTACAGGTCCAGTTTTCACCGGATAACGTTAACTGGTATAATACCGCCGGGGTATTAAACGGCTGGGAGAGTTTATCCCAGGGTGAAAACAGCATCAGTCTTTCTTCTCTGGGGTGGTCAGGGGATAGTTTTTATTACAAAACAGAGTTTCTCTCCAGTTCGGACGCAGCGACGGCGATTCTGGATGAGATCAGGCTTAATTATACTGAAGGAGTCATTCCCGAACCGGCCTCAATTTTATTTTTGGGGATGGGGATAATTGGATTGGCGGTGTTTAAGTATAAAAATTAGAATCATCCGGAGTCATTAAAACATTTTAAACCCTTCGGCAATAAAACCGAAGGGTTTTTTTTATTTTAGAGTTAAAGACCCGATTGGTTTTTTGCTCAGCCCTTACTTATATCAGCCGTGTTAAAATATTTCTTGATATGGACCTTTATTAAATATAAAATATTTTAGACCGCACCTATCAATCTCTAATTTTGAAAGGAGATGAAATGAGAAAAAATAATTTCCTGACGCTAATCCTGATTTGCGTTTTAGTTTTGAGTATTGACGGTAACGTTTTAGCTGTAGATAAAATTAACCGCCCCGATAGCACCCAGCTTGAACAGATATTGAAGAATTTTGAAGAGTATGCCGGGGAAGCAATGAAAGACTGGAACATACCCGGTATGTCTATCGCTGTTGTGCAGGGTGATAAGGTTATCTATGTTAAAGGTTTTGGCGTAAGGAAAATCGGCGGGTTTGACCCGGTAGACGAGCACACTATTTTTCAAATCGGTTCTACCAGTAAAGCTTTTACCACGGTAATGATAGCGATGCTGGTAGACGAAGGAAAATTGGACTGGAAAGATAAAATAATTGACCACCTTGACTCTTTTCAGCTTTATGACCCCTGGGTTACCAGAGAATTTATGCTGGAAGATTTAATGGCCCAGCATAGCGGGTTAGCCCCATATTCGGGAGACCTGCAGGCTTTTATCGGCTTTGACCGGAATCACATCATTAAATCTCTGCGTTATCTGAGGCCGGTCAGCAGTTTTCGTTCTCAATTCGCCTATCAGAATAACTTCTTTTTGGTAGCGGCGGCTTTGATTGAAAAATATACCGGGAAAAGCTGGGAAGAAAACCTCGAAAGCCGAATATTAAAACCGCTCGGTATGACCGAAACTACAGCCACTTTAAAAGGCTTGAAAACGGCCGGAAACGTCAGCGCCCTGCACCAGAAAAAGGACGGAAAGGTTTTTGCTCTGCCGGATGATTGGCCTTTTGCCGATTGGGTTTATACTTACGCACCGGCCGGAGGCATTAATTCCAACGCCGTTGATATGGCTAAGTGGCTTACTTTGCATATTACCGACGGTGAATTCAAAGGTAAACGCCTGGTCAATGCTAAAAACATTAATTATACCCACACCCCTAAAACTATCGTTGAAAGTGAATTTATGGGCGACCGGGTTTATTACGCCGAAGCCTGGATATATGATGATTATTTTCCTTACCCGATTATCTGGCATAACGGAGGAACTTCCGGGATGCACAGTATTGTGGCGATGATTCCTGACGCTGGCTTGGGCCTGGTCGTGCTGACTAACCTTCAAGAGTCAAAGGTCCCGGAAGTTTTAGTCAGATATTTTGCCGATTTATATTTTGGAAACCCTAGGCGGGATTGGAGCAAAGAAGAACTGGCTAAAAAGAGAGAAGCTGATGCCGGAAAAGAAATGCCTGAAAAAGTTAAATCTCCGCTGCCTCCTCTATCTTTTGAGAGTTATACCGGCAGTTATTACAATGATATTTATGAAACGGTAAACGTTTTTAAGGAAGGGGATGGTTTATTTATGACTCTCGGACCGAAAAAACTAAAAATGAAGCTGCAGCCCGATTATCGGGATAATTTCCTTGCCGCTGTTCCGCCGGGTCTGGATAATGAAGATTGGCTGGTTTCGTTTCAGGTTAATGCTGAGGGTAGAGTGGATACGTTAACTGTTGAGGCCTTAAACGAAGACGGTTATAGCGGTATTTTCCGGAAGGTTGAAGAAAAAACGCAAAAATAAAGGATTAAGGAAATGATATGTAAGCGGTGCCTTTTAAATTCAAAGTTTGTTAATGTGAAATTTAACCGGGACGGTATATGTAATTACTGCGGCACATATGATGATTTAAAGGTGAAATTAACTGATTTTAATATTAATGAAAAACTTTTGGAAACCCGCCTTAATTCTATAAGAGGAAAGTATGATTATGATTGTCTGGTGGGAATAAGCGGTGGTAAGGACAGCTCCTATGTAGCTTACCAGCTTAAAAAGAAATATGGATTAAAAGTTTTAGCGTTTACTTTTGACAATGGTTTTCTGACAGACTATGCCAGGAAAAACGTCGAATCCATATTGAAAAAATTAAATATAGAACATATTTTTTTAAAGATGGATTCTGATGTTTTAAAAGAATATTTTCGCCAGTCAATCCTGCGTTTCGGTTGTCCCTGCGGGGCGTGTACGTCTATCGGCTTCGCCTTTATGAATAAATTGGCCTTTGAGAAAAAAATCCCTCTTTGTTTTCACGGCTATTCCCGGGGGCAGATGTTTTCTTTCCTTTTAGAATCTTCTTCTGACCCTCTTTTGCCTTCTGTAGCGAATGGTTTGTTGAGTTTTGATAACCTGAGGAATAAAGCAATAATCGGCAGGATGTTTAATAACGTCAAATTTTCACTTGAGATATTGATAAAAGACGAAACCGCAAGAAAAAAAATTTCCGAAATTTTATTTCCTGATATGGGAAAATTTAAACAATCGGATTTTATTCCGGAATTTTTAGGTTATTTTCTGTACGAGAAATACGATTTAAATCATATTTTGGAAACAATCAAGAAAGAACTGGGCTGGTTGGCTTCGGAGAATCAAACTAAATTTGACCATTTTGATTGTTCCATTCATGAAGCCGTATCTTATTTACACTATCAGATATACGGGTATCCTCTTTCAATTTCACAATTAAGCGTTATGGTACGTGAAGGCTGTATTACCAGGGGAGAGGCTCTCCAAGAGTTGCAAAGGGGAAATTTTATCAATCGAATTCCTGAAAAGTCTCTGGATATTTTATGCCGGCCGTATAATTTGAAACGGAGTGAAATTGATAATATTATTGCCAGACGCAGGTTGAAGCTTAAATTATCAAAGCTGGCAAGGAGATTAAGGAATTATTTCCCGAATAAAAAAAAGATAGAAACAAAATACGGTTTGTTTACTTAAACAGGTTTCAATTTTTAAGATGAGAATATCTGTTTTATGACTGATGAAATGCAATAAAGATAAATACTGTTAATATCAGGGAAAATGGAGGTAACGGATGGTGATGACAATAATAATTATCGTCGTTCCTGTAGCTATAATCGCCGTGATTATATTTAACCGGTTAATCCGTTTAAGAAACCTGATGCAAGAAGCCTGGAGCGGGATTGATGTTCAGCTTAAGAGACGCTATAATCTTATCCCCAACATTGTGGAAACAGTTAAAGGCTATATGCAGCACGAACGGAAGGTTCTGGAGGAAGTGACCAGCCTTCGGTCTAAAATCACGGATACCTCCGGAATTAAAGAGTCAGGGGAGGGAGAAAATCGGCTTTCAAAAGCTTTAAAAAGTATTTTTGCTCTGGCAGAGGCTTATCCGGACCTTAAAGCTAATCAGGGTTTTATTAATTTACATAAGAACCTAGCCGAAATAGAAGACCAGATTCAATTAGCCAGAAGGTATTATAACGGCACGGTCCGTAATTACAATATCTCGGTAGAATCTTTTCCCGGTAATCTGGTGGCGCAGTTATTTAATTTTAAAAAAGCCGATTTTTTTGAAATAGAATACGCTACCGAAAGAGAGGTTCCTGACGTTAAGTTCGGTAGTTAACGAGGACCTTTAGAGAAAAAGATGATGAGAAAAAAACTTCTTTTTATTTTAATCCTGAGCGGTCTCTGGATTTTTCCTTTATTTGTGCCGTCTTTATCGGCTCAGGATTTTGGCCCGGAAAAAATACTCAGTTTTCATAGTAAAATAATCGTTCATCCTGATGCTTCTATGACGGTAACCGAGACCATTATGGTTAATAGTACCGGCAGAGAGATTAAACGCGGGATATACCGCGATTTTCCCACCAGATACCGGGATAGAATGGGTAATAAATATGTGGTTGATTTTAACGTCGTAGAAGTCTTGAAAGACGGTCAACCGGAAAATTATCGTTTAAAACATCTGTCTAACGGAGAGCGCGTTTATATCGGTAAGGAGGACGTTTACCTTAATCCCGGGGAATACACCTACACTATCACCTATAAAACTAACCGGCAGATTGGGTTCTTTGAGGATTTTGATGAGCTCTACTGGAATGTAACCGGTAACGGTTGGTCCTTCCTTATTGAAGAGGCTTCGGCCGTGGTTAGATTACCGGCCGGTGTTTTAACCAGCGTCATAACCCTGGATGGTTATACGGGACGGTTTGGTTCAAAAGAAAAAAATTTCACCGCTTCAGCCGACATTTCCGGGAAAATCAGCTTTACCACGACCAGGCCTCTGGCTCCTGAAGAAGGGCTGACCATTGTTATTTCTTGGCCGAAGGGATACGTTGAAGAACCCACCCGCCGGATGAAGTTTCTATATTTTATCCGTGATAATAAAGACGCCATCAGCGGCGTAATAGGTATCCTGGCTGTTTTTATTTACTATATGATGGTCTGGGCCCGTTTTGGTAAAGACCCGGCCAGGGGAACAATTATTCCCCTTTATAATCCGCCGGAAGAATTTTCTCCGGCGGTCGTCCGTTACCTGATGAAGATGGGTTTTGACAATAAAGCTTTTACGGCGGCCATTATTAATATGGCGGTAAAAGGATTCCTGAAAATTAAGGAGGAAAGCGGGGTTTATACTTTGACTAAAACCGGGAAGGAAGAGGCAGTTTTAACTAAAGAGGAACTGGCGGCGGCCCACCGGTTATTCGGGTCCACAAACGAAGTGAAGCTCAAGAATGAAAACCACAGTAAAATAAGCGGGGCGTTGACAAAATTAGAAACATCGCTTAGAAATAATTTTGAAAAAATATATTTTCTAACCAACAAGAAGTATTTTATTTCCGGATTAGTTATTTCGGCAATTTTTATGATTATCTGTATTCTTTTAGCTTCCGGAGAAAAATTGCCGATGGCCGTTTTTATATGTATATGGCTCACCGGCTGGACTTTTGGAGTTGTTTTTTTAGTTAAACAGGTCGGTTTTCTCTGGAAGGGGGTTTTTAGCCACGGGTCCGGTAAGCCGGCTCTACTCGGTGGAGCCATATCTATGAGTTTATTTGCTTTGCCTTTTATTATCGGAGAACTGGTGGGTTTCGGAATGTTTATTTTTGCCGCCTCTCTATCAGCGGCGCTTATTTTAGCCGCGGTTCTTTTTATAAACGTGGTGTTTTACCATCTTCTTAAAGCGCCGACTATCAAAGGAAGAAAAATTATGGATAAGATAGAGGGCTTTAAGATGTATCTTTCCGTAGCCGAGAAAGAACGCCTGAACCTCTTAAATCCTCCGGAAGAAACACCGGAACTTTTTGAAAAATATTTGCCGTATGCTTTTGCCCTTGACGTTGAACAGGCTTGGGCGGAAAAATTCGCCGGCGTTTTTAAGAAAATAACGGAATCAGGGGGAGAATATAGTCCGGACTGGTACTCCGGCCGGGCCTGGAATATTTTCGCCGCAGGTAGTTTTAGTTCCGCCCTGGGCAATTCTTTATCCGGAGCGATTTCTTCTTCTTCCGTTGCTCCCGGTTCAAGTTCCGGCGGCGGGGGAGGCGGTTCTTCCGGTGGCGGCGGCGGCGGTGGCGGCGGCGGTGGCTGGTAAAGATTAAGTCGGCGGCGGAAATTTTGACCTCAATATAAAAAGGCCAACCTTAAAGCTCTTTAAAATGATATTTTAAAAAATTTGCTTTCCTCTGAGTTTACGTGGTATAATTACACCGCTGTTTTTATACATTAAAGAAAGGAACAAAAACTAATGAATAAACATCTATTAGAGCGGTCGTTAAAGCAGAGTTTGTCTAAGATAATCCTTGTTCTGGTCTGTATATTGTTATCCCCTTCGGTTTGCCGGGCCGGGTTTACCGAGGATATTATTATGGAAGCCGATTACATTCTGTCCTGCCAGTATATAAGTGACCCTGGTAATGATGCCTATGGGGCCATCAATAACATTTATGGAGCGCCTACCTGGGTGGTGCCCGGGGAAAACGCCATTGCCATAATGGGACTGGTGACTGCTTCTGATATTCTGGGGGATAATACCTATCGTAACCGGGCTGAATTAACCGCCGATTACCTGATAAAAATGCAGGATGCCTCTGACGGGGCCTGGTACGACCAGTACAGTTACGCTACGGCGGTGGATACGGCCAAATCTTTACGCCATACGGCCGAGATTATGATTGCTCTTGATAAATTAGGGTATAGAGCCGACCGCTATGATTCAATGAAAAAGGCGGCTCAGTTTATTCTTGATTGTCAGGATACGGCCAATAAACTGGGAAATGATGACGGCCTGGTAGCTGGAGGAAAGCAGTCCGACGGCACGTATCATACCTGGCGGTGGACTTCTGATAATGCTTTTTCCTATCAGGGTTTACAGGCCGCGGCTATTTGGGCCAGATTGAACGGTGATGATGTTAATGCTTTAATCTGGGAGGAAGCGGCCGCGGAAATTTTATCCGGTATAAATACCTATTTATTTGTTCCTGATGACCACTGGGTAAGAGTGATAGATAAAGACGGAAACGTCGTTTCTTCGGAAGATAGAAGTGACTGGATAAGTTATGCGCCTTTGATGCTGGATTTACCTTTAGCCGGTGTAGATATTGAAGATATCGGCGAGTGGATACATACGACGCTTCAGGAGAGCGATGGAGCCGTAGTCTGGGACGATGGTACTTATTCTGACCGGAAGTCTCCCGGTTATTCGTTCCAGGCTTCACTGGCCTGGCTGGACACCGGTCAAACGACATACGCTAATTCGGCGGTTGCCTGGGCGGAAGGCAGTTCCTTATGGCAGACAACACCTGACGGAAACGGTATAACCGGTGGATGGAGAGACTGGGTTGACGGCGAGGGAAACATGCCTAACTGGTGGGATAGATTTATCGATACCAGCAGTTATTACATTATGGTTCAAAACGGCGGATATGATTTTAACCCCTCTTCGGCCATTCCTGAACCGGCGACCATAATACTTTTAAGCGGCGGGATTTTAGGGATTGGTTTTTTTAAGGGGAAGAAAAGATTATAAGAGAAAATTAGCGGCGCGATTATTAAAGCGTCAGGCGAAGAAAAATATAATCCTCCTTGTTTTATAAACGAGGAGGATTTTTTTTGTTAAAAAAGTGTTTATTTTTCGGTTAAATTTTTATAAAATATACTTTTAACATAAAGGAGCAATTAGTATATAATTTATACAGGATTAAGAATTAAGACGTTCTCTGTAGAAAATTATAGATTACAGAAAGCAGTTTACAGAAACCGGATTACAGATTACAAATTAATCTACTATCTATCTTCTGTTATCGTTACTCTGTAGTCTGCGCTTTTTACTTTTCTCTGGTTTCCCTGCCGCCCTGTCTGCCCTGTCCGCTGACAGGCAGGTGGCAGGCGAGCGACGAGATACGACATGCGAACGACGGTATACAGGTTACTTACTTCTTAATCCTTAGTTCTGAAAAAGGAGGTTAAAATGTCAGAGGGAATTACCGCTATTAACGAAAAAGTAAAAAAGGAAAGTGGTTTTGTTGACGCACTCAGGATGGAAATAGAAAAGGTTATTGTCGGGCAGAAATATTTGATTGAGCGGCTTCTGGTCGGTTTACTGGCTAACGGCCATATTTTGATTGAGGGTGTACCGGGGCTGGCTAAAACTATGTCGGTCAGGGTTTTAGCCCAGGCGATTAATACCAAGTTTCAACGTCTCCAGTTTACCCCTGATTTATTACCGGCTGATTTAATCGGGACGCTGGTTTATAACCCTAAGGAAGGGACTTTTACGACTAAAAAAGGGCCTATCTTTGCCAATATTATTCTAGCCGATGAGATAAACCGGGCGCCGGCTAAAGTTCAAAGTGCGCTTCTGGAAGCCATGCAGGAGCGTCAGGTGACGATAGGAGAAAATACGTTTAAACTGGATGAGCCTTTTCTGGTTTTAGCTACCCAGAATCCCATTGAACAGGAAGGGACATATCCATTGCCTGAAGCTCAAGTTGACCGTTTTATGTTGAAGTTAAAGATTACCTACCCGAATAAGGAAGAGGAGCATAAAATCCTTCAGCGGATGGCTTTTACCGGTAAAGAAATAGCGGTCAATACCATCGTCAATCCGGAGGATATAATCAGGGCGAGAAAAGTGGTGGATGAAATTTATATGGATGAAAAGATAGAAAATTACATTGTGGATATTGTTTTTGCCACCAGAGACCCTAAAAGTTATAAACTTGACGAACTTTCTACTCTTATTCAATACGGGGCCTCTCCCCGGGCGAGCATTTATCTGACGATAGCGGCTAAGGCTTACGCTTTTATTCAGGGTAGAGGCTACGTTACCCCTCAGGATATTAAAACGATTGGTATGGATATTTTAAGGCACCGGGTCATTGTCACCTATGAAGCGGAAGCCGAAGAGAAAACTTCTGAAGACATAATCAAGAAAATATTTGACGAGATAGAAGTACCGTAAGAAGTGCCTAAAATGAGCAAAAACAAAAAATTTGCCAAGGAATTAGAAGAAAGAACTAAAAAATTTGCTGTTAGCATAATTAAACTCGCATCTAAACTTCCCAAGACTTCTATAGGTAGTGTAATCAGTTCCCAACTGGTAAAAAGTGGAACCTCTATAGGGGCTAATTATCGTGAGGCAAATCGAGCGGTTAGTTTACCTGATTTTAAAAATAAGATTTCAATTTGTGAAAAAGAAGCCAGTGAAACTCAATACTGGTTACAAATTGTAATGGAGATACAATTGCTGTCGCTTAATGAAATCCAAGATAATTATAATGAATGTAGTGAGCTTTTAGCTTTATTTACTACAATTGGTTTTAAAAAAGATTCTGGTATTTAGAAACTTTAGACTTTAGTCATTTTGAGCTTTATACATTTCAAATTTTAGGCATTTTAGGCATTTTGAAACTTTAGGCATTTTTATTATGATTCCCAAAGAAATAATCACTAAAATCCGGAAAATCCATATTACTACTTCACGCATGGTCACTGATGTTTTTGCCGGGCAGTACCAGAGTGTGTTTAAGGGTAAAGGTATGGAATTTTACGAAGTCCGGGAGTATTTACCCGGCGATGAAATCCGCGACATTGACTGGAACGTAACCGCCCGGATGGGTAACCCCTACGTCAAAAGATTTATTGAAGAAAGGGAACTGACCGTTATGCTTCTTCTGGATGCTTCCATGTCCTGTCGTTTCGGTTCGGTTAAAGAGTTAAAGAGCCAGCTGGCCGCCGAATTGTGTTCGGTACTGGCTTTTTCGGCCATCCAGAATAACGATAAAGTGGGATTAATAATTTTTACCGACCGGATAGAAAAATTTGTTCCGCCGAGAAAAGGACTGCGTCACGTTTTAAGGGTCATCAGAGAAGCTTTGTATTTTGAACCGGAGGGAAAAGGGACCGATATTCCTCTGGTAATGGAGTATTTAAACAAAGTGACGAAGCGAAAGACCATCTCATTTCTTATCTCGGATTTTTTATCCCGCGATTTTAAGAAATCGCTCTCCATAGCCAATAAAAGACACGATATTATTGCCGTAACCATTACGGACCCGAGGGAAATAAATTTACCTTCGCTGGGTTTAATTAACCTGCATGATGCGGAAACAGGCGAAAACTTCACCATTGATACGAGTGATGAGAAATTCAGAAAAAGATACAGGCATGACGCTATTTTGAGAATGACCGAGACAGAGAGACTTTTTCATTCGGTTAATGTGGATAACATCGCCGTTAAAACCGATGAGTCATACGTTAAAGAATTGATAAAATTCTTTAAAATGAGAGAAAGAAAGTTAAGTTGAAAAGCCGATTAGTTATGGTATTTACAGCCGTTTTGTTTTTTGTTACCGGTGCCGTTGCTCCTCAGGTAGATGTAAAAGACATCAAGCCTCCGGTGTCTTTCATCTCTGATTATTTTTTCGTTCTTCTTTTCGTGGCTATACTCATTCTGGTTTTTTTAATCTTTTTTTTAAGCCGGTTTTTGAAAGACAAATTAAACAAAAGAACCGTTTTATCTTCTCTCCCGTCCAAACCGGCTCATCAGATTGCTTATGAAGCTCTGGCTGCCCTGAAAGCCAAAAATCTTCCCGGACAGGGAAAAATTAAAGAGTATTATTTTGAACTTTCTGATATTGTCAGACGCTATATAGAAAATAGATTTGCTATCAGGGCACCGGAAATGACTACCGAGGAGTTTTTGATTTCCCTGGGGAATTACGGGGTTTTAGCCACTCCACATAAAAATCTGGTTAAAAAGTTTCTGGAATTATGCGATATTGTCAAATTTGCCAGATACGGACCGACGATGAAGGAAATAGATAAAAGCTTTGAAACGGCCGAGCAATTAATTGATGAAACCAGAAGTTTTGAAGAAGAATATAAGAAAGCATCACTAAAATGATTTTTAAGGATATCTGGTTTTTGTTATTTATCCCGGTACTAATTCTATCCGGTTATCTCTGGAGGAAAAAAGACGTTTCTGCCAGCTTGAGATTCTCCTCCCGGAAATTAGCGGAAAATTTTAAACCTACTTTAAAGTTTATCGTAGCCGGAAACCTTGTATATCTCAGGATAATCGCTTTGATTTTAGTCGTTCTCGCCTTGGCCAGGCCCCGTCTTCCTCTTCAGGAAACAAAAGTTCAGACAGAGGGAATTGATATTGTTCTGACGATAGATTGTTCGGGCAGTATGTTAGCCGAAGATTTTAAAATAAACGGACAGAGGCAGAATAGACTTGAAGTCGCCAAAAAAGCCATTGAGGATTTTATAAAGAAAAGAACGAGCGACCGGATTGGAATGGTTGCCTTCGCCGCCCGGGCCTATACGGTTTGTCCGTTAACGCTTGATTATGACTGGTTGCTTAAAAATTTAGAAAGAGTAAAAATAGGTAGTATTGAAGACGGAACATCCGTTGGTTCGGCTATCAGTTCTTCTTTAAACAGGCTTGAGAATAGCCGGGCTGAAAGCAAAGTTATTGTTCTTTTGACCGACGGAGTTAATAATGTGGGTAAAATTTCCCCTTTGACCGCCGCTCAGGCAGCTAAAGCCCTGGGAATAAAAATATACACAATTGGTGCCGGAACGAAAGGATTGGTTCCTTATCCGGTAAAAGACCCCTGGGGAAGAACCGTTTATCAAAACGTGGAAATACCCATAGATGAGAAAACCTTAAAAGAAATTGCCCGGCTTACCGGGGGTAGATACTTCAGCGCTACCGATACAGAATCCTTGAGAGAGATTTATAATGAGATAGACGCCCTGGAAAAGACCCCGGTTGAAGAAAAAGGATATCGTGAATACAAAGAATTATTTTCTGTCTTTTTGACCGCGGGATTGATAATTTTAGTGTTAGAGATATTCTTAACCAATACCTTGTTAAGGAGATTGCCTTGAGGTTTGCCCAGTTTTATTACGTTTATGGTTTCTGGATTATTTTTATGGTGATGTTGTTTTTATTATGGGCGTTTGGAGATAGAAAAAGAGCCCTGCGCCAATTTGCCGAGGCGGAACTTTTACCCGATATTTCCGCTTCAGTGAGTCTGCCGAAAAAGAAAATAAAATCCGCCCTGATTATTACCGCGTTAATATTCGGAGTCCTGGCTTTAATGAGACCGCAATGGGGATTTCAATGGCAGGAGGTAAAACGGAGGGGACTGGATATTCTGATTGCTATAGACACCTCTAAAAGTATGTTAGCCACCGATGTTAAACCAGACCGGCTGGAAAAATCAAAATTGGCGGTGAAAGATTTAATAAAAAAATTGGAAGGAGATAGAGTCGGTCTGATTGCTTTTTCCGGTACGGCTTTTTTACAGTGTCCTTTAACTACGGATTATAACGGTTTTCTGCTGGCTTTAAATGACCTGGGGGTTAATACGATTCCCCGGGGAGGAACTTCTATTTCCAGCGCTATAGAAGTGGCACTGGAGAGTTTTAAAGAAGGGGGAGAGAGTAAATATAAGGTTCTGGTTATTATAACCGACGGAGAGGACCACGAAGGGGATGCTCTTAAACTGGCCGATTCAGCTAAAAAAGGAGGCATAAAAATATTTTGCATCGGGATTGGAACAAGTGAAGGCGAGCTTATCCAGTTAGCGGATGAAAACGGACATAGAATTTTCTTAAAAGACCGGGAAGGAAATATAGTAAAAACAAAATTAAACGAAACGCTTTTAAGGGGAATTGCTTTGTCCACCGGAGGTATGTACGTTCGTTCAAGCGGGGCTCAGTTCGGACTTGATTTTATTTACGAGGAGAAACTTTCACAAATGGAGAAACGGGATATTAAAACCCGGCAGAATAAATTGTATTATGACCGCTTTCAAATACCGCTGGCACTGGTCTTTATTTTTTTATTGATAGAACCGTTCATAAGCGATAGAAACACAAAATATTCGTAAAATGAAAAAATTATCGTTAATACCGTTAATGTTATTATTCGCTTCTTACATGTGGCCTGTCCAGACGTGGGCGGGAATAAAAAAAGAAGTAAAAGAGGGAAATTTATTGTATAATAAGGGTCAATTTGGAGAAGCGCTCAAGAATTATGAAGCCGCCTATAAAACTTCCCCTGATTCAGACATTGTTAATTTTAATCTGGGGACGGCTTTATACAAAACAAAAGATTACCAGAAAGCTATAAGCCATTTTGAAAAATCTCTTGTTTCCAATAACCAGTCCCTGGAAGAGAAGGCCAGTTATAACCTCGGCAACGCAAAATACAAATACGGAATCGGCCAGGAAGAGACCAATTTAAAAGGCGCGGTTCGTTTATTAGAACAGTCCCTGCGGCATTATGAACGGGCTCTTGAAATAGAGCCTGAAGATAAAGACGCCAGGTATAATTATGATTTTGTAAAAAAAGAACTGGAACGTTTAAAAGAGAAGTTAAAACAGCAGGCAAAAGAGCAGCCGCAAAAACAAATCCAGGAGCAAAATCAGAACCAGCAAACAAAATCAGAGCCGGAGGAAACCCGAAAACAGGAACAGCAAAAACCGGGTGAAAAGCCGCAAACACCGGAAGAACAAAAGGAAAATGAAACCCCAAAACCGGAAAGCGCCGAGCCACAGCAGGAAAAAGAGGGGTATCAGCCGCCATCCGGCGAAGAACAAAGGGGTCCGGAACAAAAAGAGCCGGAAGAAAAAAAGACTGAATCTCCTGTCCGGCGTGGAGAATCCGGCGGGATCCCTGAAGAAATGTCAGAGAAAGAAGCACAGAGTCTTTTAGAAAATTACCGGCAGGAAGAAGAACCAAAAAAGTTATATAAAGAAGAAATTCCCGTACGGGGATTGCCTGAGGTTATTAAGGATTGGTAATTAATGAACATTAAAATGCCTGAGATAAAACATCCGGATATTTTTTATTTTTTTAGAAAAACATTTGTTTTTAGTTTATTATTTCTTATCTTACTTTTTAATTCTTCGCTTTCCTGTGCCCAGGAAATCAGCTTTGAGGTTTCTGTAGATAATAATAAAGTTTCTTTAGGGGCCAGTTTACAGCTCAATCTCGGCTTCTACGGAATGAAAGATATTTCTGCCCCGGAACTCCCGGATATTGACGGCTTTGACTGGAGATATCTGGGCCCTTCAACCAGAATATCAATGGTTAACGGCCAGGTTTCTTCTTCCGTTACCCACATATACACCTTAATCCCGTTAAAAGTAGGTAAATTTAAAATTCCCTCTTTTTCGGTTAATTATCGGGGGAAAACCTACACTTCAAAAGCAATCCCCGTAGAAGTGATTAAAGGGTATGTGGAAACCTTATCCGGAGAAAAAGAAGAGGGTCTTCAGGAACTGGATGAGAGAATTTTTCTCACCCTGCAGGCGGCCAAGACAAAGACTTACGTAAACGAAGTTATCCCGGTAAAAATTAAACTTTATATTAACCAACTTTCCATAAGGGACATTCAGATTCCTGAGTTTATCCATGAGGGTTTCTGGGTTGATGAATTCAGCGAACCCAAGCAGTATAGAGAGGTTCTGCACGATATCCAGTACGACGTCATAGAATTTGATACGAACGTTTCCGGGATGAATTCTGGAAATTTTAATATCGGGCCCGCCTCACTTAAATGTAATTTAATCGTTAAGAAAAAAGAAAAAAGCCGTACGGTATCGCCTTTTTTTGACGAGAGTTTTTTCGGTTCGGATATTTTTGACGATTTTTTTGGACGGTATGAACGACAACCCCTGAATTTAACCTCAAAGGCTATTCCGATTACCATTCTGGATTTACCGGAGAATAATAAACCGGATAATTTCAGCGGAGCACTCGGTAATTATAATTTTTATCTGGCGGCTTCACCGACAGAAGTTAATTTAGGAGACCCGGTTACCCTTAAAATGACCATTACCGGAGAGGGTAATTTTAAAACGGTCAAGGTTCCGGTCATCAAAAATACGGATGGCTTTAAGATTTATGACCCGGAAATAAAACAGACTGAATCGGAGAAGACTTTTGAACAGATTATAATACCGAAGGAAGACAGTATCCAGGAGGTTCCTGAGGTTATGTTTAATTTTTTTGATACCAGGACCGGTCAATATAAAACAATTGTCCGCGGTCCCATAAAGATTGAAGTCAAACCTCTTCCTGAAGGGGAGGAGTTGAAGGTTTTCGGGTTACCGGAAGAAGAAAAAACGCCGGTCCGGCCCAAAGAGATTCTGGGTCGGGATATCGTTTATATAAAAGACAGCCCCGGGAAATTAAAACCCAGAGAGCAATTTTTATGTAAAAATAAATTCTTCCTTGCCGTTCAATTTATTCCTTTCCTGGCGTTAATATCAATTATGATTTTCCAGAAGAGAAGAGAGCGTTTAGAGACGGATATTCGTTATGCCAGAAGACTGCGGGCTCACGGAAAAGCCAGAAAGAATTTACTGAAAATAAGGCGGCTTCTTGATTCCCAAAAAACCGATAAATTTTTTGACGGGGTTTTCAAAACTTTACAGGAATATATCGGCGACAAATTTCATCTGCCTATTGCCGGGATTACCGCCAGTGTCATAGATGATTTAAAGCGGTATAATATTGACCGGAAGATTCTTGCTAAGATAAAAGATTGCTTTAATGAATGTGATAAAGCGCGTTATGCTCCCTTAAGCGTTACTAAAGAGGATATGGTTAGAACGCTTGATTTGCTGGAAGAGATTATTGATAAACTGACCAAGGTGAAGCTATGAAGATAAGGTGCCCGCTTTTATTTTTAACCTTTTTATTAATTTTTATCGGCAGGGCTTACGCCGAGACCGACGTGAGTCAGGCTAAACTGTTGTTCCAGCAGGGTAACACCCGCTATATTGAAGGTGAATTCAAAGAATCCATTGATAATTATGAAAAAATTTTAAGTGAAGGGTTTGAAAGCGGTCCTCTTTATTATAATCTGGGCAATGCTTATTTTAAGCATGGTGCACTGGGTCTGGCAATTTTAAACTATCGGCGTGCTCAAAGGTTAATACCGGCCGACGCTGATTTAAAAGCTAATTTAAATTACGCCCGGTCACTGATTAAAGGCGGGGTAGTTATTCCTACCAGAAACTGGTTTATCCGTATCTTTTTTGACCTGGCTGATTCGTTCAATTTAAACAGAATTACTTTATTATGCTCTTCGCTATATTTTCTTCTGTCAACAGCACTTATTATTTTTATTTTAGTCAAAAATTTCAAGAGGGTATTTGGTTTAATAAGTATGCTGGTGCTTTTTCTTTTTCTCATCAGTTTATTTTTATTTACAGTTCAGTATAGAAAAGTGATTGCTCAACAGGAAGCGGTAGTGATATCCGGACAGGCGGATTCTAAATTTGAACCGCTTAATGAAGCCACAACTTTTTTTTCTTTGCGGGAAGGAGAATGTATAACCATTATCTCTTTTAAGGATGATTGGGTGAAAATTCGCCGTCCGGACGGTAAACAGGGATGGGTTAAAAAATCTTCTATAACTGTTATTTAATAAAGAGGAGGGTTATTAATGGAAGAGGCTAAAATCATACTGAGTGAAAACGAAATTCCCCAGCGCTGGTATAATATTCAGCCTGATTTACCGGCTCCGTTAGCTCCACCGATTAATCCGGCTACCGGTGAACCGATCAGTCCTGACGACCTGGCGCCTATTTTCCCGAAAGCGCTTATTGCCCAGGAGGTCAGCCTGAAGCCCTGGATTGAAATCCCTGATGAAATCTTAAGGATATATCGCCTGTGGCGTCCTTCGCCGCTTTGCCGGGCTTACCGTTTAGAGAAAGCTTTAAAAACACCGGCCCGGATTTATTATAAGAATGAAAGTGTTAGCCCTCCCGGAAGCCATAAACCTAATACAGCCGTAGCGCAGGTGTATTACAATAAAGAAGAGGGGGTTAAACGAATCTGCACGGAAACAGGCGCCGGCCAATGGGGCAGTGCCTTAGCTTTTGCCTGTTGTCTTTTTGGCCTTGATTGCACCATCTATATGGTTCGTATCAGTTATGACCAGAAACCTTATCGTAAAATTATGATGCGGACCTGGGGCGGACAAATCTTCGCCTCGCCTTCAAACCAGACCAGAGCCGGCCGGGCTATCCTGGAAAAAGATCCCCAGTGTTCAGGTAGCCTGGGAATAGCTATTTCCGAAGCGGTAGAAGATGCCGCCAGTCACGATGATGCCAAATATTCCCTGGGAAGTGTTTTAAATCACGTCCTTTTACATCAGACGGTGGTTGGATTAGAGGTTAAAAAGCAGCTGGATGTAGCGGGTGATAATGCAGACGTGATTATTGGCTGCGTCGGAGGGGGGTCAAACTTTGCCGGGCTGGCTTTTCCTTTTGTTAAAGATAAACTCAGCGGGAAAAAAATGGATATTATCGGCGTGGAACCGACGGCTTGTCCGACCATGACCCGCGGGCCTTACCGGTATGATTTTGGTGATACGGCTAAGCTTACGCCTCTTTTAAAAATGTATACTCTGGGACACGATTTTGTCCCGCCGCCGATTCATTCCGGGGGGTTACGTTATCACGGCTGTGCGCCTTTAGTTTCTCTTTTAGCAAATAAAGGGGTGATTGAAGCCCGGGCATATCGGCAAAATGAAACGTTTGAAGCCGCGCTTACTTTTGCCCGGAGTGAAGGTATAATTCCGGCTCCGGAGACAGCCCACGCTCTTAAAGCCGGAATTGATGAAGCTTTAAAATGTAAAGAAACTAAAGAAGAAAAGTGTATCGTGATTTCGTTTAGCGGCCACGGTTTAATGGATTTAAGCGCTTATGAAAAATATTTGGATAAACAACTGACAGATTTTGCTTATCCGGAAGAAAAGATTGAGGAAGCATTAAAAAATGTGCCCCGGATGGATAGGTAATTCTGTATTAACAGAAGGAGAGTCATTATGAAAAAAATAAAATGTGTGTTTTTAAGTTTATGTTTATTAAGTTTAATCAGCAGTGTTGCTTTTACCGAAGAAAATTTACCGAACATCCCCGTTTATCCCGGGGCAAAAGAAACCCAGACTACGAGTTCATCTTCACCTGAAGGAGAAAGTGTTACGGTGGTGGCTTATTCAACTGCGGATTCTTTTGACAAGGTGGTTAATTTTTACAAAGGAAAATTACCGCAGGCTATTTTTAATTCAATGGAACAGCAAGAAGAAAAGGCGGCGGTTTTTACCATAGCCGGCCAGAATAATTTTCGCATGGTAACCGTTAATAAAGAAACAGCGGAAAATATTACCCGGATTACCATAACCCAACAGAAGTAGTTACGTAAAAAATAAATTGACATTTTTTTAATTTTATGATATTTTCTATAGAAATAAGTATATAATTAAACGGTAAAATTTGAATAATCAATATTGTATATAACAGATAAAACCTTCGCGTTGAAACGCGGAGGTTTTTTTCTTTTCAAAATATTTAATAATAAAAAGGTGGTAAATTTTTATGAGGAAAGGAGGGAATAAGATAACGAAATGACAAAAGGAAAAGTAAAATGGTTCAGCAATCAGAAGGGTTATGGTTTTATCTCTACTGAAGAAGGCAAGGACGTGTTTGTGCATCACACAGCGATTAAAGGAGACGGTTATAGAACTTTGCAGGAAGGACAAGCTGTTGAATTTGAGATTACTCAGGGTCCTAAAGGTGAACAGGCATCTAATGTAATTAAGATTTAATTCCTATTTTTATTTATGATTCGTATCCTGTAACCATATAAAACAAAAAGAGCTGGAAAATTTTGGTTTGAGATATAAAGGATAACGGCTCTTCTTTAGTGTTTTGAAGAGACGAAAGAAGAATACTATTTCTATAAGGGGAGGGTAAGAATATAAAAAAACCTCCGCTTAAAAAGCGGAGGTTTTTTCTTATCAAACTCATAAAGAGATTTGATTCCCAAAGACGTTAGGATTTATTACTTCTTAATTACTTTTGTAGCGTGTATACCTTTAGGACCCTGTTCAGTTTCCAGTTCAACCTCTTGTCCTTCATCTAGCGTTTTATAACCTTCACCCTGAATGACACTATGGTGCACAAAAACGTCATCACCTGATTCCAGGGTAATAAATCCATACCCTTTTTGGTTATTGAACCATTTAACTTTGCCTCTATCCACTATGACCTCCTGCCTCCTTTCTATAATAGAACTATAAAATAAAACCGTAAGGCGAGAGATTACTTTGCTTTACGGCTAAAGAATTCTGCTCTTTATCTTTGAAGATAAAGTATATATCAAGGCTTTATATTTGTCAATTATAATGTATGTGATATAATAAAAAAAACATAAAATTAAGAATATTACTTTTTCTTGAAAAAAAAGAGGGTTAGTGTAATAATAGATATACCCCGGGTGAAAGTATTTATGAATGCATTATAAACAAATAAAAGGGAGGGATGATGACGCTAAAAGAAATTTTCGAACAATGCAGTATATTGAATGTTATGGATGAACGCTGTATCAGTGATGATTATGTCTGGCTGGTTTTTTCTAATGAAGAAGCGCAAAAATGGAATGAGTTATTTGCCGATATTTTAGGCCCGGCAATAAAGCCGGCCGGGGTAACACCCAGTCAGGAAGATTTGGTTCTAACGAAAGATTACGGCGGGATTCGTAAAGACCAGACCCTGTTTAAAAAAGAATTTGATGATTATACAGTAATAGCGATGTTCTGGCCGTGGCAGGATAAGGTGCGCACCACGTTAAAGATGGTCCTTTTTAAAAGGTAAGTTTTATCTGCCGTCGGGTTACAGCGGATTGAATTTAAAGAATAAAGGAGGGAAGAAATGAGAAAGTTATTTTTTAAAATAATAATTCTTTATTTGTTTTTCCCCGTTCTTTTAATTTCCGGATGTGCCAGTGTTCAGCCTAAATATCACGCCGGGGGACCGTATTACTATAAATGCTGGAAAGGCAATCGAGTTCCTTTTTGTCCGTCCGGTGAAGTTGATTTTGAAGGGGCGAAATTCATTGAAGTTAACGGGTATCCTTATTATGAAGCCTATTTCAACAAAGATGGTTATATTGAGTCTTTCAAAAAATATACAAACGGAAAATTAGACTGGGAAGATAAATATTTCTATGAAAACGGATTTTTTAAAAGAAGAGAATTTAAAAAATCAGATGGTGCTGTTATAATTGAAAATTACGATAAAGAAGGAAACCTTCTTAATAAATAAGAAATAATCAGTTTTCGTTTCCCGGGATAAATTATAAGTGGATTATAGCCTTTATTTATGGTTATAATATTGCTGAGCGCGGATTACTAAAATGGAGGTGGGTAATGAAAATGTTTATTATTCCTTTATTGATTTTATTTTTAGCCGGCTGTGCTACGGTTCCGATTACACAGGGGGAAAATTTAACCGTGGGGATGGTTAAAACAAAAATTGTTAAGGGGGTAACTACTCAGAATGAAATACTGGAAGTTTTCGGGGCGCCTAACGTTATAACTAAAAATAAGACCGGCAACGAAGTCTGGACTTATGACAGAATAGCCGTAGAAACAAATGTTTCAGATTCATACGGAACTCTTATTTTACTGGGAGGGACCGGCAGCCGGGCTTCTTCCTCCACCAGGACTTTTACTTTAATGTTAGAATTTAACGAGCAAGGAGTAGTTAAAGATTACAGCTACCGGTCGTCACAGTTTTAAAAAGGAGAACGAGATGAAAAAGTTGTTATTGTTAGCCGTATTAATAATTTTATGCGGCTGTGTAACCAATTTGTCAAATCTTCAGAGGAGAGATATAGAGTTAAAGGAATTAGAAGGTAATTTTGACGATGCTTTTAAAGCGACTATGGCCGTTTTGCAGGATAGAGGGTATGTAATAAAACATACTGATTATAATGCCGGGGTAATCCAGGCAGAAACAGGAATGAAATCAGTTTTTTGGGAAAGTTATAATTATACGGCTACGGCTACGATTGAACAGTTTGGGAA
Source organism: uncultured bacterium (assembly GCA_964506075.1). GTDB lineage: Bacteria > CAZDME01 > JAYEMH01 > JAYEMH01 > JAYEMH01 > CAZDKO01. Next base: position 22,620 of record CAZDKO010000019.1, read on the forward strand.
AAACCGGGTAAAGGAAAGAATTACTTTTGTTAAGAAAACGATAACTAATATGGGAGAAAATAACAGGGTTGAAGATTCGGTAATAATTTATGACCCCGCTTTTCTTCAGCAAATATATGATGACATACAGAAAGAAATGTTCATAAGAGAAAATCTCAAGAAATAATACACACAGGGGAAATAAATTATGAAAATGAATAAATGTATTTTTGCTCTGGCTTTGTTAACTATTCTGGTATCCGGCTGCGGTATAAACCGGGAGAGAAAAGAGGTGGAAAAAGTAACCCAGGATTATTTCCTGGCCGTAAAAAATAAAAATTTCGAGCAAGCTTTGACCTATTATGCCCCGATGTTTTTCGAAAACACCAATGCCGATTGGCTTAAGATTTTAGAAGTTATTAATGCCAGATTAGGTGATTTGGAAAAATACGAATTGATTGATTGGAAGGTTGAAAAATATACTGGCAGCGAACGTCCCGTCGGAACTTATTACGTACTGGGCTACAATGTTAATTACAGTAAGTATTTGGCTGAAGAGGAATTTTCTCTATATAAACAAGACGGCAGCCAGGAAATAAAGATTTGCGGCCATGATATTCGTTCTCCGGGACTTATGGAAGAGTGAGCAATAAAATTAAGGAGGTGCCTGATGAGTTGCGGCCGATGCGGGACAAAAAAACCTAAAAAGACCAAAAAAACCAAGAAAAAGAAATAAAGTTTGAGATAAAGTATTTTCAGACGGGGTATAATTTACTGTTTTAATCACCGGTAAAGAAGGAAGTTTTATTCGGCTGGAGGAAAAAATGAAAGTTTTTTTCGGTATAGTAATCGGTGGATTAATCGGTTTTGGTGTCGGATATTTTGGCAAATGTGCTTCCGGTAGTTGTCCGTTAACCAGTAATCCCCTCGTTAGCACGATAATAGGCGCAATAATAGGGGCGGTAATACTTAGTGTAAAATAAGACAGGATTCAATGATTAACTTTTATCAAAAGCACGGGTATTTTCAGGATATGAAAGGAGAGGGAAATGCAAAAATGTAAAATTTGCAAGGTGCCTTTGGAAGGGTTCTTAAGTAAAATACCTAAGGCTCTATTCAAGGTTAAACCTTCTCAAGATAATCCTGAAATCTGTAATAAATGTGCCGCCACCAAAAATATTTCAAAGACAGAAGACAAAGGAATTCTAAAATACAAATGTCAGATTTGCCAGAGAATGATTGATGAAAATCATGCTCTGGTGCATATCAAGGCCGAGGAATATTTAATAAACCTCATTAAGAAAGACCATCCTCAATGGAAAGATAAAGAGGTCACCTGCAGGGAATGTATCGATTATTACCGAAAGTTAATAAAAGAAGCAGAAATTTGATAATCCCCGGAGCGTAAAATACATCTTTAAACAAAAATGATGTGAAAGGAGAAATTTGTGACCACAGTGGAAGTTTTAAATTTAGCCCTTTCTAAAGAAAAACAAGCCATAAAATTGTATCAGAACATGGCGGTTAAACACCCGGCTGTAAGAGAATTATTAAATTTTTTGGCTAACGAAGAAATGAAACATAAAAAAATGATTGAAGAGGAAATTTCCAGGATTAACCGCTCCTGATATTTTATATGTTACTTACCGGAATAAAAAATTAAAACATATGAACAAAATATGGAAATAATCGCTTTACTGATTCTGGGACTATTCGGAATAATAGGTTTCGGGGCCATTTTTTTCACCACTTTCGGCACATTTATTATTTTTATTGGAATATTGCTATATGCTTTTTTAACCGGTTTTTCAATAATATCCTTCAAAACCCTTACAATTATTTTTTTGCTGTATCTTACCGGTGAAGTATTTGAATATTTACTGGTAATAGTAGGGGCGAAAAAATTCGGCGCCTCCAACGGAGCGATTGTCGGTGCCATCATCGGTGGAATTGTCGGCGCAATTGTCGGAATGTCTTTTCTGGGAAGCGGCCTTATTATGGGAACTTTTCTGGGTATTTTTCTGGGAGCGTTAGTAGTTGAATTATTTATCCAGAGAAATTTAATCAAGTCGCTTAAAGCCGGAACCGGCGGGGTGTTAGGACGATTCAGTTCAATTCTGGTTAAGGCGTTTATCGCCATTATCATGCTGGTTATCGTTATAACCAGAATAGCCGGTAAAGGCTTTTAAATTATATTTTTAATTAGTTACCACCTGAGGAGATAGTTATGAAAAAGATTTTTGGGATTCTGTTATTTATAGTTTTTTTTACCTGTAATGTATATGGAACACAGAATAAAGGAGAAGATATGATTGTTATATTGGAGACCAATCAGGGGAATATAGAACTTAAATTAATGCCGGAGGTAGCCCCCAAGGCATGTGAAAATTTTATCGGCCTGGTTAAAAAAGGATATTATGACGGGGTGTCGTTTCATAGAGTAATCAAAAATTTTATGATTCAAGGGGGGGATCCGACCGGAACCGGAAGAGGGGGCGGTTCAATCTGGGGGGTGCCTTTTGAAGACGAAGTAAGTGCGGGAATCAGATTTGATAAAGCAGGACTTCTGGCTATGGCTAATGCGGGACCCGGGACAAACGGGAGTCAGTTTTTTATCACTACCGCTATAACGCCGTGGCTTAATATGAAACATACGATTTTTGGAGAAGTGACTGCGGGGTATGATGTAGTTCAGAAAATAGAAAATATAGAGACTGATTCTAAAGATAGACCTGTTGTTGAACAGAAAATTATAAAAGCCTACCTAAAGTAAATCCATTATAATTTTTAAGATAATTAATTCCGGAATAATTTTTCCGGGAAAGGAGTTTAGATAATGATACGCTCTGGAAACCCCGCTTTAAGAAGTAACGTTTTTACCGGGGTGCGTCCGGTTGATTCAACGGACGTTATGACCATTCAAGGTACCGTTAATAAAACTTTTATCCTGCTGGCGCTTATAATTTTTAGCGCTGGCTGGGTGTGGAGTAATCCTATCCGTTATTTACCCCTCCTGTGGATAGGATTAATCGGTGGTTTTATTGTGGCTATGGTGACTATTTTTAAAAAACAATGGGCCGCTTTTACTTCGCCGATATACGCTGTTTTAGAGGGTCTGGTGCTGGGGGGGATTTCTGCTTTAATGGAAAAAGCTTATCCCGGGATTGTTATGCAAGCGGTGGGGTTGACTTTTTCTACACTATTTTGTCTCCTTTTAGCTTATAAATCCAGATTAATAAAAGTAACGGAAAATTTTAAACTGGGAATTGTAGCTGCTACCGGAGGGATTGCTTTACTCTATCTGACCACTTTAGTTTTGGGATTTTTTGGCGTTAAAGTGCCGTTTATTTACGAAAGCGGACCTATTGGCATCGGATTTAGCTTTTTTGTGGTAATTATTGCCGCTCTTAACCTGGTTATTGATTTTGATTTTATTGAAAAGGGAGCTCAATCCGGGGCGCCTAAATACCTTGAGTGGTACGGTGCTTTTGGCTTAATAGTTACTCTTATCTGGCTTTATCTTGAAATATTAAGATTACTGGCTAAATTAAAAGAGCGTTAGTTTAACAAAAGAAACAAAAAATCTTATTAGACTTTTAATTTTAAAAATGGTATATTCATATAAAACAATTTAGAGCGTTTTGCTTTTAAGTTATAAGCATAAAAGACGAAGCCGTTGATTAAGATTTTTAGCAGTCATTATTATTTTATATTCTATATATAGATCGTATAGGGTAAAAAATGGCGGAATTAAATTTAGCTAAGCTTAGAGTTGAAGTCAGAAAATTAATCGAACTTTATATAACCAGATTAATTGAAATTTACAATAAGGATATCCTTTCGATTAATTTATACGGAAGTGCTGTGGGTAATGATTTCTCGCCGAAAAATTCTGACATTAATGTTTTGTTTATTTTTAAAAAACTGACTTTTCAAGATTTAAAAAAAGACTTGAATGTTATTTCACAGGGAATAAGTAAAAAAATTGCCGTCCCGTTATTTTTAACCCTGGAAGAGATAACTACCTCCCTGGATATATTTCCTGTGGAATTTTTGGAAATTAAAGAAAATTATCTTTGCCTTTATGGAGATGATATACTGGCTACACTGGAACTGAGCAATAAAAATTTAAAGCTTTTTTGCAAAGAACAGATAAAAGGAAAAGTCATTCGTCTGCGTCAGGCTTATATGGAGGTGGGATTAAGAAAAAAAGGAGTAGAGATGTTGATGAAGGAATCTTTGTATTCTCTCATTCCGATTTTCCGTAATTTATTAAGGTTGAAAAAGATTTCTCCTCCGGTCAGTAAAGAAAATGTTTTGGTGAAATTTTCGGAAAAATTTAAACTGGATGTGGAACCGTTTATGCGTATATTGAAGGATAAACGGGACGATGAAAAAATAAACGAAGAGAACGTTGATGTTTATTTTGAAAAGTACTTTAACCAGATAGAAAAAATAGCTGATATCGCTGGTGACCTATGAAAAGAATAGTAGTTTTGACGCTTATCTGGGGATTTTTTTTAACCGGGGGGGCTTTGTATGCTGAAGATGAGTTCCCTGAAAAAGGGGGCTTTATCAATGATTTCGCTTCGGTTTTATCCGATAAGGAAAAAACAGATTTAGAAAATGTATTGGCAGAGTTGGAGAAAAAAACCAGTGCGGAAGTTTATGTGGTAACCGTAGAGACAACTCAGCCTTTAGGGATACATAAATACGCAGTAAATATGTTTGAAAATTGGCAAATTGGTAAAGAAGATAAAGATAACGGGTTGCTTTTTTTAATAGCGCTGGATGATAGACAGGTAAGAATTGCTGTAGGGTCGGGATTGGCGGAGGCTATTTCCGATGAGACGGCTTTAAAAATTGTCAATAAAATTGTTATCCCTGCCTGCCGGCAGGGTACCTACGCTAAGGGTATCATAGACGGTACTTTAGCGATTGTTAATTTAATTGCCAAGGAAGCCGGGATAAGTCTTTCTACAATTAAAAATTTTTCAAAAGTCTATATGCCGCGTACTAAAGCCCCTTTAGTAATAATATCTTTTTTGGTGTTGGGGGTAGCGGCGTTCTTCCTGGCAAAAATAGTATTGTGGTGGGCAATTTTGACTCCGAAAACATACCGCCGCAAAGGCGGGTTCTGGTATGCTCCAGGGCCTGAAGGAATTTCAGGAGGTTTTAGCGGCGGTTTTGGTGGTTTTGGAGGAAAGATTATTTAAGAAAAAAAGCAACGAATTTTTGAATATTAATTTTTAACATTAGACAAGGAGGAAAAGTATGCCTTATGACAACAGTTTAGATGAACAATTATTTTCAGAATCCTGGGAAAATGATTCGCAACGATTAACTGTAAACGTCTATTCCTATAATAAAGGAGCCAAGAAAATGCAGATTAATCGTGAAAATAAAGACCAGCAGGGTGAATTTAGATTTGCCAAGCTGGGAAGATTGACCAAGGAAGAAGTGGAAGGGATTCTTCCTTTGATGCAGCAGGCTCTGAAAAAGATGGATTAGTACATAAATAGTTTTTTGCTTTGCCGTTTTTGTTTTTATGTCTGGAGTTCCTGACAGAATAATAAGGTAGTAAAAAAAATGAAGAAGATGTTGGTAAAGAGATAAATAACGCCCGCTAGAATTGTTTTAATTTTAGCGGGCTGAATAATTCTTAAAGGAGGTGATTTAAATGAAAAATCAGAAAAAGAATTTCAGATGGTTTTTTGTTCTGGTCTTGATTATTTTCGGGGTGATGACATTGGCTTCCAACGGGTCAGCAATGATGTTAAAAGTAGGCAACGCCAAGGAAAAAGCTAAAGCCGAAGCCAACATAGTTGATGAAAAGGGTAAAAAAATATTAAAAATAAGTCTTGAAGGCTTAGAACCGGATTCTGTTTATACGGTGTGGTTTGTCAAGACGGGACCGAAACGAGAAAAAATCGGTGTGGGGAAGGCCCCCCATTCTTTTATGTCTAACGGGGAGGGAAAAGCAAATTTCACCGCGGAAGTAACTGATGAACAGCTTCAAAAAGGGAATCTCCTTAGAGTTAGCTTTAACAATGATAGTAATGCGAATAATTCGGATGAGGCTAATCTCACGACCGCCTTTTATGCTCCTTTAATGACTTTAAAATCGCCGGCTCCGACCGAGTCTTTACCACCGACTCCTTGATTTTTCAGTCTTGAAATAATTAAGGGGGAAACAAAGGATTAACAGAGTTGGTAACTTGATACCAACTCTGTTAAGGCGGTTAATTTATAGAAAAATGTAAAGCAGTTTTCTTTATTAATGCTTTTATAGCGATGTATATATTTTTCTACGGATTAATATAATTACAGAATACCTCAAGAAAAAAAATTTGCTAAAGACACCTCTCCTGTGGTATAATTCCCTTGTAATTAAAAATTAACATATCTATATTACCGCGGTGAAATAGATAACTTTGTAATGTCCTTCCTTATTTTTATTCGTTTCCTGCCGGGAGAAGCCAGGCTTTAATGATAAAGAAACTTTATTTAATTCCTTTAATTCTATTGGCCGGTATCACTGTAATTAGTTCTACCGGTTATCCCGTCACTTCTACCATTACCGACTTAGGCACGTTAGGTAGCACCGCCAGCCCAAGCCGGGCTTTTGCTGTAAATGAGAACGGGCAAGTCGCGGGTTGGTCATATTTAAGCAATACTTACTACCAGCACGCTTTTATCTGGAGTGGTGGTATAATGACAGACCTGGGTGTTGTTTTTGGTCCTGCCAATAGTCGTAGTAGCCGAGCCTATAGTCTGAATGATTCCGGACTGGTGGTTGGCCGGTCTAATTCTAATATTACTGTTGACCATGCCTGCCTGTGGTATAGCCCGACTTCCAAGATAGACCTGGGTACGTTTGCTCCCAATAACGTGGGAACGAGCGAAGCTAACGATATCAATAATAATGGACATGTCGTCGGCTGGGCCTGGACCGGTACTACGTATCAGGGAGAATATACCTATCACGCTTTCTTCTGGGTAGCCGGCCAGGGAAAAACCGACCTGGGCACTTTCGGCGGGTCCCATAGTTATGCCCAGGCCATAAATAGTCTGGATAGAGTGGTCGGCTGGGCTTATACGGCCGCAGGTGCGGTGCGGTCTTTTCTCTGGGATGAAGTTAGCGGAATGGTAGAGATTCCTAATACTTTGGGCGGCACCAGCAGCCAGGCTTACGATATCAATGATTCCAGCTGGGTGGTTGGTTACGCCCGGAATGCCAGTAACCAGATTATTCCTTATTTATGGAGAAGTGGTACCGGAATGATTGACCTGGGACTGGATGTCGGCGTAGCCAGAGCCGTCAATAATAAAGGATGGGTGGTGGGAGATAATTTAAGCTATGCCGACCCGTATTTATGGAAAGACGGTTCGGTTATGTATTTAAATGACTTGCTGCCGGCAGGTTCCGGATGGGTTTTGGCAACCGCTGAAGACATAAATGAAAACGGCCAGATAGTCGGGTATGGAACGATTAACGGCCAATCCCACGCTTACCTTTTAACCCTGTCCGGATTGGACGAAGACGAAGGTGAAGATGAGGTAATTCCCGAACCGGCCTCCCTTTTACTTTTGGGCCTGGGGGTAACGGGTTTGGGCTTATTCAAAAGAATAAAAAAATAAAAGTTATTTTTATTTTATCGCTTTAATTAAGGTAAATTGAAAAGCGCAGTTATTATGATAACTGCGTTCTTTTTATATGGTTGGTTTTATAAAATTAGTTTTGTTAAATAAATATTGTCTGGGGGATTTATGTATGATAAAATTTTAAAAAGGTTTTAATTAAGAAAATTTAATCTTCCGGTTAATTTTTTAAGAAAGGAGGCTTAAGATGTGGTGGATAATTATTTTAGTGGTTATACTGGCATTATTGATATTCTTCCCGGTTATAATTTATAACCAGCTGATAAGTTTACGCCAGAGGGTAAAAAACGCCTGGTCGCAAATTGACGTTCAGCTTAAAAGACGCCATGATTTAATTCCTAATTTAGTTGAGGTGGCCAAGGGATATATGACCCATGAAAAAGAAACTCTGGAAAAAGTTATCAAAGCGAGAAATTTAGCTCTTTCAGCCAGTACTGTTAAGGGAAAAGGAGAAGCCGAAAATTTCCTTACGCAAACGTTACGTTCTCTTTTTGCGGTGGCAGAGAACTATCCTAATCTTAAAGCCGACCAGCACATGCTTTCTTTACAGGAAGAGTTGACTAATACGGAAAATAAAATATCTTTTGCCCGTCAGTATTATAATGATGAAGTTATGAGGCTTAATACCCAGATTGAAGTTTTTCCGGCCAATATAGTTGCTCTTTTATTTCATTTTGAAAAGGGGGATTTTTTTGAATTAGAAGACCTGTCCCAGAAAACAGCCCCCAAGGTAGATTTTAATAAGTGACGGATTAAATGCCATTTTCCTTTATCGAGATTGAAGAGGGTAAGAAACGGGTCGTTTTTTTTATTTTCGCCTTTCTGGTTTTGTTTTATTTCGTCGGTTTCTGGATTTTATCGGTTACCGCAAGAATTCTGTTTGAGATTTTCGGGGTCAATCTGCATGCCACCGCGGTATTCCAGGGAAATCAGATTTCTTTTAAGCATTTTTTTCTCCTTACTCCCACCGCTCTTTCAATCATCTTTTTTATGGCGCTGGCTTCAGGTTTTCTTCACTGGCATTTTTCAACCTCTAAAATGCGGGAGAATATACTTACTCTTTTAAAAGCCCAGCCGCCCGATAAAGATGATAAATACCATCGGAGGCTGCAAAATATTGTAGACGAAGTCAGTGTCGCTACCGGCGGTAGAAATTTTGAATGTGTAGTTCTCCCGACGATGGCAATGAATGCCTTTTCTCTGGATGATTTAAAAGGCCAGCCAGTAATTGGTGTCACGGAAGGGATTCTTTCCCGCCTTAACCGCGCAGAGTTGGAAGCAGTGATTGCCCATGAAGCGGCTCATATTGTCTCAAGGGACAGTTTTATTAAATCCATCTCTGTTTCAATTTTCGGGGTATATGGATTTATTCTGGATAAATTAAAAACAGCTATTGAACAGAGCGCGGCATCAGATGATAACCAGAGAGGGATTCACCCGTCGATTATTATTATTTTCATAGTAACGGCTATGCTTCACGGGTTTGGAAAGTTTATCAGCATGTTTATTTCCCGGCAATGCGAATATCGGGCTGATGCCGTGGTGGTACGTTTGACCAGAGAACCTTTGAGTCTTGCCCGGGCTTTATATTACATCAGTAAAAGATGGCGGGGCGGAGGGATTGGGTATGAACGGTTGGAAAGTCTTTTTATGATTAATCCCTCTTATAATGAACTGGATGAGAGGGAAGATTTTCTGGCTGATTTATTTTCGACCCATCCTCCCGTAGGAAAAAGGATAGACATCTTGTTAAATATGGCTCATAGTGATCCGGGGTTGCTCAAAGAAGAAAAAGAAAGAATCAGAAAAAAAGTGCCCCGGGAAATCCAGATTGTCAAGGTTGAGGAACCAAAGTGGTTTATAGTTCATGAAAATAAATGGCAGGGGCCATTTTCAGCCGGAGAACTTATCGGTGCGGAAATAATACGCCATGAAAGCTTCGTAAGAAAAGAAAACGAGAATAAGATAAACCTCGCTTATCAAGATAAAGAACTTCTGAAATATTTAACGACCAAACCGAATGAATTCAGGGGCGCTTATCAATGTCCACGCTGTTATAAAATTTTGGGAAAAGCCCTGTATGAGGGGGCTTCTGTTTACATATGTGAATCCTGCCGCGGGGTATTACTGGAAGGAGATAAAATTCCCCGGATATTAAGCCGGGAAGAGCAGGGTTTTACGGAAGAGATAATAAGAGAAGCAGAAAAAGTTGAAAACACGTCTAAAAAACTCCTTATAATGCCGAGGGTAAAAATGGATAACGAGCTTCCGTGTCCTGAATGTAAGCGGTTGATGAACAGAAGTTTTTACAGCCTGGCTTTCCCGGTGGAAATTGACAGGTGTAGTTCCTGTAATTATGTCTGGTTTGATAAAAATGAGTTAGAGGTACTTCAATACCTGATAGAAAAAGAGGAAATATGAAGATATTTATCAGCGATTTACATTTAGGCGATGCTTCGCGGACGGATGATTTTCACCGCGATAAAGAATTCTTGGATTTTCTTGCCTTTGTGGAAAAAGAAGCCCGGGAACTGATTATCGTGGGGGATTTATTTGAACTGTGGCAGGCAGACCTGAACCGGGTTTTATTTATACATAGCGAAATTATAAAAAAACTGTTATTTTTAAGAAAAAGGATAAAAATAAACTACATCATTGGTAATCATGATTATATTCCTTTTGAGAGATTTAATGATTCTGAACTGGGGGTGTTTTTAGAATACCGGGATAATGACAGCGGTATTGTGGCTGAACACGGACACCAGTACGATATTTTTAACCGCTATCTAAACCCTCTGGAGGCAATTAAATGGCCGCCGGGGAAACGTTTGAACCTCTTTGTCGCCGGTTTAGAAAGAGTGTTGCATCCCAGCTTTGACCGCTGGGCAAAAAAAACATTGGAAAAATTTCAGTTTTTAAGCGAGGCCATAACCCTGAGAAACAAAATTACCCCGACAAATAAAGAGTACTTTAAAAGAGGGGGACATTTTGGTGAGTTTGAAGAGGCGGTAAAGAATCATTTGAAAGAAGGAGCCAGAATAGTTATCTTTGGCCACACCCATAGAGCTCAACTCAGCGTGATAGAAACCGGCATATATGCCAATTGCGGTGCCTGGGTAGACGGCATTGTGCCGACCTATATTGCTTATCATAAAGATAAAATTGAGCTTAAAGAAGCGCTTAGCCATAAATTAATCAAGAAATTAGACCTGTAATTACAAATAAACGGTTAAAAACATAGAAATAAAGAAAGATTTAACATGCAATTTAAAAAATTCCGCGGGGTTAATTTAGGCAGCTGGCTTTTAATGGAAGGTTATATTC
>CAZDKO010000020.1:0-33151 GCA_964506075.1 uncultured bacterium
GAGATAATCTTTTGTTTGTAATCGCGGGTTATCTGACAGTCAATAAATTTAACCTTTACCCCGATGCCCTCCAGGGCCGAAGCGATGTAGCCGATCCCCGGTGCCGGGGCCGACCAGTACCAGGGATTATCCGGATAAATCAATAACGTTGAATTTAGCTCCATAACCTTCTACGATAAATTAAATTTTTTCCTAATTTTACGCTTTCTAACATTCTCTTAAAATTAGGAAAACGATTGATAAAAATTTTCCATATTTGTTTTGGTCTGAGATAAAAATTTTTATAAGCTTTTTTAAGCATTAGCTCCATATCCCTGGCTTTAAGAAATGCCGTCTCATAAGAAGCGTTTTTACCGATTTGGGCAGATTCTTTAATCGGGTCATATAAAAAAGAACCGTTGTTTTTAACTATTTCGTAAAATTTAGTTCCGGGATAAGGGGTAGCCAGAACGAAAACACCTGTATCAAAATTCATTTTTCTGGTAAAATCAATCGTTTTCTGTATGGTTTCAACCGTTTCAAAAGGAAAACCGAACATGCAGAAAAAAGATAATTTCATTTTAGTCTTTTTTATCATATCGACAGTTTCTATAGTTTCAGTGATTCTACCCTGTCTGCCTATTTTATCTAAAATTTCCTGGCTGCCTGACTCAATAACAATGTCCACCATATAACATCCGGCTTGAGCCAATAAATCAAACATTTCCTGGTCCCCGAAGGCTATCCGTATCCCCCCACCTAAGGCGAATCTAATTTTAGTTTGAGATTTAATTAAATCCCGGCAGAACTCTTTTACCCGGTCAGGATAAAGGGTAAACAAATCATCCATAATTAAAATTTCTTTTACTCCAAAATTATATACCAGACAATCTATTTCTTCTAAAATATTATCAATGGATCTTAACCTGACTTTATTCCCATGGATATTTTTTACACAATAGATACAATCGTAAGGACAACCTCGCGAAGTAACAATTAAGGCGTGAGGATTAAAAACATTTCTAAAACGGTATTTGCCTAAATCGTATAAATGCCAGGCGGGAAAGTTAAGCTTATCCAGGTCCTCAATATACGGCCGGGGAGAATTAACCTTGAGTCCTCCGTCCCAGTAAGCTATTCCTTCCACCCGGCTTAAATCGTTAGCCCGCATTAATTCGGCAATGGTCTCCTCTCCCTCCCCCCGCACCACTATATCGGCATACTCCGGAATCAGTTTGTCATACACGGAGGTGGCGTGAGGTCCGCCCATAATGATCCGGGTCCGGGGCGAGACCGCTCTGATCGCCCCGGCTATTTCCAGGGCACTGCTGACATTTCCGGCATTGACCGAAAGGCCCACTACCGGATACTCCGGCAGTAAAGAAATAATCTTTTGTTTGTAATCGCGGGTTATCTGACAGTCAATAAATTTAACCTTTACCCCGATGCCCTCCAGGGCCGAAGCGATGTAGCCGATCCCCGGCGCCGGGGCCGACCAGCTATAATAATGGCCGGGAAAAATCAATAAAATTCTTTTTGTCCCCATTAGAATTTAATTCAAACGTCTCTTTATTAAGTTTAAAATAATTTTGGGAGATTTTAATTTAAAAAACTCAATTCCGGTCATCAATATCTGATCTAATTTAAAATAAAAATCCCGGCAGGCCTGTTTAAACATCATCTCAACATCCTTGGCCTTTAACGGATGCATCTCATAAACCGGCTTCCAATCGTAACTAATCGAGGTAAGAGACATATCATATAGAAACTTTCCTTTTTCTTCCACCATCTTATAAAATTTAGTTCCCGGGAAAGGGATGGCTATGGAAAAGCAGGGGTCGGTTACAGATAAACTCTTGGCAAAGTTTATTGTCTGTTTCATTGTATCAAGAGTATCTGAAGGCAACCCAAGGATAAAATGCGCATTGACCCTTAATCCCTCTTTCCTTGCCATCTCAATTCTTTCTTTCAATTCTTTTAAATTAAATTTTCTTCCGGCTTTCTTCAATACCTCCGGTGAAGCAGATTCAACAGCTATATTAACTGAATAGAAATTTGCCTGTTTCATCAGTTTAAATATCTCATGGTCGCCAAAATTCGGGTCAGCCAGCAAACTAAATCTGACGTTTTCATATCTTCGGTCTACAATAGCCTTACAAAGCTCTTTAAATCTTTGAGGGTAAGAAGTAACATTATCATCATCAAAGTGAATCTCCCTGATCCCGAAGGTACTTATCAAATAATCAACTTCCCCCAAAACGTTATCAATAGACCTGACTCTTACCTTGTATCCGTGAATAAACTTGGTGCAATAAATACAATCATAAGGACAACCTCGGGAGGTAATCACTAAAGCCAGAGGGGTTCGACAGGTACTGAATCTGTATTTTTTTAAATCGTACAGATGCCAGGCCGGAAACCTGAGACGGTCTAAATCTTCTATGTACGGTCTGGAAGGAGTGACCTTTAACCCGTTATCCCAGTAAGCAATGCCTTTTATACTGGCCAGGTCTTCATTCTGCATTAACTCAACCATGGTATCCTCACCTTCCCCGCGAACAACTATATCGGCGTATTCGGGTATAAGCTTTTCATAAACGACGGTGGCGTGAGGTCCGCCCATGATAATTTTAGTCCGGGGGGAAATCTTTTTTATGGCTTTAGCCAGGTCTAAAGCACTGCTGACGTTGCCGGCATTGACCGAGAGACCCACGACCGGATAGTCGGAAAGAAGAGAAAGTATTATTTTCTTATAGCGGGATGTTATTTGACAATCAATAAACCTTACTTTGGAACCAATTTTTTCTAAGGCCGAAGCAATATAACCAATCCCGGAAGGAGGAGCAGACCAGCAGAAGGAGGTTTCAGGGAAAACCAGCAGAATTGTTTTTGTTTTCATTAGATATTGGTCTGAATGCTTATTTAAAATAATTTGTCAAAGGTTTACACTATCTATTAATAACCGAATACCTGCTGAAACAGCATTCCAACGTTTTTTACTAAAGAAAAGCAGTTTAACAGAAAGGTTAGACAGGAAAAATAAGAAGAATTATTTTTTATTGCCAGGGTTTACTAAAAGAAACTAACAATCTAAAGCCCTCTCTGAAGAAGCTTATAGTGGTCCGAGGCTGGCTAATTCTTGTAAAACTGGTAATCATACTTCGTATCTGTTTCGGTCTAAAATAGAATTCCCGATAGGCCTGTCTAAACATCCTCTCAACATCCTTTGCCTTAAGTGAATCCGTCTCATAAACTGGCTTCAAATCATAACTAATTGAGTTAAGAGTCAAATCGTATAAAAATTTCCCCTTTTCCTCTACTATCTTATAAAACTTAGTCCCGGGAAAAGGAATGGCAATGTTGTAATCACTGCTTCCCAACTCTGAATTCTTAGCAAAATCTATCGTTTTTTTCATGGAATCTAAAGTATCAAAGGGTAAACCGATCACAAAATGACCCCTGAGTCTAATACCAACCTGATTGGCTATCTTAATTCGCTCTTTTAATTCCGCAAAATCTATTTTTTTTCTTCCAGGTATGGTGCTTAATATCTCCTGTGAACCGGATTCAATAGAAATACTGATGGAATTAAAATTTGCCTGTTTCATCAGTTTAAATAATTCATAATTACCAAAATTCGGGTCGGCCAGAACACTAAAATAAACATCTTTGTATTTTCTGCTTATAATAGCCTGGCAAAGCTCCTTAACTCTTTCCGGATAAAAAGTAACATTGTCATCCGCAAAATAAACTTCTTTGACTTGGAAATTCTTTACTAAATAATCTATCTCAGCCATGATGTTATCTATAGACCTGAGCCGAAGTTTATACCCATGGATAAATTTAGTGCAATAAAAACAATCATACGGGCAACCACGCGAGGTAATCACTAAAGCCAGGGGGGTTCGACAGGTGCTGAATCTGTATTTCTTTAAATCGTACAGATGCCAGGCCGGAAACCTGAGACGGTCTAAATCTTCTATGTACGGTCTGGAAGGAGTGACCTTTAACCCGTTATCCCAGTAAGCAATGCCTTTTATACTGGCCAGGTCTTCATTCTGCATTAACTCAACCATGGTATCCTCACCTTCCCCGCGAACAACTATATCGGCGTATTCGGGTATAAGCTTTTCATAAACGACGGTGGCGTGAGGTCCGCCCATGATAATTTTAGTCCGGGGGGAAATCTTTTTTATGGCTTTAGCCAGGTCTAAAGCACTGCTGACGTTGCCGGCATTGACCGAGAGACCCACGACCGGATAGTCAGGAAGAAGAGAAAGTATTATCTTTTTATAGCGAGGCGTTATCCTGCAATCAAAAAATTTAACTTTCCAGCCTATCCCTTCTAAAGCCGAAGCAATGTAACCAACCCCGGGAGGAGAAGCCGACCAATACCACAAATGTTGCGGAAAAATGAGTAAAATTTTCTTTTCCATCGCAGACCCTCCTCTAAAAAAAACGCTTTATTTAAGGCGGAAAGCCAGAAAACCTTAATTCATATTATATAATATAAATGATTCCCCACATTTAATATATATCGCATATAAAGACACTTGTCAATAAATTTTTGATTACACGAAATTACGGGTTTCTCCAGCAGTTAAACTGATATTTTTAAAACCCCTAAAACAAAGATAACCCCGACGGGCAAGTAAATATACATCTGTTGTTAAAGATAACTTCCAAGATAATTCTTAATTCCCCTTTTTTTCAAAGAAATATAAAAATTCCGGTTTCCCGGCGTAATCAGTCTCAAGATTACTTCTCTGGATCAAATAATAATTCGAGCCTATC
Source organism: uncultured bacterium (assembly GCA_964506075.1). GTDB lineage: Bacteria > CAZDME01 > JAYEMH01 > JAYEMH01 > JAYEMH01 > CAZDKO01. The sequence goes on from CAZDKO010000020.1 coordinate 4,774, forward strand.
TCAGGCAGATAAATTTGAGCACTGTCTTGAGGCATCCTGGCAATAATAAAATGGGGGTTTTGAGATTTAAGATAACTCATATCATCTGACTGGTAAACAGCAGAATGAGGAAAACGCAATTTCAAAAAATAGGGTATTTCCTTCCGCCAGTCTCTAAATACGCCTATTCGTACTGATGATGGCGCAGTTGAAATCCTTTGTGAAATTTCCGAAGAAATACTGCCAAGCAACTCCGATACCAGGGATTTTTCAGGCACAGAATAATTTTTAATAATCCTTACCGGATAATTAAAATAAAATTTAAAATCAGGGATAAAATAAAAACCATAGGAAAATTTTAAAAATTGGACCAAGGCTATAATTACCGCAAAAAAGATTGTGACCCGCTTGAAAATTTTCTGTTCAATCCCTGAAATACCGCAGGAGGTCACTATAGCTATAGCTGGGAAAGCAGGGAGGAAATACCGTCCCCATTTACAAAAAAGTAAAGTAAAAATTAAATAAGGAGTAATAATCCATGAAATTATTACGGGTTTATTCTTCATTTTTGATTTCCGTAAATAAAAAATACTGAAAACAAATAAAGCAAAAAAAACTGGATTAATGTTGGCTACAGTTTGATAAAAGTAAAATAAAATCCATTTAGAGGAAAAGGGAATAATTATTTCCGGCCCTGATACTTCGGGAATCAACGAAGGAGAAATTGGAAACGGTGCCAGAGTATGCCGCGAAAAATGCGCACTTAATTCTTTAATATGTCCGAACCACCAGACAGATGAAATTAGTCCGGCGATAAACAAAGAAAAAATAAAATTACTGATGTTTTTAAAGTTCCAGAAGGCCTTCACTTTGTTAAACAACGGCGCTAAAAAAACTTGATAAGCCATATAAATTAATGGTCCAGTAAGAAAAATTACAATCTGCATTTTAATCAATAACCCTAACCCAAAAATTATTCCAAAAAGGATAGAATTATGAACTTTTTCAAAGCTTTTGGTCCCTAACAAAGCGCAGACAGATAGTCCAACCATAGCCATTAACGGGAAATCCAGCCCGAATTGCCGGGATGAACCATATACGGCTGGATAAAAAGAAACGAGAAAGGCCGCTAATAATCCGGCCTTCCGATTTAAACATTTTCTGCCGATATAATAAGTGGATAAAATCAAAATTATAAAATAAAAAATATTGGCAAACCTTAACCAAAATGTTGAAGAATCAAAAGGAATATTAAGGCAGGCCATCGAAACATGAAACAGAAAAGGCCAGATATATTCCCGGTAACGTAATAACCCGATAAACCTTTGAAGTTTCTCCACCAAAGACACCGGAGAAGATAAAATCTCTTTAATTTGAATACGATAATCCAGCACCTGGGTAAGATGGCAGCAAACGTCAACTCCTCTGGGCGCATTATCCATCTTTAACCAGATAAAATTATTGACCGCGTGGAAAGCTATTATTAAACCCAGTAAAGCCACATAAACCCAATGTATTCGGTTAACCTGTTTCATTTAAAATTTGTTCCCCTTTATAAAAACGAATGATATTATGACAGCCGTCCCAGAGAAAATATTTCCAAGCCATCTCTTATAGAATTAAAAACAGTTCTAATTGACTTAGCGTGTAATAAATTATTAAACATTTTGCCCAATTGTTTTGGTCTGAAAAAGAATTCTCTGTAGGCCTGTCTGAACATCTTCTCCACGTCCCGGCTTTTTAAAGAGTCTATTTCATACACCGCTTTCGCGTCATAACTGACAGAACTAAAAACAATATCTTCCAGAAATCTCCCTCTCTCTTGAACCATTTCATAAAGTTTTGTTCCTGCAAACGGAATCGTAAAAACAAAAGTAGCCCCATCGACAGAAAAGCTTTTAGCCAGTTTTACTGTTTCTCCCATAGTTTCTAATGTATCAAACGGTAATCCAAACATAAAATATAAAGTCACTTTTAAACCTGCTTTTTTTGCCGTCCCGATAAGGCTTTTTAATCTGTCTATATCCAGAGGCCGGTTAAGTTTTTCCGCCACCTCCTTAGAACCGGTTTCAACGGCAATATCTAATAAATAAAATCCAGCCTTAGCCAGTAAATTAAATATCTCTTGATTTCCGTTTTCCGGACGTATTCCGCCAATTAAAGCCAGGTGTAAGTTTTTGTATCCCCTATCAATAAGTGCATCGCATAAATCTTTTACTCTGTCTAAATCGCCAAAAAACAAATCATCTTCAATTAATATTTCTTTTATTTTTAATTCACTCACCATATAATCTATTTCGTCCATCACATTTTCAATTGATCTGAATCGTATTCTATGTCCATGAATAAATTTGGTGCAATATATACAATCGTAGGGACAGCCGCGGGAAGTGATCATTAAAGTCAAAGGCATTCTTGAACTGCTGAACCGATAACGGTTTAACTCATAAAGGTGCCAGGCGGGAAACTTAAGTTTATCCAGATCTTCAATATACGGCCGGGGAGAATTAACCTTAAGGTCTCCGTCCCAGTAAGCTATTCCTTTTACCCGGCTTAAATCGTCTGTCTGCATTAATTCGATAATTATTCCTTCTCCTTCTCCCCGCACGACTATATCGGCGTATTCCGGAATCAGCTTATCATACACCGCCGTGGCGTGAGGTCCGCCCATAATGATTCGGGTCCGGGGCGAAGCCGCTCTGATCGCCCGGGCTATCTCCAGAGCGCTGCTGACATTCCCGGCGTTGACCGAAAGGCCAACTACCGGATACCCCGGAAGCAAAGAAACAATTTTTTTCTGGTAGTTACGGGTTATCTGGCAATCAATGAATTGAACTTTGATACCGATACCTTCTAAAGCTGAAGCGATATAGCCTACACCAAGGGGAGGTAAAATATACCGATAAGAAATTGAAGCGGGATAAACAAGCAAGATATGATTACTTTTTAAATTCATATTTTCTTTCTTCAGGATAAATTTGTCCGCCGCGAAATAATATGTTCCATCCGTAGCTTAATCGACAAAATAAATCGCCGCAGGATCTTATTCTCTTGGGATTAAGAGCGTTTAAAATCTGTCCGGGTCTTAGATAAAATTGCCGGTAAGCCCGGCGATGCATATTTTCAATTGCCCGGGGATGTAAAAAAGAAGAATGAAAAACTGCTTTTATATCAAATCCAACCGAATTCATATTTAAATCGTATAAAAAATTCCCCGGCTCTTTTAAAATCATGCTGTAAAGTTTTGTCCCGACAAGAGGAATAACCATGGCAAAAGAGGCGTTCCCTATAGGAAGGCTCCTGGCTAGATTAATTGTCATCTGGATATCGTCTGAAGTTTCAAACGGAAAACCGATAGTAAAAAAAGCGTGTATTTCCAGGCCTGTTTTTTTCGCTGATTTTATAGTTTCTGTAACCTGTTCAAGGTTATAGCCGCGCCCGATTTTATCCAGAATTCTTTGTGAGCCTGATTCAATAGAAAAAAACAATTTATTGAACCCTGCCTGTTTTAATAATTCAAACATTTCCGAATCGCAAATGTCCGGTCTGATTCCGTTTGTCCCGGAGAAAAAAACCTTTTTGTTCAGTCCCGATTTTATAATCAACCGACAAAATTCCTTTACTCTCTCAGGATACATTGTAAAACAATCGTCGCAAATATTAATTTCTTTAATTTTAAAGTTATTCGTCAGATATTCAATTTCATCTTTAACGTGTTCTATGGCTCTGAGTCTCACCTTATAACCGTGGATAAATTTAGTGCAGTAAATACAATCATACGGACAGCCCCGGGAGGTATTCATAAAAACAAAGGGAATACGACTATTAGCGTATTTATATTTATTTAGCTCATAAAGATGCCAGGCGGGAAATTCAAGTTTATCCAGGTCCTCAATATACGGCCGGGAAGAATTAACCCTCAAGTCTCCGTCCCAGTAGGCTATCCCTTTTATGCGGGAGAGGTCATTTTCCCGCATTAATTCGGCGATGGTCTCCTCTCCCTCCCCCCGTACGACTATATCTGCATACTCCGGAATTAGTTTATCATACACGGCGGTGGCGTGAGGTCCGCCCATAATAATTCGGGTTTTTGGCGAAGCGACTCTGATCGCCCGGGCTATCTCCAGAGCGCTGCTGACATTCCCGGCATTGACCGAAAGGCCCACTACCGGATATTCTGGAAGAAGAGAAATAATCTTCTTCCGGTAATCGCGGGTTATCTGGCAATCAATAAATTGGACCTTGATACCGATACTTTCTAAGGTCGAAGCGATATAAGCTAATCCTAAAGCGGGAGCTAACCAGCGCCACGGTGAGTACGGAAAAATAAGGAGTGTTTGTCTTTCTTTAGACTTGGGAAAAATCATTGATTTTGGAAGTTTTTACCAATTTGTTCAGGTATTATACCACCTGGGTTTCCATAGACGGTTTACCGCGCCGAAGCCTTCAAATTTTTTCTTCCCGGAAACAGCCAGAAAAAAATCTCGCAGCAGAATCCGCGTGATAGCGATAAGAAACCACCAGTGTAATCTTCGTCGGATTGAATATCGCGAAAAAAGCCCGGCAATATACTTTCCCGGTTGTTTTTTAATAAAATCCTTATATAATTTCTGGGATAATCTGGAAATTTCCTCTCTGGAGAGTGTCTCTGACGGCATAACCGGGTAGAACATGTCAAACTTAGAAAAATCATATTCTTCAATCCAACCTTTTGAATTAGCTTCGGTCCATAGCGGCGTTCCCGGCCAGGGCATAAGGGGATGAAAAGCGGCAAAATCAACTTGCGAGTCGCGGGAAAATTTCCCCAAACTTTCCATCGTCTCTTCAGTTTCGGTTCTGATTCCCGTAATAAAGGTTGCTTGTCTGAAAACCTGTGGATATTTTTTCTTTAATAACCGACAGGCTTTCGTTAAACTACTTGCTTCTAAATCCATTTTGCCAATCAATCTAAGTTCATTATCGGCAGACCTTTCTCCGCCGATAAGAGTATGGCTGAAGCCGGCCTTTACCATTTTTTCTAAAATACCTAATTTTTCCTGCTCTAACAATAAATCGGCCCTGACAAAAGCCCACCAGCCTAATTTATATCCTCGACGGATGATTTCTTCACACACCTTTTCTATCCACTGATGATTATGATTCCATGTCCCCTCAACCCAGAAGAGGTATCGCACTCCATATTTATTATAAAGAACGTCTATTTCATCAAGCGTTCTTTCAGGACTTTTCAGTCTGAGTTTGGGGATAAAAACCAACTCCCCGTTGTTTGAATAATGTTCGCTTTCAGCAGCCGACCAAGAACAAAAATTACAATCGTAACTACAACCTCTCGCCCCCTGTATTGTTATTGCTCTTGGCCAGAGTTTCCCAAAAGGAGAATATTCTTTGATCGGCATCAGATCATAAGCAGGTATGGGTAAATCATCCAGATTTTCAATCAGCGGACGCGGCTGGGTAGTCATAACTTGTGTGCCATCCCTATAAGCAATTGAAGCTACACTTGATAAATCCTTACCTTCTCGTAAAGCAGTAATTAACTCTCTTAAGGTTTCTTCTCCTTCATACCTGACTATAAAATCCAGCTCCGGAAAATTTTTAAGAGAATATTCCGGTAAATGGGAATGAAAATGTCCTCCGCCGATAGTGACTGTATCAGGGTTTAATTCCTTAGCTATTTTTAGTGCCTTTATTCCCTCATGCATATAACAGACTTTATCTCCAACTCCGACAACGTCTGGTTTTTCCGCCTTAATAATTTTAGACAGAGATGTCCAGCCGATTCTTAAAGGCAGGCAATCTATAATTTTTATTTCAATATTTTTTATTTTTTGTCTTAAATAAGCCGCTACACAGGGTAGACCCAGCGGGAGGAGGAAATTATCGGACTCATTAATGATAGGCCACAGGTGATATGGAGGTCTAATGAGCAGAATTTTAATTTTATCTTTTCCATAAAGAATGGTCTTCATATTAAATTTGTTTCATTGCTAAATTAAAAACTTATAAATAAAAATATAAAAATGAATCTGGCTGCCTGGCTAGGGGTCGAACCTAGACTTTCCTGATCCAGAGTCAGGCGTGTTGCCAATTACACCACCAGGCAAGATTTTTCTGAATTTATATCAAGCTGCCCATTTATCTATTCTTTTTATAACCCGACTTTTACCTATCAATTCCATAGTTTCAAATAATCCGGGACTCACCGCTCTTCCGGTAACGGCAACCCGGGTAGGATGGATTAAATCTTTGCTTTTCAATTTGAGTTCTTCAGCCAAATCCCGGCAGACTTTTTCTATGGCCGCGGCATTAAACGATTCAATGCCTTCCAACCTTTCTTTAAGAGACTTAAACATAGCGGGTAAATAGTCCCTTTTCAGGAATTTTTCTTCATCTTCGGGACAAATTTTAATTTCTTCCAGAAAAATAAAATCGGCTTGCTCTTTCAACTGGGCAAAATATTTTATTCTGGTCTTATACAAGTCTAACACCTTTTTAAGCCAGTTCAAATCAGTTTTTTCATTAACGTAGCCGATTGATTTTAAGTATTCAGCGGCTATAGACACGGTTTCGTCCGAATTTTTCTCGGCGAAATATACCCCGTTCATCCAGTTTAATTTTTCTAAGTCAAAAATAGCCCCTTTTTTCCCGATGCTTCCTAAAGAGAAACTATCTATTAATTCGGCCAGGGTCATTTTTTCTCTGTTATCTTTAGGTGACCAGCCCAGAAGAGCTAAATAATTAAACACTGCTTCGGATAGATACCCTGTTTCCCGGTAATAATCTAAAGCGGTGGCGCCGTGACGCTTACTGAGCCGGCTGCCGTCCGGACCCAGGATTAAAGGAACATGGGCAAACTGAGGCAAAGGAAATCCCATGGCCTGATAAAGCGCAATCTGTTTCGGCGTATTGGATATGTGGTCGTCACCACGAATAACGTGACTGATTGAAAGAAGGGCGTCATCCACCACGCAGGCCAAATTATAAGTCGGGGTCTGGTCTCCTCTTAATATAACAAAATTACCCAGTTCCTGATTATCAAACTCTATATTACCATGAATCAAATCAGTAAAAATGGTTTTCCCCGAAGGCATCAAAAATTCAATTGCCTCCCCTTCTGTTTTTCCCGGTATTTTTCGGGCTTTTCCTTCCTCCACTAATTTCCGGGCATAATAGAGGTGTTTCTCGATAAAGTGACTTTGATATATCGGGCCTTCATCCCAACTAATGCCTAACCACTTAAGGCCGTTAATAATTGATTCTAAGGCCTGGGGCTGGGCCCTTTCCCGGTCGGTATCCTCTATCCGTAATATAAAACTGCCTTTTTCATGACGGGCAAAAAGCCAGTTAAAAAGAGCGGTTCGGGCACCGCCGATATGAAGATGACCTGTTGGACTGGGGGCAAAGCGCACTCTTATTTTTTTATCCATCATTTTTACTCATCTTTGAGCCTTCGGCAAAGGCCTTTAAATTTATATCTAACATTTTTGCCTTTTCATTCGTTAAAATATTCTTCAGAGCTTTTTCTACAGATTCATTGGAAACTACCGGCCTCTTATTCAAATAAATCCCTAAAGCAACCAGATTAGCTGTGCGGATTTCACCGATTTCCCGGGCTTTATCCGTAAGAGGAAGCCAAATATCTTCAACTCCTTCCGGGACGGCTGTCTTTTTAACCAGGGACGAATTCACCACCAATAAACCGTTATCTTTAATATTCGGTAAAAATTTCTTGAAAGAAGGCTCATTCAAAATTATAGCGTCATCCGGATTTTTAAAAATAGGACAGGCAATTTCTTCCTCAGAAATAATCACCATACAATAAGCGGTTCCCCCGCGCACTTCCGCTCCATAGGAAGGGAAAAAAGTGGTAAATCTCTCTTCTTCTAAAGCCGCCTGGGCTAAAACTTTACCGGCAAATAAAATACCCTGGCCACCAAAACCGGCGATAACTATGTTTTTTATCATCTTCCCTCTTTCATGTATTCATATTTATATTTAAATAATTATTCTTTAATGATACCCAGAGGAAAAACCTTTATCATTTCTTTTTCAATTGCTTCTACGGCCTTTTGAGGATTGAGCCCCCAGTTAACCGGACAGGGGGAAAGTATCTCCACTAAACTAAAGCCTTTTCCTTCAATCTGGGTCTGAAAAGCTTTTTTTATATCTTTTTTAGTTTTAATTATATGAGCGGGACTATGGACGGAGTCACGGCTTAAAAAGACAGCCCCGTTTAAAACCTGTAGTAATTCCGGGATTTTAAGAGGATAACCTTCTCTTTTTTTATCCCTTCCAAGCGGGGTAGTCGCCGTTTTCTGGCCTAAAAGGGTCGTTGGAGCCATTTGGCCGCCGGTCATTCCGTAGACTGCATTATTAACAAAAAAAACAGAGATATTTTCTCCCCGGTTGGCCGCATGAATTATTTCCGCCGTACCGATAGCGGCCAAATCCCCATCTCCCTGATAGGTAAAAACGATATTTCCCGGGAGTGCCCGTTTTATACCCGTGGCTACAGCCGGTGTCCGACCATGGGCAGCCTCCGTTACGTCAAAGTTAAAATAGTCGTAGGCCAAAACGGCACAGCCGACCGGAGCTACGCCAATAACTCTTTCGCGTATCTTTAATTCATCTATTACTTCAGCGATTAAACGGTGGATGATGCCGTGTCCACAGCCGGGACAATAATGAGTCATATTATCCGTTAAACTTTCTGTCCGTCCGAATATTTTTTTCATTTTGACATTTTCTCTATTAAACCGTAAATTTCTTCCGGATTAAAGTAGGCCCCCCCTAATTTTCCGACAAACTCTACGGGACAGTTCCCTTTAGCCGCTAACCTGACATCATCAAGCATCTGTCCGGCACTTAATTCCAGATTTAAAATCTTTTTCAGTTTTTTTGATAATTCATCCAAACGCTCCTCCGGAAAAGGCCAGAGAGTGATGGGCCTAAAAAGACCGACCGGTATTCCTTTCCTCCGGGCTTTTAAAACCGCTGCTTTAGCCACCCGGGCAACTGTTCCATAGGCGACTATCATATAGTCGGAATTTTCAGTTAGAATTTCTTCCCACCGCGTTTCTTTATTTTTAATTTCCTGGTATTTTTTTTGTAATTTCAGATTATGGTTTTCCAGTACCCCTTCACCTAAATATAAAGAACGGATCCGACGGGGTTTTCTTCCCTTACAACCAGTCAGGATCCAATCGTCTTTTACAGAAGTTTTGGGCGTCGGCGGCTTGATTATTTCCACCCCTTCCTTCATCTGTCCCAAAATACCGTCCCCTAAAATTATCACCGGGTTTCGATATTTATCGGCTAAATCAAAAGCTTCCACAGTAAGATTAAAAGATTCCTGAACGGAAGCCGGGCCTAAAACAATACAGCGGTAATCACCGTGTCCTCCGCCTCGAGTCGCCTGAAAATAGTCTGCCTGGCTACCGGAAATATTTCCCAAACCCGGTCCACCCCGCATAATGTTTACGATAACGGCGGGTAACTCTGAACCGGCTAAATATGAAATTCCTTCCTGTTTAAGGCTTATACCCGGGCTGGATGAAGAAGTCATGGCCCTTTTACCGGTTAAAACTGAACCATACACCATATTTATAGCGGCCAGCTCGCTTTCCGACTGAATAAACGTTCCCCCGACATCCAACATCCGCTTTGCCATATAAGCGGTTAACTCATTCTGGGGAGTAATAGGATAGCCGTAATAGAAACGACAGCCGGCTTGAATCGCCGCTTCACCAATAGTTTCATTTCCGCTCATCAGGATTTTATTAGTCATCCCCGTAAATTTCTATTGCTCCTTCCGGACAAATTAAAGCACATTTTTGGCAGCCAAGGCACTTTTCCATATCTTTTATCTCTACAATATAAAAACCTTTTTTATTAAGTTTAGGCGTTTGTTTTATAATTTCTTTAGAACAAACAGAGAGACATAAATAACAACCTTTACAACGTTCACCATCAATGAGAACTTTATACATGGATATAATCTTCTCCTCTTTTACCCCAGGAAAATTTTTCTCTTAAAACCTGATAATAATTTCTTTTAGGAGAAACAACCAGCCGTAATTTCGCCGGTAATTTTTTCACCACTACCTCTTCATCAAAAGATAAGTCAAGACCTATCTGACCGTCAATGGTAGCACAGATTTCTTTAGCCCGGGTTGACGGCTTGGCTTTTATTTTTACCTTTTTATCCGCCGGGATAATTAAAGGGCGATTGGTTAAGGTGTGCGGGCAGATAGGCGTTAAAATAATCCCTTCCAACGTCGGTTCCATAATTGGCCCCCCCGCCGAAAGAGAATGTCCGGTAGAACCGGTCGGTGTAGCAATAATCAAACCGTCAGACTGATAGGTAGTGACATAATCTTTATCCACAAAGATTTCAAGATGTAAAAGCCGGGCAATGGTTGTTTTGGCTAAGACGATATCGTTAAGGGCCCGGAATTCTTTGGTTTTTCTACCCTTTGAAACCTCAATTCCAAGAAGCATCCTTTCTTCTGTTTTAAATTTCCCGGTAAATATGTTTTCAAGCACATCATAAATTTCCGGAAAAACAGTTTCGGTAATGAACCCTAATCCCCCTAAATTAACTCCGAGAACCGGTATTTTATCTATGTTTTTACTGCGGGCAACCCTCAGTAACGTTCCATCGCCACCAAGAGAAATAACCAAATCCACCTTTTGAGTTAATTTCTCTATAGGGAAAGAAGGAATTTCTCCTTTAATTTTCACGGCTGATTCCTCGTCTATCAGAACAATCTTCCCCTTTTTTCGCAACCAGCGTAATAACTCTTTAAGTTTTATTTCTGCATTTTTCTTTTTTATATTAGTTACGATTCCAATCCTTTTCATTTTTGTCTTTCTTCTATAGAATTTGTTTTTTGAGGAAATAATAATTCGCGAAAAACATCTTTACCCTGTTCTTTCAGAACCTTGCCGAATTCATAAAAAAACGGAGACCATTCTTCCCAGCGTTCTTCTTCCGCTTCCTTGAGATATTCTTCCGGTTCTTTATCCTTAGTCCCTTTTAAAAAATAAATTTCTTCAATGCTTTTCAAATCCACGCCTTCTTCTATTTTGGGCGTTTTCATATATAATTCGTTTAAAATCTCTTCCTGGGTTTTTACCGCTTTATAGCTTTCTTCGTAATATTTCTTTTCCGGATAGGCAATTCCCCGGGGTTCTTTATTTTTCTCTTCGGCCGAGGCGTAACCGGCAAAGATTAATACGATAAAAACAATCGATATTTTTCTCAGTTTCATTTTTAAACAATCTCCCGGAACTTTTTTATAATACCCTCAGAATTTAAACCGTAAAGTTTTAAGAGTTCTTCTCGCTTGCCTGCCTCAATAAATTTATCCGGAAAAGCCAGTTGTTTTATTTTCGCCCCTTTAACGTCATATTCGGAAAGTATTTCCAGAACAGCACTGCCAAAACCTCCCTTAAGAGTGTGTTCTTCCATAATAAGAACTTTTTTGTTGCGTTTAACCGAATCTACTATTAAAGAAACATCCAGGGGTTTTACAAATACGGCGTCAATCACTTCTATTTCTACTCCTTCCCTGGCTAATTCGGCTGCCGCTTCTAAAGAAGGATAAACCATACTACCGATGGCTAAAAACAACCCATCCTTTCCTTTCTTTAATATCTCACCTTTTCCAATAGAGATTGGTTTTATTTCAGAAGGTGATTGTTCCTCATCAGGACAAAAATCTTTTGGATAACAAATAGCCATTGGACTGTTTACAGAAAATGACGTTTTAAGTAACGCCATCATTTTTTCGGCGTTCCGGGGAGAAGATATTATTATGTTCGGTAAACTTCTCAAAAAAGAAAAATGATAGAGACCATGATGGGTCGGACCATCCTGGCCAACTAAGCCGGAACGGTCAACAGCGAAAACGAAAGGTATATTTTGTAAACAAACCTCATGGAAAATTTGGTCGTAGGCACGCTGGAGAAAAGTGGAATAAATAGCCACTACGGGTCGAAAACCTTTAAGTGAGAAGCCAGAAGCAAAGCCAACCGCATGCTGTTCAGCAATACCCGTATCAAAAAAACGCGCCGGGAACTCATCTGCAAATTTATCCAGCCCGGTTCCATTACACATTCCGGCTGTAATAGCAATAATTTTCTCATTTTCTCTGGCTAAATGACATAAAGTATTGCCAAAAACCCGGCTGAAAGTTAATTTGTCAGATTCGTTTTGATTCCCCGTTTCTATGTCAAAAGGAGGCGTACTATGAAATATCCAGGGCTTCTCTTCGGCAAATTTAAATCCTTTTCCTTTTTTAGTCAAAACATGGATTAATATTGGTTTCCCGGTTAACTTGATGACATTTCCAAAGGTTTCTACCATCATTGGAATATTATGTCCATTAATAGGCCCGACATACTTAAACCCCAGCTCCTCAAAAAGCATCCCGGGAACTAATAAAGATTTTAAACTTTCTTCCACCCTTTTTATTAATTGAATCATTTTATTACCGATAGCCGGGACTCTTTTAAGAAGAAATTCAACATCTTTTTTAAATCTGTTGTACATTGGCGCCGTAATAATTCTATTTAAATAATTGGATAAGGCTCCGACGGTTTTAGATATTCCCATTTCATTATCGTTTAAGATGACTATTAAATCCTTTTGCAGGTGCCCGATATTATTTAAAGCCTCTAAAGCCATCCCGGCCATTAATGAAGCATCACCGATAACAGCTATAACTTTTCCCTTCGTTCTCATTAAATCCCTGGCACAAATAACCCCCAGAGCCGCGGAAGGTATAGTGCTGCTATGCCCGGTAGTTAATAAATCATACGGACTTTCATGCCGATTAGGAAAACCGCTTATTCCGTTTAATTGCCTGAGGGTATTAAATGATTCCTGCCTCCCGGTCAGCAGTTTATGTGGATATATCTGGTGGCCTACATCCCAGAGAACTATATCCTTATCCATATCCAGAACATAATAAAGAGCTAAAGTCAGCTCTACAACTCCCAGATTTGACGCTAAATGCCCGCCGGTTTTGGAAACGGTATCAATAATTTTCTGGCGGAGCTCCGCCGCCACCCCGGACAGCTCTCCTATTTCAAAATCTTTCAAATCTTTCGGGTTTTTGATGCCGGCAAGCGTTTTATTCCTCTTCACCTTTAATTTTAAACGGCTTTCTGGCAAATTTTCCATCTTCGTCTTTCATTAAAATTTCAATTTTATTTTCTATTTCTTTAATTTTTTTGGTGCAATATCTTGAAAGTTTTATTCCTTCTTCAAATTTCTTCAAAGCGGCATCAAGAGAAATATTTTCTTTTTCCAAATCAGATACAATCCTCTCCAGCTTCTTTAAAGCTTCTTCAAATTTCATCTCAGCCACCGGGAACCTCCTTATATGGCTTGTTATTTTATCACTTATGATATGATTAAGTAAATTTAATTATTTAGATGCAGTTAATATATATATTTTATATAACTTTTGACAGAAATTTACCCTTATAAACGACAACTTCAACTAAATCGTCTTTCTTTACAATGTCAGCGTCTCTTATAACTTCTTTTTGAGGCAGTTTTAAAGCTAAACTATATCCCCGGCTTAATACTTCTAAAGGGCTTAAAGCGTTAAGTTTTTCCATATAAACCCTGAGGTTTTCTTTTAGAACTTTTAATATTTCAGAAATATTTATTCTCGCTTCTTCCGTCAAATCATCAGCCCTTTGACTGAACTGAGTAATCAGCTTATGCGGTAAACGGAGACTATAACTTTGCTGGGCAAGAAACAGACTATTCTTCAGAAAATCAAATTTATTTTTGATTAAACTGGCTAATCTGTAAGTCTGGTATTCTATTTGACTTTCCAAATCATCCTGCCGTTTAACAACCAGTTCGGCGGCGTGGGAAGGAGTTGCCGCTCTCAGGTCGGCAACAAAATCGGAAATAGTATAATCAATCTCATGTCCCACCGCTGAAATAACCGGGATTTTAGAATTATATATACTTCGGGCAACGATCTCTTCATTGAAAGCCCACAGGTCTTCAGCTGTCCCGCCACCGCGGCCGACGATTATAACGTCCAGGTCGTTCATTTCGTTTAATTCGTCAATCGCCTGTGATATTTCTTCCGCTGCACCTTCTCCCTGAACGCGAACCGGATTTAAAATAATATTAACATGGGAATAACGCTGCCGGAGTACATGAATGATATCCTGAATCGCCGCTCCGCTGGGAGAGGTAACCACGCCGATTTTCCTGGGAAGAACGGGGATGGATTTCTTATGAGACACTTCAAATAACCCTTCTTTTTCCAGACGTTTTTTTAACTGTTCAAAAGCTAACTGTAAAGCACCAAATCCCTTTGGTTCAATTTCTACAGCGGAAATCTGATATTCTCCCCTTTTTTCGTATACAGTCAGGCCTCCATAAATAATTATCTGCAACCCGTCTTCAAGCTTAAACTTTAAACGTTGATTTAAATAGCGAAACATTACCGCTTTTAATTCGGCCTTTTCATCCTTTAAAGTGAAATAAATATGACCGGAAGAAGGTCTTCTTAGATTAGAAACTTCCCCCTGTACCCATATACCGGTAAAACCAACTTCCAGATTTTGTTTTATAGCGGAAGTCAATTCATATACCGAATATATTTTTTTATCTTCCCATTCAACGGTATCACTATTCATTATGAATAATCCGTATTTATAAGTTAATTGGCTAAAACAGTGATTTATAAGTTGTGGATTGATTTGGCGGCTTTAAGGGTGTTTCTCATTAACATCACAATAGTCATCGGTCCCACCCCTTTGGGAACAGGAGTAATAGCTGAAGCTCTTTCCTTAGCCGCATCAAAATCCACATCACCACACAGCTTCCCTTCCAGTCGGTTCATTCCCACGTCAATCACTATTGCTCCCGGCTTAATCATCTCGCCCTTTATGAACTTTGGCCGTCCTATAGCCGCGACCAGTATATCCGCCTGGCGCGTTATTTCGGCTAAATTAAACGTTTTAGAATGACAGATAGTTACGGTAGCATGGTTATTCAAAAGAAGCATCGATAAAGGTTTACCGACGATAATACTTCTCCCTATAACCACGGCTCTTCTTCCCTGGATTTCCAGTTTATATCTTTTAAGAAGTTCCATAATTCCCTGCGGCGTACAGGGAATAAAACAATCTTTCCCTAATAAAAGATTCCCTAAATTAACCGGGTTAAACCCGTCAACGTCTTTAGCGGGAGAAACAGCTTCTATTACCTTATCCTGATTAATCTGTTTGGGCATAGGTAACTGAACAAGAATGCCATGGATTTTTGGGTTCTGGTTGAGTTTTTCTATCAAATTCAAAACTATTTCCGTTGAACTATTCTCCGGTAGATGATGTTTTTCCGAATAGAACCCCATCTCTTTACAGGCTTTTTCTTTAAGATTTACATAAATTTCCGAGGCTGAGTTACTCCCGACAAGAACCACTGCCAATCCGGGGATAATCCCTTTATCAGTCTTAAGTAGATCCGTCTCGTTTTTTATTTCGCCGTAAATCTGGCCGGAAATTTCCTGACCGTTTATTATTTCAGCCTTCATTTTTGTTCTCCATAGGAATATTTATTCGTTCAATACATTTTGCCCGGCCATTTTCCAGCTCAAAAATTACTCCCGAAAGGCGGACATTCCCTTTAGCTACCTCAAAACGATTGGGAACGCCGGTTAAAAACCTTTGAATAATTAATTCATTCCTGATGCCGATAATAGAATCGTGTGGACCGGTCATTCCTACGTCACTTATATAAGCGGTATCTCCCGGCAGAATTTGTTCATCTGCCGTTTGCACATGGGTATGAGTGCCAAGAACAGCCCCGACCTTGCCGTCAAAAAAGCGTCCTATGGCTATTTTTTCCGAAGTTGCCTCGGCATGTATATCAATGATTACGTTTGAGGTCTCCTTTTTTAATTTATTCAGTTCTGTTTCTCCCGTTCGGAAAGGACAGTCTATCCTGGACATAAAAACCCTTCCTTCAAGATTAATAACCCCGATATTTTCGCCTCTCCTGGTTTGAAATATACCGGAACCATATCCCGGAACTCCCGGAGGATAATTAGCCGGACGTAATAATCTTTTTTCCGTGTCCATTATTTCTATTATTTCCTTTTTATCCCAGATGTGATTACCTGAAGTTAAAACATCTATTTCTAACGTTAACAATTCTTCTACTATCTGCGGTGTTAACCCAAATCCACCGGCCGCATTTTCCGCATTAGCTACGGTAAAGTCAACCGACAGCTCCTTCTGGATAGCCGGTAATATTTCTTTTACGGCTTCCCTGCCGGGCTTACCGATAATATCGCCGATAAATAAGATTTTCATTTTTTCCTTAATGGTTAACCGGTTAGCCAGTTGGCCGGTTTAACGGTTGACCGATTTTTGTTCCAAACCCGCATTGGAACAGGTTATCCGATTAGCCAGTTTGGTCAATTGGTCAAAAAGTATATAGTCGTTGGTCGTTAGTATCTATTCGTTAGTATTTACTAAATGTTAAATACTGGATACTATTCACTAACGACTATTTACTGCTCACTAATTAACCACTCACTAGTTAACCGCTCAGCAAATACTACTTCGCGTACTCCACGGCTCTGGTTTCTCTGACCACCGTAACCCTGATTTGTCCGGGATAATCCAGACCTTCTTCTATTTTTTTGGTAATATCCCGGGCAAGCTGACTGGCTTCTTCATCACTGATTTTATCCGGTTCTACTATTACCCTGATTTCTCTTCCCGCTTGAATTGCATAGGTCTTATCGACTCCTTTAAAGGCCTTAGCAATATCTTCAAGCTTGGCTAATCGTTTTATATACGCTTCTAATGTTTCTCTGCGGGCACCGGGACGGGCAGCCGAAATTGCATCAGCCGCCTGTAAGAGAACAGCTAAAACAGAACTGGGTTCCACTTCTTCATGATGACTGGCAATGGCCTCAATAAGTTTAGGAGACTCGCCGTATTTACGGGCAATCTCGGCACTTATCTGGGCATGAGTCCCTTCCACTTCCCGGTCAATAGATTTTCCGATATCATGAAGCAAACCGGCTCTCTTCGCCAACTGAACATCTTCATTTAATTCCGCGGCCATTACTCCGGCCAAAAAAGCTACTTCTTTAGAGTGGTACAATACATTCTGCCCGTAACTGGAACGGTATTTTAATCGTCCCAAAAGCCTGATTTCTTCGGGATGAAGGTTTTGAATACCCAGTTCAAAAGCAGCCTGTTCCCCCTCATTACGGATATTAATTTCCATTTCCTGTTTAACTTTTTTTACTACTTCTTCTATCCTGGTTGGATGAATCCTGCCGTCAACGATCAGCCTCTCTAAAGTTATCTTAGCTATCTCTCTCCTTATTGAATCAAAAGCAGAGAGAATTACCGCCTCAGGAGTATCATCTATTATAACATCTACTCCGGTTGCTTTCTCTAACGCCCGGATATTTCTTCCTTCCCGGCCTATTATTCTGCCTTTCATCTCATCATTGGGTAAAGCCACTACCGACACAGTTGTTTCTCCGACGTGTTCAGAAGCACAGCGCTGTATAGCGACACTGATAATTTCCTTGGCTTTCTTCTCGGCGGTGATTTTGGTTTCCTCTTCTATCTTTTTTATTACCTTGGCTTTTTCCTGTTGTAATTCATTTTCCAAACGATTGAGAAGAAGTTTTTTCGCTTCCTCTGCAGTTAAACCGGAAATCCTCTGTAATTTCTCCTTTTCCTCGGAAAGAATTAATTTAAGTTCTTTATCTTTCTCCTGAACTGTTTTTTCCCGTTCCTCCAAAGAATTTTCACGGAGACCTATCTCTTTTTCTTTATTCTCTAATATATCAACTTTCCTATCAAGGTTTTCCTGACGCTGCAATAGACGTTTTTCCAGTTGAAGAAGCTCTTCCCTTCTTGCCTGTGTTTGCTTTTCAAATTCTATCCTGGACCGATATAATTCATCTTTCACTTCCAGGCTGGCTTCTTTCCGCTTGGACTCGACTTCTTTTTCTGCATCTTTGATAATTTTTTGCGAAATTTTCTCTGCTAATCCTATTTTTTTCTCCGCTAAAATTTTTCTTATCCAATAGCCGATAAAAACGCCGAAAACTATTCCAATTACACTAACGCCTGTTAAGGCGACACCGTTACCTGCTAAATTTAATGTATCCACTTAAATCTGCACCTCCCCCAATGTTTTACATACAGCAGTTTAAATTATAAATCATAAATACGTTAAGTGTCAAACGGTTAAATAGATATCCGGTTTTATCCGTCATTCAATCACCTGTTTTTCAGTAATTACTTTATCTAATTTTTTATCATGAGACAAACACGGGATCTGATTTTCAAGCTGTAATTCAAAGGACAATCCTATAATTTTGCTGTTTTTTCTAATTCCGGTTAAAAAACGGTCAAAATACCCCTTCCCATAACCCAAACGGTTTTTTTCAAAATCAAAGCAGATGCCGGGAACAATTATCAGGTCAAGCTTATCCAGAGGAACTGCTTTTATCAACCTGGGCTCCTTAATTCCAAAAGCTCCCGGCTGTAAATCAGAGCGGCAATTTTTAATCTCACACGGAATTAATTCATTATCGCATATTTTGGGAACGACTATTTTTTTCCCGAGCTTTAGACTTTCTCTGATCATCCCCCTTGTTTCCACCTCTCCAAATTTAGATACGTAGAACATGATAATCTTTGATTTTTTAAACTCTCTCTGGGCAAAAAGAGTTTTCTTTATAAGCTCACTTTTTACCTTAATTTCACCTTTAGACTGACTTTCTCTTTTTAAGAGTCCTCTTCGGCGAATTATTTCTCTGGTTTTTTCTTTTTTAATTCTTCCAGCCACGCTTTAATTTTCCTTTCATATCCGTTAAGAGAGGGAATATAATAAGTCTTTTTTCGGGGCATATAACTCTGGTCCACGTAATGCCTGGGGAAATTATGAGCATATTTATAATCTGCTCCATGTCCTAATTTATCGGCTCCGTAATAACTGCTGTCCCGTAAAGTTTTAGGAACGGCCTGGGTTTTTTCCTTTTCAACATCCTCCAGAGCCGCCTTTATCCCCAAATACGAGGCGTTACTTTTAGGTGCTGCGGCTATATAAACGGCAGCCTGAGCCAACGGTATTTTCGCTTCAGGCATACCGATAAATTCACTAATTTGAAGAGCGGCATTAGCTATTACCAGCGCCTGCGGGTCAGCATTACCGACGTCTTCCGCGGCACATATTACAATTCGACGGGCAATAAACCGGGGGTCTTCCCCGGCATAAATCATCTTGGCCAGCCAGTATAAACTGGCATCCGGGTCAGAACCTCTCATGCTTTTAATAAAAGCAGAAACGGTATTATAATGTTCATCCTCATCCCGGTCATATAAAACGGCTTTTTTCTGGCATGAATCCTCAATTATCTTAAGATTTAACTTAATTTTCTTATCTTTATCCGGAGGAGTGGTTAAAACAGCTATTTCCAGGCCATTTAAAACACGTCTGGCATCACCGTCGGCATAAGAAATCAAATGTTTTAAAGCATCTTCGGTCATTTCAACGTTAAATTTACCTACCCCTCTTTCTTTGTCATTTAAAGCTCTCTTTACAATTAAACAAAGATCTTCATAGGTTAACGGTTCAAACTGAAAAATTTGAGAACGGGATACCAAAGCAGGATTAATGGAAAAATAAGGATTATGTGTAGTCGCTCCTATTAAAACAATATTGCCCTCTTCCACGTCCGTAATTAAAGCATCCTGCTGTAATTTATTAAAACGATTAATCTCGTCAATAAAAATAATGGTCTTTTCTTGATGATATTTTTTTTGGCTTTTTGCTTCATTAATAACCGCCCGTAATTCATTCACACTGGAGGTCACTGCATTCAGACGGCGAAAACGGGCTTTTGTTTGGAAAGCTATTATCTGTCCCAGACTGGTTTTTCCACTTCCGGGCGGCCCATATAAAATCAGTGAGTTTAAACGGTCGGCTTTAATGGCCCGGCTAAGAAGAGACTCTTCCGATAAAATATGCCTTTGCCCCACAAATTCTTCCAAAGTTTTGGGCCGCATTCTAACGGGCAGCGGTATATCTATCGCGTTATTTTTCAATTCCGAATCAAATAAATCATCCATAAAAAAATCCCCGCCTTTGCCGTTGAAAAAAAGTTTTTGAACCTGCTTTTTTCAAGTGGGTGTCCTCTTAGCTATTTCGTGTATTCGTCAGATTACTGACTCACATCCCACAGCTAAAGTTAGACTCCCTCTTTATGGGTGTTGGTTCAATTAACTATTTTTTTCTCACGCGCAAGGCAGGGATTATGTCAAATTTAATAAACCGCAGAAAAACATTTAGAGCGAAACTATCTATTTAACCATATCTATGAGCTCTATCAAAGTTCGGAGTTTTTCTTTAATCTGATGGCTATTCAACGTTTGCTTTTCTCTTGTTTTATAAAGCTCATCAGCAATATTTAAAGCGGCTAGAATCGCAATTTTATTGGTAGAAGTCAACTGAGTATTCGCCGCTACCTCCCTCATTTTCTTATCAACAAAACTGGCAAGTTTATATACATAGTCTGGTTCTTTAATTCCTTTTATTCGGTATTCTTCTCCGAAGATTTCTACTGTTATGGCTGGTTTATTTTCTTTCATAATCATTTGCCTTGCGATAAAAATTTTATCCTCCTCTTACTTTCACTTTCAAATTATCTATGAGCTGCCGGGAAATTTTCTGGTGTAAATCATTAACCCCGGCATCAGTCAATGTTTTAGAAGCTGAACGATATGTCAGAGTATAGCCCAGGCTTCTAAAATTTTCAGGGATTTGTTTTCCTTCATAAACGTCAAATAAATCAACCTGTTCGATTAATTCTCCACCTGTATTTTTAATCAAAGAAATTATTTTTTCCGAGGTGACTTCTGATGGAATAAGAAGAGACAAATCCCTTCTTACGGCTGGAAATTTCGGTAAAGCTTTAAAATGTTTATTGAAATCTATTTCACTTATAATTTCATCCAGGATTATTTCCGCACCGAAAATCCTGTTTTTGAATCCTATTTTTTCAGTAACCAGAGGGTTAATTTCTCCAATGTAACCCACTTTTTTATCTTTCAGTTCTATCCAGGATGCATTTTGGGGATGAAACATAGATAAATCGCCCTTTGCAAATTTTAACGAGGAAATACCGAGGGCTTCAAAAATTACTTCAACTATCCCTTTTAAGTCCAAAAAAGTGCCGATAGTATCTTTTTCGGATTCTTTTTCGGTTAAAGCTATTGCCACCGCTTTATTTTCATAAAATTTAGTTCCGGTATTTTCTGAAGCAAACACATTACCTATCTCGAATATCTTCACCTCTTCCACCTGATGATTATAGTTCCAGACAATATTATTCAATAAACCGGGTAGAAGCGAGGGTCTCATAATATCCTGCTCCTGACTTATAGGATTAATAACCCTGACGAAATTTTTACCTGAAAATTGTCCTTCTAAATTATTTTTGGACAAGTAATCTACATTAGTAAAGGCATAATTCATCACTTCCTGCAGTCCCGATTTTTGCAAAACATCAAATAATATCTCTTTCATCTCAAGGACATTTACTTTGGTAATTGCCCCTTTTAACGGTATTAACGTGGTAACCGGCAACTTAGGTTCAATCCGGTTATAACCATAGTGACGGGCGATTTCTTCAATTAAATCAATTTCCCTTTCAATATCACTGCGAAAACTGGGAACTGAAACTTTAATTTTTCCTTTCTGGCT
The DNA here is from genome assembly GCA_964506075.1 of uncultured bacterium. Lineage (GTDB taxonomy): Bacteria > CAZDME01 > JAYEMH01 > JAYEMH01 > JAYEMH01 > CAZDKO01. The sequence continues at coordinate 26,537 of CAZDKO010000020.1, forward strand.
TAATTTCACTTTAAACTCTAAACCCTTTAAAATATCCTTAACTTTAATCAAGGTTATGTTAATTCCCAAAAGATTGTTGACCCTTTCTAATCTCAATTCTAAAACACGTTCGGGAATTTTATTTTTATAAACGTCAATTGTTCCCTGAGCAATTTCTCCTCCGGCAAGACGGGTTATTAATTCAGCCGTCCGATTCAGAGCAAAGATTAAACCTTCCGGGTCGGCCCCCCTTTCAAATCGATATGAAGCTTCAGTCATCATATTTAACTTCTTTGCCGCACGGCGAATGGATACTTTGTTAAAATAAGCACTTTCCAGGAGAACATTTTGAGTTAACTCCTTTACTTCGGAAAGATGCCCCCCCATGATACCCGCTATGGCCTGGGGATTTTCCGTATCAGCAATAACCAGGATATCCGGAGAAAGTTCTCTCTCTATCATATCTATATTAAGTATTTTTTCTCCTTTTTTAGCCGGGCGGATAATAAGTTTTTTACCGTGCAAAGTGTCATAATCAAAGGCATGGAGCGGATGACCAAGTTCCATTAGAACAAAATTAGTTACATCCACCACGTTATTAACTGAACGAAGCCCTGCTTTCTCCAGATAAGTCTTCAACCATTCCGGGCTGGCATTAACCTTAACACCTTTGATTAATCTGGCTGCATAACGCGGGCAAAGTTCGGGTTTTTCAACTTCAACATCTATAAAATTTCTAATTTTTTCTTTTCCTTCTTTTAATTTAATTACCGGATATTTTAATTTTTTCCCTGAAGCGGCAGCCACCTCGCGAGCAATGCCAACTATACTGGCACAATCCGGCCGGTTAGAAGTCAGTTCCAACTCAAAAACAATATCACCATCCGCCGTTTCAGCGTAATTTTCAACCTCTATCCCCAGCATGGTCAAAATTTCAGCCAGTTTGGATGGTAAAACTTTAATATCAAGATATTCTTTTAACCATTTGTAAGAAAATTTCATTGTTTTTTGCCTTTTAGAATTGTTGCAAGAATCTTAAATCATTTTCGAAAAACAGCCTGATATCATCTATACCAAACTTAATCATAGCCATTCTTTCAATACCCATCCCAAAAGCATATCCACTTACTTTATCGGGGTCATAACCCACGGCTTTTAAAACAAAAGGGTCAATCATACCAGCCCCTAAAACCTCTACCCAGCCTTTATGCCGGCAAACCGAACACCCTTTCCCCTGGCAGATGGTACAGCTTATATCTACTTCTGCACTCGGTTCTGTAAAAGGGAAAAAACTGGGCCGAAGGCGCAATTTGGTTTTTTCACCGAATAAAGTTTTTAAAAAAATTTCTAATACCCATTTTAGATTTCCAAAAGTTATATTTTTATCTACCTGAAAGACTTCTATTTGATGAAACATGGGGGTATGGGAAGCATCTGTAGCGTCCCGGCGAAAACAACGGCCGGCAGAAACAATTTTAATCGGCGGTTGGAGTTTCTCCATAACTCTAATTTGAACCGGTGAAGTTTGCGTACGTAAAAGTAACTTTTTATCCAGATAAAAAGAATCCTGGGTATCTCTAACCGGATGGTCAGGAGGAGTATTTAAGGCTTCAAAATTATAATATTCAGTTTCTATTTCCGGACCTTCGGCTAAAGAAAACCCCATCCCTTCAAATATACCGATTACCTTTTCAAACATCTGGGTAATAGGGTGTTTTTTTCCTAAAACCGGTTTTCGTCCCGGCAAAGTTATATCCACTCCTTTGGCAAAATCAGCCTTTATTTTTCCCGCCCGAATTAGATTTAACCTTTGAGTAATAGCCGCGTCCAAAGCTTGTTTAATGTCATTTGACATCTTCCCGATAACCGGGCGCTCAGCAGGATTAATGTTTCCTAAATCACGGATAATCTGGGTCAATCTACCTTTTCTTCCCAGATATTCGATTTTTATTTTTTCAATTTCTTCAAAACCAACCGCTTTATCCAGGCTATCCAAGGCTTCTTTTTTTATTATTTCTAATTGTTCCTTCATCGCGGTAAAATTCATTTATATTTTTTTATTTCCTGAATACTTTTATTACTGCCAATTAACACCAGAACATTACCTTCCTCAATTTTATCTTCGGCATGAGGAAGGACATTCATTTCTTCTTGAATGTCAGTATCACCCTTCTCATTAACTATAGGAACTTTCTTTTTTATAGCTATAATGCTGATATCAAGCTTTTTACGTAAATCAAGTTCCCGAAGAGTTTTACCGACAAATTGCTTTGGTGTTATTAATTCTATAATACTGTAATCCGGTAATAGCTCAAAATGTTCCAGACAATCAGGTGAAACTAAACTTTTAGCCAAACGAGCTCCCATGTCTCTTTCCGGAAATACAACCTGACTCACCCCTACCTGCCGTAATATCTTTCCGTGCATTTCAGTTATGGCTTTGGCCACTATTTCCTTTACACCAATCTCCTTAAGAAGCATTACTACCAGAATACTGGACTCAATATCCTGTCCAATGCTGACTATAGTTACATCCACGTCTTTTAAGCCAACTGACCGAAGAGCTTTTTCGTCTGTGGCATCAAGCTGAACGGCCTGAGTGGCATAGTCACTCGCTTCTTGAACCATATCCTCTTTTATATCAATAGCCAAAACTTCCGCTCCCTGGTCACTCAGCGTTCGGGCAACACTTGTGCCAAATCTTCCTAAACCAATAACCGCAAACTGTCGCATTAGAACATCCTCCTTTAAACGACAATAACAACCTGTCCTTTTTAACCAATCATTATTTTTTCTTCCGGGTATTTAAAAATTTTTCTTTCTTCCGGCTTAGCAATTGCTAAAGCCAGCGTTAACGGTCCCACCCTTCCTAAAAACATTGTCACTATAATAATAAACCGCCCCCAGAAACTTAACTGGCTGGTTATTCCGGTTGATAAACCGACGGTTCCAAAAGCAGAAGTTACTTCAAACAACCCTTTTATTAAGTACTCAGGTTGATTGGCGAGGTTACCCTCTACAAGCAAAAGTAATACGGTGGTTAAGAAAATCCAGGCACCCGCTAAAATACAAATGACTACCGTTTTTCTTATAACCAAACGAGGCACCGTTCGATTAAAAATGGATACATAATCTTTATTCTTAAACATTGCCCAGCAGGTAACTATTAAAATTGCAAAAGTCGATGTTTTAATTCCGCCGCCGGTACCGCCGGGTGAGGCCCCGATAAACATTAATAATAACGTGAAAAACTGGCTTACCGGGCGCATTTCAGAGATTTCTAAAGTATTGAATCCGGCCGTTCTTGGGGTCACGGCATGAAAAAAAGAGGCCAGAACCTTCTCTTTCACCGGCAATTCTTTTAAAGTGCTGTTTTTCTCAAAAGCAAAAAAGACCATAAAACCAAAGATAATTAAAACCAGAGTTGAAATAACCACAATTTTAGTCTGCAAAGAAACTTTGTTTTTTTCAGATTTTTTAAATAGATTGAACCGCAGCTTAAACAGGTCTATTAAAACGAAAAACCCAATTCCGCCAATGATGATTAAAAAAATCATAGCCAGATTAGTTAAAACGTCACCCCGGAATTGAATTAAGTTTGTTCTGAATAAAGAAAAACCGGCGTTGCAGAAACCAGAGACAGAATGAAAAACAGCCCGATAGGCAATTTCCAATAAATTTCCATTTAAAAATTTCCGCCAGTGCAGAAATAAAATCAGCGCTCCGCTCCCCTCAAAAATTAACGTATATAAAACTATGTGTTTGATGAGGTAAAAAATCCCGGCATTCTGGTCTTGGTCCAGCGCACTTTGCATAATCATTCTCCCCCGGATACTTATTTTTCTGCCAAAAATGATAGCAAAAAGGGAAGAAAAAGTCATAATTCCCAGACCACCCATCTGGATAAGAAGTAAAATCACCATCTGACCAAACAGGGTGAAATATGTACCTGTATCTACTACAGTTAATCCGGTTACGCAAGTAGCTGACGTAGCGGTAAAAAGGGCATTTATCGATGAAATTCCATCTCTGGTGGCCCAGGGCAACTGTAGTAAAATTGTTCCCACGCAGATAGCTATAAAAAAACTCAAAATAACAATTTGAGGTGCGCTGAGGTTTTTTAAAATCCTCTCAGCCATACTTTTTTATCTTCCTTCCATCAATTAACTTTTTATTTTTTTAAACTACTTTTGGCTACTTTAACCAATTGGCTAAAAGTTTTAGAATCTGTAGCGGCAACTTCAGCCAGAATTTTCCGGTTAAGGTTAACCTTGGCCTTCTTTAAGCCCGCCATAAACTGACTGTATGAAAGACCATGCAATTTAACCCCGGCGTTAATCCTGGCCATCCAGAGTTGACGCATGTTCCGTTTTTTAGCCCGGCGGTCCCGGGAAGCATACATAAGACCTTTATTAACCTGTTCTTTAGCTGTTTTATAAAGGCGGTGTTTGCCTCCCCAATATCCCTTAGCCCTTTTTAAAATTTTTTTTCTTCGTCTTCTTGAAGCAGAAACTTTCCTGGCTCTCATTTTTATTAATTTCCCTCTATTATATTGTTAACTGTATGGCAAAAGCTTTTTTATCATTTTAGCTTCTGTGTTTGTCGTAAGAGTTGATTGTCTTAAATGCCTCTTCCTTTTTTTCTTTTTACTGGTTAGAATATGGCCTTTATATGCCCTACTCCTTTTTATTTTTCCTTTTTTAGTTTTTCGAAAACGCTTAGCTGCACCACGATGAGTCTTAATTTTGGGCATTTTCCTCTCCCTGCTTAGAAGTTTTAGGCCGCAGAATAACCGTTATGCTTTTTCCTTCAAATCTAGGTCCGAATTCAACTACGGCTAATTTAGCGGTATCTTCAGTCAATTTACTGATTAAAGCTTCCCCAATTTCTTTATGCGACATTTCTCTGCCACGGTATACCATGGTTACCTTTACTTTGTGTCCCCCGAGAAGAAATTCCTCAATATGGTCAAGTTTAATCTGATAATCATGAGGGTCAATTTTGGGGCGTATTTTTATTTCTTTTGTTCCGGCAACACGATGTTTTTTCTTTACCTCCTTAGCCCGTTTAGTCTGCTGATACTGGTATTTTCCATAATCAATGATTCGGCAAACCGGAGGCTGAACCGTAGGGGCAACCTCTACTAAATCTAAATTAGCTTCTTCAGCCAGTCTCAACGCTTCCTTAATAGGCAAAACACCTATCTGTTCACCATTCTGATTCACAACCCTGACTTCTTTAGCTTTAATTTCCGTATTTATTCTTGGCTCCTGAGAAATTTTCAATCACCTCCTTATTTAACATTATTTTAATATATTATTACCAACTGTATATACCCGTTATTTCTTTTCCCGAATCTCCGTCTCTATATCTTTTATAAATTCTTCCAATTTTCGGGGACCTAAATCTCCGACCCCTCTTTTTCTAACCGAAATGTTATTATTTTCTGCCTCTTTATTCCCGATAATCAAAAGATAGGGGGTCTTTTCGATTTCCCCTTCTCTGATTTTATAATTTATCTTTTGGTTACGGAAGTTTTCTTCAACCCGGAATCCCTTTTCCCTAAGCAAACCAGATATTTCCGCCGCGTAAGGAATTTGATTGTCCGTAACCGTCAATAATTTAATTTGAACCGGCGAAATCCATAAAGGGAAAGCCCCTCCGAAATGTTCAGTTAAAACCCCTAAAAACCTTTCAATGGTTCCTAAAATCGCCCGATGAATCATTACCGGGCGATGTTGTTTACCGTCTTCTCCAATATAGTCCATATCAAAACGTTCGGGAATGGCAAAATCCACCTGAATCGTTGCCCCTTGCCAGGTTCTCCCTAAAGAATCTTTTAATTTCACATCAATCTTTGGACCGTAAAAAGCCCCTTCCCCTTCATTTATCTGGAAAGAAATACCCTTTTGGGTTAAAACCTCCTTTAAGGATTCAGTAGCTACTTCCCAGTCTTCAATTTTACCGATAAATTTTTCCGGCCGGGTGCTTATTTCAACCTCCCAGTTAAAATTAAAAACATCAAGAATATATTTAATAAAATCTATAACATCACCTACTTCTGATTTGAACTGTTCCGGAGCACAAAATATATGGGCATCATCCTGGGTAAAACCCCTGACCCGCAACAGCCCGTGAAGCACACCGGATTTTTCATAACGATAAACAGTTCCCAGTTCAAAAAAACGTATCGGTAACTCGCGGTAACTATGCCTGTGGCTTTTATAAATTAATATATGCCCCGGACAATTCATCGGTTTCACCGCGTATTCCTGGTTTTCAACATTTATAAAATACATCAGGGAACGATAATAGTCATAATGACCGGACATTTTCCAGATATCAGATTTTAAAATATGCGGGGTGGAAACCAACTGATACCCCCGTTTTAAATTTGCATTTTTAATAAAATCCTCTAAAACCGAACGCAGAATGGCCCCTTTAGGATGATAAAAAACTAAACCCGCTCCGGCTTCTTCATGGAAGGTGAATAAATCCAGAGCCGGACCCAGTTTACGATGGTCTCTTCTCTGCGCCTCTTCAAAATTTTTTAAATATTGCTCTAATTCCTGCCGGGACGGAAAAGCGGTCCCGTATATCCGCTGAAGCATTTTATTGGTCTCGCTACCTTTCCAA
>CAZDKO010000021.1:0-32861 GCA_964506075.1 uncultured bacterium
CATTAAAGCTATCGTCAGAGGTGAAACATCGTATTCCAAAACCTCTCCGCTATAACGAACCTTCACTTCATTAATTCTTCCGTCCAGCAATTGGGCCTGAAGTAACCCCAGTTTTTCAGATAGAGCCAGATATGGTTGAATGGCTTTTAAAACCTCCGGGTCCAGAGAAGGTAAATTAGCCGCATTACGAACATTACCTTTAAAAGCATCCACTATTTGCTGAGCAATCTCTACGGCTACAGTTACCTGGGCCTCTTCAGTAGAAGCACCCAGATGCGGAGAAGCTATTACCTCCGGTTTTTCTAATAACGGATTATCAACGGGTGGTTCTTTTTCAAAAACATCCAGTGCCGCACCGGCTACCTTCCCTTCCTCTATAGCCTTTAATAAAGCCTTTTCATCAACAATTCCTCCCCGGGCACAATTAATGATTCTTACTCCCTTTTTCATCAGAGAAAAAGCTTTCTCTCCTACAATATACTTGGTTTCTTCAGTCAAAGGAATATGGACGGTGATAAAATCGGCTTGTTTAAACAAATCATCTAATTCCACTAACTGAACGCCTAACTTTTCCGCCTTGTCCAGACTGATAAACGGATCCGAAGCGATAACGGTCATGCCAAAAGAAAGCATTCTCCTGGCTACTTCGGTTCCGATTCTTCCCATCCCAATTATTCCCAGAATCTTTCCGAAAAGCTGAGTACCGGTATATTTCTTTCTGTCCCATTTCTTTTCTAAAAGAGAAAGATACGCCTGAGGAATATTTCTGGCTAAAGCTAAAATTAAACTTATTGTTTGTTCAGCCGTAGAAATAGTATTCCCCCCGGGGGTATTCATCACAATAATTCCTTTTTTGGTCGCTTCTTCTAAATTCACATTATCAAGCCCCACTCCGGCCCGGCCGATAATCTTCAGATTCTTTCCCGCTTCAATAATTTCTTTGGTGACCTTGGTACTGCTCCGAACTACTAATCCGTCATAATCTTTTATAGTTTCTTTTAATTCTTCAGGCGACAACTTAGTTTTAACATCAACCTGGAGACTTTTTTCTTTTTTAAGAATTTCTAAACCAGCCTCGGCTAAAGAATCACTGACTAAGATTTTCATTTCTATCCTCCTTCTAAATTATGTCCAAAAGATAAAATTTTAAAAATATGAATTATACCGCTCTCTGACATTTTTATGAACTTTAACCTAACATTCCCTCGGCAGTTTTCCTGCCTATCCCCGGTTCTACTTTAAAACCCAATTCATTTAATTCTTTTTCAATAGCTGAAATAGCTTCAAGAAGCTCAAACTTCTTTATATAACCCATATGAGCGATTCTAATAATTTTACCTTTAAGTTGTTCCTGTCCCCCCGCTACCCAGATCCCGTAACGGCGGCGTAAATTTTTGATTAAAATATCTCCGTCTATACCATCCGGAAGTTTTATCGCCGTAACGCTGATAGCCGGAGATTGCGGCGCTAATAATCCCAGACCCATCGCCTGGGCGGCCTTTCGGGTAGCTTCAGCAAAATCCTTCTGTCTTTGTAAAACCTTTTCTAAACCTTCATTCTTAATCAAGTTTAACCCTTCCCGTAAAGCCAAGACCAAAGTTACCGGTGGTGTCCAGGGGCTGTTGGCTTTTCCCTGGGCTTTGCGGGCCTTTTTAAAGGAAAAATAATACTTGGGAAGATTTGATTTTTCTACCATCTGCCAGGCTTTTTCACTGACGCTGGCAAACGCCAGTCCCGGAGGAGTCATTAATCCTTTCTGAGAACCGGATACCACCACGTCAACCTTCCATTCATCAGTTTTTAAAGCCATAGCCGCTAAACTACTGATAGCGTCAACCACCAGCACCGCCTCCGTAGCATTAACCACTTTGGCAATCGCTTCTACGTCAGTCTCTACCCCCGTAGAAGTTTCACAGTGAGTGATAAAAACGGCCTTAATATCAGGATTCTCTTTTAATTTTTTTTCAATGTCTTTCGGGTCGACTGCTTCTCCCCAGGTTACGTCAATAAAAATCGTTTCGATTCCATAAGCCTGAGTAATCTCTCCCCAGCGCTCACCAAATTTTCCCCCGCGAACGACCAGGGCTTTTTCCCCGGAAGATAAAATATTAGTAACCGAGGCCTCCATGGCCCCGGTTCCCGAAGACGAAAAAAGCAAAATCTCATTTTGGGTTTCAAAAACATATTTTAAACCTTCAATAACTTCGGCAAAAATATCCTGAAATTCTTTGGTCCGGTGATGAATTATAGGACGCGCCATAGCCTCTCTTGAACTTTCAGGTATGGGGGTTGGCCCGGGAGTTAAAAGGTAAAATTTTTCCATTGTTTCCTCCTTAAAGTTTAAATAGATTAATGATAGCTGATTATTTTTTATTTTTAAAAATGAGCGCTTCCTTTAACACTTCATCCATATGTTCCACCAAAACAAAATTCATGACTCGACGAATCTCCGCCGGGATTTCCTCCAAATCCTTTTCATTTTCTCTGGGTAAAATTACTTTTTTAAGTTCCGCGCGGTGAGCCGCTAAAACCTTTGATTTAATACCTCCAACGGGAAGAATTTTACCCCGCAGGGTAATCTCTCCGGTCATAGCCACTTGTTTGGAAACCTTTTTTTTAGTCAAAGCCGAAATTAAAGCGGTGGCCATAGCAATACCGGCTGAAGGCCCGTCTTTAGGAATTGCTCCTTCAGGAATATGAATATGAATATCAATAGAACGATAGAAATTTTCATCAAGCCCTAAATCTTTGGCTTTGGAACGGGTATAACTTAAAGCCGCTTGAGCAGATTCACGCATCACTTCGCCTAACTTTCCAGTCAGAGTTAAATTTCTCCTCCCTTTGAGAATAGAAACCTCGATATCCATCACTTCTCCCCCGACTTCAGTCCAGGCTAAACCCTGAGCCACGCCGACTTCATCATTTTCCGTTCCTTTCTTTAAGTTAAATTGCGGCGGCCCTATAAATTTTGATAGATTTTGATTAGTCACTTTAACTTTAATTCTATTGCCTTTACTTACGAGTTCTTTAGCAACCTTACGGCATATACTGGAAATTTCTCTTTCTAAATTTCTGACCCCGGCTTCCCGGGTGTAACGACGAATGACAGTTAAAATGGCCTGTGAAGAAATAACCATGTTATCTTTACTTAATCCATTAGCCGCTAATTGTTTAGGTACCAAATAGAGCTCAGCAATTTTAAGTTTCTCCCATTCGGTATATCCCGGTAATTTAATAATTTCCATCCGGTCCTGTAAAGGAACGGGGATATTGGGTTGAAGATTGGCCGTGGTAATAAACATGGTATCAGAAAGGTCAAAATCAACCTCTAAATAATGGTCACTAAAAGCATAATTTTCTTCCGGATCAAGCACTTCCAACAGCGCCGCTGAAGGGTCACCCCGAAAATCCATGCTCATCTTATCTACTTCATCAAGAAGAAAAACCGGATTTCTTGTTTTGGCTTTCTTAATGGACTGGATAATTCTACCCGGCATGGAACCGATATAGGTCCGGCGGTGTCCTCTAATTTCTGCTTCGTCACGTACCCCCCCTAAAGAAACACGCACAAAATTTCTTCCTAAAGCCCGGGCAATAGATTTAGCCAGGGAGGTTTTCCCGACCCCCGGCGGTCCGACAAAACAAAGAATCGGTCCCTTCATCTTTACAACCAGTTTCCTCACGGCCAGATATTCCAGAATTCTCTCTTTAACTTTTTTTAATCCGTAATGGTCTTCGTTTAAAATCTTTTCAGCCTCTTTAATATCCAGTTTATCAGCGGTTAAATTTGACCAGGGTAAAGATATTAACCAGTCTAAATAATTCCTTATTACCGCTGACTCTGGAGAAGCTGACATCATTTTTCCCAGCTTATCCAGCTCTTTCAAAGCTTTCTCTTCAGCTTCTTTACTCATTTTGGCATTGAGAATTTTATCTCTTAATTCCTGAATTTCATTTTCCTCGTCCTTCTTACCCAGTTCAGCCTGAATAGCTTTCATCTGTTCCTGGAGATAATATTCTTTCTGGGTTTTTTCAATATGGTGACGGACTTTCCCCTGAATCTTTTTTTCAATTTGAAGAATTTCAATTTCCGCATTCAGGAGTTCATAGATTTTCTTAAGTCTGGAAATAGGCTCGAACATTTCCAGTATCTTTTGTTTCTCCTCTAATTTAATTTGAAGATGACCGGCGATAGAATCAGCTAACTGCCCCGGGTATTTAACACTCTTAACAGACATAAAAGTCTCCGGCACCAGACGGGGATTAAGTTTAACATAATTTTCAAACTGTGAAATGACCGTGCGCATTAAAGCTTCTATTTCTAAATTAACGTCTTGACTTTCTTCTTCCATTGATTCAACCGCAATCTGGAAAAACTTATTTTCCGGCAAAAACTGCTTAATCTTAAAACGGCATATCCCTTCAATTAAAATTTTAACCGACCCGTCAGGGAGCCGTAAGAATTGTAATATTTCCGCTAATGTCCCCACCTGATATATGTCCTCAGGTTTAGGATCATCAATTCTAATCGCTTTTTGAGTCGCCAAAGCCAATAAATTATCCTTACCGGCGGCCTGTTCCAAGGCTTCAACGGATTTTGGTCTTCCCACTAAAAGAGGAACAACTGTATAAGGAAAAACAACAATATCCCGGACAGGAAGCAAAGGAAAATTGGTTATCGTTTTAAGCCTCGTTTTATTCTTGTTTAACTTTGAGCGAATATCCATTGTATCTTACCTGGGTGATTAACTCTGCATTTTTACTACTAAATTGACCAGTTTTTTCGGGATAATAATAGTTTTAACAATTTCCTGATTGGCTACCCATTTTTTGATTTTATCCTGGCTGAAAATTATATCTTTTATCTCTTCTTCAGTTAAACCCGTCTGCACTTCTAACTTATCCCTGACTTTACCATTAATCTGAATGACCAGGGTAATTTTTTCATCCTGAATAAAATCTGGGTTAAAAGCCGGCCAGGTTTCTTTAAAAATACTGTCTTTTCCCCCTAATTTTTCCCATATTTCCTCGGAAATATGAGGCACAAAAGGAGAAAGAAGCAAAACGGCCACTTTTAAAGACTCCAAAACAACGGGATTTTCAACTAAAACCAAATTATTTTTAGAATCTTTGAAAGTAAAGGTATAAATCAGATTGATTAACTCCATAATAGCGCTGATAGCCGTATTGAAATGAAATCTTTCAATATCTCCGGTAACTTTTTTGATAGTCTTATGTAATTTTTTTTCAAGCTCATTCACTAAGTTGGGGAAATTTACATTGAGTTCTTCCGGAATCTCTATTTCGTACTTAAAATTCACCAGACGCCAGACCCGGTTTAAAAACCGAAAGGCACCGTTTATTCCCTGGTCACTCCATTCCAAATCCTGCTCCGGCGGGGCACTAAAAAGAATAAACAGCCTCGCTGTATCTGCTCCGTACCGTTCAATTATATCGTCCGGGTCAACCACGTTACCCTTGGATTTAGACATTTTGTACCCGTCTTTAATAACCATTCCCTGAGTCAGCAAGTTAGAAAAAGGCTCTTTGACTTTAACCAGACCTAAGTCAGAAAGAAATTTATGGATAAACCTGGCGTATAAAAGGTGCATGACCGCGTGTTCTACGCCCCCGATATATTGGTCAACCGGCATCCAGTAGTTAGCCTTTTCAGAAGAAAAAAGAGAATTCCTGTTTCCCGGATCAGTAAATCTTAAAAAATACCAGGAAGAATCAACAAAGGTATCCATGGTATCAATTTCCCGACGGGCCTGGGTGCCGCACTTAGGGCAGGCGGTAAAATAAAATTCTTTATCGGTGGCTAAAGGTGAAATTCCGTTTTTGTAAACAAATTCTACCTGCCGGGGAAGATTTACCGGTAAATCTTTTTCGGGTACGGGAACGGTCCCGCATTTTTCACAATAAATTATAGGGATGGGAGTTCCCCAGTAACGCTGTCTGGAAATACCCCAGTCTTTAAGGCGATAATGAACCTGACGTTTCCCTATTTTTTTGTCCTCCATCCAGAGAGCTATTTTCTCTTTGGCTTCGGTGCCGAAAAGCCCGTTGAATTGCCCGGAGTTAATGAGCTCACCCTCATCTTCATAAGCTTCCTTCATGGTGTCTACGTTTAAATTATGCTCTTTATTCTGAATCACCACCCGCATCGGAAGTTTATATTTCCGGGCAAACTCAAAATCCCGCTGGTCATGAGTAGGAACAGCCATAACCGCACCCGTTCCGTACTCCATTAAAACATAATTGGCAATCCAGATGGGAATTTTTTCTTCATTTACCGGATTAACAGCGTATCTGCCGGTAAAAACTCCCTCTTTCTCCAAATCAATCACGGCGGCAACATTTTTTCTTTCTCTTTTCACTTTCTCGATAAAAGCTAAGCCTTTTTCTTTTTGTTCTTTTAGCAGTTCTAAAGCCATTGGATGCTCAGCCGATAAAACCAGATATGTAGCTCCAAAAATAGTATCCTGACGGGTAGTAAAAACCGGAATTGTTTCCCTTCCCTCCAAAATCCTGAAATAAATTTCTACCCCTTCACTCCGGCCGACCCAATTCTGCTGCATAATTTTAACTTTATCCGGCCAGCCGTTCAGTTGAGATAAATCATTCAGTAAATCTTCCGCATAACTGGTGATTTTAAAAAACCATTGTTTTATCTCCTTTGACTCCACCAGTGAACCGCATCGCCAGCAATTTCCCCCTTCAACCTGTTCATTGGCTAAAACCGTAGTACACTCAGGGCACCAGTTAACAGCAGCCATTCTCTGATAAGCTAATCCCTTTTTATAAAGCTGTAAAAAAATCCACTGGTTCCATTTATAGTACTCCGAGTCAGCCGTGCTTATTTCTCTTTGCCAATCATAGGCAAATCCCATTTTTTTAAGTTGCTGTCTCATATAACCGATGTTATCATCCGTCCACCGGGCCGGATGGATATTTTGTTTAAGGGCCGCATTCTCTGCCGGTAAACCAAAAGCATCCCATCCCATCGGATGAAGTAAATCCCAGCCATTCATTACCTTATAACGGCTCATTACATCACCGATACTGTAATTCCTTACATGTCCCATATGAATTCTTCCAGAAGGATAAGGAAACATTTCCAATAGATAATATTTATGTTTTAGAGTTTTTATTTCTCTATTGAGGAAAGACTGTGTTTCCCACTTCTTCTGCCATTTTTTTTCTATTTTCTTAAAGGGATAGTTCTTTTCCATATGCGGTTTATCGGCGTTTAAATTTTTAAAATAGAGTAAAAGGGGTTCTCTCAAGCTTCTGACTTTTTCCAACCACCCACCGGGTAGGCTAAAAACAGCAATATCTACTTTTTTAAGTGGAGTTTGAAGGACGTATTATAACCTAAACAAGGTATAAAGACAAGAGAAAAAGTATACCTAACCCTTAATCTTTACTTTTTTCTTAAAAACAACCGACCAAATATGTCTCCCAGATGCTTGCTTACTCCCCCGCTGGCTTTCCGGGTACTGTCTAAAAGGGTGCTGCTTAAATTTAATCCCGGCAAACGGTTAAAAAACTCCCGCGTTTTTGCCTCCGATATATCGGTACTTAAAGTGTAAGTAGGTTGATAGATGGTTCCTCCAAGGCGAACCATTAACTCTATCTTTCCGGAACCGCCTTCCAAAAACTCTCCAATTCTAATAATAGAGGCGCCGTCTTCATCCTTAGCTTTTAAGGTATAATCGTTAATAACTAATTTGGAAATGCCGATAAGATTATTTCTCTCGCATTTAATCCGGGAATAAATATCGGCCCGGCCATTTTCTACCTCCAGAAAAGAAAGAGCTGAAGCATAATAAGGAGAAAAATGGACTAAAGGGATATTACGGACGACCAATTCTACCGAACCGCTGATTATTTTCTTCTCCGGATAAGCCAGTTTACCCTGGATATCGAAATTCATCGGCGGTTCACTTTTCACACCCCCTCTGATAATGAAAAAAGTCTCCAGTTCTTTATCCCGCAGCCAATGGATAAAATTGGTTATCCCGATATCTACCCCTTCGGCGACGGTGGAATAAGGCTTACCTTTTTCATAGTCAAAGATGTTTATTTTAGCATTTTTTATCAACACCTTTTTTATAAAAAGGCCTTTATTAATAGCCAACGGTGTTTTATCTTTACCGGAAATACCTAAAGCGCCAGCCGTTAGACCTTCTTTAGAATAAAGAAAAGATAAATTAGAATTGCCCTCCCCCATATAATCAATATTTATCTCCGGGTTAAACATAACCAATTGCTTCAAAACAATTATTTTTTTCTGAAAAAGAAAATTACCCTCTATTATTATTTTGTCTGCTTTTAAAAGATAGGGACTGGGAAAGCCGGGGGGATTTTTAATTTCCACATCCCTAATTGTCGCCCGGCTAAAAATAAAATCAACTCCTAAATTCTGGATTTTAACCGGCTGGTTAAAAACGTCAGTTAATCCCTCCTCTAATTTTGGTTTTAAAAAGCGGCTTTTAAAAAGATTAACCGGTATTGCCAGAACAAGAATAATAACTATGACGACAGCAAGCCAGGTTAATAATTTACGTCCTTTTTTCATTCTCAATTCCTGTAGAGACGGTTAAGCGGTTAATTGATGACTGGTGAGATAACGAAAATTAAATAAAGAATTAAGGATTAAGACGTTCGCTACGCTCACTCTAAGAATTAAGTTTTTCTACTACTTACTTCTTAATTCTTAATCCTTAGTTCTTACTACTTAAAACTGGCAAACCGGCAAACCTAATTAACCAATCACCCTTTAAATAATTAACCACTCACCAATTAACCTATTGACAATGTTTTTTTAAAATGTTATATTGCTTAAGCTTTTTAAAAACCGGGGCAGTAGCTCAGCTGGGAGAGCGTCGGTTCGGCATACCGGAGGTCACGGGTTCGATCCCCGTCTGCTCCACCAAAGAAAATATTCATGCCTTTTTATCTTTAATCTCTTTGAGGCTCCCTTTAATCTTTTCAATCTCTTTATTTATTCTTTTTGCCTCATTTATATATTCATTTATAGCCGCTAAATCTATTAATTCAAAAGAATTATCTCTTTTCAGTTCATATATTCTTTCACCCATGTCCTGAAAACATTTCACATGAGCCTTTTGAAATTTCTTTAACTTTTTCGTTAAATGGTTAACGGCAAACCAGATATAAATCTTATCTTTTATCTTTTTTAAAAATTTTCCTGCTTTCATTCCTTGACAAATATAAATTTTTTATATAATATTATACACACAATTTATGCCAGAGTGGCGGAATGGCTTACGCGGCGGTCTCAAAAACCGTTGACCGAAAGGTCGTGTGGGTTCGACTCCCACCTCTGGCACCAAACCCCTTATTTCCTAAGCCAGTATATCAAACTTATAGAGTTTCTACAATATAAAACACCCGAAAGCTGTATTAACAGTTCCGGGTCTATCTTTTTTTGTTGCGAATTCAGCTACTCGTATCTTATATCATCCAGATAAAAAATCAAACCGTCAGGATTATCCTCCAATTTAGCCACCCAGCAAAAACCGCCGCAAATATAAGTTAAATCTTTTCCGGTTAAATCTATAGTATACTGCTTCCATTCTTTAGTTAAGGTTATCCGGGTAATATAAGCTGCACCCGAATCAGGATAACGGCCAATAATCCCGCCCACTCTGAATTTTTCTATTATCTCTCCGCCTCTTTCCCCCCGCGCCCAGAAGGTAAGACGTCTGGCGCCGGTTAAATCTAAACTGCCTTCTTTAAACCCCCAGTTATTCGGCGGATTTTGCCAGTAAATACCCGCCCATTTAAGTCCGGAATGAGAAGGAACATAAACAATGCGGATACAACTTGAGCCGGAATGGGGGTTTACATTCCAGTCATCATTAAACTTTAGAGAATTTACGTCTCCCATCCAGCCTGAAGGGCAAAAAAAATTCTGGGGTGAATCTTTATCTAAGTAAACGTAAAACGGCTGAGTGAGAATATCTGTTTCCGCCCGGAGAGAAGAAGGGAAAAACAATAATATTAATAGGCTGATAAAACAGAATTTATTTAATTTCAAAAGGATTAAAATTCTTTTTGGCAAATATTGCATAAACCGTCCCCGCAATACATCCGGTCTGGCGTCCGGATGGAGTCCGCCAGCCATGTCCGGTATCGGCATTCTGATGAGTAGCGTAGGGTAAACAGACCCCGCCCTGGCCGGTTTTAGAATCACTGTAAATAGTCAATTTATCAAGTTCGGAGAGATAATACTCAGCCTTATCTTCATAAAATTTAGCTTTGGTTAAGTTTTTTCTTTTAATATAAAAATCACTCATAATTCTAAATGAACCGATCATTTGCGCCGTCCATTCTGAAGAAACAACACCGCCCCGGCCGATATTACGGGCCTTGGCAAAATCAAAACCGGTAATTTTACTTTCTTCTCCCGAAGGAGAAAAATAAGTAACCGTAACCCGGCAATTCCTTTCGGCAAAATCCAGAATATCGTCCGGATTCATTCCTTCTTCCTCCAATAAATCCGGACCAAGCGTAGCTATGGCCCAGGCCATGGTATCGGTAGCAATAGTGGCGTCTCCTTTACCCCGGGTTAGTCTTCTTTCGGCTTTAAGATAGGCGTTCTTATTAAGCCAATTTGAAATTTGGTCAGAAGCTTCCTGGTATTTTTTATCCCTGCTAATCTTATAAAGATTCCTAAAAAAGGCGTAAGCGTCCAGATTATGTTCGGTACTAAACCAGCTAACTTTAGGCCCCCCTCTTACGCCGCCTTCCGGGTCTTCACTTTGAATAGTCATAATCCAATCAGCAATATCTTTTACCAGAGGTAAATAATCTTTATCTCCCGTCTCTTTAATATATTTAATCAGCGCTAATCCAAGCCATATATTAGGTCCGCTATGGATTACGTATTCAACCACATGGCCGCCGGAGACATCATAAGCATTGGCAAATCCACCGTCGACTCTTTTAGCTTTATTTTTATAAAAATTAAAAATTTTCTGAGCTGATTTAAAATCATTAAAAAGCAAAAAACATTGAGCGGCCAGAGCCTGGTCGTAAGTAAAGCCCCAGTCTTCTAAAAATTTATCACCTTCAAAGCTGATAACTAAACCGGTATTTTTATTCTGCCTTAATTTAAGCCACTCATACATCATTTTTATTGTTTTCTCATCCAGTCTTTTTTTCTTCTCTTCTATTTCAGTTAATCTCGTCCTGAGAAGAGCTTTCCCTTCTTCAAGGTCTTTTAATTTTCTTTCCAGAGTTTCTATTTCCTGAATCACCGGTTTAACCTTCTTTTCAAAAAAATCGTTATTTGAAAGATTTTTTTCGGTTAAACTGGTAAGTTCAGATTGTTTTTCCGCTAATTGATTTTTAAATTCGCTTTCTAAATCTTCAATATTAAAAATTCCCTTAAAAACATTGGATTGTTCAGCACCAACCTGTGCCTGCTGGTCCGGTTGCGTTCTACGTTTGTATTCGTTATAACCCAAAAAAGCAGTGGTTAAAAACATTAAAAACAACGTAGTAACTATCAATTTCTCTCTCCAGCGTAAAAATTTAGCCAGCCTTACCGGGCAGGCTGTTTCAGGTAAATCAAGATTAAGATAGGAAACACCCAAAAGAAATTTACGCGGATAACCGTCAATTTTTTTTATCCAGACTACCCGGCCATAAATTTCTATCGGACGACGGTGAGAAGACAGATTGACATACAGAAGGATTTCGGCTTTTCCGGAGAGACCGGAAAAAACCAGACGTTCTGTTAAATCGTTAACTTCCAAACAAAGTCCTCCCCGGCTGACATTCCGGGTAAAACCTTGAAGTAAAGAAGAAACATGTTTTTTGGTTTCTGGAGAAACAAAATAAAATTCTACCGGTAAAACGTAAGGAAGACGAATAAACCTTCTTTTTTCTTGTATAAATTTACTATTTTTCTTTCTCCTCATTCTCCCTCATCCTGAAAACAATTTTAAAAAATTTATATCATGAGAGATAAACAATTAAATAATTTCCCTCACCTCGAGTAGATTGGTAGTGCCGGTTAAACCGACGGGTGTCCCGGCTGTAATCACCACCCTATCTCCTTTTTTAACTAAACCTGTTTTTTTACCCATAATTCTGGCTTTATTTAACATATCATCAATGTTCTTAACCTGTATAATTTTTACCGGAAAAACACCCCAGCTGAGCTGTAATTCTCTCCAGGTATTATCCTCTGTTGTGACCGCCAGAATCGGAGGCTCCGGCCGAAAACGGCTGACCATCCGGGCGGTACTACCGGAGGTAGTCGGCGTAATAATTGCCGCTACTTTAAGGTCTGAAGCGACCAGAGAGGCGGCATGAGAAACAGCTTCGGCGA
This sequence comes from uncultured bacterium, assembly GCA_964506075.1. Taxonomy (GTDB): domain Bacteria; phylum CAZDME01; class JAYEMH01; order JAYEMH01; family JAYEMH01; genus CAZDKO01. The sequence goes on from CAZDKO010000021.1 coordinate 12,371, forward strand.
CCGAATTTTCACTTAGCAAACAGATTTGTTTATTCTTTTCCGTCATCAAGGGTAAAAATTTTTCCGTCTCGGTAGCAATTTTAACCATATTTTGAACCGCCCTGACAGGATAACGTCCCAGGGCAGTTTCTTCCGAAAGCATAACCGCATCGGTCCCGTCTAAAATCGCATTGGTAATATCAGTTACTTCGGCTCTGGTGGGACTCGGATTATTAACCATAGATTCTAACATTTGGGTGGCGGTAATGACCGGTTTGCCGGTTTTATTGCATTGTTTAATAATTTTTTTCTGAACCAAGGCAACTTTTTCTATCGGGACTTCTATCCCTAAATCTCCCCGGGCAATCATAATGGCGTCAGCGGCATTAATTATGCCGTTTAGATTATCCAGGGCCTCCCGTTTTTCAATCTTGGCAATTAATTTTACCGTTTTATTTTGTCGTCTGATAAAATTCCTGAATCTTACAATATCACTTGCTTTTCTTATAAAAGAAAGAGCAATAAAATCAACACCTAAACTTAAACCGAATTCAAGATATTCTTTATCCTTCAAATTAACGTCCAGAAAAGGGATCTTAAGCCCGGGGAAATTAACCCCTTTCCCGGCTCTTAATTCTCCTCCCTGAACTATTAAACATTTAACCTTTTCCTTAAGATTTTCTAAAACTTCAAGTTTAATTAACCCATCATTCATAAAAATAAAATTACCTTTACGCAAATTATTTAAAACCCTCGGGACCGAAAGAGAAATAATCTGGCTGTCTCCTTTTACCTGACGCGCCGAAAGAAATAAAAATTCCCCTTCCTTTAAGGTAATCACCTCTTCCTTTAACTTTCCCACTCTTACCTTGGGCCCGGGAAGATCCTGAATAACGGCTATCGGCCAGTTTAATTCCTGGGAAATCCGGCGGATATTTTCTATTCTTTTTTTATGTTCTGAAAGTGTACCATGAGAAAAATTAAGACGGAAAACATCAACCCCGGCTTTAATCAGGTTAGTTATCATCTCGGGAGAATCACTGGCCGGGCCGAGGGTAGCGACGACCTTGGTTCGATTCCAATACTTTTGCAGATATCTCTTCTTAAAAATTTTATTCTTCATTTTTATTTAAATAAGTGACTCCGTTTAGCGTCCTGGCGATCTCGCTTATAAAAACTCTCCGGCAAATTGTTCCGTATCTTCCGGATTAAATTCTTTTTGAAACCATCCGTTTATAAGACCGGTTTCTTCTAAAACTCTTCTGGCTTGTTCATATTCAAAATTTGTAATCGGCCGGTCTAAAGGAGGAAAATTTTTGGCTTTAAAAGCCGGGTAATACTGCCGCATCAGGCTGATATGAATAGAAGGAGAAATCTCCCGTGATAAAAACTCCATCGCCTTTCGTGTTCCTGATAAACCTTCCGGTAAAATCAAATGTCTCACAATTAACCCTTGATAAGCTATTCCAGCTTTTATTTTTAGATTCCCTGCCTGGCGGTACATCTCTTTTAAAGCCGTTTTACTAACCGGCCAGTAATCGTGAACGCCGGAATATTCCCAGGCAACTTCATCGTCGCTATAGCGAAGATCGGCTAAATATATATCAACCACACCCTCCAGTAATTTTAGTGCGGCCATAGATTCATATCCGCTGGTGTTGTATACTAAAGGGATATCCAGACCTTTTTCAACAGCCAGTTTTAAACTTTCAAGAATCTGAGGGAGAAAATGGGTGGGGCTGACTAAATTAATATTATGAGCTCCTCTGTGTTTAAGATCTAACATGAACCCGGCTAATGTTTCCGAAGAGCATTTATTCCCTTTTCCCAACTGGCTGAATAAAAAATTCTGGCAGTAAATACATTTTAAATTACAATTAGAAAAAAATATAACCCCTGAACCATAATTACCAGAGATGGGCGGTTCTTCCCCTCGATGAATAAGCGTAGAATAAACTTGAAGTTCCTTTCCTGACCGACATAAGCCCATCTCATCGATTTTCCGGTTAACGCCACACCCCCGGGGACAGAGACAACAGCTTCTAAGCATTTCAAAAGCCTGTTCAATCCGCTCCTGCAATTTTCCTTCTTTATATAAAATTACATAACCGGGTAAAAACATAATAAGATAAATCTTAAAAAATTAAGGTTAAAGCGGCCTCCCCCGTTATTTCGTCAACAAACGTTCCTTCAAGGCCCAAAACAAAATCTTCACTCAACTGGTACTTAATCCCGGCAAAAACACCTACATTACCGTCTGATTTTGTTTCAATGGTTCTCTTTTCCTCTCCTATGAAATTTCCGTCGGCATCAAAACCTTCAAGTTTAGCTTCATATTTATTTCTAAAATCAAAATACTTTACGCCCAGATAAGGCTGGAAACTATTGAATCTTTTGGAAAGATAAATAGCCGTTTCCCACTGATGAATTTTCTGTCCGTCTTTATATTCCACAGAATCTACTCTTTCCCAGAATCTTTCAATTACGGCCCAATCTTCTATTTTATGTTTTTCCCCCGAATCATGGCGTTTGGTATATTCGGTAGTCCCGTTTAGAAAGAGAAGATAAGATAGACAAACCCCGATTTCCCAGTTACCCTTCAATTGTAAAATTCTGCTTTTTATTCCTCCACCAGCAGCTCCCCCCCAGTCACTTTCAATATTAGTCTGGTTTATTTTGATTCCATTCTCATACCAATCAAGCTGCCAGTCAGAAAGAACACCCCCACCCTGTAAAAAAATCTCTAAATTATCAGTTAAATTATAAGACAGAGAAGCTAAACCCAGATAACTTTCTCCTTCTATATCTTGACTCTCTTCACCAGGCATTAATCCGTCCTGTTTAATAAGCTTTCCGTTTGAATCGTTGCGAGTATAGGTATATTCGTGTAAATTACCTTTATGACGAATATACCTTCCTTCAAAACCGGTGGTAAAAATCCCTTTATCCTGCCATTCAGTGACGGTCAAGGCTGAAAGTCGAGGAATAGAAATAAATAAAACTAAAAATGCAATTATTAAACTTAATAATATTTTCATCTGCTATCCTTAAATAAAAAGCAGGAGTACTTTTCTTACTCCTGCCCCACCCACAAAAGAAAAGTCAGTCTTGACTAATAGCTGATTTTTAAACCCACATTAAGCGCTGTCTCATCGATAAATCTGCCTTCCAAATTCAAAGCAAAATTTTCATTAAATAAATAGTCAATCCCGACAAATACACCAACGACATCTTTACTGTTAGGTCTTGCCTCATGGATTGTCCCGTGGTCATCAATTCTTAATTTAGCCTCACAATCCGAATATTTAACCCCCAGGTAAGGAGTATATTGCAAGAGACTATAAGAAACACCTAAACTGGCCTGCCATTCTAAATATTTAAATTCTTTTTTAGTAACGTCAGAAACATCGGCTCCGCTTTTTTTAACCGTCTCAATTCCTGGCTCATAAACCCGGCAATTGGAATCAAAAGTAACCCGTAAAGTTCCCTCCCCATATTCTTCGGTTTCATAAAGAACCATCTTAAGACCTCCCCCCCAGGCTAAAGCGAGGTCTGATTCTAGAGTATAATCTTCAGCCGTCCAGCCGTCAACCTTTAAAGCCGCTGTTCCCAGTAAACCGTAAATATCTATAGCCTCTTTGAGGCTAACACTGATTTTACCTAAATACCACTGACCTTTAATTTTAGAGTCATCACCGGACAGATCAAAATCCCGACCAAACATAAAATCCACAATTCCTTCGGCTTTAATGGGATAGGTGCCTTTAAGAAGAACCGGGTCAGCCGGGTCGCCGGCCGGGGTGGCCTGGCTGATGTTTGTCCATACTAAATTTAATATTAAAACACTCCAAAATATATATCTTCGCATTTATTCCCCCTTTCATTTCTAATGATATAAAATATATCCATATTATATTAGGGAATCTTCAACTTTGTCAAGGAGATAAACTCGCTAAATAAAAAAGGCAGGAAAGAATTTTATCCTTTCCTGCCTTTTAAATAATTAAATAAACACTTTTTTAGAAGCTGACTTTCAAACCGACATTTAACGCTGTCTCGTCGATAAATCTGCCTTCCAAGTTCAAAGCGATGTTTTCCTGGAATAAATAATCAACCCCGAGGTATACACCGACAATGTCTTTACTGTTGGCAGTTTTCTTGGTTAAGCTGGTAGCTGGGTCATGCAACGCCATCTTTACTTCCACATCGGAATATTTCACCCCGATATAAGGAGTAAACTGATCCAGCGTATAAGAAAGACCTAAACCAACACCCCATTCTCTGTATTCCAATTCCTTCTCGAGAATTCCGGTAACTTCGGCATCGTCTTTCTTGACTTCTTCAATCCCTGGGTCATATTGACGGTAATTACCATCAACGGTAACTCTCAAAATACCGTCACCATACTCTTCAGTTTCATAAAGAAGCACTTTTACGCCACCACCCCACGCCAGAGAATAATCTGATTCCATATCGTAATTACTGGCGGTCCAGGATTTAACCTTTAATTTAGCCGTTCCAAGAAGGCCATACACATCTATCTTTTCAATCAGGTTTACACTCGCCTTGGCTAAATACCACTGTGCTTCTATTTCACAGTTATCATCAGCTAAATCAAGTTTCCTCTCAAAAACAATATCAACCAGACCTTCTACTTTTACTGGATAGTTACCAACCAGAAGAACCGGGTCAGCTGGATTTCCGGCGGGCGCAGCTTGACTGACACCTGCCAAACTAACCACCATAGTTAATATAGCAGCTAAAAATAGAATTTTTCTCATTTTTTCACCCCCTTCCTCTCCAAACCTTCTTTTTATTATATTAAAGATGCCTTTCTCTGTCAAGAAAATAAGTAGAGAATCACCAACCTACTTTACCTGACTGCCGGAAGAAACTTTCCTATCGGGAGACAATAAGGCAATACCTTCATCATCTTTAACCGCCAGAAGCATACCCTGGCTTTCAATTCCTCTGATGGTCGCCGGTTCTAAATTATTTATAATTACAATCTGTTTACCCGGAAGAACCTCCGGGCTATAAAAAGCCTTAATCCCGGCAACCAGCTGTTTTTCTTCTTCTCCTATTTTAATTTTGAGAACGACCAATCTATCCGCTTGAGGATGCGGACGGGATTCAATCACGTCCGCAATCCTCAAATCCATTTTTTTAAATTCATCCAAAGTAACCATATCTTCATCTCCTTTTAAAAATTCTTCTCTATTCTTTTTAATTCCCCTTTCAATATTTCAACCATTTCCCGGGATTCCCGATGGCTTTTAGTCTCACCCATAATTCTGATAACCGGTTCAGTATTGGAAGGGCGAATTAACCACCAAAAATTTTCACCGGCTACTCTAATACCATCGGTAAAATTAACCATGTAATTCTTAAAAAGAGGTTTAAACTCTTTCTTTAACAACTTTGAAACATCCGCGTTTTTTAAAAAAGAAATCTTGATTTTTTCACTAAACCGGTAATATCTCGGAATACTCTCTTTTAATTCGGATATTTTTCTGTTTTCAGAAGCAACCAGTCCTAAAATCAATCCCATCCCGACGATACTGTCTCTGGCCGGATTTATCAAAGAACATATAACACCGCCATTTCCCTCTCCACCAAAAGAAGCGCCAATCTCTTTCATCTTTTCCACCACATTAGCTTCTCCAACTTTGGTTCGCCAGACCTTCCAACCTGCCTCTTGAGCAATATCTTCAACCATGCGTGAAGTGGCCAGATTAACGACCACATCTTTTTTCACTTTAATGTTTTTATCTATCAGGTTATTAAGCCACCCTTTAAACGCCAGAGCTAAAGTATATTCTTCGCCAATTGGCTCCCCTGAATTTGAAACTACCGCCAATCTATCAGCGTCGGGATCCTGGGCAAAAGCCAAATCAAGACGGTTCTCTTTTACTAACCGGGAAAGATGTTCTAAGTTTTGAGGTAACGGTTCCGGTCCGCGGTTAAAATTCCCATCCGGATTTTCATTAATTGAATAAACCTTACAGTTCAGTCTTTCTAAAAAATTCCGGGAAATTACCGCTCCGGCGCCGTTTACCGGATCTATCCCTACTTTGAACTTCATTTTTTTAATCTTTTCGGCGGCAATATGCTTGATAACCTCCTGGATATGATATTCAATAACCTTTTCCCCATATAATTTCAAATTTACTTTAATATTTTTTACGGTTTTATTTAGAGCCCTATTATTTATTTTTTCTAAATTGTCCAATAATCCTTTAAATTGCCGGGTATTAAAAAATAAACCTTGAGAATTGACCAGTTTAAATCCATTCCATTCTGAAGGATTATGACTGGCGGTAATAATAATACCGCCGCCGGCCTTTAGTTTCCTAACGGCCAGAAGAAGCGTCGGAGTGGGCAAAATACCCAGGTTGACAACTTTCCCTCCGGCTTCTTCTATTGCTTTTATCAACAGGCGGCTAAATTTTTCCCCCGATGGCCGGCTATCACGCCCGACTAAAATCTTACCTTTTAAAGATTTCGCCAAAGCCATACCCAGATTAAAAACAAACTTATCATCAAGCCCTTCTCCAATAATACCGCGAATACCCGAGAGACTTATTTTTAGTTTTTCCATTTAAACACTCTTTTTTCGTTCAGATTTAGTCAGGTTAAACACCTTCTCCAGCATCTTACTTCCAGCCCGGGATAAATCTTTTTTACGACGGGACATTACTTTCTGGGCTGTTTCTAACGCTTTGTCCAATTGGTAGGTAGAAAACTTGCCGTCCCCTCCCCAAGAAAAAGAAGGGATATACTTAGGTGGTAAAGTACTTCCAAAAAGATTACAACTTACTCCCACTATAGTTCCCGTGTTAAAAGCGCTGTTTATCCCTGATTTAGAATGGTCACCTATAAAAAGTCCGACAAACGTGAGTCCGGAATCAATGAATTCTCCATTTATATAAACTTTAACCGGCCCATAATTATTTTTCAAATCACTATTAGTAGTTCCTGCTCCAAGATTAACCCAGCTGCCTAAATAAGAATGTCCGAGAAAACCATGGTGTTGTTTATTGGAATAGCTATAGAAAACCGACTCTTCAACTTCCCCGCCGACTTTGCATACTTTCCCGATGGTTGTCCCTTCATAAATCTGGGCTCCTGTTTTTAGGATACTTCCTTCCCCTATATAGACAGGGCCTATTATGGTTGCCTGGGGAAAAATCTTTACCTTATCCTCTATAATTACCGGGCCTTCCTCGGCATCAATAACCACCCCGGGGTTTATCTTTACTTCTCTACCCACATAAATATTATTCTTATTTATTAAATGTACACCCTGCGGCACCTTGCTTAAAAATTTTCCTAATTTTGAAGTTATGGCAGCGTCTTTAATAATCGAAGCGGCATTTTGATTTACCAAATCCCATAGATAATGAACCACCGTAACATCTTTATCTATTTTAACTATCGGAAGAACCGGAAGGAATTGTTTAAGCTCCCGGGAAAGTTTTTCCGGATTCTTCCTTAAAACCATTTTAATTTTCTTTAGTTTTTCTTTTTTTAAACGGACCGCTATCAGTTCGTTATCCTTTAAAAAAGCTACTTCTTTTTCACTCCTTTTAGATAAAACTGATGAAAATTTATCACCGGGTATAATCCGGCCGTTCACAAAAAGACAATCGTCGTTGCTGCCGATTTTATTTATACCAATTCCGCGTAAATCCTCTTTTAAAAGCGGGGCTATATAATCCCGGCAATGCAAATTAATCTCTGTTTCAGAAAATTGTCTGGATATTTTTTCTCTTAATGTTGTGAATCCGCAAATTAAATCATAAACCGGCCGCGTATAAACAAGAGGTAAAAAATTCGTATAACATTCATCTTCAAAAATACATATATTTAACATTTCTTCTCCTCCTTAACCAGAAAGCGATTAATATGCCGAGTGGTTAACTAAATCAAAACCCAGATATCCCGATTAAAACCTTCTTTCATTGTACCATAAAAAACTCTAATTTTCTTCCCTGAAGCATCGCTGTAGCGAGCGGTAAGTTTAGCCGCTTTTTCAATCGCCTCTAAACTTTTAGCTCCTCTTAAAAGAGTGATTGGTCCGGGGACATCTTTTACTTCAAAAATAAAATCGTCTTCTCTGGCTAATTCCAGTATGGCCTTATTTTCTATTTCATTTCTACCAACCACAATTTTCCCATTCAAAGGAACCCGAAAATGCCGCCCGAGCTTGAGCATATTCATATCGTTAATTTTATCTTCTCCGTGTTTCAAAGCATCAGCTAACCTTTCACAGAAAGCCATATCGGTCAGTAAACACCCTCCAGCCGGCGTAGCATATTTTTTTAAATTATATCTTTCCGCCAGTTCTAATTGAATTCGTCTTGAACGACCAGAAATAGCCAAGAGTCTTTCACGGTTAACAACACCTTTTTCCTCCGGAACCGTCGGTTTTAAAAGTTTAGCTGAAAGCGGCCTTAAAAGAAAACCAGTATTACCCGACTCTTCCTCTATTATTTTCAAAGCTTCACGAGTCTGCGATTTAGGCCGTTCATTCAAAACTTCTCCGGTAATAATAAAAGAAGCCCCTAAATCCTTTAAAAGACTCCTGGCCGTTTTAAGCATCAGGATATGACAATCAATACACGGATTAAGGTTTTTACCGTGACCATATTTAGGTTTTTTTACCAAAGCTATGATTTCATCCGATATATCAATAATAGCCAGTTCAAGCTTTATTTCTTTGGCTGCCTGCCGGGCACAACCTGATGAAAAAAAAGGGCTGGTAAAATTTACACCAATTACTTCTATACCCTGTTCCTGAATTGTTTTTACGGCTAAAACACTATCTAAACCACCGGAAAATAGCGCTATACATTTCTTTCTCATACCAGACCTTCATAAAAATAAAACCGAGAGATTTTTCCTCTCGGTTTCATTTTTTAGTTTATGCGAAACATGTTTTATTTTTCTGGCCTCTGGCCAAAACTTTTTCGTTTAAATATTTTTGTAAAACCAGGAAATTTCTTCTTCTGGTCAATTTTTCTTCTTTCTTCCTCTTTTTCCTTTTCCGCTACTTTCTTTTCTTCCGGAGAAACAATTTTTTTCTCTTTACTTTCCGCCGCCTTCTCTTTGACTTCGTCTTGCTTAGAAATTTTCTTTCTGGGTTTTTCTTTCTCACTTTTCACTACCAGTTCTAATAAAACTAGTGAGGCATTATCCCCTTTTCTATTGTTTAATTTATAAATTCTGGTGTAGCCACCGGGACGTTCTTTAAATCTCGGCGCAATAACCTGAAAAATTTTACCCAGAATTTTTTTATCCGGTATCACGCGAGCCACTTCCCTACGGGCCGAAAGAGTCCCTTCTTTGGCAAAGGTAATTATCTTATCAACCAGGCGAGAAACTTCCTTAGCCTTAGCCTGTGTAGTTCGGATACTCTCATATTCAAATAAAGCCAGGGCTAAATTCTTAAATAACGCTTTACGATGGTCTTTATTACGATTAAATTTTTTTGCTTTTTTCCGATGGCGCATAAATTAATCCCTAATTGTTAAAAGGTTAAACCTCGTTTTTTCTCTCCGTTGAGACCATGGCTTTCTTTAAATCCTCATCTAATTTCATGCCGAAAGATAATCCCATTTCACTTAAAATTTTACCAATTTCATTCAGTGATTTCTTACCAAAGTTCCTGTATTTAAGCATTTCTGCTTCCGTTTTTTGAACAAGTTCACCGATAGTTTCAATTTTGGCTGCCCGCAGACAATTGGCAGAACGAACCGATAATTCCAGTTCATTCACACTCATCCTCATCCTTTCTTTGAGTTTCTCTTTTTCTTCGTCAATCTCTTCTTTTTCTTCTTCTAATTCCAGCAGTTCTTCAAAATTTATCATTAAGGAAAAATGGTTTTTGAGTATATACGCAGCGTGTGCCAGAGCATCTTCGGGACTAATTGTACCGTTGGTCCATATTTCCAGTATCAACCGGTCATAATCGGTAATTTTACCGACACGGGTATTCTCTATTTCAAAATTTACTTTTTTAACCGGAGTAAAGACAGCATCAATAGGCATAACCCCTAAAGCCGGAGAAATTTCTTTCAGCTTTTCCACCCCTAAATATCCGCGTCCAAGTTGAACTTCCATCTCCATTTCTAGTTTTGCTCCCTTATTCAAAGTAGCAATATGAAGTTCTGGGTTTAAAATCTCTATTGATTCATCAAGTTCAATATCTCCCGCTTTAACCTCTTTCTCTCCTTTAACGTTAAGTCTTATAACCCGCGGGAGGTCACTATGCATTTTAATTATTAAGTTTTTGATGTTTAAAATTATATTAGTAACGTCTTCCCGGACTCCAGGAATAGTTGAAAATTCATGCATCACCCCGGCAATTTTAACTGAGGTTACGGCCGCCCCCTGAATTGAAGAAAGTAAAATTCTCCTTAAACAATTCCCGATGGTTATACCGAACCCGCGTTCAAATGGTTCGCTGATTAATTTCCCATAAGATGGTGAAAGCGTTTTTTCATCCCAACTAATTTTTTTGGGCATCTGTAAATCTTTAATTAATTTTGCTGGCATTTTTATCCTCCTTGAGGATTGTTCAAAATTGAGCTAGAAATATATCAGACGAATTATTTAGAATAAAGCTCAACAATTAATTGTTCTCTTATTGGTAAACCCATCTCTTCTCGTGTCGGGAAACGAATGACCTCCCCAACTAAATTTTCGGCATCCACTTGAACCCAAGAAGGAATGATTCCCTTTTCCTGTCTCCATTTTAATATTTCTCTAATTCTTTCAACGGTTTTATCCTGGCCGTTTTTACGAACACCGATTTTGTCTCCTTCCCGAACCAAATAAGACGGCACTTTAATTCTTTTTCCGTTTACCAGAAAATGCCCGTGTAAGCTCATCTGGCGCGCTTCCACTCGGGAAGCGGCAAAACCAAGACGGAAAGCAATATTATCCAATCTTCTCTCCAGTAACAACAGAAGATTAAAACCCGTCACTCCTTTAAGTTTAATCGCCCTCTGGAAATACAGCCGGAATTGCTTTTCCATAATTCCATACATATGTTTAACTTTTTGCTTTTCCCTGAGCTGCACCGCATAGTCACTGGGTTTACTTCTTTTCTTACCGTGCTGACCCGGCGGATAATTACGCTTTTCCAGGGCGCATTTTTCCGTCTGACAACGCTTACCCTTAAGAAAAAGCTTCATTTCAGCTCTTCTACACTGTCTACACTTTGCACCAGTTAACGCTCTTGCCATAACTACTCCTTTTATATTATTAAAGTATTAAACTCTTCTTCTCTTAGGCGGACGACAGCCGTTATGAGGAATCGGGGTTACGTCTTTTATCAAACTAATAGAAAGACCGGCAGCCTGCAAAGACCTGACCGCTGATTCTCTACCTGCCCCTGGACCTTTCACATACACTTCAATTTGTTTAACCCCGTATTCCATGGCTTTCTTAGCCGCTGATTCAGCCGCTATTTGGGCCGCAAATGGCGTACCTTTACGTGCCCCTTTAAATCCAATTGTCCCCGCACTAGCCCAAGTTAAAGCATTCCCTTCCTTATCGGTAATAGTTACTACCGTATTGTTAAACGTTGATTGAACATGAGCTATCCCCTGGGTAACGGTTCTGGTTATTTTCTTTTTTCGAGTTGCTTTCTGTCCTTTTATCTCTTTTGCCATTTACACCCCTATTTTATAGCTATTGTTTTATTCCTCTTTTCCCGTTTTCTGGACTGCTTTCTTACGCATAACTCCTACGGTTTTACGTGGCCCCTTGCGAGTCCGGGCGTTAGTCCGGGTCCGCTGGCCCCTCACCGGTAACCCTCGACGATGGCGTAATCCTCGGTAACAATTTATATCTATTAACCTCTTTATGTTGGTATCAATTTCCTGTCTGACATCACCTTCAACTTTATATTTTTCGGAAATCACGGCATTTAACCTGCCTAACTCTTCTTCGGTAAGATCTTTTACTCGGGTATCGGGGTCAATCTGAGATTCAGCTAAAATTTTAAGTGCTTGATACCGGCCGATTCCATAAATATAAGTTAACCCTATTTCTATTCTTTTATCCCTGGGTAAATCTACTCCAACAATTCTAGCCATTTTTCCTCTCCATTTATCCTCAGGATATAGGTTACAAGTTCCTGAGTCTTCCAATCAATATTATTTCTCTATTTTTTCCCACCCGGGAGATAAACAAAACTCAACCCTGTTTTTGTTTATGCCTTGGGTTTGAACAGATGACTCGAACCACACCTTTTCTCTTTATTATTTTACACTTCTCACAAATCCGCTTAACTGAAGCTCTAACTTTCATTTAAATCTCTTTTAGTTATTTATTTCTATAAGTTATTCTTCCTTTGGTCAAGTCGTAGGGAGAAAGCTCAACCTTAACCTCATCCCCGGGAAGAATTCGAATAAAATTCATTCTCATTTTTCCAGAGACGTGAGCTAAAACTTTATGTCCGTTTTCTAATTCGACTTTAAACATGGCGTTGGGCAAAGCCTCTTTCACCACTCCCTGAACCTCAATTGCTTCTTCTTTTGGCATATTAAATATCCTCTTTTAAAGTTTAGAGGTTTACTGGGTTAATATTTCCGGTCCCCGGGAAGAAATCGCCACCGTATGTTCAAAATGAGCCGATAGGCTTTTATCCATGGTAACTACCGTCCATTTATCCGGTTCTATGGTCACTTCGCTTCCCCCGGCATTTACCATGGGTTCAATGGCTAAAACCATTCCCTCTTTTAACCTCGGGCCTTCTCCCGGAGGACCAAAATTAGGAATTTGAGGCTCCTCATGTAATTCTTTACCGATACCATGACCGACGAAATCTTTAACCACGGAAAACCCCTTTTTCTTTACATAAATCTCTATGTTATACGAAATATCTGAAAGAAAACCGCCAATGCGAGCTTTCTTTATTCCCTGGAATAAAGCCTTTTTCGTGGTAGTAATTAAACGTTTAGCTTCCGGGCTTATTTTTCCTATCCCTTGAGTAAAAGCCAGATCGCTAAAATATCCTTTATATTTGATTCCCATATCAATACTGACTATATCTCCTTCGCGAAGAATTCTCGGACCAGGGATACCATGGACAACCTGATTATTAACTGATATACAGAGACTGGCTGGAAATCCCTGATAACCTTTAAAAGCCGGTTCGGCGTTATTTTTACGCATCTCTTTTTCGGCGATACTGTCTAAGTATACTGTCGTTACGCCTTCTTTAATTTCTTTCTCTATGACCGCTTTAATTTTTGCTAATAACCGGCCGCCTTGACGCATTAATTCTACTTCTTCAGCCGTTTTTACAGGAATTATAGCCATATAATTATTTCAATAAATCAAAGAGCCTCTTTTGAGCTTCGTCAAGAGGTAAATCTCCGGAAAAATCTACCAGAATTCCTTTATTTTTATAATAATTAATTAAAGGTCGGGTTTCCTCGTTATATATCTTTAATCTTTCCCTAATTGTCTCTTCCCGATCGTCTTCCCGGGTATAAAGTTTTCCCCCGCAAAGGTCACAGAAACCTTCTTTCCTAGGCGGTATATTTTTTACGTGGTAGTTAGCACCGCATTGCCGGCAAACCAGCCGCCCCGTAAGACGACTAATAATTACCTTCTCAGAAGTAACCAGATTGACGGCTTTCTGAATTGCCTTTTTTTCTCCTAAAAATTCAGCTAAAGATTCAGCCTGTTTTACTGTTCTTGGAAACCCGTCAAGAATGAATCCATCTTGACAATCTTTTTCGGAGAGTCTCTTCTGTAATATCTCTAGAACTAATTCGTCCGGAACTAATTTCCCGGCGGCAATATACTCTTTCACCCGGGCCGAAAGGTTACTGTTTTCTTTAACTATTCCACGGAGCATATCTCCCATTGAAATATGGGGAATATCTAATTTCCTGCTTAAACCTGCTGCTTGAGTCCCTTTTCCCGCTCCGGGCGGGCCAAAAAAAATTATCCGCATTTTTCCAGTTATTATACTAAAATTAATATCGGCCTTTTATCTTTCCCTTTTTTATAAAGCCTTCATAATGACGCATTATCAGATGTGATTCAATCTGCCGGATAGTATCCAGAATAACCCCGACCATAATTAAAAGTCCGGTTCCTCCGAGAAAACTGGCAATCATATAGGGAACTTTCATTCCGTAAGATATAAGGGTCGGTAAGGCGGCTATAATCGCCAGATAAACCGCACCGATTAAAGTAATCCTGGCCATGATGTGGTCAAAAAAATCTGCGGTGGGGCGTCCCGGTCTGATACCGGGGACAAAACCACCGTATTTTTTCATATTATCAGCCACATCGGTTGAATTAAAAGTTATCGCGGTATAAAAAAAACAGAAAAAAATGATTAAGCTGGTATCAGCTAATAAGTAAATCCAGCTGCTGGGATTTAAAAATTCGGCTACTTTCTGCATAAAGCCAACCCTGGCAAACTGAGCCAGCGTCGGAGGCATCATCATAATTGAAGAAGAAAAAATTATAGGGATTACGCCCGGGTGGTTAATTCTCAAGGGGATATAAGTACTTTGCCCGCCGTATATTTTTCTGCCGACAATACGTCTGGCGTACTGCACCGGAATACTGCGTTGCCCCTGGCTGAGAGAAATTACCGCCATTACTACCACTACAAACATAACAAGCAAAAATAACAATTTTAATAATCTTATTTCTCCGGCATTAAAAAGAATAATGAGATTATGGATAGCCGAAGGTAACCGGGAGATAATTCCAGCCGTAATAATCAGAGAAATACCGTTTCCTATTCCCCTTTGAGAAATCTGCTCCCCCAGCCACATAATAAAAATAGTTCCGCACGTCAGGGTAATTACGGTTACAAAACGAAAATGCCATCCCGGCTGCGGCACAACTACAATACCATTAAAATTATGAGGATTCTCCAGCCAAAAACTAATTCCGAAAGATTGAACCGCACTAAGCAATAATGTGGCGTAACGGGTGTACTGGTTAATCTTTTTCCTTCCCGCCTCTCCCTCTTTAGAAAGTTTTTCTAATTGTGGTACAACAATAGTCAGCAGCTGGAAAATAATAGAAGCACTGATATAAGGCATAATTCCTAAAGCAAAAACAGTAAGTCTTCTAAAAGACCCGCCGGAGAAAAGGTCCATTATACCTAAAAGAGTCCCCTGCATCTGACTAAAAAACTGATTTAATGCCGTTCCGTCTATTCCCGGTGTAGGGATATGAGTTCCCAATCGGAAAACGAACAATAAACCGATAGTAAAAGCTATTCTTTTCTTGAGTTCCGGGATTTTAAAAATATTTTGGACCGCACTGGCACCCATAAAAAATCCTTATTTTAATATTTCCACTTTCCCACCCTGAGATTTTATCTTCTCCTGGGCGGCTTTGCTTAAGGCATGGACTTTAACTACCAAACTTTTTTTTAATTCTCCGTCACCTAAAACTTTCACTCTATTGATATCTTTTTTCTTAATCAATCCTTCTTTAAATAAAAGTTCCGGGGTAATAACTGTATCTTTTTTAAATCGATTTAAACTGGAGATATTAACAATGCCGTAAATTTTACTAAAAATATTAGTAAAACCTCTTTTAGGAATGCGCCTTATCAAAGGCATCTGTCCGCCTTCAAATCCGGGGCCTTTTCCCCCGCCAGAACGAGCTTTCTGTCCCTTATGACCGCGTGTAGATGTTTTTCCGTGGCCAGAACTTGGTCCCCGGCCAACTATTTTTCTTCTTTTTCTCGATCCGGCCGCATATTTAAGTTTGTCTAACCCCAGAATCCGCTCCTCTTTATCTTTTTTACTTTTATTGCTCTTCGAGGACATCAATCATTTCTCCTGTTCTTTTCCTTTTTTCAACCTCTTCTTTTGTTTTTAACTCCTGTAAAGCTTTTATAGTCGCCCTGACAATATTTGCCGGATTATTGCTGCCCAGTGATTTGGTCAAAATATCTTTAACCCCGCTTAATTCCAGTACTGCCCGGGCTGAGCCGCCGGCAATAACCCCTGTTCCTTCTCCGGCTGGACGGAGAACAATCTTAGCGGCACCAAAACGACCGATAATTTTATGAGGAATAGTAGCTCCTTCTAAATGCACAGTAAAAATATTCTTTTTCGCTCGCCTGGTTGCTTTGGCAATAGATTCTGGAACCCCGTTAGCTTTACCGAAACCACAACCAACCCTGCTTTTTCCGTCTCCGACCACTACCAAAGCATTAAAGCTAAAACGCTTACCTCCTTTAACTACCTTGGAAACTCGTTTAATATTAATTACCTTCTCGATAAAATCCGATTCTTCTTGAAAAAAAGCACTTTCTCTTTCTTCTGTCGGGTCATAAATCTTTTTATCCATTAAAACTCTAAACCTCCACGTTTGGCTTCTTCAGCTAAAGCTTTTACTCTTCCATGATAAGCATTCCCGCCTCTATCAAAAACAATTCTTTTTATTTTTTTATCCTGGGCTTTTTCAGCCAGTAATTTACCGACTATCTTTGCTGCTTCAACATTTCCCCCGTATTTGAACTTTTTCTTTATCTCCGGGGTTAAAGTGGAAACAGTCAGTAAAGTTCGTCTTTTATCATCATCAATAATTTCGGCATATATATTCTTGGTACTCCTGAAAACACATAATCTGGGTCGTTCACCGGTACCTTTAACTTTCAATCTTATCCTTTTATGTCTTTTTGTTTTACCTTCAATTTTTTTTGCCAAAGTTATCACCCCTATTTCCCACCGCCAGGTGTTCCCACACCAACTGCTGCCTTACCCGCTTTACGCCGGATGTGTTCACCTAAATAACGAATCCCTTTCCCTTTATAAGGTTCAGGCGGAAGAAGATGCCGGATATCGGCGGCTACCTTTCCGACTAAACGTTTATCATAACCGCTGATCGTAATACGATTGCCTTTTTCCACTAAAATTTCAATGCCATCCGGAAAAGCGTAATCTACCGGATGAGAAAAACCTAATTGAAGTTTCAACACTTTGCCCTGAACCTGAGAACGATACCCCACGCCGTTAATCTCTAAAACCTTATTAAAACCATCGGTTACCCCTTTAATCATGTTAGCCAGGAGACTTCGTATTAATCCCTGTTGGGCATCGGTAATCGAACTTTCAGAAGCTTTAACTACCGTAAGGGTTTTATTGTCCGGCATTTCCACTCTTACCAGAGGATTAACTTTCTGCGTAAGACTACCTTTTGGACCTTGTATTTCTACTGTATTTAAATTGATATTAACTTTAACTTTTTCAGGAATATTCAGCGGTTTTTTTCCTATCCTTGACATTATTCACCTTACCATATGTAACAAAGAACCTCGCCGCCAACATTGGCCTGACGAGCTTCTTCATCAGTTAAAATACCTTTCGGGGTGGAAAGAATAGCTACTCCCAATCCATTAAGAACAAAAGGAATATCTTTCTTCTTTCTGTAGATACGCAGACTCGGCTTACTTATTCTTTTAAGCCCGGTAATAACCCTTTTCTTCTGCGGACCATAGCGGAAATGAATCTTAAGAACCGGCGTTTCCCCTTCTTCAATGACTTTATAATCTTTAATAAAAGCCTCTTTTTTTAAAATACGGGCGATTTCAAGACACATTTTGGAAGAAGGCATTTCCAAATCTTCTTTATATGCCTGCTGGGCATTTCTAATTCTTGTTATCATATCAGCTATAGAATCAGTGGTCATTTTTCCCTCGATTTTTTAATGTTATTTAAAAATTACCAACTAGCTTTAGTCACTCCTGGAATTTTACCTTGCGAAGCCAAATTACGGAAACAAATCCGGCAAAGCCCGAATTTCCTATAATAAGCTCGCGGCCGACCGCAAACCATACAGCGATTTCTCTGTCTAACTTTAAATTTTGGCTTACGTTTTGATTTTTCTATCATTGCTAATCTAGCCATATATTAAACTCTCCATATTATTTCCTAAAAGGCATACCCAGAAGTGAAAATAACTCTTTAACCTCTTCTTTTTTCGTAGAATTAGTGACAATGGTTATATTCATTCCGTTGATTTTAGTTACCTTATCAAAATCTATCTCCGGAAAGATAATTTGTTCTCGAATTCCTAATGAGAAATTTCCGTTCTTATCAAAAGAAAAAGGAGAAATTCCCTGAAAATCTCTTATCCTGGGCAAAACCACGTTAATCAGTTTATCGAAAAATTCATACATCCTCTTTCGCCGCAATGTTACCTTACAACCAATGGGTACTCCCTTTCTTAATTTGAAATTAGAAATTGATTTTTTAGCCCGGGTTATCACGGGACGTTGCCCGGTAATCATCGCTAATTCCTCTACCGCTGTGTCTAAAATCTTCCGATCGGACATAGCCTCTCCGCCTCGCCCCATATTAATTACAATTTTTTTAAGCCGGGGGACCTGCCATGGATTCGTATAATTAAATTTTTTTATCATTATCGGGATTATTTCGTTTCTGTATTTATTCAATAATCTGGACATTTCTTTTTCCTTAATTCTTTATTGGTTCTCCACATTTTTTACAGTATCGTTCTTTGTTTCCGTCGCTTAATATCCTTATCGCTACTCTTGTCGAACGATTACAGCGGGTGCAAAAAATCTGAATGTTAGAGCAATTTAAAGCAACCTCTTTCTCGACAATTCCTCCCTTCTGCTGTTTAGCTGAAGGGCGAAGGTGTCTCTTAGCTAAATTTACATTTTCAACAATTACTCTGTTTTTATCAGGAAAAACATATAACACCTTACCTACTTTACCTTTGTCTTTCCCGCTTATTACCTTGACCATGTCATTTTTTTTAATTCTCATGAACTATCACCTGCTTGCTTAATTTTAACTATTACACAACTTCAGGAGCTAAAGAGATAATTTTCATAAAATTCTTCTCTCTTAATTCTCGGGCAACCGGTCCAAAAACACGAGTTCCTTTTGGTTCTCCCTGCTCATTTATAATCACGGCGGCGTTACTATCAAATCTTAAATAACTGCCGTCAGCTCTTTGAATCTCCTTATGAGTTCTGACCACTACCGCCTTCACCACTTCTCCCTCTTTTGTAGCTGCTCCGGGAATTGCCTCTTTAACCGAAGCGACAATTACATCTCCTACCCGGGCATAACGCCTTTTCGACCCGCCCAGAACCCTCAGGCAACGGATTCTTTTGGCACCGGAATTATCGGCTACATCTAAATATGTATGCAGTTGAATCATCGATCAGAACCTTTCGCTAAAATTTCGACTACTCGCCAATGCTTATCTTTACTTAGAGGCCGGGTTTCAGCAATTTTCACTTTATCGCCTAACCGGGCTTTATTTTCAGAGTTATGAGCTTTAAATCTATTAGTTCTTTTTATTCTTTTTTCTAACATGGGATAAACAAAAAACCTTTCAACCTCCACCACTACGGTCTTATCCATTTTGTCACTGATAACTTTACCTATCTTCGTTTTTCTTTTTGTCCTTTTCATGATCATCTCTTTAATTCTTTCTCTTTTATGATCGTTTTTATCCGGGCTATATCTTTTTTTATACTTCTACTCTGGCGATGTTTTTTTAACTGGCCGCTTTTTAACTGTTGTCTGATTTTATAAAGTTCAGCTTCTTTGTCACGCAGTTTCAAAGCAATTTCTTCTTGGGTTAAATCACGAATCTCAGACGGTTTCATAAATTATTCTCCTCTGGAAACAAACCGGCAATGAATTGGAAGTTTGTTCGCAGCTAAAGCCATCGCCCCTCTGGCAAGTTCCTCTGAAAGCCCTTCAACTTCAAAAATAATTCTTCCCGGCTTAACCACAGCTACCCAACCCTCGGGCATTCCCTTTCCTTTGCCCATTCTGGTTTCTGCCGGCTTTTTAGTATAGGGTTTATCCGGAAATATTCTTATCCAGAGCTTCCCTCCTTTTTGAACATGACGGCTGATAGCAACTCTGGCCGCTTCAATTTGCTGACTGGTAATCCAGGCTGGTTCTAAAGCCTGTAAACCAAATGAACCGAAATGTAATGTCTGTCCACGGGTGGCCTTACCTTTACGTCGGCCACGGTGAAGCTTGCGAAATTTTACTCGTTTTGGCATTAATACCATGGTATTTTACCCTCTGATATCTTGATAACAATGAAACTACTTAGATTTTTTACCATTATCCTTATTATCTTCTTTATTCTCTTCTTTTTTCTTTTCCTGATAAATCCAAACTTTTATTCCGATTATGCCGTAAGTGGTGTGGGCTTCGCTAAAACCGTACTCTACGTTAGCTTTTAAAGTATGTAAAGGGATTTTACCCTCTTTACAACCCTCACTCCGGGCAATTTCTGCCCCGCCTAACCGACCGGAACACATTATTTTTATTCCTTGCGCCCCTTGTTCCATTGCCTGGGTAACGGCCTTCTTCATAGCGCGGCGGAAGGGAACCCTTTTCTTAAGTTGAAGGCCAATTCCTTCCGCGACTAAATAAGGATCTACTTCCGGCTGGCTGATTTCCTGAATATTGATAAAAACCTGCTTATTGGTTAACTTCTGTAATTCATC
>CAZDKO010000022.1:0-29966 GCA_964506075.1 uncultured bacterium
TTTTTCTTTAACCGGCGGATATTATCCCGGGACGTATTTCTGGGAATCTGCAACGTTCGGGCAATCTCTATCATAGCTAAACCGGGGGTCGCCTTAATTACCCGTAATATTTTTCCCTGGAGCGGAGTAATCTTAATTTTAGCGAAAGGTATCCGGGGTTCTTCTCCCTTGATATAAACCCGATTTTCGTGAGAAAATTCTATTATTTCCACTATCCCGTTTTTCTTTAACCGGCGGATATTATCCCGGGACGTATTTCTGGGAATCTGCAACGTTCGGGCAATCTCTATCATAGCTAAACCGGGGGTCGCCTTAATTACCCGTAATATTTTTCCCTGGAGCGGAGTAATCTTAATTTTAGCGAAAGGTATCCGGGGTTCTTCTCCCTTGATATAAACCCGATTTTCGTGAGAAAATTCTATTATTTCCACTATCCCGTTTTTCTTTAACCGGCGGATATTATTCCAGGACGTAGTTCTGGGGAGCTGCAACGTTCGGGCAATCTCTATCATAGCTAAACCGGGGGTCGCCTTAATTATCCGTAATATCTTTTCCTGGAGCGGGGTAATCTTAATTTTAGCGGCTATCTCTCCGGGATTTTTACTCCGGGCGGCCAGATAAGAGACTACATCTGAATAGCCGTCCTGTCTTAACTGCTCTTCTACTTTCTTAAAATACACCTTTCTCGCTTCTTCAAGCGTGCCGACTTTAACATAGGCTTCGTCTAACCGGGAGATAATACTGTTTATCCGTAAAGCAATTTGATTGAGGGTAAGACCGTTATTAAGTTCTGCCAGTAACTCCTCCACCGAATTACCGCGGGCAAGTAATATCAGAAGTTCCTCTCCGCCGAAGGTTACCTTATTATTAAATTGAGAAAAATATATGCTTACCGGTTCCGGGCTAACGTTATTATTCCTATGGGAGTTGTTTCTTTGAAGAGCAGACCAGACACCCGGCCGGCTGGCGTTGTTGGCCAGATTCTCTGCTTCCGTGGGGTCGGCAAAGAAATTAACCGTTTTACCGCCTATATGTCCCTCGGCGACCCCGGGAGTAAAGTTGGCTGGCGAGGTTGACTCTCCCAAAGAAGCTAATAATTTTTCCTGGACGGCCGCGTTCTCCTTTACGGAAGTCGGACGTAATAAAGAAGTAGCCAGACCAACATCCACAAAAGCGATATTAAATAAAAAAACTCCCGTCACAACCAAAGCCGTTGTCTTGAGGAGTTTTTTTTGTATAACGCATTTAGTATATATTAGCCGGCTATGTCTTTTTAGCATACCTTATATAATATATGTAAGAGCGCTTCTTCTTTATAAAATAAAAAAACTGAGTTACCCCTACTAGGCAACTCAGCCTTCGCCCTACCATCCGGCGAACTGGAGCTTTGCGTCCTCCCGTGCTTAGATTTCGTAGAAATCTACGGGGGGTAGCCTTTAACTAGTATTATAAACTGTATTTATTATAACATATCAACCAGGCCATGTCAAATCAAGCGATTACTAAGCCTGCGCGGGGGCTCTAATATTAAGACACCATTATCTCAATATTTGTTCCCCTGAAGCGCAAAATGCCTGAAGTTTAAAACCAGAATTAAGGATTAAGACGTTCGCTTTACTCCCTTTAAGAATTAAGTATTTATTTTACTTACCTCTTAATTCTGTATCCTTACCTCTGAATTTTTTTACTGAAAACTGACACTAACTACTGACTACTGTCTACTGACTACTTTTTCTGCGAGAATGGATTCTGCCTATTTTTTCCTGAAGAGTTCCCATCGGACAAATCATACACCACCCCCGGTGTTTAGTCGGTATACCGATAACAATTGAGATGATGGTGGTTAAAAGGCACATTATCACAAAAACTGAACCGATAGCCAGAAAACTTCCTCCGGTGCGAATGATACGGTATATCAAAAAACTCATAAATAAAACAAATATCAGCCAGCGAAACCAGTCTCTGGTAAAAATCTTGGGGATGGGTTTTTTACGGCTTAGTTTGGAAAGTCCAATATCTAAAAAAGCCCCCCGGGGACATAAATTCCAGCACCAGTACCGCCCTTTAAAAAATGAGAGGGTTAAAAAGAAAACCATCATGGCAATAACCAGATAACCGAGAACCGGATAAAAAAATCCGCCGATGACGATAAGAGGCAGGAACCAGATAGTGATTAACTGCAGGGTATTGCGATTTTTCATTAAATTCTTTCCTGTGTATTATATAAGGTTATAATCTTTTTATTGTTTTACAGACAAAAACGCCACACAAGTGAGTGGTTAATTGGTGAACGGTAAATAGTCGTTAGTGAATAGTATCTAGTATTTAGTAAACGCTAACAAACAACTAACGACCAACGACTAAATACTAACGACTATATCCCTTTTAACAAGTTAACCATTTAACCAAACCGGCCAACCGATAACCACTGATTACTGTCTACTAACTACTGACTACTTACTGAGGACTTAAATGGGCAGATATTTGAAATATCTGCCCAATAAGCCTGGATTATATTACTTACTGCCCTTCTGAAGGCGAAACTGCTGGAACTTCAGACGGAGTTGTTTCGGCTTCGGTTACTGTTTCGGTTACGGCTTCTTCGGTTAAACCCTGGGTGGTTTCAACGGCAATCTCTTCTGCCTCTTCTACACCCTGGTCAAAAGTAGCTTCAACATCGGTCTCGGTTATTACTGCTTCCTGCTCCTCCATTTCCTGAGCTCCTTCTCTGCTGCAACCGTTTGTCATAAAACCTATACCGGCAATAAGTCCAACTAGCATCAAACTAGTGATGGCTTTTTTCATATTCATACGTCACCTCCTTTCTAACAATTATGTGGAAAATTGAAATCTTTCTTTACGTTTAATTTTCCTGAATCTTTATCCATAAATTATCTTTTTTTAAAAAAATAATTAGAATTTTCTAGTGATTCCTAATTTACCCGTTCCCAGCAACATCAGCGAAATACAAGAAAAAGCGATGACAAAGGTATACTCCACCCCGCCTTTTGCCAGGAAGAACCCGTTGGGTAGATGAACCTTGACTCCCGCTACCACAATAAGAATAAAAATTAAAGCCGCCGCTATCCTGGTTCCAAAACCGATGATAAGACATATTCCCCCCACCAGTTCAACATAAGCAGCCGCATAAGCCCATAAATCTGCCGGGACAAATCCCAGATTAGAAACCGTCTTGGTAAAATTATCCATACCGGAGCCTCCGAATAACCCCAGAACCTTCTGCAAGCCGTGGGTGACAAAAACCACCCCCAAACTTAAACGCAGCGGAAGACTTGCCCATTTAGTCATATCTCCCCCCTTCCTTTCTACTTACTTAAACTTTTTACGGCTAAACTCTTAAGTAAACGCAGTTTATTCCGCCTTTCAGACCGGTATAAACACATAAAATAATGGCTTAAATATCCTGAAAACCCGTGTACCTTCCGGCCTAAAATAAGCCCCGGCGCCTTTCCCTGCGCTATCGGTATAAGATAACCTAAATCAACAGGTTTATATTCTTCAAGAATTTTTTTAGAAATATTATTTATGATATTTTGAGCCGCTGTTTTCCCCTCTTCAATTGAAAACATAACCGCCATTCTTAACGGCCCCCCGATTTTTTTATCCGTAAAAAAAGCCGTATCCCCGGCAAAAAATACATCTTTCCCTATTCTATTTAGGGGACGAAGGGTATTATCTACCCTGATTCTGGTCCTTTCACTTAAAAGGTCAGGTTGTTTTAAAAAATCCCCCGTTTTTACCCCGGCCGTCCAGATGCAAAAGGCGTCTTTTATCTGCCTTCCTGAATCTAAAGTAAGCGTTTCCCCTTCATAATTTTTAACTGCGTCCTGACAGATACATTCTATTTTCAAGCGTTCCAATTCCTGCCTGACTTCGTTTCTTAGCCAGTCCGGAACGACTGTCAGTATATCGGGAGCTTTTTCAATGACATAGATATTATGGATAATCTTTTGCCGTTCCAACAAAAATTTTACGTTTGTCGCTATTTCAACCCCCGTATACCCCCCTCCGATAATTACTACATTTATTTGTTGTGCAGCCCGGACTTTTTCCAAAAGAGCCGTTTTTATTTTAACGGCGTCTTCTACGTTATCCAGTTTATAAAACATTTTTCCAAACTTATCATTACCATAAAAATTAGTTTCGGAACCGCTTGATATCACGACATATTGAAAATCAATATCCCGGCCGGAAACATTTATTTTTTTCTTTTCCAGGTTCAGAAGTTCTATATCACCCTTGATAAATTCACACCCCAGTTTTCCTGATAACAATCTCAGGTCTAATCTCAAAACATCCGGATTCAGCCATCCCCCGATAACATCAGGCAACATCGGTAAGAATTCAGAATACTCTTTCCTGTCTATAAGGATAAGCTTAAAATTCTTATCCAGAAGATGTCTGTATCTGAAAAAATACCTTAAGGCACTAACGCCCGCAAATCCCCCGCCGGCTATTATGATATTAGTTTTTGACACAGGTAATCTGCTTTCTAAGCCAGGATAAAACGTTGAAAGCATCGTGGAACTGGCCAGCGAAACCATTTAAAATCAATCTTTCCGCACGCCTTAATAAGTTGTTAACGTCTTTAGAAATATCTTCCATTACCTTATGCTTTCTCATCAGAAAAACTATCTTTCCCGCTTCCTTAAGAGTCTCTTTTCCTTTTCCCAGAGCTTTTTTAAGGGCCTGTTTATCCCCCGCCCGGCATTTCTTTAAGAGGTATATAAGAGGAAGGGTAACGACACCCTGTTTTAAATCAGTAAAACTCTCTTTATCTTTAGATTTAACAAAATAGTCGTAACAGTCGTCCACTATCTGATAAATTATCCCCACATCCAGCCCAAAAAGATAGGCCTTTCTAACCGTTTCATCCGGCATTCCTTTTACGTATGTTCCCAGCTTACAGGCACTGGCAAAAAGAACACCGCTTTTTTTCTCTATTATTGAAAAATATTTCTCTCTGGTTAAAGAATAATTCCTGCGGCAGTTCTGCTCAGTAATTTCGCCTTTTAAAACCTCCGATAAAGCCCTGGTTATTTCAATATTTATTATGGGATCTTTAAGCCGGCTTATAAGGGAAAAAGCGGACGAAAAAAGATAATCGCCATAAAGAAGACTGACAGGAATATTGTTCTGAAGATAAAGAGATGGTTTCCCCCGGCGTAAGTTCGAATTATCCAGAATATCGTCATGAATTAACGTGGCGGCATGTAAAAGTTCCAGGGCAGAAGCAATATTAATCGAGCTCTCGTTTCCGCTGCCTGAGAAAATGAGAAAAAGTCTCCCTCTCAGTCTCTTACCATCGTCTAGCCGGGCGTTCCTATAGAGTCCAGAAAAAAAAGGACTGCCTCCTTTGAGAACAGACCGCATCCTGCTTTCCACATCTTTTAACACTTCTTCAATATTCATCCTTTTAGGACTACTATCAAAATACCTATACCGACCACTGAATGAAGCATCACCGTTAAAGCACTCACCCGGGTAAAAATTTTTTTATTCTTAAGCCCGCTCTTAAGTATAATATAAACCACCAACCCTATAAGATAAAATAAACTCATTAAACCGGACCACGGCGGGAGTATTTTTAACCAGATATTAACCCAGAGCGACACGAGAGATAAAAGTACGACTCCCCCATAGAGAATATATCCTCGTTCTCTGCCGAAATATACAACCAGAGTATTTTTTTTTACCCGCGCATCAGATTCAAAATCGGGTATCTCGTTACAAATTATTACCCCGGCGATTAAAAATGAAACCGGTAAAGAAAGCAGAAATAAATCCAGCTCCCAAAGTCCCGTTAATAGATAGAAACTACCCGCCACCAGAAACACGCCGAATAATAAAAAAATATCAACTTCTCCTAATTTATTATATGCCAGACGTAACGGCGGAGCCGTATATTGAACGGCTAATATCCCGGCTATAACCATAATCACGACAATAACAGGGTTTCTGGTTATGAAGGATATTATAATACCGCACAGCAAGGAAAGAAACAAAAAAAATAAAGAAAATCCTAATATTTCCCCGGCACTATAAACACCCTTTTGTATGGCTTTAGAGCCGCCGAAAAAGGGGTTATCATTACCTTCTAAAGCATCGGCACCGCTTCGGTCATCAAAATAATCGTTAAATAAATTGGCCGCCAGATGGGCGGAAACAACCCCTACAAACCCAAGCGTAAAGTTTATCAGGGATACAGAAAAACCTTTATTATAAGCATAAGCCGCACCGATAAAAAACGGTATTATGCTCGCCGGTAAAAAATGGGCTCTGGCAGCCCTAAAAATTGATATATTTATCACGTTTGGTCTTAAAATTCAATAAAAATTTTAGTCCTGTTTTATTTTACTTCTTCAAATGGGCGGTATATATAGGTGGTGGGTTAAAATTAACAGGGTTTATGGATTTTTATAATAATATATTATATAAGGCTTTTTAACAAATGGCAAGATGATTCGGATTGAATCTGATATTCTATTTTTTAATCATTACCAGCACTATTTTAAACCTTTTTACCGCTTTTAAAGCGTGCGGTTTATTGGCCGGCATAATGATTGATTCTCCCGTTTTCACTTTAAACGGCTCTCCGGCAAGAATAATTTCCGCTTCGCCGTCAATAACAGAGACCAGAACATCAAAAGGGGCGGTGTGTTCGCTTAAACCCTGTCCTTCGTCAAAGGCAAACAAAGTTACCGAACCGGTTTCCCCTTTAATTATCTCTTTACTGACCACCGCTTTATCCTGATAAGCCACTAAATTATCTAAGGGGAAGACCTTTCTTAAAAGATTTTCTTTATCCATTTATTTTCCCTCCTACGCAGAATACAAAATTGTTTATGTTTCAGAGAGGCTTCGCTCCCTTTTTGTTTATCCCAGAATAGCTTTAAGGTCTTCTTCAGGAGTGGTAATAGGTTTGACCTCAAAATTATCCTGAAGTATTTCCAATACCTCTGGAGTTATAAAAGCCGGGAGGGTCGGACCCAGCCGGATGTTTTTAATCCCCAGGCTAAACAAGGTAAGTAGAATTGCCACCGCCTTCTGTTCAAACCACGACAGAATAAATGAAAGAGGCAATTCATTTACAGTGCAATTAAAAGCTTTAGAAAGAGCCAAGGCTACCTGAATGGCTGAGTAGGCGTTGTTACACTGGCCCATATCAAGAAGACGGGGAATACCGTCAATGTCGCCAAAATCTAACTTGTTAAACCTGTATTTCCCACAGGCCAGGGTTAATATAACGCAATCTTTGGGAACTTTTTCGGCAAATTCCGTATAATAATTACGTCCCGGTTTAGCTCCGTCGCAGCCGCCAATCAAAAAGAAATGGCGGATTTTACCTTTTTTAACGGCGTCAACTATTTTTCCGGCTAAACCTAAAATCGCCTGATGATGAAAACCGGTCATTATTTTTTTCCCGGGTGCCTCCGGCAAAGGCGGAAGACTTCTGGCCTTATCTATAAGAAGAGAAAAATCTCTATTTTTAATATGAGTGGCTCCGGTTATACCGGTAATACCGACCGTAAACAACCGGTCAAGATAAGAATTCTCAGGAGGAATTAAAACACAATTGGTCGTTGCCAGCAAAGCACCGGAAAATTCTTTAAATTCTTTTTTCTGTTCCTGCCAGGCGCCGCCAAAATTCCCGGCGAGGTGTTTAAACTTTTTCAGCTCCGGATAGCTATGGGCGGGCAGCATTTCGCTGTGAGTATAAACGTTTATCCCCGTCCCTTCGGTTTGCCTTAATAACTCGTATAAATCAAGTAAATCATGTCCGGTAATGAGAATACCCGGGCCCGCTTTTGTTCCGGTATCCACCTCGGTCGGAACGGGATTACCGAATCGCCCGGTGTGTGCCTTATCTAATAACTCCATTGTCCTTAAATTAATTTCCCCACACTTTAAAACTAAATCAAGGTACTGGTTTAAATCAAAACTGACATTGGTAACCGTTTTAAAGAGCGCTTCGTGCATAAACCCGTCTACTTCGGTATTGACAGCTCCTAATTCCCGGGCGTGAAAAGCATAGGCGGCTATACCTTTTAGCCCGAAAAGCAAAATATCCTGCAAGCTCTGGATATCAGGATTTTTTCCGCAGACGCCTGACTTCGTGCACCCTGTTCCCCCGGCCGTTTGTTCACATTGATAACAGAACATAATATACCTCCTTTTTATTTTTTATCTTTTTTGCTAACTTAAGAAAAAATCCGAATTACCCAATGCCGAATGAATATTCAAATAACTAAAAAGAGAACAGAAACCAGAGTACACCTGCCTGCCCTGTTTGCCGACAGGCAGGCGGCAAGGCGGGGAGAACAGAGAAAAATCTCATTTTTGGACATTTGAACATCAGTTTCTTATCTTTATTCTTACGTTAGGTTTGCTTGCTGTCTTAAATCCCGCAGGAGACTTTCTATGGTTATTTTCTCAAATTCCTTAGATAGGATTCCTTCTATCCTTTTTATCTGTTTTCTTAAAACGCACCTGGCGCGATTCTGGCATAGTTTTTTCCTGAACATACATTTTGAAAGCTGAATTTCACCCTGAAATATAGAGATAACTTCTAATAGAGATATGGAAGCGGGAGATTTATCAATTTTTATCCCGCCGCCGCTACCTTCTCTGGAAACGACCATTTTATTTTTTATCAGTTCCCTTAATATCCTTCGTAAAAACTGGTACGGGATGTTTTGCTTTCCGGCAATGACTTTGACAGAAACAAATTCATTTTTATCGGCGGCTAAAGCCAGTAAAGCCCGGATGGCGTAATCGGTATGTTTGGTTAAAAATTTCATTTTTCTCCTTACTGATACCAGTATAGTATCAGTTATAAACGCTGTCAAGGAAAAAATGAAAATTCCGGGATTTGTAGCGGTAAGCAAAAAAATATTTGGCAGGGATGTTCAGGGAAAATTTAATGACTATATATTTATCGCCTGCCCGGCTTTTAATTCAATAAAATTTTCTTTATATTCCTTCCGGAATTCAGCGGCGGCATCCGCACCGGAACAATGGGAAGGCGCCACCCTGGCTACTCCTGATTGCCTGAATTTATTGACAATTGATATGATTGACTTTTTATCTTCTTTGAGCAGATGAAAGCCGCCCATGACCAGATGGATATTACCGGGAAGGTTCTCCTTGACGTTTTCAATTATCTTGATTATTCCCGGATGGGCACAGCCGGTAATAATAGTTATCCCCGGAGATGTCTTTAACACCAGACTTTGTTCCGGCATATTACCACCGGCATATATTCCTTTTATCTCTCCGGTAGAATAAACGTTATCAGCAATTAAACTGAATTTATCCAGCTCAATCAACCGACTGCCGTAAGATTTGACCCTATCCTTAAAATCGCGGCTGAAACCGGGACAGGCGTAAACTTTAAGTTTAGAATTTCTCTCTAAAACACCCCCTAAGCCGCCCTGATGGTCCCAGTGGTCATGGGAAATAACTACGGCTTCAAATTGTGAAATATCCGCTTTCATCGTTTCCATATTTTTCAAAAGCGCGGTGGCATCTTCCCCTGTATCAAACAAAATTTTTTCATCCACCAGGCAGGAAAATCCCCAGCCGCTTTTAAACTTACGGTTTAAAGAAAAATTATCGTAAAGTATTTTAATCTGCACGGTAAATTTATCCCCCTTTTATCTTTTGAGCTACAAAAGTAGTGATATAACCGTCGTCATATTTTCGGTAAGGAATCCCGGCTTTTTTAAAAGTCCCACCCGCTACCTTTTCCAGATCAATGAGCTTCCCCCGGTGGACATCCCGGTTAAGCCGATAGACCTTATTAACCAGCAGTCTCCCTTTCCTGTTTAAGTCCGAAACAATAATCTTCCCGCCGGCTTTCGTTACTCTAATCATTTCTTGAACTACCTTTTCAGGCCTTTTAACGTCGTGAAGAAGATTGCTCGAAATAACCATAGAAAAACTTTTGTCCTTAAACTTTAGCTTTTCCGCATCCATTCTTATAAATCTAATCTTGTTTAAAACGCCGTATTGCCGGGCGTAAATTCCGGCGACAGCCTGAACCTTTTTTGAAATATCTACGGTGGTGAGGTGAAAACCGGCTTTAGCCAGAGCACAAGCCATCCGGCCGGGACCGGTTCCCAGGTCCAGAACGGGTTCTTCAATCTTACCGGCTCTTAAGAGCACCTTTAACCTCGCTTTTTCCATGTCATAACCATATTCCCGAAAAAGAGCTTTAATTTTTTCGTACTGTCTGAATTTCCGGTAGAGCCCGTTGGTGGTTCCTCTAAGGGGGTGAACCTTGGTCTTTATCCCCCGGGGTTTAGTCCCGGTAATGACTACGAAACCTCCCCGGCCGAAACCTTTTTGGGGCGGCTGGATGGCCTTTATTTTATCCGGCCGTTTATATAAAGTTTGGTAATAAGAAATTCCGGAAAAACCAATATCGCTCAGTAAGTTCGTTATTTCATTAACACTGAAAAAATTGGCTTGTTTATAAAACAGGCTTTTCTTTTTTTGATAAAATTTTCCCAGAAAACTATCCTTGTCAATGACAGCAATAATAATCCGGCCGTTTTTCTTTAAAACTCTTTTTGCTTCGAGAAGAACCCGGCACGGGGCGTGCACAAAACAGATGGTAATAATGAGAGCGACGTAGTCAAAAGCAGAGTCTTTAAAAGGCAGTTTTTCACCCGTACCCAGGCGAACGTCTATGCCTCTTTTCCGGGCTATTTCAAGCATCTTTTCCGACGGGTCAATTCCAACCGCAATTTTTAGCGGCCCGGCAAACCGGCCGGTCCCGACGCCGATTTCCAGACCTTTGCCTTTTTTGGGTATAACTTTCTTTAAGGCCTCAAGCTCGGATAAATAAGCAAATTTATTTTTATCGTACCAGGCATCATATTTCCGGTAATATTTGTCAAAAATATTCATAATTAATCCAAATCAAACCACCAGCCGTCGTAGAATCTTTTAAGATGCTTATAAAACTCCTTATCCATAGTATTTTTTTTGACGTCCTTTTCCTTGAAGGAATATTGGTAGCCGGCGCAGTAAGCCATAAGGATATCGTTAGAGTGGGTTATCTTCTTAAACATCTCCTCACACTCTTTCTTTTTGTCATCTTTACATCCGTCGGGATGATATTTAAGCGCCAGTTTTCTATACGCCTTTTTTATTTCTTCTAAAGTTGCAGTTTCGTCCAGTTCAAGTATTTTTCTGGCCTCGTTAATTTCTTTGAAATCTGCCATCTTCTCCCCCGGATTGAAATAATATATACCCGAAAATATTAAGTGGTCAATTAAATATACTTATTAATAAGAACTTCCAGTTCGGATTCAGGAAGGGCACCAACGATTTTATCTATTACCTTACCATTTTTAAATATTGCTAACGTGGGTATGCTCATAATTCCGTATTGAGACGCTGTTTCTAAAGCCTCATCAACATTTAATTTGCATATTTTTAATCTCCCCTGATAATCTTTCGCAATTTCTTCAACCGCCGGGGCAACCATACGGCAGGGAGCACACCACTCGGCCCAAAAGTCTACCAAAACAGGTAAATCCGATTCCAATACTTCCTGTTTAAAATTCACATCTGTTATTTGAATTTCCATTTCATTACCTCCTCATATCCTGGCTTCATTTATAAATAAAATCCAAATGCAACACCTGTCGGCATTTTTTATCTCCCAACTTTCATTTTAAATTTCAATTTCTCCCGCAACGGCAAATAATCAATAATTAACTTTCCGTTAAGATGGTCTATCTCATGCTGAAGAACCCTGGCCAAAAGCCCTTTTGCTTTTATTTCCACAATTCGTCCGTTCCCGTTTAGACCTTTCACAACCGCTTCGTAATGCCTTTCTATATCTATTCCGATATCAGGCACACTTAAACACCCTTCTTTCATATTATCTACGCCTTTTACCTTTAGAATTTCCGGATTAGCCAACTTTATAATCTCCCCCTCAACCTCCGCCACAATTAATCTTTCAAGAATCCCAATTTGCGGAGCGGCCAGACCTATACCGGAAAAATACCTCATAGTAAAAAGCATCTGTTCGAACAGAATCTTTTCCTTTTCTGCTATTGGATTCACAGGTTCGCATCTCCTGCGTAACACCTTTTCGGGATATTTTTTAATTTCTAAAGGACGCATTTTCCTCTTTTCTTCCAATCTCTGCATTTTTTTATTAAACTAATCTATAAATATATTAAACATCTCTCTTGGTATACCTACGGCGATATTATCCGTTCTCATATCAGCGAATTTACGCGAATCGTTGCATCCAAAGGAAAGGCTGATTTTTTTATCCAGATATGTCCGCACCGCGATACCCCCGCAGATGGCCATCATAGAACATAAAGAAACGTCTAAATTGCCGCCTTTTTTATTATGATATATATTCAGTAAATTCATCACTTCCTGCGGCTGGATATATGACATAACCAGGTCAGGCACCCCATCCGTATTTAAGCCTATGTATTTAAAAGGTGTTTTTAAAAAGGGGATACGAGAAAGCATCGATTTTAAAACACCCTCTTCAACATCTCGTTTATCGCAACAGCTTTGTAAATGTTTGTTTGCCAAAAGTGATTCCCAGCCAAAGGCATGCCGGGCCCCGGGACAGGCAATGCTTTCTTTATCTAATAAAACAGGGTGCAAAATCGCTTCTCTGGTCGCCTCACAGAATTTGACTCCTTTTAATCTTTTAACGTTATTAACCTCTGGTTTTTGCCCGTAAAATTTTACTTTAATCCAGTGGCTTCTGAATTTACCCGAAAATCCTTTAAGAATATCATCCATTTTTTCCCCCTTTTGCAGTTAATTGTTTATATAACTTTTCCCAAACATTAATAATCTCTTCTTTAACCTTTCCCTTTGAATGTTCTATTATAGTTTTTCCTTCAACCATGGCTTCGACTACGGATTTATCGAAAGGAATTTTCCCGATTAAATCAACATCATTCTTTTTACAATATTCCTGAATTTTTTTAGTCATATCTACATTGAGGTCATATTTATTTACAATCAGTTTAGCGGAAATTCCGAAATGTCTGGCAACCTTTATAACCCTGTCGGCGTCATGCAATCCTGATAAAGTCGGCTCGGTCACCACTACCGCACCATCTATACCTGAAAGAGAGGCAATAACCGGGCATCCTATGCCGGGTGCCCCGTCGACAATAACCAAATCAGCACCGGATTTTTTCGCTAATTCTTTCGCCTCTTTTCTCACCAGGCTGACAAGTTTGCCTGAATTCTCCTCCGCTACGCCGAGCTTGGCATGGACCATAGGGCCAAAGCGCGTATCGGAGATAAACCATTCACCTGAGACATTTTCTTCCATATTTATAGCTCCCGCGGGACAGGCAAAACTGCAAAAAGCACACCCTTCGCAGGAAATTCTGTCTATAATAAAATCCTTGCTTATTGCGTCTCCGCCGTTTCGCGATGGAATCTTACTTATGGCGGAAAAGCGGCAAATTTCTATGCATTTACCGCACCGAACACATTTCGTCTTATCAATAACTGCGGTTTGACCGCTTCTAAATTCATAGCGCTCTTTTATATCCGGCTCTAACAATAAATGTAAATCCGCGGCATCTACGTCACAGTCAGCCATAACTTTATTTTTCGCTAACGCGGCAAACGCACCCGTAATCACGGTTTTTCCGGTTCCGCCTTTTCCGCTAATTATAACTATCTGTTTCATATTTTTCTGAAAGTATATGTTTTCTTACCCTGTTCTGATAATTGAAAAAACCTATCTTTAGTTAAGTTATAAACTATTTCATCTTTCGTCATCCGATGGTCCCGAAAAGATAAAATTGCCTTTGGTTTTAAGACCCTGTGCAATTCTTTCAAAACTCTATCCTCATTGTTTAAAACATGAAACACATCATAAAGTAAAACTGCATCCATACTGTTATCCGGTAAACCGGTTTTCCAATCTGAATAAATAGCTTTCACATTTATCAAATGTCTTTTGGCAATAATACCGTTGATTTTTTGAATTGCCAGCGGATGAATATCTAAAGCGTAAACTCTCCCTGTTTTTCCTACCATATCCGCCAGAATATTGATATAACTTCCGGACCCGCAGCCATAATCAAGCACATAAAATCCGGGGGTTATTCCCGGTTCTTTTAAAATATCTATCCGGGGCAAGAAAAAATCCCGTAATTTAAAAATACAATCGTGGATATAGAAATGCAAATTAGAGCTTGACCTGTTCATATATATTGTTCCTTACTTTAAAAACTGTCTTTGTGTTCCAAAGAAAATTTCCTCTTTGATTATACAGCTAAACTATATTTGCCTAACGCATCTTGAGCCGCTAATACAATCGGATACATAGTAGGAGCGGGGGTCAAATAAGGATGGGTTGCCATTTGCAATGTCTCCAGTTCCGTAATAGAAACCCTCTGCTGAATCGCCATACCGATAATGTTAATTAATTCTCCCGCAGATATTCCGCCGGCAACCTGTCCCCCCATAAGAATGCCTGACTGCCGGGAAAACACCAATTTAACCTTTATTTTATTTGCCCCGGGCAGAGTCCCCGGATGTTTATCTATACCCTCCGTCTTACCGGTAATAATTTCAAAACCTTCTTTTTTAGCGCTTATCTCCGTAAGCCCGGCCGAGCCTAAAACCAGACCGTCTACGTAAGTAGAATAAATCGCGATTGTCCCTTTATTTTCGCGGACAACCTTTAACTGGTAAAGATTCGCTCCGGCAATTCTGGCCTCGGCAGTAGCGGTTGAAGCCAGCATAACCACAGAATCCTTTCTCGTATAAAAATCTCTTTTACCGGCGCAATCACCTACGGCGAAAATATCCGAATCAACGGTGCGCATATATTCATCCACCCATATACCTTTACCTCTACCCAAATCCAGACCCGCGTCGGTGGCCAGGGTCGTATTGGGAACAGCTCCTATTCCCAGAATAGCACCGTCTATTTTCAGCTCTTTTCCGTTTTCAAACCGTACACCCTCAACCTTTTCAGTTCCTAAAAATTCGACCACCCGGGTATCGGTTAAAATATTAACTCCCCTGGCTTTTAATTTTGCTTCCGCTAATAAAGAAAATTCCTCGTCAAATGAATTCGCGAGAAGATGAGGAAGAACCTCCGCCAGATAGACATTCAGACCGGCTATTCTGGAAATTTCATCGGCAAATTCCACTCCTATGAATCCTCCACCCAGAACCAACACACTTTTCGCTTTTTTAAGTTCAGCCACGGCTCTCTTCAAATAATCCATATCTTTATATACAGGATAAATCCCGTCTTTTTCAATCCCGGCGATGGAAGGTTTAATAGGCAATGAACCCAGAGCCAGAACCAATTTTTCATATCCATATTCTTCTCCGCTTTTAGCGGTTATTTTTTTGGCGCTGCGGTCTATCTTTACGGCCTCATCAATGGCTACTTCTATATTATTCTTGTTTAAAACCTCTGTTCCCATTTTATTATCGTCGGGGTTTTCCAGACTCCAGAACATATAAGGGATTCCGCAGGGGATACAGCCGTTGGCCACATTTTTTACAAGTAAAATATTTTTATCCGGATAATACCTTTTGGCCGTAATCGCGCTTACCAGCCCCGCCGGTCCTCCGCCAATAATAAGAATGTCCGCTTTTTTAACCATGAAATACCTCTCTTTTTCTAATTCTCTTAAAAAGATTCTGGAAATTTTCTCTGTATTCGGGAAAATCTTTGACAATAGGTTCTCCCTTTGAGTAAGCAACCGCTATCTCTTTTTTAAAAGGAAGCCGTATAAGAACGGGTATATTTTCACGTTTGCAATATTCGTCGGTCTTTTGATTGCCTAAATCAGAACGGTTAATCACCACACCAAAAGGAACCGCGATTTTCCTTAAGACTTCTACGGCGAGAATTAAATCGTTTAATCCGAACGGGGTAGGTTCGGTAACCAATATACAATAATCGCTTTCTTTCACAGTTTCAACTACCGGACACGACGTGCCGGGAGGAGCGTCAATAATAACCGTGCGTGTCGGATTAATATATTTTTTTATCTGCCTGATAACGGGCGGAGCCATTGCCTCCCCGATATTAAGACGGCCGTGTATAAATTGTATTGATTTAACGCTGCCTGTCTTTTGATTTTGTTCAGGATAGGCAGTAACCGAAGGCGAACTGCCTATTTCAATTTCGCCGATTTCTTTATTTACTTCCTTTATCGCCCCTTCAGGGCAAAAATACGCGCAGCTTCCGCAGCCATGGCAAAGATTTGAAAAAATCAAAACCTTTCCTTTTCTGCCGTCAGATGCCGGCATTACCGCGATAGCATTGTAAGCGCAAACTTCGCCACACCGGCCGCAACAGGTGCATCTTGACCCATCAATTTCAGGAACGGGAATAAAAACTTTCTTGGTCTTTTTTATATCCGGTTTTAAAAAAATGTGGGCGTTGGGCTCTTCAACGTCACAATCTAAAAACTGCACTTCTTCATTTATAGAAAGAGCCAGATTGACCGCTATCGTGGTTTTTCCCGTCCCGCCTTTTCCGCTGGCAACTGAGATAATCATGTTATTATATAATAAGGCTTTCTAAAATTTCTTTTCCCAAAATTTAAATTTTACTCCCTTACCATCTTGGTCCCGCATTTCGGGCAATTTAGTGAATAACAGGGTACTCCCTGCTGATGCGGCATTCTTTCACCGCAGTTCGGACAAATACAGTTTCCGCTTGGGCCGGCGCCAGGACGATTACCACCCCCGCCTGCTGAGCGGGCAGGCATTCGGCCACGGCCACCACCTCTGCCCATACCTCCGCCGGTTCCATCTCCCCAGGGCATCTTACACCTCCTTATTTTGGAAGCGATAACGCTTCATTCGGACATTCACTGATACAAGCACCGCATTCCACACATTTATTGCTGCTTATGACCGCTTTATTTTGTTTGATTTTGATAGCGTTTACGGGGCAAATATCAACGCATACACCACAGCCATTGCATTTAATTTGATTTACCCTGACCGCCATTTTAAATTTCTTCCTGTTTTTTAGGCGGCATACCAAATTTTGAATTTACGCTCGGGCCTGACGTAATTTTAAATCCGCCTTTTTTATATTTCTCTACCACTTCTTTAACGGTTCCTGATACACCTGTAATCACATCTATCCCGGCGGCCTGCAAGGTTTGAAACGCGTTGGGCCCGACGTTACCCGTAAGCACCGCTTTTACTCCCTTCCCGGTAACAACCTGGCCGGATTGAATTCCTGCTCCTCCCATTGAATCAATATTAGGATTCTTTACCGCTTCAAATTCCAGGGTGTCGGTATCGACAATGATAAAGTATTCGCACCGACCGAAACGCGGGTCGACTCTGGAATTAAGGTCGCTACCCTCTGAGGTAATACAAATCTTTCCGCCACAGGCGGATTTCGTTTCACTACACATAATCCCTCCTTCTTCTAGTCTTCACAATTTTTTTCATCAGGATGGTCGCATTCGGATTTTTCTATACCGTAGCCTTTACCTGAACCCGGCTGACAAAGACTTTCTCCGCCTTTAAGCGTTCCTTTTAAAAGTTCTTTCAGAACCTCATCAATTTTACCGCTTATACCGATAATAGTCTGGATGCCGAGTTCTTCAAAAAAACCGGCTGCTCTGGCCCCCATTCCACCGCAAATTATACATTGAACGCCTTTACGATGCAAAAACTGGGGAATATTTCCGGGCTGATGTCCGGGATTATCAATGACCTCTTTTTTCATCACTCTGCCGTCTTTTATATCCACGATGGTAAATGACGGGCAACGGCCGAAGTGAGAAGATACAAATCCACCATCGCTTGAAATAGCTACTTTCAAGATTAACCTCCTTTACCGTTTAAATCAGGCGAGGATAGATATTGACTATCCTCACCTATTTTTACTTACCACCCTTTGATGTCGCTTTTGACTCAAGGTCTTTTACGCGCTGGTTGATAGCGTTGATTTCTTCCTGCATGGCCTTGGCCTCGGCTCTAAGCATATCTGCTTCTTGCTGAGGAGTCAATTCAGGCTCATAAGGATAGGCTCCGTATGGAGCCGGATAATACGGGCCGCCGTAAACATAAGGATAAGCGGACCACCTCCGGCCAAATCCTCGGCCAAAACCCCGGCCACCTCCACGGTTCCATCCCCGGCCTAAAAACCGGCCGCTAAAGCTACGAAAACCATCAAAGGGAACAGCACAAAAACCTCTGCCTCCTCCGGTCATCGGACCTCTGCCCTGAGGACCAGTTCCGTCAAAACCCGGCATAATAATCACCTCCTTTATTAAATTTATTGAGAATCGTTCTCATTTAACTTTAAAAAAATTTATTTAACCCCGGCATTTTTACATCTATCGCACACACCATAAAACTGAATAAGGTGTTCGGTAATATCAAAATTATATTTTTTAGAAAGTCCCTTCTCGGTTCGTTTTAAAAGTTCTACCTCCTGGTCGATAAAATCAGTATAATCGATAACCCGGCCGCAGCCGGTACAGACCAGATGGTGATGATGTTTTTCTCCTTGAGGTCCGCCGGCCAATTCGTATCGAGCTCTTCCGTCGCCAAAATCAAATTTGAAAACCAGCCCTATCCCTGCCAATAACTCTAAAGTCCGGTAAACGGTTGAAAGTCCGGCCTGAGGGTAAATTTTATGAACCTGAAGGTATATTTCCTCGGCACTAAGATGTTTAGAGGTCTTACTTAAAACTTCTAAAATTGCCTGCCGGGATAAAGTTAGTTTATAACCGTGTCCCTGAAACCGGCCGCACCACCACGAATGTCCTCTGTTAAAACCTCCGGGCATTTTGCCTCCTAATTGAGAATGGTTCTTATTCCTATTTAAAGTATACCTGACGGCTGATTTTCTGTCAAGGGAAAAATAAAAATTTAATTAGCGGGTTATTTATCCTTTTTTATAATCTGGCTGGCGGTAAATGAGTGGCGCAGAATATCCCATATCCCGGCACTATCCTGGGCCTGGAGAATATTTTCTCTAATTTCCTTATTACTCATCGCCTTAGCGATTAAAGATAATATCTGGATCTGGGCAGAATCGTCTCCCTCCGGGGTCAGGATTAAAAATATAAGCTGGGAAAGTTTTCCGTCGGGAGAATTCCACTCAATACCGGTAAGGGACCGGCCAAAAACAATAACCGGCCTTTTAAATGAGGATAGCCTGGCGTGAGGTACGGCTACCCCCTCTTCAATGGCTGTGCCCATAGCATTTTCACGCTGTAATACGGGTGTATAGATGGTTTCAACCTCGGGGATATCTTCAAGCTCTGCGGCTGTTTCACACAGTTTTAAGATGGCCCTATCTCTATCAGAAACCTTTAATTCTGGAATAACGGCCCGGCGGGAAAAAAATTCCAGGATACTGATGGCTTTACGCTTTTTAACGGAATAACTTAACCAGGGTCCCAGTATGACCGAGGAAACTACGGCGCCAAAGACAATCGCCACAAAAACAGGTTCTGTAATGAGGTTATATTCTAACGCCAGTAACCCGATAACTATTTCCATGGCCCCGCCGGGTGTATGGGCAATAGCGATAGAAAGACGGTTTTCCCGCGATAATTCAGTAATATTCACCCCGAACCAGGCACCGAAAAACCGGCCCGCAATACCAATAACGGTTACTAAAATAACGAGAGCAAAATTAAAATTCTGAAGGAAATCAACTTTGAGCCCGATATTTACAAAGAAAAGCGGGACAAATACGGCGTAGACCATCTGGGAGATAACCTGACGGGTTTTTTCTGAAAGCTCCTTCGCTTCACCGGCCATTATTCCGGCCAGAAAAAACCCGAATAAAGCATGGATACCAATCTTCTGAGTAACGGCACCGCATAAAAGACCTAATAGACAGATAAACGTGAGAGACCCTCCCGGCTCAGGAATTTGTTTCTTTTTAATAAAAGAAATCACTTTATTGGTAAAATTTTTTCCAACCGTTAAACACAGGATGGCAAAACCTATGGTGGAAGTGAAGATAACGATTATTTCAAAGAGCTTGATATCAGCGTGAAGGAAAAAACCCAGAACCAGGGTAAATATCAGCCACCCGATAATATCATTTACAGAAAGAGCCGACATAATCAAAAATCCTAAATCTGTCTTGGAAATTTTTAAGTCGTGAAGGGCGCGCGCCGAGACAGGCATGGCGCTTATGGTCATAACCGTGGCCATAAAGAGCGCAAAAATTATCCTCTGGTCGGGATTAACGAGATAATAGGAAGGTAAAAATAAACACGGAATAAAGGAGACTATCATCGGGAAGATAATATCCGATAAGGCGATTTTTAAGGCGTCCCCCCTCTGCCGCCAGGCGGCCGAAAAGTCAATTTCAAGACCTGTTTCCAGTAAAAGAAACAACACCCCCAGCCAGGCAACCGTTTCAAACATATTCTGCTGGATAATGTCGGCGGGAAACATCACACTATGAATAGAAGGCAGGAGTTTACCGAAAATAGTGGGACCTAAAAGTATACCGACCAGAATTTCAGCGGTTAAAGACGGCTGTTTCCACTTACGAAGAAGTTCCCCTAATCCTCTGGACAAACCCAGTAAGACAAAAACCTGAATCAAAAAAATAAGAATATTCTTTTCATTAAGATATTGCATTTTGCCTTTAAATCTTATTGATAAAATTTCTTATTTGCGGCTTTAATATTCTACAAGGCGGGCTTAAAATTTAAAAAGAAGGAGCAATAAGTATGCCACCGTCATACTAAAAATTCCAACGACCAAACCAATCTTTAACCACCTTAAAAAGCTTATCCTTTTCTTTCCCGCGCTTTCCAGAATATCCACCGCTACTATATTAGCCGTAGAACCTATAACCGTTATGTTTCCTCCATAACAAGCGCCAAACAATATCGCCCATAATAAAGGATTAACCGCTACTTTTAAAGAGGCCAGGCTTTGCACCATAGGAAGATAAGAAGCTACCACGACAGTATTATCCAGGATACTGGAAAGAAAACCGCTGGAATATAAAATGACCCCGGCTATTAAGTTGGAATTGGTTCCTGTTTTGGCAATCAGTTTGAGCGCAAAAAAATCGGCTATTCCTGTATATTGAACAGCTCCGGCTAAAGCAAATAGAAACAAAAAGAACAATATGGAAGTCCATTCAACTTCATTTTCAACGTAATAACGAACTTTATCACGGTGAAAAAGCATCACGACTCCGGCGGCCACGATAGGAAGCATCAATAACAGCGTATTTTCCTCCAATTTAAATAATAATTCCAACCGATGGTGTAATACAATAGATATTAAAGTAATGACAAAAATTACTATCCCGATTTTCACCTTTTTATCAGCGGGGATAGAAATTAAAGAAAGAAAAAAGGTATTATCTTCAAGCGAAGAAAGCTTTTCGTTAAGTTGAGCAATGTATTTCTTAAACCATAAAAATAAAATTATCAACGTTCCCAGTAAAACAATTACGGTGACAGGCAAAGCGTGAATCAGGAAATCTTCAAAACTGAGTTTCCCCCTGGCGGCAATAAGGACACCGATGGGATTACCCAGAACTGTTCCGGAAGAACCGATATTGGTCGCTAAAACCGAAGAAAGGAGTAACGGAGCCGGGTCAATATCAAAAAAATCGGAAATGGCAATGATAATTTTTGCCATTATTATAATAGAAGCCACCTCTCCCATAAGAGAGGAAAAACAGGCTGATATGCACATAAGCAATAAAAACAATTTTTTCCCGGTTATCTTTTTAACTCTCAATAGCTTGGTCGTTATCCAGAAAAGTAACCCGACTTCGTTTAACATTCCGACTAAAATCATCATACCGATAAGAAAAAGAATTACATCCAAGGAAGCAAACCTTAACAGATTTTCCAGGTCTATCGAACGGGTTATCAAAAGAAGTCCGGCCCCGAAAAAAACAAAGCTCAACCTCAACTCCCAAAAAAGCAATATCCCCATAACCGACAGACAAAAAATGCCGGCTGTGGTCGCCTGCTGGGAAGAAAATCCGGCCTTTAATCCTATAAAAGCGGCTAAGAGGGAAATACATATAATAAGAGTGAATCTTTTTTTCATACTCTTCTTTCTAATTTTTGGAAACCATTTATATTTTCAAGCGCCTGATTGTTACTTAAACACTTAAATATAAGCCCATATTGTATATGTTTTCTTGAGAGTTTGCAAGACAATTAGGAGGGGTGTTACAAAATTTTAATGCCGGGGTTAAAAAAACAATAATTTAACGGCGAAAAGTATTACGGCAATAACAAATAAATTTCTGACCCAGACATTACCTTTCTTAATAGAGAACTTTGCTCCCCAGTAAGCACCCAAAGACATGGAAACAGCTAAAGGAATACCGACGTAAAAATCAATAAGATGACTGTAATAGAAAGATATGCAAGCGGCGAGAGAAGAAAAAACGTTAAATATCTTGGTAAGAAACGCTGCCTGAAGAAAATCCAAACCGAACATTAATATCAGAACATAAGTTAAAATAATGATATATCCTCCGCTAAAGAATCCTCCGTAAATACCCAGGATAAAAATCAAAATCGTTCCGACAACAAATTTCATTTTAGATTTTTTTGCCATATATTGCCGAACACCTAACTCCTTATTTAAAAAGAGTGAACAGGTCATAACAACTATCATTACGGCTATTATTTTTTTAAGCACATCCTGGTTTATCACCGCTATGAAACCGGCGCCAAGCAAAGAACCCAGAACAGTAAGAATTAAAAAAACAGAAATCATTTTAATGTTTATCGGCTCAATCTTTCTTTTAAAACTTAGTGCTCCGGAAAGACTTAAGAATGTTAAGGCGAACATATTGGTAGCCACCGCATTTTTTGAATTCATTCCCAGCCAGATAAGAAACGGAACCGTTAAAAGAGACGTTCCGCCTATAGATACACTTATAATGCTGACGGCAAAACAAAAAAAGCAGGCTATTATAATATCAATGACACTCGTCATTTTTTAAAGCTTTCCCGTAAACATTAATATTCCGATTATCACGAATATTAAAGCCCCGGCATACCTTATAAACTCCGGTTTAAGGTATTTTCCTAAAGTTGCTCCGATCAATACGGAAAATAACGTTACAATTACATACGCCGATACGGAAGCCAGCCATACGGTTAAAGGTTTTCCGGATTTTGCCGTCATATTGATTCCGACCAGCTGGGTTTTATCGGCTAACTCAGCTAAAAATATGGCGCCAAAAGTAGCAAAAAATATTTTTAAATCCATATTATCCTCCTTCTTCTTAAAATTTTTTACCCAGCCAATTTTCCAGGTGTTTTTTTATTAAATCCCTCACTCTTCTATAAACAAGCAATCTTTCTTCTTCTGTTCCCCAGGCAACCGCCGGGTCTTCCAGGTCCCAATGGATATTCTCATAAACACCGGGGAAAACCGGACAGGTCTGCCTGGCTGAACTGCAGAGAGTAATGACGTAATCAAATTTTTGCCCTGAAAATTCCTGCACGGACTTTGACCTTTGCCGTGAAATATCAATGCCGATTTCACTCATCACTTTAATCGCTAAAGGGTTAACCTGCCCGGGACTGATGCCGGCGCTAAAAACTTCAAATCTATCCCCGGCAAATTTTTTCAGGAAACCTTCAGCCATCTGGCTGCGGCAGGTGTTACCGGTACATAAAAATAAAACTCTTTTCTTTTCCATATAATCCTTCCTCCTATTTAAACCACTCTTTTGTCTTTAAACAAACCCTGACTAACATTAGCATCACCGGCACCTCTATCAACACACCTACCACTGTAGCCAAAGATGCCCCTGAAGACAATCCAAAAAGAATGGTAGATGTAGCAATAGCGACTTCAAAATGATTACTGGCTCCGATAAGCGCCGAGGGAGCGGCATCCCGATAAGAAAGCTTAAACCGCTTAGCCATTGCATACGCCAAGGCAAAAATTAAACAGGTCTGAAAAAGAAGCGGCACAGCTATTAAAAATATTATCTGCGGTTGTTTAACAATCAAC
This sequence comes from uncultured bacterium, assembly GCA_964506075.1. GTDB lineage: Bacteria > CAZDME01 > JAYEMH01 > JAYEMH01 > JAYEMH01 > CAZDKO01. Next base: position 24,022 of record CAZDKO010000022.1, read on the forward strand.
TCGCCTTTGAAAGAAAATAGCAAAACCAGCGTAATAAGCAGTGCAAAAATTGATACTGGAGTTAGATAATGGATAAATTTTTCTTCAAACCACTTAAAACCTTTCCGAATAATAATCCATTTTCGCGTCTGATATCCTAAAAAAAGCGGTAACCCCACATATATCACCACTGATAAAATAATTGTCTGCCAGGGAATTGGCATTTTATTTACGCCCAGAAGCCAGCCGCCAAACGGAGCATAAAGAAAAAGCATCGTTAATGAATTTATTGCCACCATAACCAGTGTATGCCCGTCGTTCCCTTTTGCTAAATGCCCCCATATAAGGACCATCGCCGTGCAGGGTGCTATCCCCAGCAGAATGCAGCCGGCAATATATGAACGGTACAGTTCAACCTGAATTCCACCTTTTATAATTTCCGTTCCGGGAAGCCAGCTTTTAAAAATTCCTCCTAAAAACAAGGTTGCAATTGCTAACATAGTAAAAGGTTTAATGCACCAGTTAATAAACAACGTCAACAGAACCGGCTTGGGAGTTTTTCCAGCTTTAATAACTTCCTTAAAATCAATTTTAACCATAATCGGATACATCATAAAAAAAAGACAAACAGCAATAGGAATAGATACCTGATAAATGGAAAAACCATCAAGCGTAACAGCAAAGGAAGGAAATAATTTTCCAAGGAGTATTCCGGAGATAATACACCCAATTACCCAAACAGTAAGATATTTTTCAAAAAAACTCAGGCGTCTTTCTTCGTGAATCACTCTTTCCATACAATCCTATCCCCTTTAAGCTTTCGGTGAAAGAATCAATGAACACTCCAGATTAAATATATCCCGCCTATAATAACAAGAAACCCGCATATTTTTTTTACGATAATTGCTCCTTTTGATTTTTCATTCCAGTGAAGATAGTGCTGAATAACTTCGGTGAAAGTGCCGGCAAAAACAATCACCGAACAGTGACCGACGCCGTAAAAGAGCAAAAGAATTAAGCCGTAAAAAAACCGGGTGACGGATATTTTAAAAGTGACTGCTAATATTGGCGCCATATAGGCAAAAGTGCAGGGACCGAGAGCGATGCCAAAAACCAAACCCAGAAGGAAAGACGCTAAAAATCCTTTTCTTTTAACGTTGGAGGCGCATGATTTACCCAGAAACTGAATCGGCAGCACCCCCAGAAGATACAAACCCACAATAAAAAATATCGCGGCTACAAAATAATTACCCCATTTTCCGATATCACCCAGCATCCGTCCCATCAATCCGGTAATAAATCCGATAACGGCTATGGTTATCATTATGCCCAGAGCAAAAAGTAAAGATAAGCCGAAAGCTCTTCTGGTAGGGATATTACCCTGACCATCAATAAAACCGACAATTAAAGGGATACTGGCTAAGTGACAGGGGCTTAGTATAATACTCAATATGCCCCAGAAGAAAGCAGCCGTTAAAGCGATGAAGGGATTGGCGTCTAAAGCCCCGGATAACCAGGTAAATAACTTAAGAAACGTCATTATTCCACCCCGCCCTGTTTTAAAATTTCTCTAATTTCTTCCCTGGGGAAAAAACCCTGATGGCGAAAATATTCTTTGCCGTCTTTATCAAGAAAAACCTGGGTGGGAATGGCGACGATTTTGTATTTACTTCCATATGGTCTTCCTTCTTTAGTCCAGACGTCATAAAAAATGACCTCAACCCGGCCTTTATATTCCTCTTTTATTTCTTCAAGAACCGGCTGCATCATTTTGCAGGGAATACACTTAACGGAACCAAGTTCTATCAACGTAATTTTTATATTGTCCTGAGATAATGTCCCCTCTTCGGCAAATATACTTTGTCCTGAAACCATAATTAAAACAAAAGCCGCTAAATAAACGCCTATTCTTGCCATTTTGCTTTGCCCCTTCATAATTTTCCCTCCGTATTACCAAATTATCTCTAATTCAAGACAGTTTTAAATTTTCGCGGGAAACTATTTCTTAATCTTTCCCGTTATTACTCTAATCATATTATCTATAAATGACGTTTTAATTTTTAAACAACATTCGCCTATTTTTAATCCCCCTTTTTAACTATTCCTTCTCCTGTAACCAAGTTTTTATTTGTTCCACCGTCGGGATTCTGCCGGCTACCTTGACTTCGCCGTCAACAGCTAAGGCCGGCGTTACCATTACGTCGTAATTCATAATTTTGTTTATATCCGTTACTTTAACGAAGTCGGCTTCTATATTCAGTTCTTGGGCCGCTTTCTGCACCATCTCATAAAGTTTTTCACACTTTGGACAACCCATACCTAAAATTTCAACTTTCATTATATCTCTCCTTTCTACCCGGCTATAATCCCGAAAATAATACCGCTAACGGTAGCCATAACAACTACGAGACTCACATAGACAACCGTTTTCTTAACGCCAATGACACTCTTTATTACTAACATACTGGGTAAGCTCAAAGCCGGACCGGCCAGAAGAAGAGCCAGGGCCGGACCTTTCCCCATCCCCGCGCCGATTAATCCCTGTAAAATCGGAACCTCGGTTAAAGTGGCAAAATACATAAACGCCCCGACGACGGAAGCAAAGAAATTAGCCAATAAAGAATTACCGCCCACGGCCTTTTCTATAATCCAGGAAGGGATGAAACCTTCGTTTCCCGGCCTGCCGAGAAGCAATCCGGCGGCGATGACACCAATAAGTAAAAGCGGTAAAATCTGTTTGGCGAATCCCCGGGTTGATTGAACCCATTCTTTGAGCTCATCCTTTTTGAACCATTTAATCAGAACAAATAAAAGCAACAAAGTAAAAATAGCCGTTATTATCCACTTCAGGTTATAAATTTGCACCCAGGGTCCCGTATCGGTATTTTGAGGCTTTCCCCAGTTAGCAAAAATGAGAAAACCAACCATAGAGGCAAAATATAAAGCCGTTTTCCAGAGGGGCCGGGGGTTTTTTTCTGTTTCTACTTTAAAAGAGCCGTCGGTATGCCGGGCTATTTCTTCCCGGAGAAAAACAAGATGCATTAAAAATCCTACGATGACACTGAATAAGACCGCCCCGACCGCTCTGGCTAAGCCAAGCTGCCAGCCGAGAATACGGGCGGTCATAATAATGGCCAGGATATTAATCGCCGGTCCGGAATATAAAAAAGCAATGGCCGGACCAAGACCGGCTCCCCTTTTATAAATACTGGAAAAAAGAGGTAAGACCGTACAGGAACATACCGCCAGAATCGTTCCCGATACGGAAGCGACACCATAAGAAAGTATCTTGTTTGCCTTGGAACCAAAGTATTTAATCACCGCTCCCTGAGATATAAATACCGATATGGCTCCGGCAATAAAAAAAGCCGGCACCAAACATAATAAAACGTGTTCTCTGGCATACCAGCGAACCAGCGCCAGGGCTTCAAATATCGGGTTACGAAACGGCAAGAGCTCTACCGGTAAATAAAAGCACCCCAGAAATACCGCTATTATTAATAAAATTTTTCTGCTTTCTTTCATTAATTACCTCTTTCTAATAATCTTGCAGCATCCGCCTTCAATCTTAATGGCTTTAATATTTACCAAAGCGTCGGCAATTTTCCTGTCGGCCGATTCTAAAATCCGGGAAACCGTTGAACGGTGCACCTTCATCTTTTTAGCTATCTCTTCCTGGATTAACCCTTCCAGATGAGCTAGACGCACCGCTTCAAATTCATCAAGGGTTAAAACAACTCCTTGAAGTTTATTGCCCGGTGCATATCGCGGACGGAAACAACGTTCACCGGGTTCACATTTTACCCATCTTGTTTTTTTAGGCCGCAAGACAAACTCCTTCTATTATGCACATTTGTGCATTATAAACACATAAAGATTTTTTGTCAAATAATTTTTATTTTAAAAACCGAATGGAAGTAAAGAGAAAAATCAAAAGATAACGTACGATGAGGCTTTTTTAAGTCTTTGTCCTTTAAGTCCTAAATCTTCAAGGCGGCTGATTCTTCTGAATCTTCGCCGTTTAAGAATACGTTCAACCGTAATCTGACCCAGACCGGGGATACGAAGAAGATTGTATTCGTCCGCCTGATTGACGTTAACCGGAAAAAATTCGGGATGTTTTTGCGCCCACCTCTCTTTAGGGTCAATGGTAAGAGAAAGATTGCCTCCTTTCTCAAAAGGAATTTCCTCCAGCTTAAACCCGTATTTTCTTATTAACCAATCCACCTGATAGAGACGGTGCTCGCGCGTTAGCGTTTCCTCGTTGGTAAAATCTGATTTCTCTCCGGGAAGAGTGCTGTCTCCTGCCCCCCGCTGATAAGCACTGAAATAAATCCGACTCAGGCCGAGCCGTTTATACAATCCCCAGGAATATTTAACAAGCTCTTCATCTGTTTCTTTAGCCGCTCCCACCACAAACTGGGTGGTATGCTTCACACCGTAAAAAGGAGCTCCTTTCTCCGTCAAGCGACTTATTAATTTCATCGGCTGGATAATATCCCGTAAATAGTTTTTAGTGGTGCAGACGGTATTAAAATTTTTCTCACCGGGTGTTTCAATGTTAAGAGAAACGGCACTGGCCAGAGAAAGAGTTTCCCGGATAGCTCCTTCGGAGGAGCCGGGAATAACTTTTAAATGAATATAACCGCGGAAACATTCCTTCCGTAATATCTGCGCTACCCGGTTAATCCGTTCCATCGTTTTATCGGCACTTCCCATCACTCCACTACTTAAGAAAAGACCACTCACTTTACCTGAGCGGTAGTAACTCCAAAAAGCCCGGACAATTTCCTCTTCTTGAAATCTTAAGCGTCTGGAATCATTTCCAAGACGTAAAGGACAATATTTACAGTTATTAACACATTCGTTGGAAAAAAGCGTCTTAAGAAGGTAGGTTGTTCCGCCGTTGGGCAGAATAACCGGATATATCCATTTGCCGTCTTTCGAACGATGCCGGTGCTCATGGTCTTGAGTCGCACAGGCACAGGCAAGGTCATACTTTGAATCCCGCGAAAGGATGGAGAGCTTTTCTTCTATATCTGGCGCTTTTTTAACCAAAACCATTTTAAAATTCCCCTCTTATCTCTAAACCTTTGTTCCAAACCTTTGTTCCAAACCCGCATTGGAACAGGTTAAAACGTTATTCAAAGCATAAATGCTTTATACATTCAATAGTTCTTTGATAATCGGCCTGCTCCTCAACGAATTTTTTATATTTATTTTCACTCATCTCAATAACATCCGTATATTTACAGAAACGTTCTTTTGTATCTACAATCCCTATGTATTGCCGATAAGAAGAAAAAAACCATTCATCCGGAGCGGTAATTATTCCGGCACTGAAAGGATTTAGATGAACATAACGAGTCAAATGTAATAGCTGTTCATTGTTTTCTACTAAAACACTTTTAAATCGTCCTTCCCACAGAGGTCCTTTTCTTTTATGTTTAAGATTAAAATATTTAGCATAACTTTTTAAAATTAAATTCATATACTTTGATATACCCAAATCAGTAAGTTGCCTTAAAACTAAATGTATATGAGTAGGCATAAAACAATATGCGATTATTTGAACGCATCGCTCCTGCGTTTGCTGATTGATGAAATCATTTATCGCGAGATCTTTAAAGCGGGAAATAAAAAATGAAAGCTTAAATGGCGGCTTTGCAACAGAATAAAATAACATTGTCTTAGTCATACGTTCATAATCGCTTTTGGCATTAAAAATTTTAAATCCGGCTATACTTTTAGTAAATACGTGATAAACCTCACCCTGAGCAAGCATATCTTTTCTATACGGCATACTTTATCTTCCCTATTATCTCATACTTTGTTCTAATCACGCTTTGTTCCAATGCGGGTTTGGAACAGGTTGAATTTACCCTTTAAAGAAAAAAACCTTCGCTTTCAGGCGAAGGTTTTACTTTTTTAAAGTCCAGGTTCCCCCTTCAAACTCTGGACTGTAT
>CAZDKO010000022.1:30066-32298 GCA_964506075.1 uncultured bacterium
GCGAAGGTTTTACTTTTTTAAAGTCCAGGTTCCCCCTTCAAACTCTGGACTGTATTAATTCTATTATAACACTCAAAACAGCTTTGTCAATCAAACAAAATTTCTTTATATGTATTTATTAATACAATCAATAAGCTGTTCTTTGCTTACCGGTTTGGCTAAAAAAGATTGTCCGCCTATGTTGTTACCCCGGGAAGCCGTTTCCGCTTCCGAAATAAGGGCGGTTAGAAACACCACCGGAATATCCCTGATTTCCGGATTTGACTTCAACTTTTGCATTATCTCTGTGCCGTCGATACCAGGCATAATTATATCCAGAAAGATTAAATCCGGTTTAAAAATCTCGGCCGAAGAAACCGCTTCTTTCCCGTCGTTTACTATTTCTACAATATATTGGCCGGTCTGTTCAAGATTCATTTTGACCGTCTGGGAAAAATCAAATTCATCATCAATAACCAATATTTTCTTTTTTTCCATATTTTCTCCTTCCCGATGTTTAAATCCTAACATTTAAGAATATTCTGTATTTTGGCCAGGAGTTGTTCCAGTTCAACAGGTTTAGTCAAATAATCAACAATACCGGTTTTATACGCCCTTTCTTTGTCAATATCTTTATCTAAAACAGAAAGAATAAGAATAGGTATGTTTTTAGCCAGCGGGTCTTTACTCAAGATTTCACAAGCGTCTAGCCCCCCTACCTCAGGCATAATTATATCAATTAATATTATATCGGGTTTAAAATTATAAACCTGCGATAAAATATCTTTGGCGCTGGGCAGGGCTAAAACATCATATTTACCGGTTCGCTCCAGATTTATCTTGACCAATAAACGAAAATCTTTTTCATCATCAATTAACATTACTTTTTTCTCTATCAATTTATTCCCCTCGCTATTTTTAAACCTATTGTAATCTTAGTCCCTTTCTGACTTTTACTTTCTATCTTTATCAATCCTTTATGCAAATCAATTATATGCCTTATCACCGTTAATCCCAAACCTGTTCCCTTACCGGGCCTTTTAGTGGTAAAAAAAGGGTCGAAAACCCGGTGTAAACTTTCCTCCGGGATACCCACACCGGTATCTTCAATTTCTATAAACACAATTTTTTCCCCGGTTCTAATCCTTTCTCCGACTTCGATACCGGCATCCATATTTTTCACGTATTTAGTAAAATAAGAACGGATGAAAAGAGTTCCTTCATTATGCATAGCCTGAATCGCATTTAATAATAAATTAACGATTACCTGTTCTATTTTTCCTTTATCAACCAGAACTTTAGGTAAACCTTCACTTAACTCTTTAATAACTTTTGAATTATTCTTATTTAAATTATGCCGCATTAACATCAAACAATTATTTATTATTACGTTAATATCTTCAGGTTTCATTTCAAGTTTTGAAGCCCGGGAAAAATCTAAAAGGGTGCAGATAATGTTATCCGCCCTTTTTACGTTGTTTTTTATAATATCAAACATCTCGTGGATGTCTTTACGCTCCTCTTTATATTCTTCTTCTAAATAGTTAACGCCCTGTATTATCGCCCCTAAAGGGTTTTTTACCTCGTGGGCAACACCGCTGGCCATTGTCCCGATGGCTTCCATTTTTTCGGCTTGAATAAGCTGGGTTTGAGCTTCTTTAAGTTTATTATAAGCCTCTTTTAATTTAATTTCTGCCTTTTTCCGTTCAGTGATATCCCGAATGATACACTGAGCCCCGACTATTACATTATCTTCCCTGACGGGTCTGACGCCGATTTCACCCAGTTTTTCTTTACCGTTATTGGTGGCTATTTTAACCTCCAACAGGTGACTTATTTTACCGGCTAAAAATTTTTTAATGTCTATTTCTTTTCTATTCTCTATAGGGGTAATCACGTTTAAAAAAAGCTTCCCTATCAATTCGTTCTTCCTGTAACCGGTTATTTCTTCCATTCTTTTGTTAACCGAAGTAATCATTCCGTCGCAATTTACCGTGTAGATAATGTCGCTGGCTGACTCAAATAAATCTCTGTATTTATGTTCCGACCGGCTTAATTCTTCAATTTTCATTTTTAAATCACTGGTTAAGTGTTCATTTTCCCTAACCAACTTATAACTGTATAAGGCCCGATTTATCGGATGAAGTAAATCATCTATATTATCAAGCGGTTTCAGCAAATAATCCGTAGCGTTGAGCCTGACGGCTTCCTTGGCTGAATCCAGACTGCCGTAACCGGTCAGCAGAATAACCG
>CAZDKO010000023.1:0-31443 GCA_964506075.1 uncultured bacterium
CCGACAATGGAAAAATCTTTTAAAAAATGGATAAAATCCCATATTTCAGCAAATTTTAAACCATCGGGTTCAGGATTAGTCACCCCGGGAGCAACACTAACATCTAAAGCGTCTATATCTATACTCAGGTAAACAGGTATCTGTTGGTTTAATTTCTTCCTGGTTTCCTCCAGGGTGGTATAAATAGGATGGGAATAATCTTCATATCCATAGAAAGAACGAACTCCTATGACACTTATATTTCTGTTTATCTCGTGAATCCGCCTTGTAACCGTCGAATGATTGATTTTTTGCCCTTCCCAATTATCCCTGAAATCGGAATGAGCGTCAAAAATAACTACCTGAAAATCATCCCTTAAAACCCTGGTAATTCCTTTAGCGATGCCCACACTCACCGTATGTTCGCCGCCCAGAACAAAAAATTTTTTCCCGGCGGTGACTAAAGAGGCGATTTTTTTTTCTAATAAACTTAAATCGTCTTCTACTTTTCCTTTTAAAGATAAATTGCCTAAATCATTGAAATTTAAATGTTCAAGGTCGCGGTTAAAAAAAACGCTATAACTTTCCAGGGATTGAGAAACCCGGCGGATTTCATCCGGGGCTTTACTTACTCCTCCCCGAAATGTTTCCGTCGCTTCCAGAGGAACACCTAAAATTACGAGACTAGGTTCGGGCGTAGATTTACTTCGTAAAAATTTCATCATCGTAATAAATCAGCTATAAACTGCGGGAGTTTAAAAGCGGCCTGGTGAATTTGAGCATTGTAAAATTTAGTGGAAAAAGGGATTTTAACCGGCTGGTTAAGATTGTAAATTTTCCGGCTGGCCAGGCAAAAACTCCAGAGCCCACTCGGATAACCGGGAATAAAACCCAGATAGACCTTAACCCAGGGAAAAATCTCCTTAAGTTTATGATAGGTCTCTCTTAACTCTTTCGGGTAATAGAAAGGGGAACCTGATTGACAGGCAAAAAGTCCTTCTTTATTTAAACACCGGTAAGCCGCCTCAAAAAAAGGGCGGCTGAAAAGAACCTTAGCCGGACCAACCGGGTCGGTAGAATCAACCAGAACAATATCAAACTTCATTTTCGTTTCCTTAAGAAATTTCGCTCCGTCTATGATTCTTACGTCCGCTTTTTTATCGTTAAAGGCCCCTTGACTGATGCCGGGTAGATATTTTTTACAAGCCTCAATTACTCCGCCGTCAATTTCAGCCATAAGAGCTTTACGGACCGAACGATGACGCAGGACTTCCCTTAAAGTTCCGCCATCCCCTCCGCCGATAATCAAAACGTCCTGGGGCTTGGCGTTCAGAAACATGGCCGGATGCACCAGCATTTCATGATAGAAAGCTTCATCTTTTTCGGTGAGCATAACGGCCCTATCCAGGGCAAAAAGTTTTCCCAGCGGATAAGTTTCAAAAATTTCTATTTTTTGATAAGGCGTTTTTTTAGAACAAATTGTTTTTTTTATCCCGACACGGAAAAAAAGTTCCCGGGTCTGCTCCTCACTAAAATATTTTATTTTATTTTTTGGCATTAAATTAAATCCCTTTCTTAAATCTCCGTATAAACCGGCTGTTTCTCTACCAGTAAATACAAGCGGCTAAAACACAGGCACATCTTTTCACCACATGTTCTTTCGCAGAAAATTTTATCTCTTTTATTTTTAAGCGGCGGATTTGAAAAGCCGCTTTGATTTTTTGTTCAATATCCTTTTCAACCTCAAGCATAGATGCTCCTTTGGCCTCAACCACCACGCCAAAACCGTCACTGGCAATGCCAACACCTAAAGCAGAGGCAATCCGGGCCCCCTTTAATGAGCTGGTTTTTTCGGAATAAACAAGCGGTATAAATTCTCCCTTTAAAAACTTTTTGGGTCTTTTTCTAAATTGGCATCCGGTCGGAATAATACTGGTTACCTTAATTAAATTTGCATCCCCGATACCGGCGGCAATAAGGGCGTTATCAAAAGCATTCAGTTCTGTTACCCCTTCGCTTTTACCGCTCACCAGACAAAAATTTTTAGCAATAGGTAAAAAGGTATACATTTTTATCTCCTCTAAGTTTTTTTAGTTGATAACGATTTTCATATCTTATACTATAAAACGGCGATTAATTCAAGAATATAATTTACCACTTTTTATTGCTGTAGTTAGCGGACGAACAATAACCAACATATACTTATCAGAGGCGTTTCAATTCATTTTCAAAGATTTTTAAAATTTTATCGTCAAAAAGACAAAAGATAACTAAAGATGGCCTATCATTTACCAATAAAAATTCTCTGGTTACCTCCAGCATAATCCGGGCACATTTATCAGCCGGATAACCAAAAATACCGGTGCTGATAGCCGGGAAAGCCACACTTTCCAATCTTTTAGAGCGGGCGAGTTTCAGACTGTTTAAGACGGCATTTTTTAATTTTTCTTCTTCATTTCCCTCCCCCATTCTGGGTCCAACCGCATGGATTACATATTTAGCTTTTAAAGCCCCGCCGCCGGTAATAACTGCACCGCCGACAAAGGTGCCGCCTATCCTATCGCACTCCCCTTGAATAACCGTTCCGCCTTTTCTTCTAATCGCCCCGGCTACTCCTTCGCCCATAATTAAACTGGAATTAGCCGCGTTAACTATCGCTTTAACCTCTAAATCGGTGATATCGCCTTGTATCAATTTAATTACCCCGCGACCGATTTCTTTCTCCATTTTTAGCTACCCATTATTTTTATCCGGCTAATTTTTTTTCAAAAAACCGGATTATCTCTCTCCGGGCATAATTAAGGAAAAGAACCGCTCCGTAATGCCCACTGGGAATCCAGACAATCCTGGGTTCTTCTAAAACCTGCCAGAGTTTTTTGGTGCACGCAGAAGGAAGGATATGGTCAAAAGTCGCATTAATCATAAATATCTCCCGGCCTTTAATATAAGGGGCTAAATTTAACGGCTCAATTTCCAGCCAGTCCTCCTGCATCTGGGTAAAACTGATTTCATTCTTATTCATCTGGTCACGCATCGGTCTGGCATAGCCACTTTTCTTAACCAGCGTCACTAAATCCCCACCGGCTAAAAGAAAAGCCCCCGTTTTTATCCTCTGGTCAATTCCCATCACCAGTATAGACAAACATCCCCCCAGACTTAAACCCAGTATCCCGATTTTCTCTTTATTAATCTCCGGCTGCTCTTCTAAAAAATCAATCCCCTTTCTGGTATCAATTACCAGTTGGCGGAAAAGCAACTTTATTCTTTCTAAATCTTCAACTTTCTCAAGCTCCTTCATCCACCATCGGCCATCCCGTCTATCTACCGTAAAATAAGGTTCACCTAAAGTTAAAACAGCAAATTTTTGCCGGACTAAACCGATAGAAAAAAAACGCTCTAAACCGGAGCGGCCGGCTAAATGAGGCAGAATAACGACGGCCGGAAGATTTTTCCCTCCTTTAGGAAGATAATACAAAAACTCGGCAAAATCTTTCTCAGGAAATAAGGATTTCTGGTCAAAAGGGAATCTTATCTGATAAAGTTTAAAATCAGAATATTCTTTTATTAAACGTTTATTTAATTTCCCCTCCTTTTTATAACTATAAAAATCTTTTAAATTTACCTGGCTAACGGAACGTAAAGTTTTAGGAAGGATTTCTTCTTTTCTAAACCGGACATAATAGTCGGTACTGCAGCTGGTGACGAAAAAAAACAAAATAAGAACGGTGATAATTTTCTTTTTCATTTTAGACAAGTTCTCCTGATTAACGCCCTCTTAAAAATAGTCTTTCAACTTCCCGGGGGCCTTTCGGATAAAAACCAAAAACCTTTTTCCAGACGTCCCGGCTTTCCATACAAAGATAGAGAGGAACATCGGCACTCATTTCTCTTATCCAGGAAAGCATCTTCCGGTAAATTTCCACCCGCTTTGGTTTAAAATAGCGCCATTTACCATCCAAGCCGGTAATAAATTCTTCATATATTATCTGGGTCTTCGGGAAACGCTCGGCAATAATGTTTTTAAGTTCGGGTGGGAAACGAAGCGTTCCCAGACTTATCCAGTAAATATTATTTTCAGAAACACATTCAAAAATTCTTTTTATCACTTTCTGATAATCGTTTTCCCAGCCGGGATAAATTATAATCGGGTCAAAATGAAAAGCCACCGGGTAACCGGCTTTTACGCATAAAGAGGCCCCCTTTAAACGTCTGTCTAAAGAGGCGCTGTCTTTTTCTTCCTCCCTGACTATTACCGGAGGATTAACTGACCAGGCCAAAACGGTTCTTTTACCATGGTTAAGCTCAAGCAGGTTCTTTACGTTATCGCCTTTTGTTTTTAGTTCCAACAATATTTTCTTATCAGAAAAAAACGGGATAAGTTCTCCGGCGTAAGAAAAAACGTCTTCAAGAGCCAGTGAATCGGTAAATTCACCCGTCCCGAGACGAAAAAAAAGCGAAGGATTTGTTTTAAGATGTAAATCAACCTCATGAAAGAAATCGTTTAAATTGGCGTAGAAAACTATCCCGGGGAAATTCATATAAGCCTGAAGGTAACAATAGCTGCAATCATAAAAACAACCCAGTCCGACATCTAAAATGTAATAGTTACAGCAAAGATACCCGGGCGTTCCCGGACAGGGTTTAATAAAACCGCTTTTCTTACGCGCAATAATCAGTTTCTTTCTGGCTTGGTCTATGGATACAGAGTTTTTTGAATTGAGACAGTCTTTAAAATCATCTATATAAAAAATTTTGGAATCGGGAAATTTTTTAATAACCTCCCCGGCCAGTTTTGATTTTCTTTCTTTCTTTTCAATCAAAATTTCTTCAGGGATAAAATTTCTCATATTCTTAAAGCATAGATATAAGTTTTTTGAACTCTTGAGTCTCGAAAGCCCTTTGTAAAGTTAAAAGAATCTTTTGAAGTTCCCCCTCTTCCTTTATTTCTATATTCATTTTAAAACGGTCACGTTCAAAAAAAGGAGGAGGTAAAATCTCTATGCCGGCTGGAAGTTTTAAATTTTTCACTAAATTTAAAAATTCCCTTTCATATTTTTTGACTTCGGGATAACGCCGGCTGAATAAATAATCCCTTAAGTCAGAAAAACTACGGCTATCTTTTATCAATTCCTCCTTAAACAAAGAAAGAACCGGTCTATGTTCCCGCCGGCTTATCTCTTTAATTAAGGTGGCAATAATTTTAGCTTTGTTTTGGTTTAAATAAATTTTTTTTATTAACTTCAGAAAATATTTTCTCTCCAAGGCAGGCAATCCGGCCAGAATAACACCCGTCTCAACACTAATTTTCCCTTCGGCCAGCTCCCGCTTTACAGCCGGTTCCAGAACGCTTAAAGAAAGATAGTCTTCTAAACATTTTTTTCCCGCCGGTAAGCCGGTTAAGGGCAGAAAACGGCTGATAAGTTCTTCGTCTTTAATTTTACCCAGGGAACGTAATTTCTCAAAAGCCATGGATTTTTCTGCGGCGTTAAAATGGCGCCCGGCTAAATTTTCATAAAAACTTAAAAGGATGGCTTTTCTATCCGACAGTTCTTTCCGGGTAAAAACAAAAGCCGGAATCATCTTTTTTTTACCTTTAAAAATTTCCAGTCTTTTAAACCCCGAAATAACCTGGTATTTCTTTTTTGTCTTTCTTAACAGCAAAGGATAGATATAACCTGTTTCTTCTATAAGTGAAGCCAGGGGATAGACAGCTACAGGAAAACTCAAACAGAAAGTTTTATCTTTCCCGTCAATTTCGTGCATCGGGATTTCAATTAATCTATCTTTGGTCATTATCAGCCATAAAATTTAAAATGTTTAATAAGGAAAAATTTAAGGAATCCAGAACCTTTTGACGTTCATTATTGGCCACTTCCCCTAAAGGTTTCTCCAAAGGAAGGTCGCTCACCGCGCAGAGAGCGGCTGCCTTTATTCCACTTTTTCCGGTCGCTTCATAAAAAGCGGATAACTCCAGATCAACCGCTGAAAAACCGGATTTTTTCAAATCTTTAAGAAAACCCGCGGTCTCTTCAAAAAAAGAACTTACGCTAAAAACATCAGCCGAATACATATTACATTGATGAGGACAACTGCTGCTAACCCCGGAAAAATAATCCTGAAGATTTTTAATATATTTTTTTTGAGGTTGATAATATTGATTACCTTTTATATCCGCACTCGCCCGCCTCACAAAAATTAAATCACCGATTTTAAAGTTGTCCAGCGCCCCAACTGTCCCGATAAAAATTGCCTCTTTGACCCCGGCTCGCTCAAGAAAAAAAAGGCAATCTCTAACCAAGAAACTGCCGATACCGGTTTTTATAAAAGTTAACGGCACATCCTTAAAGTTACCGGTAAAGCCGGCAAAAAATTTCCCGGAGAATCCCCGTATTGATTTTAAAGTGAAATATGTTTTAACCTTTCCGGGATTGATAAAAGGCGCAATTACCACCTTTTTAGCCAGAGACAAAGGATAACAGCCAAAAAATTTTAAAAAGAGCTTATTAACATTAAATACAGGTTCTGCCCTCATAATTTTAAAACCTTAACCAATACCAGAGTGCCGGAAAATAGCGGTAACGCTTAATACTACCGGTAATAAGGATTTTCTTCTTTTCTTTTATAATTCCCATTGCCTCTTTCCTGATTTCATCACTGATTTCTTCTTTTAAGAGCTTCTTTAACGCTTTAATCCGGAATTTATCCATTCCCCAATGCCGAAAAGAAAGCTGGTCGGGAAATTTAGCTCTTTTTATGATTAAACATTTATCGATTAAATATATCGGGTAAATCCGGGCGGCTCTGAGCCAGAAGTCATAGTCTTCACAGACAGGAAAAGATTCATCAAATAACCCTATTTTTTCAAAAACTTCCTTCTTTAGCATTACTGCCGAAGGACTAACAATACAAAGAGGCAAACATTCCTTCAATATATAACCGGAATACTTTTGATGCTTTTTTTTCGGGTTTCTTTTCTGGCCGTCCCTTAACCAGAGTTCTTCAGTCTGACAGATTGAGGCGTCAGGACTTATATCAAAAAAACTAATCTGTTCTTTTAATTTATCATTTAACCATAAATCGTCAGAATCAAGAAAAGCAATGAAATTACCCCTGGCCGAACGAATCCCCAGGTTACGGGCACTGCTTACGCCTCTATTCTTCTGATAAATATAACGGACCCCGGGATATTTTGCCACCAAATCCGCTGTTCCGTCTGTTGAGCCGTCGTCGACCACGATTAACTCGAAATCGGAAAAGCTCTGTTTAATAACTGAGTCAAGAGCTTCTTTTAAAAATATAACTCTATTATGGGTGGGAATAATAATACTTACCCTGGGCATGGGAACTATAAAAAAGTTAAATATTTATCGGGAAATTTAAAATCGGGGGTAACGATTCCAGACAGATGTGTTTTGTCTCCAGGAGATATATAATCCTGACCGGGCTTACTTTTTCCCTTTTGAGTTATTCTGTTTAACGCCGAATTTCTTTAAGCCGGCAGCGAACTCTTTAAGACGGTTATCAACCATATAAAAAATCGTTCCTTTCGGAAAATCGCCGTCTGCTTTTCTCTTCCCGGCCGGTTTGCCGGTTAGAATTTCAATTCCTTCTTCAATGGTTTTTACCGCCCAGATATTAAATTTTTTATCTTCTATCGCTTTAATAACTTCTTCCCGAAGCATCAGATGTCTGACGTTTGATTCCGGAATCATCACTCCCTGTTTGCCGGTTAAGCCCTTAAGCTTACAGGTGTAAAAAAACCCTTCAATCTTCTGATTAACCCCGCCGATCGGCTGAACCTGTCCATTTTGATTAACTGATCCGGTCACGGCAATCTGCTGGTCAATCGGCAATCCTGATAAATCAGAAAGAATAGCGTAAAGCTCGGCACTGGAAGCACTGTCCCCTTCCACCTCTTCATAAAGTTGTTCAAAACAAACACTGGCTGAAAAAACGAGCGGCTTATTTTTAGCAAATATAGAACCCAGGTAACCCGAAATTATTAAAGTCCCTTTATGATGGATATTACCGCCGATATTGGCTTTTCTTTCTATATCCATGACCCCGGAGCTACCCATAAAGGTTTTGGCGGTAATCCGGGACGGCTGTCCAAACATATAACTTCCTAAATCAATTACAGAAATACCATTCACTTGTCCGGAAACCATTCCTTCGGTGTCAATCATAATTGTACCCTGGGCAATTAACTCCTGAATTTTTTCCTCAATTATCGAGGAACGTCTAATTTTCTCCCGGATAGCCATATCAACGTGCTGGCCGGAAACTTCCTGGGCTTTATCTTTTTGGGCCCAGAAATCGGCTTCACTAATTAAATCAGCTATTTCAATAAAACGGGTAGAAAGTTTTTCTTTGTCACCTGAGATACGAACACCGTGTTCTACTACTTTGGCGACCGCTTCCCGGTTAAACTGGAGCAGGTTTTCTCTCCGGCAAAAAGAACTGATAAAAGCGGCATATTCATGAATATTTTCAACATTAAGCGGTGTCTGGACGTCAAAATCTGATTTAACCTTAAATAGTTTTCTGAAATCTTCATCCAAAACATAAAGAAGATGGTAAATAAAAGGACTGCCAATCATAATTACTTTAACCTTAATCGGCACCGCTTCCGGCTTTAAACCCGGCATAGAAACCATTCCAAATTGTTCAGAAATAGGTTCTATGACTACTTCTCTGTTTTTTATACAGCGTTTGAGCCCTTCCCAGGTAAAAAAATTCCTTAAAACATCTAGAGCTTGAATAATCAGGTAGCCGCCGTTAGCCTGTAAAAGAGCCCCGGATTTAATCATGGTAAAATCGGTGACCATGTTTCCAAACTTAGCCCGGTAGTCAATTTTGCCGATTAAATTAGAATAGGTAGGGTTGGTTTCAATAATTACCGGCGCTCCTTTAAGACGGCTGTTATCCACTATGACGTTGACCTTATAACGGGTAAAAGAAGGTTCAACCGACGGCAGTTTTAATCCCGGTATGGGGGATGGAATTTCTTCCGGTTTGGTGAAATCTTCAAAATTTTCCAGAATGTCCTTCTGAACCTCATCAAAATAATCCTGCAGCTTGGGAAATTTCTTATATCTCTGTCTTATTTCTTCTAAAATATGCCTGACTGAAAAAAGAACAATCTGAATTTCAATCTTCTTTACCTTATCTTTAACTTTTTTCTCAACCTGTCTTATGTCACGCAAAGATTTATCCAAATCTTCCTGCAGCATTTCACTTTTTTCTCTTAATAATTCCTTCTCTTTCTCCGGTAATTTTTGATAATCCTCCTCTTTCATCGGTTGATTATTTTTTAAAGGGACGGTAGTGATACTTCCTAAACTTTTCTGAAGTAAAAAATTCATGGATTTAGCTTTTTCATTTAGAGCCGTTAAAATCTTTTCTCTTTCCTTTTCATATTCTTTAAGTAATCTGTTTTTTTCTTCCTGATACTCCAGACTTTCAAATCCTTTGGGGATTTCTTTCTTTAAATCTTTAACCAATTCATCCATATCTTTAACCAGCTGATTACCCATACCGGCTGGAAGAAAAATTGCCAAAGGACGGCTGTTATCTTTAAAATTATAAAAATAACATAGATCATCCGGCACCGACTGAGTGGAGGTAATATTCTCTACCGCCGATTTTACTGTTGAGGAACGCCCGGTTCCAACCGGACCGCTTACATAAATATTAAATCCGGCCCCGGTAATACCTAAACCAAAATCCAAAGCGCTGACGGCTCGCTGCTGACTGATGACTCCATCAAACTGAGGAAGTTCGGCGGTGGTATTAAATTTAAAAATATCAGGATCACAGCTCCATTTAAGTTTTTCAACGGGAAGACTCATTTTTTTCTTCATTATTCATGACCTCGTTATAGTTAAGATACTGAAAATACTATTTCTCTATTAACTGATTTATCGTTTGCTTGGCCTCTTCAAGGCTATGTCCGGAGTACCTGATTTTCCCTTCTAAATCTAAAACCAGTAAAGTTGGAACCCCTATAATTCCGTATTCCCGGGCCAGATAAGCTTCAGTGTCAATAAGAACCGTATATTTAATCCCGTGTTTTTGGGTGAAAGATTTAAGTGAAGCACTTCTCCCGCCTAAATACACGGCAATAATTTTCGCTTTATTAGTTTCATGTAAATTATTTAAATCAGGGATTATTTTTGAACAAAAAGGGCAGTTAGTGGTGCTGAAGTCAAGGAGGATAATTTTTTTACCGATTAAATCTTCAAGGTTAATTACTTCCCCTTCCAAATCCGGCAGAGAGAAGAATATAGCCTTACCATAAGTTTCTTTTGAATCTGGGGAGGGAGAAGCAGCTTTTCCCCCACGACAACCAAAAACTGAAATGAAAATAATTAATAAACAGAAACGAAAAATCTTTTGCATATGTTCATCTTTCCGTTTTGTCCAGGATAACATAACAGTCCCTTTAAATCAATAAGTAGCCTGCTTTCACTAAAAAATATTCGCCCACAATTATCATAAAAAACCCGAAAAACCTTTCAACCCTTTCCATCCATCTGCCTGATTTTGGCAAAGACCCTAGGAGCCCACTGAAAGTACCGACAAACAACAAGAAACTTCCCATTCCCAGAGAGAAAACAAAAAGTAAAGTTGCTCCATAAAAAACATTCTGTTTACTGGCAATAAAAGTCAACAGGCCCCCTAATACCGGCGAAACACAGGGAGAAGTGATTAATCCTGAAACCAGGCCCATCCCGAAAGAGCCCAGCCCTTTTATTTTTTTCACGCCGCTAAAGGAAATAAAAGGGAACCGAAAAACGCCTAAACTTGAGAGGCCGAAAAAAATAAGAATGTTACCGATAAACATATGCGCCACAGGGCTGTTTTGAATCTCGCCAAAAATCTTTCCGGTCAGAGCCGCCGTCAGTCCCAGAATCGAATAGGTAACAGCCATCCCTAAAATATAAAGCAAAGATAAAATAAAAATTTTAAGCCGGGATTTTTCTTTTTGCCCGCCTATGTACCCGATGACTAAAGGAATTAAAGGATAAACGCAGGGGGTAAAAGAAATAGCTACCCCGCCGATAAAAACCAGAAAATAAGTTGAAAAAGAAAATTCCTTAAAATGAATGGATAAATTCCCGATTAAATTGCCCATTTTTTACTTTGTATTATCAGCTTAATTTTGATTTCCCGTCTTACAATCCCCGGCCCAGCAATAAAGACAAAGTTTCTCTTTAGGTAAACCAATAGCCTTAACCATATTCTCGATAGTCTGGTATTTTAAAGTGGTTACCCCCAAATCCTTTCTAATCCATTCAATCATCTGTTTATATTTTTTGGAATCAGGATTAAGATAATCACCTATCTTTTCTATTTTTTTACCTTCTAACGCCTTAATGGCTCTTCTGGCTACTAACTCTTCAAGGGAACGGGTGGAAACATTAAAAATGCAGGGAAATATTAAAGGGGGACAAGCCGGGCGAAGATGGATTTCTTTAGCGCCGTTTTCCCATAATTTTTGCACGGTATAATTTTTCAGCTGTGTCCCGCGAACAATCGAATCTTCACATACAATAATCTTTTTTCCTCTAATAAGTTCCCGGATAGGCACCAGTTTCATTTTAGCAATGAAATCCCTCATCTTCTGTGAAGGAGGGGTATAACTACGGCCGTAACCAGAGGCATATTTTACCAGCGGGCGGCGGAAAGGAACTTTCGATTCCATCGCATAGCCAATAGCATGGGCCGTACCCGAATCAGGAACCCCTGAAACTATGTCCGGTGAAACATCATCATTTTTAGCCAGGAACCGGCCACACCTCTCCCGAACAACTTCTACGTTTATACCCTCATAACTGGAAGAGGGAAAACCCGTGTAAATCCAAAGAAAAGCACAAATCTTGTTTTGCTTTGAACCTTCGCCTTTCTGTTTGAATCCTTTTTCATTCAGTAAAACAATTTCTCCGGGCTGGAGATATTTCTTTATCTTAAACCCCAGGTTAGAAAAAGCCGTAGTCTCTGAAGTAACCGCCCAGGCGTCGTTTTTTTCACCGATAACCAAAGGTGAGCACCCGGTTCTATCCCGCGCCGCATAAATGCCGTCTTTATGTAAAAGCAACAATGAACATGAACCCCTGATTTTGAAAAATATTTTTTCGATGCCGTCCAGTAAATTATTTCCCTGGGTAACCATTTTTCCGACTAATTCCGTCATATTAACCGTATTCTCGCTCATTTCCGCAAAAGAAATTCCGTCTCTCTGTAATTCTTGAACCAACTGGCGGTCATTGTTTATCAATCCATTGGTACATATGGCGAAAGGACCAAATTTAGAATTTAGATAAATCGGCTGTTCATCCCGGGAACTGATAACGCCAATGCCTTTATTCCCGGGCATTTCTCTATATTCATTATAGAATTTGCTTTTGAATTGAGTCTGCTTAATTTCATGGATTTTACGAATAATCTTTTGACCGGCGGTAGCTAAACCGGCAAATTCAGTCCCCATATGGGAATGATAATCAGTCCCGTAAAATAAAAGCTCGGAACAATTTTCCCGAGCCGCGACCCCAAAAATTCCACTCATCTAAATAACCCCTTTCTTAAAAAGTACAGGTATTATATGATAAATGCCAAGCCATTGTCAAGTAATGACCCCGGCCCTACTTTTTAGGTAATTTTTTAAAATATTGATGGATGCTTCGGGCGGCGATTCTGGCGGCTCCCATAGCCGCAATCACGGTAGATGAACCACTGGTAATATCCCCTCCGGCAAAAATTTCCGGACGGCTGGTTTTTCCCTCTTCGTCAATGATAATATACCCCCACTTATTAAGAGCTAAATTTCTCGTGGTCGTCGGGACCAAAGGGTTAGCCTGGGTTCCGATGGCGACTACGACCGAATCTATTTCCATTTCAAATTCACTGCCGGCAACGGGAAGTGGTCTCCTTCGGCCACTGCTATCCGGTTCTCCTAACTTCATTCTTTGACAACGCATTGCTTTAACGTTTAATTTATCATCGCCTAAAAACTTTACCGGTAAAGTCAGAAGATGAAATTCTACCTCTTCCTCTTCTGCCCGGTGAATTTCTTCAATTCTGGCCGGCATTTCTTCTCTGGAGCGGCGATAGACAAGATACACTTTCTCCGGCCCCAGCCTTAAGGCACAGCGGGCGGCATCCATAGCCGTATTACCTCCACCGATAACCGCTACTTTCCGGCCAATCTTTATCGGGGTATCATACTCAGGAAAATTATAGGCCTTCATTAAATTAATCCGGGTCAAAAATTCATTGGAAGAATAAATAAAATTAAGATTTTCTCCGGGAATCCCCATGAAACTGGGATATCCGGCTCCGGTAGCAATATAGACGGCTGAAAATCCCTTCTTATCCAATAAATCATCAATAGTGTATACCTTACCGACGACCATATTGTATTTTATTTCCACCCCCAATTTCCTGATGTAATCTATCTCGTGTTGAACAACCTCCTTGGGTAAACGAAATTCCGGGATGCCATAGCTTAAAACACCACCGCCTTTGTGTAACGCTTCAAATAGAGTTACCCGGTAACCCATTTTCCTCAATTCTCCCGCCGCGGTTAATCCTGAAGGACCAGAGCCAATTATGGCGACCTTATGTTTACCCTTAACTTTTATCTCGGGAACATAAAAATTACCCGTAGCCCTTTCAAAATCAGAGGCAAACCTCTCTAAACTGCCTATATTAATGGCTCTGCCCTGTTTATTTAAAACACAGGCTTTTTCGCATTGCTCCTCTTGTGGACAAACCCGCCCACAAACTGCCGGTAAACTATTGGATTCTTTGATTACTTTAACAGACTCTTGAAAATTTTTCTCTCTTATAAGACGGATAAACCGGGGAATATCAATAGAAACGGGACAGCCCTGAATACAGGGGGCGTTACGGCACTGGAGACAACGGGAAGCTTCTCTAACCGCTTCTTTTTCATCATAACCGAAAGGAACTTCAGAAAAATTTTTGATTCTGTCTATGACCTTTTGTTCCCTCACTTTAACCGGAGATTCAATTCTTGCCATTTATGAATCCTCTCTGAACTTTTTAAAGGCTTCTTTTTCTTCCTCAATAAACATCTTTTGCCGCCGCAGTAAACCGTCAAAATCAACTTTATGGCCGTCAAATTCAGGTCCGTGTACACAGGCGAATTTACTTTCTCCCTTAACCAGACAACGGCAGCCTCCGCACATACCGGTTCCATCAATCATAATTGAATTAAGACTGACAACCGTCGGGATGCCGCTTTTTCTGGTTAATTCGCTCACCGCCTTCATCATCACCACCGGACCAATAGCGACGACGCGCTTAATCCCTTTATCTTCATCAATAAGGCTTTTTAAGACATCCGTGACCAATCCCTTTCTGCCTGAACTGCCGTCATCAGTCGTTATATACACTGCCTGACTTATTTTTTTAAACCGGTCAACAAAGAAAATTAAATCTTTGGAGCGGGCTCCTAAAATACAAAAAATTTCATTACCCGCCTTCTTTAAAGCCCGGGCTATGGGTAAAACCGGCGCAATTCCTACCCCACCACCAATAACAACCACCCGGCCGAATTTCTCTATCTCGCTGGGATTGCCCAGGGGACCGGCTATGTCCAGAATTGAATCTCCTGCTTTTAAAGCCGCCAGTTGAGCGGTACTTTTACCGACGGTCTGGGAAACAATTTCAATTAACCCTTTTATCTTTTCGCCACTGACAATAGTCAGGGGAAACCTTTCTCCCTTTTCCGAAAGGCGAAGAATAACAAATTGACCCGGCTTAGCTACCCGGGCTATTTCCGGAGCTTTAATTATAAATCTGTTTATATCTTTAGCTAACTCTTCTTTTTCCAGCAGGTTATACATTTTCTTTTTCCATGGTTTCTGCTTTATCTACTACTGTTAAAAGGCCAATTTATGCCAGAAACGGTTGATTATTCCTGTTTATGCCACTTTTTCTTAAACGGGAACCGGGATAGAACATTATAGAATACCATAAAGTTTTTATATTGTCAAATAGCACGGAAGTGATATAATGAAAATCAAAAAAGGAAAGGGTTAATTATGGTAAAAATCATCATTATTTACGATAGTCATACCGGTAACACGGCTAAAATGGCTGAACTGGTAGGTAAAGGTGTTCAGGAAGTAAAGGTCCCTTGTGATATAAAAAAAATCCAGGAAGTGAAAACTGATGACCTGGAGTCTTATCAGGGAATTATTATCGGTTCTCCCACTTATTACGGACAACCCAGCGCGGCGGTAAAAAAACTCCTGGATGAAAGCGTTAAATTTCACGGTGATTTTGAAGGGAAAGTCGGCGGTGCATTTACTTCTTCGGCTAATATCGGTGGAGGTAACGAAACCACCATCTTAAGTATTCTGGAAGCTTTCCTGATTCACGGGATGATTATTCAGGGAACCAGTCGTGGAGACCATTATGGTCCGGTCAGTATAAGTAAACCCGATAAAAGAGCTGAAGAAGAATGTCTGGAATTAGGCCGCCGCGTCGCTAATTTAGTGAAAAAATTGTCCAAGTAAATTACTCTACCAGTTTAAAAACTTCATCTTTCTCGCGGGCATGCTCTTTAACTTTCAAACCAACCATATCTCTGGGTTTAGCCTCGGTTACCGTTTTATGTTCAATTTGTATAGACTCAACTTTCTGTTGAAAATCCGAGGTGGCCCCTTTAATATGAATAGTATCGCCAACCTTTAACCCCTCTTTATCAATCTTTACAATCGCCACCCCAATATGACCGAAATAATGTGTCACTTCACCGATCTTTTTTTCTTCCATTTCATCCCCCTCCTTTTTCTTTAGGTATTTCTGGATGATTTTAATCAGGTTAATCCTAACTGTCCCATATATATTTTTCGGATGTGATTAAAAATCTCCAGGTACTCCTCCTGGCAATAATCAGGATAAGTCCATTCCCAGGGTTTGAAAGTATCCTTTCTGTAATTTAAAGTAACCTCGGCAAACACGCCCTTTTTTAAATATATCCGGTGGCTGTAATCCTTTGTAGTCGCTAACACAAATTTAGCCATAGAAAGATATCCCGGGTCAATATTTACCCGGCGCTTACCTTTTCTAGCCAGCTTCTTTTCAATCCGATTGGTGAAAATTTTTATCCCGGCAATTAAATCAGGCGGGATTAATCTTTCAAAGGTATAAAATCTGCGCTTAAGGTTTTCACCCATTTCTTTTTGATAATAGGTTGTTTTATTAAATAATAAAAAGGGGGATTCATAATCTATCTTCCCAAATTTTCGGGTTAATTTTAGTTTCGCCAGTTCAAAAAGTTCCAGATTATTGCCGAATATCCCCACTATCAGCTTAACCGGTTTGATATTTCTAAATTCACCCATATTCTTATCTCAGGCATAACTTTCAATTAATCTTTCCAAAAGATTTTTTCTTCTCCTCTTTTTCTTCCCGAAATCAACCAATTTATATGTCTGGATTTTGGCTAATTCCTTGGCCACCGCTAAAGCTTTTTCCTTTCCTCCCAAGTAATCAAGTAACCCTAAATTTATCCCTTCGTCTCCCAGATAGACCTTTCCCGAAGATATTTCTTTAACTACATTTTCACTGAGGTTCCTGTTTTTTTTCACCTCTTCAATGAATATCTTATAAACTGTTTGTAATTCCTTTTCCATAATCCGTTTTTCTTCCGGAGTAGATTTTTGAAAAGGGGAACCTAAATTTTTATAAATCCCCGTGCTTAAGGTTTTTACATCAATACCGAAATTTTTCATTAATTTAGTAAAGTCCGGCCGGAAACTGGTTACCCCGATGCTCCCTACCGTACTTAAAGCGTCTCCTACGATTTTTTCACAGGCAGAAGCAATCCAGTATGCCCCTGAAGCCGCCACCTCCCTTATCCAGGCCACGGTAGGTTTCCCTAAATTTTTTACATGTTCGGCAATTTCTTTTGCCGGGTAGGGGGTTCCTCCGGGAGAATTGATTTCTAAAATTACCGCCTTTATGGCTTTGGATTTTTTCGCTTCCTCCAACATATCTAATATCTTATCTGAACAACAAACATTCCCTCTGGATAACAGGGAAAAGGAAACACCCTCTTCAAAAGAAATAATCCCTTTTACGGGAATAAAAGCAATTTTAGTCTGTTTTAACATTCTTCTTCTCCGTGTTTTTATTAATAAAAGCTTTCATTAAATCTATAGGTAAAGGAAAAATTATCGTTGAGTTATTTTCGGAAGAAATTTCCACTAAGGTTTGCAGATATCGCATCTGAAGAGACATCGGATGGTCCTGCATCATAATGGCGGCCTTAACCAATTTTTCAGCCGCTTGATATTCTCCTTCAGCGGCAATAACTTTTCCCCGTCTTTCTCTCTCGGCTTCTGCCTGTCGAGCCATCGCTCTTCTTAATTCTTCGGTTATATCCACATGTTTAATTTCAACAGTGGAAACCTTTATCCCCCACGGGTCGGTCTGCCGGTCTAAAATAGTCTGCAGGTCATTATTAATCTTATCCCTTTTAGAAAGTAAATCATCAAAATCGCTCTGGCCGATTATACTGCGTAAGGTTGTCTGGGCCATTTGAGAGGTGGCAAAATGGTAGTTCTCAATTTCTACCACCGCCTTTAAAGGGTCCATCACCCGGTAATAAACGACGGCATTAACCTTAACCGAAACATTATCACGGGTAATAATATCCTGAGGCGGGACATCCAGTGTAACAATCCTCATGCTTATTCTCACCATTCTATCAATAGGGATAAAAACCAGAATAATTCCGGGGCCTTTGGGCCTGGGGAGTAACCTTCCCAGACGAAATATCACCCCTCTTTCATATTCCGCGAGTATCTTAATAGAATTCAGTAAATAAACGACAATAATTCCTAAAACAACCAGAAGCGGATTCATTTTAATCCCCCTTTCTTTTTTTCACCCAAAGAGTCATTCCATCAATTTTATAAACCTCCACTTTGCTATTCTTTTCAATTGGTTCGGCACTCTTAGCGTTCCAGATTTCTCCGTGAATAAAAACCTTACCCTCAGGGGAAATGGCACTTAAAGATTCGCCTGTTTCTCCGATTAAGCCTTCTTGTCCGCTTTTTATTTTTCCCCGATGCGTTCGAATAACTGCGCCGGCTAAAAAAATAAAAATCAAAGCGGTGGCCAGGGTAACGGGAACAATAATTTTTAAAGATATATACATCATTTCGTACGGTGAATTGAATAAAATGAGCGAACCGAGCAACATACAGATTATTCCACCCAGAGCTAAAAGTCCAAAACCGGGCATTTGAGCCTCGGCAACAAAAAGAATTACCGCTAAAATTATTAAAGCTATGCCCGCATAATTAGTCGGCAACATATGCAATCCGTAAAAAGCCATAATAATCGATATAAATCCGGCAATCCCGGGAAAACCAATCCCCGGATGAGTAAACTCAAAAAGAAGACCATAAAAGCCCAGAACCATTAAAAGATAGGCAATCGTCGGGTTAGCTATGACGTTTAGAATTTTATCCCGTAAAGTCATCTGCCGAGTTATCAGGTTTGCGTCTTCAGTGTCTAAAGTTATTTCCTTATCGGCGATAAAAACTTTAACGCCGTCTATTTTCTTCAGTAAATCCCTTAAATCCTCAGCGATAAAATTAACTACCCCGAGTTTTACCGCCTCATCCTCGGTTATGGAGACACTTTCAGTTACAGCTTTTCTTGCCCATTCAACGTTTCTGCCCCGGTTTTGGGCCAGGGTGCTTACCCAGGCCAGTGTATCGTTAGTAATTTTTTCTGTCATTACGTCTTTATCCGTCTTATCCTTCTGAACCTCTTCTTTTAACTCGTCTTTTTTAAAAATTACCTCGAATATTTCTTTAATATTTTCACCGGTAGATTTTTTCTCTTGAATCTCTACCGGGTGAGCCGCCCCGATATTAGTCGAAGGCGCCATAACGGAAAGATGAGCCGCCAGAGTGATAAAAACACCGGCGGAACCAGCCCGGGCCCCCTGGGGAGAAACATAAACAACAATCGGTAAATTTGCATTCATCAAATCTTTCACAATATTTCGGGTTGAAGAAAGAAGCCCTCCCGGCGTATCCAACTCTATAATTAAACACTGCGCCTTTTCTTTTTCAGCCAGATTAATGTTTTCTCTGATATACTGGGCCACGACCGGATTTATGATATAGTCATCTATCTTTATCACGTAGACCAAAGACTGGCTGGCGGGAGCAGGAACTGTCCAGAATAATATACCGATAAGCAAGGCAATAGTTCTTAATGGTTTTCTCACCGCTATTTTCCTAAAGATTGATATTTATTAAGGAGAGATTTAAAGCGTTTATCCAAACGGATATTATCTAAGTCAGTATCTTTATTCATATGCCCAAAATCACGATAACCAAGTTTAAGGGCGTTACCTAAGGCCTTAATAGCTTCGTCTATTCTTTCTAAAAGGGATAGACTGCAGGCTAGATTATAGTGGAAAACAGGATTATCCGGCTGAAGATTAACTAATTTTTTATCCACCGCTAATCCCTTTTCGTATAACCCCTTTTGGGTATAGGCGTTACCTAAAGGGATAAGAACAGTTATTTCATTCTCATCTTGAGCCAGCAACTTTTCAAAAAATGTTATTTCAAAATCTACCGTATCAGTTTCAAATTTATTTTTAGGCATGGTTTTTAAAAGTTAATTTTCTTCCTCCAGCCAGATTTTCTCTAACTCCCTGGTAATTTTATAAGCTTTGTCATAAGGGAGTGTTTTTTTCTCTTCTTTTACGGGTTTAATT
This sequence comes from uncultured bacterium, assembly GCA_964506075.1. Lineage (GTDB taxonomy): Bacteria > CAZDME01 > JAYEMH01 > JAYEMH01 > JAYEMH01 > CAZDKO01. The sequence goes on from CAZDKO010000023.1 coordinate 19,763, forward strand.
TTTTTCTTAGCTTTATTAATAAATTCCTGTACCGGGACAACTTTAGCTCCAACGGCACGAACAAAAAATTTTATTTCTTTATCATCGGTAATTACAATACACTCTCTGGGCCGGGATACTCTTTCAATATATCCTTTAATCCATTCATCAGCTGATTCAGCACCACTAAAAACTATTTTAAGTTCAGGGCGGCCCGGATAGGAGAATACATTTTTGTGACCATCAAAAACAATAATAACCTTGTTACTCCGGCTACCCTGCGGCCGAAATTTCTCAATAAAACGGATTAATTTCAACCTTTCATCCGGTAACCCGGTTCTAGGGAAATTAACCTGGTTGATAATATTATAGCCATCCAAAATATATTGTAAAGACATTTTCACTGAATCGTTTTATCTTATGCCGTGATATTAACGGATAATTTTTTTTATCTGCGCGGCTAAATGTTTACTAATTCCTTTTACCTTTTCCAAATCTTTAGGTTCGGCTTTCTTAATCATTTCTATAGAACCGAAGAATTTCAAAAGATTTCTCTTCTTTTCCAAACCGATTCCGGGAATATCATCAAGTACTGATGAAGACATTTTTTTCTTTCTAAGTTTCGAAAAATACGTATGGGCAAAACGATGAGCCTCGTCGCGTAAATGCCTTAAGAGAGAAAGTGCCGGTGAATTGAAAGGTATCCGGAGCGGCTGATTGAAACCGGGAAGATAAATACATTCAAATTCTTTAGCCAAAGATATAACGGGAACACCTGTAATTTCCAATTTTTTAAAAGTGCCCAAAGCCTTATTAAGATGCCCCAGTCCCCCATCAATAACCAGAAGATCCGGAAAAGATTTTTTTTCTTTTTCAAGTCTTTTAAAATGACGGGTTAAAACCTCTTCTATCATAGCATAATCGTCAATTTTTTTTACCATTTTGATTTTAAAACGGCGATAACCACTTTTATCGGGATATCCTCCTTTAAAAGAAACAACCGCACCGACCGCTTCTTTCCCCCGGATATTAGAAACGTCCAGGCATTGGATAAAATCGGGATTAGTCTTTAAGTCTAAGACCCTCTTTAGTTCCTCCAAAGCTACCTCTGCTTCATCATTCCGGGGTAAATAATGATATTTAGGGGTGAGTTCAGTCATAAAAATGACTCTTTGCAGTATATTAATCTGATCTCTGATTTTCGCCGCCTCTTCATATTTCCTTTCCCGACTCAAGGCCTCCATTTTTTCTCCCAGATCTTTAATTATTTTATCTTTTTTACCTTCCAGAAACTGACATAATTCACTAACTATCTTCCGATAATTATGTCTGTCAATTTTACCCTGGCAGGGTCCTAAACATTCACCAAGCTGAAAATAAAGACAGGGGCGGTCATTTTTCCTGTCTATATCTCCCCGGCAACTGCGGATGGGAAAAGCCTTTTTTATAAGTTTTAAAGTGTACCGCAAAGGAAAAACAAAAGGATAGGGACCGAAGTATCTGGCTCCGTCATTTTTAACGGTGCGGGTAATAAAAACCCGCGGGTAATCTTCGTTTACGGTTATTTTCAATAAAGGGTATTTTTTATCGTCGCGGAGACTTATGTTATATCGGGGGTGATAACGTTTAATTAAATCGCATTCCAGAATTAAAGCCTCTTCTTCACTGGAAGTGGATATATAATCTATCTTTTCGACCTGTGATAGAAGGGAACTAAGGCGCGGAGAAAAAGTCCCGTCGTCTTTAAAATAATAGGCAATTCTTTTACGAAGCGACTGGGCTTTCCCGACGTAAAGGATTTTCCCGCTTTTATGACGCATAATATATACACCGGGAGAATCAGGAAACCTTTTAAAACCCTTGATTAAGTTCATCTGTTTGTCTTTAAAATTACCTTCTTTAAAAAATCAACTTCTTCCACTTTTAAAAATAGAGAAATCAATAGATACGTCATTAACCCTGAAATAATGGCTAAGCTGACCTGTATTAATCTTGCGGGAAAGCTCATATCAAGTTTAGTTAACCCGTTGGATACCAATAAACAGATAACTCCCATACTTAAAGCGGATAATAAAATCTTAATAAATGATTTCATGGTGCGCTTTAAACCCAGCGGCCCGATTCTTTTCCTTAAAATTAAAGTCAGCATAAAAAAACTAACCGTGGAACTTAACGAGGTTGCCAAGGCTATACCTCCGCTTTTAAGCGGCCCCATTAAAAGCAGATTGAGAACAGTGTTAATGATTAAAGCTAATGCTCCTATCTTAATAGGGGTACGTGTATCCTGCAGGGCATAAAAACTGGTTACCACTACTTTCATCCCGGCATAAGAACAAAGGCCCAACGAATAAAATAATAAAGTACCGGCTGAGCCTTCAATAGAAGCATTATCAAAAGCACCCCGGCCAAAAAGTAAACGAATAATAGGGAAGCGTAAAACAATCAAGCCAATAATCGCCGGTAGAGTAATAAAAAATGTTGAACGGAGGGAAAAATCAAAAGTTTGCTTAAAACTTTCCAAATCTTTCCGGGCAGCCAGAGCGGCCAGGGTCGGCAGAGCCGCTGTAGCCAGAGATATGCCGAATATACCCAGCGGCAGTTGCATTAAACGATTACCATAATATAAATAAGAAACACTGCCTGCCGGTAAAAAAGAGGCAATCAGCGTATCTATTAAAAAACTCAGCTGATGGATGGCCAGCCCAAAAACCGCCGGGGTGAGTAACAAACTTATTTTTTTTATCTGAGGGTGGGTTTTTATGGCCAGCCAAATCTCTTTAAAACTAAAAGAAAAAGTAAAATTCCAGCCTTGCCTGATTAAAGGGGGAATTTGAATTAAAAGCTGGCCGATGCCGCCTACAATTACACCCGCAGCCAGGCCGAAAATTGGAGTCTCTAGATGAGGACAAACAAAAATCATAAAACTAATTAAAGCCAGATTAAAAAAAGCCGGCGAGAAAGCCGGTATGGTAAAATGTCTGAGTGAATTCAAAGCTCCCATACCCACCGCTGCCAGTCCTATAAAAATAATATAAGGGAAAATAACCCGGGTTAAGCTTATAGTCAACTCTAATTTGTCCGGTAAATGAATAAATCCGGGAGCTATAATCCTTACCAGTAACGGCGCAAAAATAATACCTAAAATCGCCAAAAATAACGAAATCAGGAATAACAAAATAGAAATTATTCTCATTAACTCCCATAAAGAGGTTTTGCCTTTCTGGGTGTAAGTTTCAGTAAAAACAGGCACAAAACCAGCGCTTAAAGCCCCTTCGGCTAAAAGATCTCTGAGAATATTAGGGATACGAAAGGCCACAAAAAAAGCGTCTGCAGCCATACCCGTACCAAAGGAAGAAGCGATTATTGCATCCCTGATAAAACCAAGTATCCGGCTGACTAACGTCATACCGGCGATATTACCGGTAGCTTTAGCAATATCAGCGTGTAATTTCATCTCTAACTCCTTGACAGAAGATTATTTTTATGTTAGAATTTAAAATCTTTAATAAGGAGGGATATATATGCCTGTTCACCGTTCTGCCGCTAAACGGCTTAGACAGAGTAAAAAACGGCAAATAAAAAACCGTTCTGTCAAATCAGAGTTAAAAAGTAAGATAAAAAAATTTAATAAACTGATTAATGAGAATAAAATTGACGAGGCCCGTCAAATTCTACCCAGCCTGCTTTCTATTTGCGATAAAGCAGCCTCTCGGGGAGTAATTCATAAAAATAAAGCCTCCCGCCATAAAAGCCGTTTGACAAAACATTTAAATAAACCTAAGCCGAACACAAATCAATAATTAAAAGTTCAAGCATTAATCTGGGTGGTAACTGTATTGATTTCAGATTAACGTCTGTTTTAAGCAATCTCTTAAAAAATCCCTCTATCTCCGCGCAGGAAAAATTGTCAAGCCCATTTAAAAAATTAGATAAATAATAAGACGGGATTCCTAATTCTCTGGAAACTTGAGCCTTTGAAGTTCCTTTGTTTATTAAAAATTTGGCCCTCCATAGACGACTATATTGCCAGTATAGTATCCCCACCAGTTCCAGCCCTTTTTTATCCTGTATCAATTTAGAAAAAAGTTTCAAACCAGCGATGAGGTCTTTTTTGGAAATTTTATCAACTAAATCATATACGGAATAAATTTGAGAATTACCGGCTGCGGTTTTAATAAGGTCGTCTAAATTTATTTGAACCCTGCTACCGGCATAAAGACATATTTTTTCTATTTCCTGCTCCAGATTTTGAAGTTGTCCGTCCGTCTCCTCCAGCAGAAAAGAAAGGGCATCAGTATTTATATCTTTATTTCTGTCTTTAAACCGATTTATAATCCAGTCCTTTAAATTTTTGTCTCTTAAAGGATAAAAATCAACACTCTTAGCTTTTTTTTGAATAGTCTGAAAAAATTTTGTCCTTTTATCAATTTTCCGGAAGAAAAAAACAAGATGGGAGAAAGCCGGGAAATCTAATAAAACTTCAGAAATTGTTTCGCGGGAAGACGCATTTAACTTATCGGCGTCTTTAATTACTAAGAGTTTCCTGCCAGACTGCACCGGCAGCGTATAAAGTTCATCAAAAAACTCAGCATAATTTAAATCACTGCCGTAGAAGGTACGGAAATTAAAATCTTCTTCAGCAGGATTTTCGAATAAATGTTTTTTGATTTTATCTAAAGCAAGGTTTTTAAAATATTCTTCTTCACCCTGAAATAAATAAACCGGATGTATCTTATTTTTTTTTATTTCTTCCAGTAACCCCGCCAAGGCAGGATGATGTTCATAATCCTGAAATGTTGCCTTCAAATTTCTATTAACATTCATTTAAATTACACTTGGACTAAACGGGAAAATCCCCTTTTAAAAAATCACCAGCCCTCTATAACCTGGGCAACAATATTCTTAGCCAGATCTTTAAAGGCTCCCCATTTGGCGTCTTCTTCCGTATTGGCTAAACTGCCTGTAAGAAAATATATATCCTCTCCTTTGATACGATTCCCTTCCCAAACAATGGAACCATCATTCATGTCTTTGAGAACCACGTCGGCAAAAACCTGAATCTGATATTGCGTTACATCATCATTTTTGTTATAGACCAAAGGGTCCCGTCTGTATTCTACAATTGTACCGGTAAGCTGCGTATCGGCTTTGCCGACATTAACCACCTGTAATCGGCCGTCAAGAATAAACTCATTGGCAATTTCATTGGCCAGATTGGTTTCTATTTGATATTCGTAAGTGCGGTTTTCAAAAATAGCTATATGAATAGTTTTGAACTTAGAGGGAAGAAGGCTTTGAGTGGTATAACCACAGCCGGTTAAAAAAGATACCAGTATTAAAAGTACCATAATTTTTTTCATGGGGTAATTTCCTCCTCTTTCTGTATTCTCTTCTCTATTTCTTCGATTTCGGCCAGTCTTTTTTCCGCTTCTTTCCTCCAGGAAGTCTCAGGAAATTCATCCTTAACCTTTCGGTAATATATTGAAGCCGCTCTAAGGGAACCTTCTTGTTTATAGTAATAATTGCCAATATTAAAAATAGCTTCTGCCTGACGAGTCTCCAAATCAGAAATATATTGTTTGGCTTCTGTAACTTTAGGATGATCCGGATAATCCGCTATAAACTGCCGGAATTGATTAACCGCCTTACCGATGACATCCTGGTGATATTGTATCTCAGACGGAGTCTGGCTCCAATAACTTAACCCTATCATAAAACTACTTTCAGAAACCCATTGGCTTTCGGGATATTTTTTCTCCACTTTCTCAAAAGCTTTTATGGCTTCATCAAAATTTTTAACCTCATAATATATCTGGCCAACTTTATATTGTAACTCCGCCGCCCGGGGTTGGAAAGGAAAATTATCAACAATCTGCTGATAAATCTTCGCCGCTTTACTGTACCGCGCGCGCTGAGGAGTAAGAAACTGCCCCACAGATTTCCTTTCCATAAGATTTTCTGCTAATTCCTCTTCCAGTTCAGAGGCCTTTTTAACCATGTCAGAATTGGGATAGTCATCAATAACCTTTTGATAAGCCTCCAGGGCCTGGTCAAATTTGTTCATCCGGAAATAACATATCCCGATAGCCACCTGTGCTTTTGGTACGTAGGAACTTTCGGGAAATTTTTTGAAAATCTTAGTATATTCATCAATCGCCCGTTTATAGTCACTCTCTTTAAAAAATTCCTCAGCCCGGTTAAACTGCGCTTCGGCTGTATCTTTAACCGCATATTTAGGGTTAACCCATTTCTTTGTTTCGGGAGTCCATATCCAGTAAGCAAAAGCGGGCGACACATAAAAACAGACCCAAATGACGGCCATACCGGCTAAAAAGTATCTATTATTTAATAGTTTCATAATAATTTTTTTGACAGTTAGGTGAATTTTAACAAATTTAGAGGCTAAAGTCAAACAAAAGTTAAAATTGCCGTGAAGACATAAAAAAATGGGGCATATCAAGTTGCCCCATTTTATTTATTATCGGACACTCTAAGTATTTACTTAATCTCTACCGTGGCCCCGGCTGCAGTCAGTTTTTCCTTAATCTTATTAGCCTCTTCCTGAGAAACATTCTCCTTAACCGGTTTTGGCACTCCATCAACCAGAGCTTTAGCTTCTTTTAAACCCAGAGAGGTAATTTCTCTGACTTCTTTGATTACCTGGATTTTTTTATCTCCGGCATTAACCAGATGCACGGTAAAAGAAGTTTTTTCTTCCCCACCCGCTTCACCGGCACCAGCCGCTCCGCCGGCGGCAGCAACCATTCCGGCGGCTACAGGCATAGCGGCGGTCACTCCAAATTTATCTTCCAAAGCTTTAACTAAGTCCGAAAGCTCAAGTACGGTTAGTTTTTCAACGGTATCAATAATATCCTGTAGTTTTTTGGAAACCTCCTTTGCCGTTGATTCACCTTTTGTTCCTTCTACTTTCTGTTCTTCAGTCATCTTTTCCTCCTTTTATTTCGTTTTTCGTCGTCCGCCTGCCTGCCCTGTCTGCCGACAGGCAGGTGACAGGCGGGCGGTAGGCAAGTATTCCGTATTTCGCTTGCTGTTTTCTTGCGATATACGGTATACGGCTGTTTATGTTTTTTGCTTCTCTATATTTTTCAAAACCCCCACTAAACCGTAAATCAAACCTTTCAGAGTAAAAACAAATCCGTTGACCGGAGCTAATAAACCACTTATTACCTGAGATAGAAGTACTTCCCGGCTGGGCAGTTTAGCTAAATTATTTACCTCTGTCAAAGTAAGAACTCTCTCTTTAAAGATACCTCCTTTTATAACCAGAAAAGGATGTAATTTAGCAAATTCAACCAGAAATTTAGCTAAATTTAAATCCCCTGTGCTACTGGAAGCAACAGCTACCGGTCCATCTAAAAAGGGAATTATATCTTCTCGTTTAGCTTTCTTGGCGCCTAATTGTGCCAGGGTATTCTTTACCACGTGTAAACTTGAACCCGCCTTAGCCAAATCCTTGCGAAGCTCGGTCAATTCCTCTGACTTAAGACCTTGATAACCGGTAAATACTAAAAACTCCGGATGCTTAAAGGTTTTTTCAATGTTTTTTACCACCCATTCTTTTTCAATCCTCGGCATTGGTGTTTTCCTCCTTATAATAAAAATCCCTCTGTCTCTACAAAGACAAAGGGAAAATTAATCTAATCCCCGGTCTCTGTAGGCAAATTTTTAAACCTTTAACCTCAACTCAACATGGTTTGAAATCTAACGAGTTTCAGGCAGGTACCCACGGTCTTCGACCTGAAAATTTCTTTTAAATCAATAACTTAATGCCCGGTCCCATAGCCGTAGAAATAACCACTTTTTTGATATATTTACCTTTTACGGCTGCCGGCCGAGCCTGGACAATAACGGATACAATTTCCTGAATATTAGCTAAAAGTTTTTCGGCACTGAAAGATTTTTTCCCGGCAATAAGATGGACACTACCGTATTTATCAACTTTATATTCAATCTGTCCTTTTTTAATATTTTGAATAGCTAAATCCAATTTAGGAGAAACCGTTCCTTTCTTAGGACTCGGCATTAAACCTTTAGCCCCGAGAACCTTCCCCAACTTGGCTATTTCTTTCATCATATCAGGCGTAGTAACTAAAACGTCAAAATCAAGCCACCCCTGCATTATCTTCTCAATATATTCCTTCCCGCCGACTAAATCAGCTCCCCCTTCCTGGGCGGCCTTAAGATTATCACCCTGAGCAATAGCTAAAACCCGAACGGTTCTTCCTGTCCCGTGCGGCAAAAGAATTGTCCCTCTTATTTGTTGGTCGGCCTGTTTAGGATCAATTCCAAGATTAAAAGTGATTTCAACCGTTTCGTCAAATTTTGCCGCGGGTAAATCTTTAATTAGTTTGACGGCTTCTTCCAGCTTGTATAATTTGTCTTTATCAATTTTTTTCTGAGCTTCTATTAATCTTTTACCCATTTTTCTCCGAATTTTCCTTTTCTGTATTATCTACAATTTCAATCCCCATACTCCTGGCCGTTCCTTCTATTATCTTCATGGCTTGTTTAATTTTAGTGGTATTTAAATCCTGCATTTTTGTTTTGGCAATCGTCTCAACTTTATCCCGGCTAACTTTTCCTATCTTCACCTTATTCGGCTCAGCTGAAGCTTTAGCTAATCCGGCCTCTCTTTTTAAAAGCACCGAAGCCGGCGGAGATTTAATAATAAAATCAAAAGAGCGGTCATGATAAATAGATATTACCACCGGGATAATAAGCCCTTCCCGGCCCTTGGTTTTCTCGTTAAACTGCCGGCAGAATTCCATAATATTTACTCCATGCTGGCCTAAAGCCGGGCCAACCGGAGGCGCCGGGTTAGCTTGCCCCGCCGGAATTTGAAGTTTCACTTGAGCCGTCATTTTCTTAGCCATTAATCTTATCCTTCTATAGATTTTTCAAATGTATTAAATACGTTCTACCTGCCAGTATTCTAATTCAACCGGTGTAGAGCGCCCAAATATGGTCACAATAAGTTTAATTTTCCCTTTATCCGGATAAACTTCATCAACCATGCCATTAAAATTGGTAAAAGGCCCCTTGATAATTTTCACATTTTCCCCGAGTTCAAAATGCACTTTTGGTTTAGGCACCTGCTTCTTTTCTTCCATTTGTTTAACTATATTTTGAACTTCATTTTCATCCAGGGCAATCGGTTTCTTCCGGGCCCCGACAAAACCGGTTATTCCCTGCGTATTTCTGATTAGATACCAGCTTTTTTCCGACATCTCCATTTCTATGAGAATATAACCCGGGAAAAATTTCCGGTTGGTAATCTTCTTTTCCCCGTCTTTAACCTCAGAAACCTTTTCCGTCGGAATAAGAATCTGAGATATAGATTCCTCCATATCTTTCACTTTAGCCTGATTAAGAATAGCTTCCTTAACCTTGCTTTCACAACCTGAATGAGTGTGGATAACATACCATTTTTTAGTCATAACGATTTATATCTGTAATAAAATACTCATGCCCCGGGAAAGTAAAAAATCAAAAATACCAAGGATAACCGCTATCACTGCTATAGCGATAATAACCACTATAGTGGAAGCCATCAATTCTTTTCTACTCGGCCAGGTCACCTTTTTGAATTCTAATTGAACCTCTTTAAAATATCTTTTAATTCCAGCCAGATTCATTCTTTTACCTATAGATTTTAAATGGCAGGAGCGGCAGGAATCGAACCCGCAGTCCCGGTTTTGGAGACCGGTGGTTTACCATTAACCAACGCTCCTATTGTATAATTAGGACAAATAAAGCAGGGGCTCTGATTACCTACTTAATCTCTTTATGAAGTGTTCTCTTCCGGCAAAATCTACAGTATTTTTTTATTTCCAGTTTTGCCGGATGCTTTTTCTTATTTCTTGTGTTCGTATAATTCCGCTGCTTACACTCACTACAAGCTAAAGTAATAATCTCGCGCATAATTTATTCAATAATTTCACTAATTACCCCGGCTCCAACAGTATGGCCGCCTTCTCTAATAGCAAAACGAAGTTCTTTTTCCATAGCAATGGGGGTAATCAGTTCAACCTCTAAATTAACATTATCTCCCGGCATAACCATTTCTACGCCTTCAGGGAGTTTAACCACACCAGTAACGTCTGTAGTCCGGAAATAGAATTGCGGACGGTATCCTTTAAAGAAAGGCGTGTGACGACCACCTTCTTCTTTAGCCAGAATATAAACCTGGCTCTTAAATTTTGTATGGGGTGTAATTGTCCCCGGTTTAGCAATAACCTGTCCTCTTTCAATGTCCTCTTTTTCTATTCCTCTAAGAAGAAGACCAACGTTATCTCCCGCTTCAGCTTCATCCAGAATCTTGCGGAACATTTCTACACCGGTAACCACAGTTTTTTTGGTCGGGCGGATTCCAACCACTTCTACTTCATCACCCACTTTTACCTTACCTCTCTCAACCCTGCCGGTAGCTACCGTTCCCCGGCCGGTAATGCTGAAAATATCCTCTACGCTCATTAAAAACGGTTTATCAACGTCACGTTTCGGGTCAGGAATGTAAGAATCAATAGCATTCAATAACTCAAAAATAGGAGCACAGTCCGGGGAATCTATTTTCCCTTCCACTCCGGCAGCTAGGGCTTTAACCGCCGACCCTTTAATAATCGGGGTTTTATCTCCAGGAAATTCATATTTACTAAGCAAATCCCTTACTTCCAGCTCTACCAGGTCTAAAAGCTCTTTATCATCCACCATATCAACTTTATTTAAGAAAACGACAATATAAGGCACCCCGACCTGACGGGCAAGAAGGATGTGCTCACGGGTCTGCGGCATCGGTCCATCAGCCGCACTGACTACCAGAATGGTTCCATCCATCTGAGCGGCACCGGTAATCATATTTTTAACGTAATCAGCGTGCCCGGGACAATCTATGTGAGCATAATGGCGTTTATCAGTTTCATATTCAACGTGGGCAATAGCGATGGTTAACCCCCGCGCCTTTTCCTCAGGGGCATTATCAATTTCATCCACTTTCCTCGCTTGAGCCTGTCCTTTCTTGGATAAAATTGTAGTAATGGCGGCCGTCAAGGTCGTTTTCCCATGATCTACGTGCCCAATTGTACCAATATTTACGTGCGGCTTGGTACGTATAAACTTTTCTTTTGCCATTTTTTACCTCCTTCTTGAATTATATATTCTTCAATTTAATCTGCCTGGAGCCCTCGACCGGGATTGAACCGGTGACCTCGTCCTTACCAAGGACGCGCTCTGCCAACTGAGCTACAAGGGCAAATTCACTTTTGACCCGCTCAGCAAATATAAACAAAACGAACCTATTATCTACCAGAATATAGAGAAAATGTCAAGTAAATTTTCTTACCGTTCAGCTTATTTTGATATATATTAAATTACTATATAAATTATTCCCAGATAATAACTTATGGAGCGGGCGATGAGAATCGAACTCACGTGAGCAGCTTGGAAGGCTGCCGTTCTACCACTGAACTACGCCCGCTTTATCGTGTTACGTGTAACGTGTTAAGTGAAAATATAATGATAATTTTACTCTTCAAACAAAATATGGCCCGCGGTCTTTACACTTAACACTTTACACGTAAAACGAAAAACTGGTGGGCAGGGGAGGATTCGAACCTCCGAAGGTATACACCGTCAGATTTACAGTCTGATCCATTTGGCCACTTTGGTACCTACCCATTCTGGCT